>JABIDC010000007.1 GCA_018651925.1 archaeon | reverse complement strand
TTCTTTAACATCAAGCAAAAAAGGAGGATGAGTTTTTAAGGATTGGGTAATAAATGTCAATTAAATTTGAAGTCTTGAAAAGATTTAAATAATCTTTTTTGCTAAGAAATTTATGGAAAAAAGATCTATTTATTCAACCATAGCAATAATCCTCATTGCAATTATAATAGTTACAGGATATTCTCTTTTCAATTTCCATTCAAATCCCCAGATAATTCATTGTGACGAAATAAAAAATAATTATCTATTTGATGAAAACATCAATTCCTCAATAAATTCTGACCAAGAAGCATTTGAAGCTCTAAAAACATATTGGACAGTTTACAACCCAAATCAGTTCCATTTATCCATAGGAATAAGCTCAAAAATGACTGTTGAAGAGGCATTGGAAGGAATACTTAGAAAAGAAATTAATATTCAAACTAACGAAGGATTAATCGAGGGAGTTTGGATGCTCTACAACCTAAAAGCGATTGATCAAGAAGGAAATGTTTATTCATGTGAACTAATCTCTTCCAATAATCTAACAGGGCAATTTTGTGATGAAAATGGATGTGTCCCATTAGAAGATTCAAAAGTCTTAGCATAAATATCATATTTTAACCAAAAATAATACAAAATCAAACTCGTTTTCCGTCTAAGATCTTTTCTCTTAACTTATCCAAATCTTTCTTAAACTTTTCAATTCCTTGACGACGGCCTAAAGCTTCAACCAAATCTTCTTCAGTTGCATCAAAAATTTTCTCTAAATTGTCAAAGCCAGCAATTAAAGCATCACGATCTTTTTCAGACAAATTAAGTTTAGATAAAATTCTAACTCCCTTAGGACTAACTTCCCTTTCATGCAACTCCTCAAAAAGCATACGAGAAATATTGGAAGTTTCTAATAAAAAATCAAAATTCATCGAATCTAAGATGGTTTTAACTTTACTTAATTTTAAATAAAAATAATCCCGTAAAACTCTTTCCCTTTCCGTTTGCAAATTTCTTGTAAGTTCTTTTAATCTCATACTAACAATAATTCCTTCACGCCCAAGTTCAATTAAATATCTCTTAACATTGTCAGAAATTCTCTTGATTATTTCCATTCTCTGCAAAACACTACAAACATCATTAGTAGTTGCCAAATTAGTTACTTCCAAGATATTTAAATGCAACAAAGAATCTTCAAAAACTTCTTTTTGCTTTTCTAAAATTTGTAATGTTTCAGTTGCACGCCTTAAAAGTTCGGCACTCTTCTCCAAAATATACTTTTCTTGCCCACAATAAACAGTAATCTTATTTTTTCTTTCCGAAACTGCGACAACAATTGAATTAAGTTGCATTGCAGTTCTCTCTGCAGCTTTATGTCTTGTCCCAGTTTCACTTGTCTTTAATATCTTCGGGGTTAGCAAAGTATTCGCATAAGCAATTTTCTTTAAGTCCGTTGACAAAACAATTGCTCCATCCATTTTTGCAAGTTCAACTAATCTTTGGGCACTAAATTTAGAATTAATTCTAAAGCCTCCATCAATAATCCCAGACAAATCATCTTTTCCAAAAACAATTATTGCGCCCATTCTTGCCCTTAAAATATCATCTAATGCCGTTCGAAGAGAAGTTCCTGGAGCAAAAAGCTTCAAAGCATCAACCAAATTCAAATATTTTCCAGGTTTTCTTTCATTTTTTAATTCCATGCCAGAAACAAAACTAAAAATTATATAAACATTTGTATAAAAAAAGAAAATTAATTCACAATTTCTGTTGGAATTTTTTTATATCCAAAAAAATCAGTAGTATAATTATATGCTCCAGCCCCGAGAAAAACAATTTTATCTCCAACCAGAGGATTTTCCAAATAAACCTTATACCTAAAAATATCATCTCTCGTGGGACTATTTCCCTTCACCAAGTAAAATTCTCCAGAGTCTTTTTCTCCCAAAACCATCAATTTTGTCGACGTCAAGATGGTATCTAAAGCACAATTGTAAATTGTGGTGTTGATAATTAAATTTTTATCTTGTTTCTGAATAATATTTGTATGTAAATCAACACAGGGTGCAGCCAAAAATCTTCCTGGTTCAATATAAACCTCAATTCCTTTTTCTAAAAGAAAGTCTCGTGTAATTTTTATTTTCTCAAAGATATAAGGCAAAACATCTGTAGTATATCCGCGATAAATAGTGGGCAAACCCCCTCCAAGGTTTAAAAAATTGATTCTCTCGAGAGTTTCATCTGTTAAAGAATCTTTTAATTCAGAAACAATCTCCCATTCACTAGTGTTTTGACTTTTTCTATGAATATGAACTCCAATTTTTTCCAAACAAGAATTATTCTTTATTTTCTCAATTAACAAATTAATTTTTTTAGAATTCATCCCATAGACAAAATACTTTCCCGTCCCAATCCGGTGTTCTGAAAATTTCATTCTTAAAGATAAATTAATCTTAATCTTTTCCTTTCCAATGACTTCCAATAATCTTTCCAAGTCAATCTCATTATCAATAACAAAATTCCTAATCCCAGAAGACAAAATATCTTTTAATTCATTTTCTAATTCCGCTTGAGTAAAAAACCAAATTCGAGATTTATCGTTAATCATTTCAAGCTCTTCCTTAGCATGAATTGAAAAATCTGCCTCTGAATTTTCTCGTAAAACATCTCCAACTTCATGATTTGTTTTATAACTATAACTAACTTTAAGATTCAAATCTTCCAACAACTTTAACTGAGAAAGAAGTTTACTTTTTGACAAAACAAATTTAGCTTGCATCATGCTCTCCTTCTAAAAGCTAATTTATTATAATCATAAACAGACTTAATTTGAGCATGTCTTCTCATTTGTTCAGGCTGATAAACCCTAATTTTTTCCCCTAAATCTGCCCTACCAGATTTAACATCAACCTCTTCCGTAGGAAATCCAGAATTAACCAAGGACAAAACATTCCACCCAAATTCTCGATAAAAATGGGAAACAATATCTGATGCAACTTGAACTTCTTTTCTTCTTCCACGAAATTCAACAACATCTAAATCTGGTAAATATAAATCTTCTCCCAGAATATGTTCTACATTAAATAAATGACTTGAAGAACTTAAATTAACTGGAATTTCTCCAACCCTCACAACCGGCTGATTATGAAAAAGAGTTCTAATTAATCCCCTTCCATCCTTTCTTGCAACCACAGAAGAATTATCTGGAATCTCTTTCAATTCTTCATAATCTGAATGAAATTTTACCAAACCATCAAATCCCTCGATTGCCATTTGAGTATATTTTTCTGCAGCTTCCTGCTCACCAATTTCAGAATAAACTTTCCCTGGAGAACAAACCAAGATTCTATTGGCCATTAAATAAAACCTTCCTTTTTCATTTTATCCAAGGCAGAAGTCATCATTAAAGGAAAAGTAATTGTAACATCTCCATTCACTGTCGCAGCTTCTGCATCATCCTTTAGCTTTCCCCAAGATTTTGCTTCTTGAGTCGTAGCTCCACTCAAACTTCCAGAAGTAGAATGAGAAGTTGTCATATAAACAGCATAATCAAAACCCCCAGATAAGAGCGCCGCAAAAATAGCGTAATGTTTTGAAGTACTTCCCCCTAAAGAAATCAAACCTTTTTTCTCGTCAAAAGAAAGATCAGTAACAATTCTATTCATATCTTGAATGGTGTCCACAATAAAATCTGGATTCTTTTGTTGAAACATAAATAATTGGAAACCAAAACTTGAATCTGCAATTCCCGGACAATAAATTGGAATATTATTTTTAGCAGCTTGAAATAAAATTGAATTTTCATCATCTATTAACAAACCAATTTCTTTCAATAATTCAGATGTAGAAATTCGAGGGCCAGAAGGGTCATCCTTTGAGGATTTTCGATTAGAATAAATTTTTGTTAAAAATTCTGTCATCTTATCCTCAAATTCCATATAACTTTCACTTCTAATAACTAAATTTCCAACACGATTTTCTCCTTTTTCATGTAAAGCATAATCATCTGCATTAAAACTTGAAAGCTCAAAACTCTCACCAAAAGATTTCATCAAATCTTCTTCGATGGCGCCAGAGGTTGTTACTAAAATATTTGGAATCTTCATAGAACATAACTGAGCAAAAAAACCCCGAAGACCAGAAGTAACCATATTCGAAGTAAAAGTCAAGAAAATCTTCGCACCATTTCTTTTCATTTTCATTACAACTTTTGAAGACTCCGCAAGCTCAATTGATTGAAATCCCAAATTAGCATAACTATCAACGAGTTCTTCCACCAACATATTTGGTTTCCACAAAAAATCTTTAACTTTTTTCATTTGAAACTTAGAATAAAAGAGTTCGAACTAGAATTATAAAATTGGAATTGCTAAATTTCCATTAAATTCTCTGTTATCCATGTTTTTTCTAAAAAATCTTCACTTTTAAACTTTTTGAAAACCATTTTTGAGAACAATTATATTTTTAAATAAAATTTCATAAAAGATTTTATGAATAAATGGCTAGAACTTTTAATCGGTTTGATTCTCCTAGTTGGGGGAATCTATGTTTGGGGAACAAATTTAGCAGGTTTCGGGATGGCGACATTATCTTTCCTTAAGGGCGGAATAATGTGGGGAGTTTTATTTGCAGGACTTGCATTAATAATCCTCGGCATTTCTGATTTAAAAGAATAAAAAAATAAAAAATGAAGAAAAAATAAATTTAGAGATAAATTTATTTCTTTGAAACTAAAACAATTGCCCAAATTGCAAATATTCCCACAAGAGAATAAACAATATCTAAGATAATTCCTGTTCCAAATATTGAAGAAACTAAGTTAAAGTTAAATGCTCCAATAAGTCCCCAATTAAGCCCTCCAATAATTAGAAGAACCATTGTAATCCAATAAATTACGTTTTTTTCCATTTTTAATTTTACCTCCTTTCATTAGATTATTCTAAATAACCTGCATTTACTAAGAAGATATTATTTTTAAGTTTAACCTAAATAAATAAATGCGCTCTCAATTATTGCCGCAACCAATAATAAAGGAAGAACTACCAATAAAAAAACTTTCATTCCCCCAATAAAAGATTCCTTGAAAGCTTTTTTCATATCTTTATGAAAAACAAACATCCCTAATTTTAAACCACAGGCAAACGAAATAAAGATTGCAGGCAACTCAAAAATTCCATGAGGAAATAATCTCCACAAAGAAATTACTCCTTCTAAAGAAACGCTCCAATTGCTAACAAATCCCAAAAGAAATCCATTAACTAACGTTGCAATAATTGGAAAAATCCCCAGAAAAAAACCCCCAAGTAAAGAAAAAAAACTACTTTGAAGATTATTTAAAAAAATAAATCCAAACCAATCAATAAAAACAAAACCCTCGGTTTGAGAAATTATATCTTCAATATATTCAAAAATTTGCATTGAAAGAGCTTCTGGCAAGGGAACAAAAAAACCGACTAAAGCAGAAAATAAAAACAAATAAAAAACAATTTTCAAATAATTTTTTATTGAAAAAAGATATTTGAAGGTTTCACCATATTGTCTCTTAAAAAACTCCTTGCCACTTCTTTTTGTTTTTATCTTTTTTACCATTAACTAAAATGGCGACTAATCGCCCTTGTTTTATTTTTGAACTTTTTCTTTAAATAAATTCCATAAACAACTCCTGCAACAAGTCCTCCAAAATGGGCCCAATTACCAATTGGCAAACTTTGCCCCCCAAAAACAAGAGGAGCAGAAGAAATTAACCATAACACAAAAAGCATTCCAGGACCAGCATATTTCATCTTTATTGGAATTGGAATAAACATTACATAAACTGGGAGATTAGGAGTAAGCAAAACTAAAAGTCCAACAAGGCCAAAAATTGCACCACTTGCTCCAACAGCATAAGCATTCAAGGAATTTACATCAATTAAACCAGACAGTATAAAAAAAATGCTTGCAACAAAACCACTAATTAAATAAAAATACAAATATCTCTTTTCTCCAAGAATTTTTTCAACCAAAGAACCAATAAAAAATAAGGAAATCATATTTGCAAAAAGATGGAATATCCCCCCATGCATAAACATGCTCGTTAAAAAAGTCCAAAGATATTTCCCTTGCAAAATATTTGAAGGATTGATGGCAATTGAATCAATTAAAGAAGAATTAATAAAAATCAAAATCGTAAAAATAGTTGTCAAAACAACATTAATCAAAATCAACTTCATATTCAAGCTTAAATTAAACCCTCTTCCTTTCTTAGGTTGAACCTGATAAACAACACTCATTTCTTTCTCTTCACAATTTTCTTTTTAGCAACTTTTTTCTTTACCACTTTTTTAACAAGACTTTTAAGAGTTTTCTTCGAGGCAACAATCTTCTTCTTAGCAACCTTTTTTTTGACTACTTCCTTCTTTATAACAACTTTCTTTTTTGCAATTGTTTTTTTCTTAGCTACTTTCTTCTTAGCTACTTTCCGAAGGGGAATCGGTTTCCCTTGTGCTTTCAATTTTGCCTCTCTTGTTTTTCTTCTTTTTTCAGCAGATTCAGCTTTCTTTACTTCTTTTTCTTTTTCTGAAACCTTAATCTCTTTTGCACGAACTTTATCCAATTTTATTTGTTCTTTTGCTATTTCAACATCAATTAATTCCAATTCAGCCTTAAATTTATCTAAATGTTTATTTAATTCTCGGACAACCTTAGTATTGTCTTTAACAGTAAAAACACCTCCACACTCAGGACAAGTAAAATCTCTTAGAAGAGCATTCTCTTCGGTAAATTCAATAGAACATCTTTCACAAACAAAAAATTGTTTTGATTCTCTGCTATGAATTCTTTCTTGAAATTGTCCAATCCTCTTAACCAAATTTCCTTTCAAAAAAACTAAAGACTTCATAACTTCAATCTTCCAAAAATAAGTGTACCACCCTTTCTTTTTATCTTTCTTACGAGTAAAAGAAACTAACCCCTGATCAGATAATTTATATAAAATATTTCTTGTTTGATTAATCGTAAGATCCATTTTTTTTGCCACATTAAATTCATTAACGGGCCTCTTGCTATGAATTAAAATTGCTATTTCTTCTGCAGGTTTCCCCACAACAAGAACTACAGATTTTTTAAGAAGATCATTTAACATCCCTTTATTAAAAAATTTCCAAATAAATACCTTTCGGTTAAAGAAAAAAGAAATTTCAACTTTCCCTAATGGAATTAAAATTTTTTTAAAGAAAAATTTCAAAAACCTTTTTAAAGGTATATTGCATTATATACATTGAAATAGATATGACCATATTTCAAAAAAAAAATGAGTTGGTTTAATAAAAATAAAAAAGGGGAAGAAATCCAAGGCATGAAATTGCCCGAACTTCCAAAATTGCCCGAACTTCCAGAATTTACTGGAGGAAAAAATCCTTCTAAAGAACCATTGCCTCAACTACCAAGTTTTCCAACAAATTCAATTGGAACAAAATTCTCACAAAATGCAATCAAAGAAGCTGTAACTGGGAGAAAAGAAGGTGTAGAGGAATTGGAAGATGACTTGGAAGAAGAAAGGTTTCCAAAGATGACAATGCCTCTTAAAAAATCAAGAACAAAAGAAATCGAAGAAACAAAAGAGAAAAAAGAAATTCCAAGAGAACCAAAAAAAGAAATTATTGAAAAGCCCGTTAAAAAAGAACCAATTTTCATAAGAGTGGATAAATATGAACAAGGATTGAAAAAGTTCAAAGAAGCAAAAGAAAAGATTTCTGATATAGAACACATGTTAAAAGAAATAAAACAATTAAAAGAAGAAGAAGAAAAAGAATTAATTGAATGGGAAACAGAGATTCAAACAATAAAATCTCAAATTGAAAAAGTAGATAATGACATTTTTTCTAAAATAGAATAATGAAGGAAGAAAACCTAATACATATTAAACTTGATTATGGAGAAGTCTTACAATCAAAAAAAGATATTCTTTATACAGAGATGGATCTTTTAAGAATTCTAAAAATTATTAAAAAATATCGAGCCTCTAGGATGAAAGAACTAGAATTAAAATTAGAAATTCAAAGCACATTAAAAGAAATTAAAAGAGGGATAAATTATATTGAAACAGCATTTCCAAAGATAAAAGTTCCAAAACTCCTTTCTCCAAAAGAAGAAATTAAAGAAGTAAAAAAATCCAGTAAAAAAGTTGAAAAAAAGAAAGAATATGGGGAAGAAATAGAATCTCAATTACAAGAAATACAAGATAGATTAAAAAATCTTAACTAATTCTCAACCAAAACTCTTAAATACTAAAAAATTGAATTTTAATTATGGGAAAAATCAAATCAAAATTTGTCCGAAGAACTGCAGGGATTTTCAAAGAAAGAGACGTAGAATTCTCTGAAGACTTCGCTGAAAACAAAAAAATTCTAAAGGACACCATGCCAAGTAAGAAAGTCAGAAATCAAATGGCAGGATTCTTATCTCGTGTAAAAAGACAAGAGAAAAAAGAAGAAATAAAAGCCTTAAGAAGATAAAATTATTTTTTAGATTTTTTCTTCATTAAATTCTTAATTTCTTTTAAATTATTATTAATTTCTTTCATTTCCTTTTCTTTTCTTCGATTCATCACCGCATTAACGATGCTAAAACCAATATAAAAAATAATTGCGATTCCAAGTGCCTTAATCGAAGAAACTAATGACTCAAAAGTATCAATCATTTCTGGAGAAAAAGCAAAAATTGTTTCATTTAACATAATAAAAAAACACAAAAAGGGTTTTTAATTCTTACCTCAAAACTTTTAAATCAAAAATTTCTAATAATGTTGTCTCTGTAGCTCAGCTGATAGAGCGCCGCTCTCATGAGGCGGAGGTCGGGGGTTTAAATCTCCCCAGAGACATTCTTATCATAAACAATTACAAACATTTTTTAAAATAAAATCCCTAGATAAAACAATGAAAAGAAAAGAATTAATTAAAAAATACCTTGACTTCTTCAAAGAAAAAAACCATAAAGAAATTCAGAATTCTTCTTTGATTCCAGAAAACGATCCAACAGTCTTATTCACCACTGCAGGAATGCACCCCTTAGTACCATTTTTATCTGGACAAAAACATCCTAAAGGAAAAAGATTGGTTAATGTTCAAAAATGTGTCAGAACTGGAGATATCGAAGAAGTGGGAGATTCCACACACCATACCCTTTTTGAAATGCTTGGAAATTGGAGTCTCGGGGATTACTTTAAATCTGAAGCAATTGAATATTCTTTTGAATTCTTAACAAAAGTGCTAAAAATTCCAAAAGAAAAATTAGCAGTAAGTTGTTTTGTGGGAGATAAAGATGCTCCAAAAGACATTGAAGCTTCAAATAAATGGGAAGAAGTTGGAATCTCGAAAGAAAGGATCGCTTTTTTGGGGAAAAAAGATAATTGGTGGGGCCCGGCAGGAAAAACCGGAATCTGCGGACCAGATACAGAAATATTTTATTGGAAATCAAATACAATTCCAGCACCAAAAGAATTCAAACCAGAAGATGAAAATTGGGTAGAAATTTGGAATAATGTTCTAATGCAATATGACAAAAATAAAAATGGAAAATACACAGAAGCAAAACAAAAAAATATTGACACTGGAATGGGAGTTGAAAGAACCCTTGCCATTTTAAATAACTTAGAAGATAATTATGAAGAAGAAATGTGGAAACCAATCATTAAAGAAATAGAACACCTCTCAAGTAAAAAATATTCTGAAAATACAAAAGAAATGAGAATTATTGCAGACCACATAAAAGCCGCATGTTTTATAATCAACGACGGAATCACCCCAGGAAACTCTGAACAAGGATACGTGCTAAGAAGATTAATTAGAGGGGCAGTAAGAAACTTGAGAAAACTAGACTTTGTTGGAACAGATTTAACAACCCCAATTGCAGAAAGAGTTTTCAAAATATATCCAGAATATAAGCTAAAAGAAAAATTAATATTAGAAGAATTAAAAAAAGAAGAAGAAAAATTTGAAAAAACTCTTGAAAAAGGATTAAATAAATTTCATAAATTTACAAAAAATAAAAAAGAATTGGCAGGAAAAGAATCATTTATGTTATACCAAAGTTACGGGTTTCCCATTGAAATGATTGAAGAACTTGCTAAAGAAAATAAAATAAAATTTAAAATAAAAGATTTCGAAACAGCACAAAAAAAGCATAAAAAACTTTCTCAAACAGCTTCGGCAGGAAAATTTAAATCAGGACTTGCAGATAACTCAGAACAGACAACAAAACTCCATACTGCAACACATTTACTTTTAGCAGCATTAAGAAAAGTACTTAATAGCGAAGACATAATTCAAAGAGGTTCAAATATAACTCCCGAAAGATTAAGATTAGATTTTTCATTCGACAGAAAATTAACTTCAGAAGAAGTAAAAGAAGTTGAAGATTTAATTAATTCTGAAATCCAAAAAGGAACAGAAATAATAAGAGAAGAAATGCACCCAGACAAAGCAAAAAAAGAAGGAGCACTTGGAAGTTTTAATGACAAATATGGGGACCTAGTCTCAGTTTATACAATAGGAAATTTTTCAAAAGAAATTTGCACTGGACCACACATTAAATCAACAAAGGAAATCAAATCTTTCAAGATCAAAAAACAAGAATCTTGCGGCGCAGGAGTTCGAAGAATAAAAGCAATTATTGAATAACTCTACAAATTATAAACTTCAGCCAACCCATACTTCTCTGCTAATTCCCTAAAATCATGAGAATTTGCATATCCCGTTCTTCCCAAATCAGAATAAATTTTTGCCATCTTTTTTGCATCCTCATATTCATAAAAATTTTCTTCTCCAAAAATAAGCCCTTCAGAAATTAAAGAAACTTCTGGCTTAGTAAATAACTCAATTCCTCCAGCGTATTGAATATTTTCATCTCCAATAATCGAAGGCCCAGTAGTTTCCACAAAACAATATCCAGTTTTCTTATAACTTTTTTCAAAAGGGCATTTAATTCCTAAAGAAGCATGATTCTCTGTTGGCTGATAAAATAAACTAACTCCATAACCCAATTCTCTCAATAAGAAAGCCAAAAGATTTGATTTCTCCTCACAAATTCCTTCATTCTCAAATAAAACCTCATAAGGATATCTTGTATAGGGAACTTCTCCTCCCAGAAAAATAACAACCTTGTCAGTTTCTCCAAAGGGGATATTTTGAACTAAACTAATTGCAATTCTTGCTTGATCATCTTTTGTCTTGCCAAGATTTTGAATTTCTTTAACTAATGGAATTAAAAATAATTCTTGAGTTTCTTCATCAATATTAATTAAATTTGATTCTCTCCGAGAAATAATCTCTTTTCCAGAATAAGTTACAATCTTAGATTGATTCTTCAAATAATTTGCAACCCCCGAATAAACTGGGAAAACAATTTGATTTTCAATTCCTTCCAAAGAATATTTTAAAGAAACATTTTTTTCTCCACTAGCCAAACCATAAATACAATCTTCTCCAATTTTTTGACCTTCCTCACACCCACATAAACTTGCTTTCTTTATCAAAATTCCTTCAGAACAATAATAGGGCTTATCCAATGAACAAGAATCATAAAAAGTAGAATCCCCACAAAGAACCAAACTTTCTTTTTCAGCCTTAGTTAAATCCAAAGGATAAAAAAATAAGACAACCACCAAAATAAGTAAAAGAACCAACAAAATCAAAAAAACAATTGGGAGATAATTTCTTTTTGGAGAAACGTCCACAACACCCCTCTCATTATTAATCATAAATAAAAAAAGGATTTTTATTATAAAAACCTTTACTCGAAATAAATTCCAGGCATTCCAGGCCTTGCCTTCTTACTCTTATTTTCAGGATCATGTTTTTCATCATCTTTAACAGAATAGAGAATAATTTCTTTTCCCAAAGCCTTTTTTAATTTTGGAATTTGATATTTAGAAATTTCAAAAGGAAGAACATAAAGATAAACTTTTGAAATCTTTTTTCCTTTTTCTTCAACCCGCTTAATTGTTTCAAAAACATTTTCAATAACTTTAGAATTAACATCAATTTCCTTATTCAAAATCTTCAATTTTTTCTCATTATATTTTGGCCAAGAAGAATTTGAAATAAACTTTTTATTTCCTAATTTTTCCCAAAGTTCTTCAGTTATGTGCGGACAAATTGGATTTAACAACTTCAAAAAATCTTCAAAAGCTTTTTTAGATACTTTTTTTTCTAAATGCATTAAATCAAATAATTCGCGAAGTTCAATTGTAGCTTTACGATATTTAAAATTATCATAATAACCTGTAACATTCTTAATCACATTATTTAATTTGGCTTCCAATTTCTCAGAATATGACCCAGAATTCAGTGCTTTGTGGGTACGCCGAGCGGCGCCATTCATATTCTCATCATAAAAATCAAAAATCTTTGCAATAAATCTCTTACTTCCAATTATTCCTTTTTCATTCCAATCAATATCTTTATCTGGAGAAGCCAAACTAGACAAAAAGAATCTAGCAGTATCAATCCCATATTTTCCAGAAACAACTTCTGGTAAAACAACATTCCCTTTTGATTTACTCATCTTTGATCCATCTTCTGCATGAAGCATTCCTTGATGAAACACTTTTTTAAAAGGTTCATCAAATTCAACTAATCCCAAATCTCTCAAAAACTTTGTGTAAAACCTTGAATAAATTAAATGCATACAAGCATGTTCCGCCCCTCCAACATAAGAATCAACTGGGCACCACTTCGAGATTTTATCTTTAGAAAAAATAGCTTTCTTATTTTTAGAATCGCAATATCTCATAAAATACCAAGAAGAATTTACAAAAGTATCCATTGTATCTGCTTCACGCTTTGCATTTTTTCCACATTTTGGACAAGGAACATTTAACCACTCTGCATTTGTTAAAAGGGGATTCCCTTTACCAAATTTAACTTTCTTAGGCAACTCAATAGGCAAATCCTTTTCTGGGACAGGAACAGCTCCACAATCCCCGCAATGAATAATTGGAATTGGAGTTCCCCAATAACGTTGACGAGAAATTCCCCAATCTCTTAATCTAAAATTAATAACTTCTCTTCCAAGGCTTTTCTTCTCCAAAAACTTTGTAATTTTTTTCTTCGCTTCATCATTTTCTAATCCATCAAATTCCCCAGAATTAATCAAAGTACCCCCTTCAACATATGCCTCAGTAATTTTTTTTGAATCTATTTCAAAATCTTTTGGATCAATCACCACTTTAATCGGAACTCCATATTTTTTAGCAAAAGCAAAATCCCGTTTATCATGCGCAGGGACAGCCATTACCATTCCAGAACCATAATCCGCCACAACAAAATTTCCCACATAAATTGGAACCTTCTCTCCATTTACAGGATTAATTGCATAAGATCCAGTAAAAACTCCTTCCTTTTCCATCTCTGCCATTTCTTTTTCCGAAACAGACTTCACAGTTTTCAAAAATTTCTCAACTTCTTTCTTTTGTTTATCTTTAACTAAATCCCAAAGTTTTTTATGTTGAGCAGAAACAACAACAAAAGTAACTCCAAAAATCGTATCAGGACGAGTTGTAAAAACAGGCCATTTTTCTCCTCCAACTTCAAAATCAATTTCAGTCCCATAACTTTTCCCGATCCAATATTTTTGCATGGTTTTTGTTCTTTCGGGCCAATCCAAATTCTTAATTCCTTCATAAAGTTCGTCCGCATAATTTGTAATCTTAAAAAACCACTGATTAAGGTGTTTAGTCTCAATATTAGTTCCATCGTGTCTCCAACATTTTCCATCAACAACTTGTTCATTTGCCAAAACAGTGTTACATTTTGGGCACCAATTAACTGCAGACTCTTTTTGATATGCAAGACCTTTTTCCAACATTTTCAAAAAAATCCATTGATCCCATTTATAAAATTCAGGATTATCAGTAGAAATCATCCGGGACCAATCATAGGTCAATCCCAAGGCTTTTTGTTGTTTAATGTAATTAGTTATAGATTTCTTATTATAGTCCGCAGGATGCGTCCCAGCCTCAATTGCGGCATTCTCAGCAGGCAACCCCAAAGAATCATATCCCATTGGATGAAGGACATTAAAACCATTCATTAATTTAAATCTTGCCAAAATATCTCCGATAGTATAATTCCAAGCATGACCCATGTGAAGCCCACTTCCAGAAGGATAAGGAAACATTTCCAAAACATAATAATTTGGAATCTTGGAATTTTCTTTTGCCTCAAAAACTCTTTTCGCTTCCCATCGCTTTTGCCACTTTTCTTCAATTAGTTTAAAATCAATCTCCATAAAAAAAATACCTCTTCTAAACTTTTAAATATTGTCATGAATTAACTTACACATGAAAAAGATCCAAGCTCACCTAAATAAAGAAATAATTTCAACAAATGATTCTTTCGCAAAAACACTTCATCAAAAGAGCTCATTTGGAGAGAAAATTGGAGAGAAAATCCAATACTCTTTATCTGAAGCACTTTATTTAGTAGAAAAAAAGAAAATCGAAGTTTTGCAAAAAAACAAAATTTTACCTTTCGAAGAATTATTAAAAAAATTATCCCGTATAGATAAAAAAATTCAAATCAAATATCCAGTATTCAAAGATCTTCGAGAAAAAGGACACATTGTAAAAACCGCATTAAGATTTGGAGCTGAATTTAGAGTGTATAAAAAAGGAACTAAAATTGGAAAAGCGCATGCAACTTGGATTATTTTCACAGAACATGAATCAAAAAATCTTTCTTGGCATGAATTCTCTGCAAAAAACAGAGTAGCCCATTCAACAAAGAAAAAACTACTTTTAGCAATTGTTGACGAAGAAAGTAAAATCAATTACTATGAAATTTCTTGGATAAAACCATAAAAACTTTTATAACTCCCCTCAATCTCTCCTATTTATGGCTCAAGACACTAACATAATAAAAGAAAAAGTAATTTCGACCCTTAAAATAAAAGGGCCAAGCTTACCAATTCACATCGCAAAAGAAATTGAACAGCCAATGCTTTTTGCCTCGGCTTTTTTATCTGAATTAATTTCTGAAAAAAAAATTAAAATGTCTCACATGAGAGTCGGAAGTTCCCCAGTTTATTATCTAAGAGAACAAATTGCAGATTTGTCAAAGTTCTCTGAATACCTCAAAAGTAAAGAAAAAGAAGCCTTCAAAATGTTAAAAGAAAATAGATTTCTAGAAGATGAAATTTTGCAACCAGCAATAAGAGTTGCATTAAGGGAAATTAAAGATTTTGCGATTCCCTTTAAAAAAAATGAAAAGATTTATTGGAGATATTTTATTATTCCAGAATCAGAATTCTCTCCTCAAAAAGAAATAGAAGAAAAGACTTCAAAAGGAGAATCTCCTATCCCTGAAGTAAAGGAAAATAAATTAGAAGAAATATTTGTAAAAGAAGAACCTAAAACAGAAATTATTCAAGAATCAAAAGAAAAAGAAATTTTAGAAGAAAAAGAAGAACCAAAACCAATAAAAAAGAAACCAATAAAAAAGAAAACTACTGCAAGCCAAAAGAAAAATGAAAAATTCTTTGAGAAAATAAAGGTTTATCTTGATTCAAAACAAATTCAAATCACAAACATAATTGGATTCACAAAAACAGATTTAACATTAAGAATTAAAGAAGAGGAAAAAGATTTACTTTTAATTGCATTCAATAAAAAAAGAGTAGATGAGAAAGAAATAATAAAATGTCACCTAAAAGCAGAAGAATATGATCTCCCATATAAAATATTTGTACTAGGAGAACAAACAAAAAAGATGACAAACTTAGTTGAGGCTATAAAAAACCTCGACAAAATAGAAACAATAGAATAAAAATAGATTAAATAAAAATAAAGATGCCCCAATATTCTACAATTTGGGGTACACCGAGCGGTGAAATTTAAAAAAAGTTATCGTTTACGTTTTTTAACAACTTTCTTTTTTTTAGCTGGTTTTCTCTTAACTACTTTTTTCTTTACCACTTTCTTCTTAACTACTTTCTTTTTAACAACTTTTTTCTTTGCAGCAAGAACAGCTTTTTTCTTTTTTACTTCCAAAACTTTAACTTGTTTCTTAAGAGAATTAATCTTAATCTCAATTTGTTTTGGGGTTTTTGGTTGTGCCATGTAAATCACCTCGATTTAATTACTAATATTAAGAATTAAATATTTAAAAACTTTTTCCAAATATTATAATGAGCCAAATTCTATTTCAGAATTGACTAATTTTTTTAAAATCACTTCAGCGTCGGAGATTTTAATTCTAACCTGTTTTGTGGTATCTCTATCTCGAATAGTCAAATCTTTTTTTTCGATTGAATCATAATCAAACGTTAAACAATAAGGAGTTCCAACTTCATCATTTCTTGCGTAACGTCTTCCAACACTTCCAGATTTATCATAAACACAATTAAATTCTTTTTTTAACTTGACAAACAATTCTCTCGCTGGCTTTTCTAATTCTTCTTTTTTCATCAAAGGCAAAATAGCCACCTTTATTGGAGAGATTTTTGCTGGCAACCTTAGAACAACATTTCCCCTTTCTTTATCATCATGGTAGGCTTTTGTTAACAAAGCTAAAAAAACTCTTTCGATTCCAAAAGTTGGTTCAATTACCCTCGGTACAACTTTTTTTCCAGCCTTTTCATCAAAAATTTCCATTTTTGATTTACTTTCTTTTTCATGTTGTCCAAGATCATACTGTCCACGATTTGCATTTCCCGCAACTTCCCTACTTCCAAAAGGATAAAGATAATCAATATCAAAGGTTGCAGTTGAATAAAAAACAAGTTCATCTTTTGTATGTTCCCTAATCTTTATTTCATCTAACCCCAAACTTCTAAACCACAAAATTTGTTCTGCTAACCAATAAGCATGCCATTCTCCTAATTTCTTTTTCTTAATTAAATCTGAAACCAAGACTTCTTTTAATTCTTCAGAATTTTTTTTCTGAGTTTCTTCATCCAATAAATTAAATTTACAATCCAATTGTCTTTTCTCTAACAAATCACATTTTGTTTCTTCAGGATTAATAAAAAATTCAAACTCACCGATATGAAATTCCCTACTTCTAAATAAAAAATCTCTTGGGGCAATTTCATTTCTAAAACATTTCCCTACCTGAGCAATTCCAAAAGGTAATTGCATCCTCGAAGTTTGTTGAATTAATTTAAAATCCATAAACATTGCTTGAGCTGTTTCTCCTCTCAAATATGCAGTTTCTGAATCAATCGCTCCAACTTTTGTTCCAAACATCAAATTAAATTTTCCTAAAGATTCATATTCTCCCCCACAATCCTCGCAAACAACTTTTCCAAATTCTCCCTCATCCACTTTACTAGTTCTTTTACATTTTTTACATTTAACAAAAATATCATTAAATGAATCTAGATGTCCAGAAGCCTTCCACGTTCGAGGATGAGAAATTATACTTGCATCAATTCCAACCATATTTTCTTTTTCTCGAACAAAAAAATTCCACCAATGGTTTTTAATATTATTAAACATTTCAACTCCCAAAGGGCCGAAATCCCAAAATCCAGAAAATCCTCCATAAAGATCACTTGAACGAAAAACAAATCCTTTACTTTTACAAAAGCTTGCCAATTCTTCAATCGAAATTTTTGTATTTAAGTCTACTATTTTTTCCGACTCATTCTCAATTAATTCTTTGTTTGCCATTTTTTTTAACTTTTCTTCTGCAATTTCTCTTGATTTTCCAAGATAACAAATTGTTTTTGTTTTAACTTTTCCATCTACTCGTTTATTTTCATTAAGGTAAAAATAATCTTTACCATTAACTTTCTTCTTAACAATAAACGACATAATAATTTAGGCACTACTTAATATTTAAAGATTTCTAAAACCAAAAAGCGGAGAGCGGGACTCGAACCCGCGAATACTTCCTCTGCAGGGAAGCGCAGTAGCCGCTGTGCCATCTCCGCGTAAAATTATATCTAAAAACGAATATTTAAAACTATTTATCTTATATAATATCATGATCGAATGGTATTCTTTTGCATTAATTTCTGCATTATTCTCTGCAACTGCTGCAATCACTCAAAAAAAAGTTTTATTTAAAGAAAAAGCTCTAACTTTCACAACAATTCTTGCCCTATTTAATTTAATCATAGCCATTCCATTTTTCTTTTTAATAAATTGGGAACAGGTAACAAATTCAGGAATTTTAGTTTTATTCATAAAATCAATTTTAGGAGCAATTTCCTTTCTTCTAGTAATGTTAGGAATAAAAAACCTTGAATTAAGCAAAGCACTTCCTCTTCTTGTTTTAACTCCGGGGCTTGTTGCAATCTTTGCATTTATTTTCTTAAACGAATCTCTTTCAAAAATAGAAATATTTGGAGTAATATTGCTTGTAATTGGAACATATATCTTATCTTTGAAACCAAAACAAAAATTCAACTCCCCAATAAAGGAAGCAATTAAATCAAAAGGAATTTATTATATTTTTCTTGCATTAATTCTCTTCACAACAACTTCAATATTAGATAAAGCAATCCTTTCAAATTTTAAAGTTCCAATAAATGCATTTATGGGATTGCAACATTTATTCTTTGCAATAATTTTCTTAACCTTAATTCTATTTAGTAAAGAAAAAGAGATAGTCAAAAAATCTTTTAAAAGATCCTGGAGATGGATTTTACTAGTTGCTTTTATTACAATGACTTATAGATATACCTATATCAATTCAATAAAACTTGCCCCAGTGGCACTGGCCCTCTCTCTAAAAAGAATTTCTGTTTTCCTCGCAGTAATAATTGGAGGAAAATTATTCAAAGAACATAATTTGCCTAGAAAAATAGTTGCAACAATTATTTTAATAACTGGAGCAATTTTAATTATTAACGGCTAAATAAAATTCCCTTTGCTCGAGAAAATAATCCTTTTTTACTAGAAGAAATCTCTTCTCTTTTAGAAATCTTCAAGTATTCCTTAACTTTTTTCTCTCTCTTCTTCAAATTCAAATTAGACACAATACTTGGACCTCCCACACATCCTCCTTCACAAAATAAAACGTCCAATAATCTAATCTTCGGATCAGGATTTTTCAAAAAAGCCATCGTTTTTGAAATTCCATCTATAATCTTAATTTCTTTTTTCTTAATAACTCCCCTCAGATGAGCTGTCTTCGCCAATCCTCCAGATAAAGGATAAATTTTGGTATAATCATTATAAAATTTATCAAAAGAATCTTTTTTATTTGATTCAGAAATTTTATATTTCAAAAATAATTTATCTAATTCTCGATAATCAATAACATAATCAACATATTTCGAACTACCCGCTTCTTTCTTCTTATAATTACAAGGAGAAATAAAAACAGTTTTATGCTTTGGATAAATTTCCTTACAAATTTTTGCCATTGCAATTAAAGGACTATCAATTTTTGCTAAATTCTTTTTATATTCAGGAAATTTATTATTAATCAATTCAACAATTCCCGGACAAGGAGAAGTAATCACCAAATCCTTTTTTTTACTTAATAATTTATGGTATTCCTTATTCACCAATTTTGCACCAAAAGTCAACTCCACAACTTTATCAAAGCCAAGTTTTCTCAAACGAGAAACAATTGAAGGGTAGGAAAATTGAACTACAAAACTTGGAGCAACTAAAGCTACATACTTTCCCTTTAAGGGGAATCTTGGGTTTTTTGCATCAACACTCATTTTTGAAAAAATATGCCCCGGACAGGATTCGAACCTGCGACTTTCAGCTTAGAAGGCTGACACTCTATCCAGGCTGAGTTACCGAGGCATAAAAAAGTTAAGAAATAATAAGTTTAAAAGGTTTCTATTTAGTCAACAACAACAAAAGAATCTAAATCTTTCGCTAAAAAGGAGTTAGAAAATTCTTTTTTGGCTTGTTTTAAAATCGCAGAAAAATCTTTTTCATATCTTTGGCTAATATGGGTTAAAATTAACTTTTTAGATTTAGATTTTTTAGCAATTTTTGCTGCTCCAACAGAAGTCATATGAAGATGTTCTTTTGCTTGGTCTTTTAACTCATCTCCAAAACTAGATTCACAAATCAACAAATTAGAATTCTTAACAAAAGGAACAATTTTTTTATTATCTAAAGTATCAAAAACAATCGAAATTTTCTTATCCTCTTCCTTATAAGTTAAATTTTTAGCTAAATATTTTTTCTTATCAATAACAATATTCTTTCCATCTTTTAATTTCTGCAAATAAGGCCCGGAGGGAATTTTTAATTTCTTTAATTTAACCTTATCAATTCTTCGCATTCCTTTTTTTACAAAAGAATAAGCATTACATTTAATTCCGTGTTCCATTTCTTCAGAACTTAAATAAAAATCTTCTTCCTCTATAAATTTACCCGAATTTACTTCAAAAACCTTGATCTTATATTCTCTATAAAAATTAAACAAAGTCAACATTTCATTAATAAATTTTTTAATTCCTTTTGGCCCATAAATTTCTAAATCTTTTCCATATCCACTCATTGCGAGAGTAGACAAGAGGCCAGGTAATCCCAAAACATGATCTCCATGAATATGTGTAATTAAAATTTTAGTAATTTTACAAGGATTCAATTTTGCATATCTAAACTGCCTTTGAGTTCCTTCTCCACAATCAACCAAGATATTTTCTCCCTCATAATTAATTAAAATTGCAGAATGATTTCTGTTAAAACTAGGAATTTGGTCAGCGGTTCCAAGCATAGTTACTTTAAGAGTCATATTAAAAAAACAATAAAACAATTTAAATAACTTATGAAAGCTAGCGCTACTTCAATTTTTTAAGAATTCTTCCCTCAGCGAAAATTACAAGGGGAACGCTTTACAATATTGACGACTAGACTTATTTCTTTAATGCAGAAGATGCAGGAGAGATAAAGATAATAGTATCTCCTCTCAAGAAAGTCAACCCAAGGTTTCTCTTAACTTCGTTATTTTGCATTTCTTTCACATTATCCATCACTAAATTAATGTGGATGTCAAAAGCTAAAAGAGTACCAACAAATTGTTTGTCTCCCTTCAAATGCACTAACACTTCCTGCCCCTTAGAATTGTTCAACAAATCTAATGGTCTTTCGATTCCATTTACCATAGTAAAATTTTAATGAACTTTGTTTATAAACATTTCTCTAAAAAATAACAAATTCCTCCAAGGAAAGTTTTATAAACAAAATTTTTATTGTTTAATCATGAGCACAAGAAAAGGAAAGAAGATCTCTGGTGGAAAGTATATCTCCAGAAGAAAGAAAAAATCTTATGAAATAGCTGGGCAAAAGAGAATTGTTAAACTTGGGGAAGAAAAAAGAAAGATCAAAAAAACAATGGGTGGAAACAAAAAAACCTATTTATTAAAATCAAATACAATTAATGTAACTGTAAAAGACAAAATCAAAAAAACTGAGATTAAAAACGTTTTAGAAACTCCCTCAAACAGATTCTTGGCAAGACAAAATATTTTAACAAAAGGAACAATTGTTGAGACAGATTTAGGGAAGGTGAAAATTTCTAATAGACCAACACAAGAAGGAAATGTTAACGGAATTCTAGTTGAATAATTCTAATTTTACCATTTATACAAGACAATAAAAACCAAAAGCTTTATAAAAGAATTTCCTTTATAAATGTTACTATAAAGGAAATCCCTTCAATAAAATGAGTTTTGTTAAAAAATGCCCAGAATGCGGAAGCATCAATGTTACATTCGATCCACACTTAGGAGAAATTATTTGCAATGATTGTGGATTAGTAATCGAAGAAAAAATGGTTGATACTGGAATCGATCTTTCTGGAAAATTTGATAAAAAAGAAAAAAAAGGAAGAGGAGGAGCTCCAATTTCTATGCAAAAATTTGATAAAGGATTGACAACCAACGTCGGAGAGATTTCAGATATTTATAGATTAGAACCAAAACAAACAAGAAAATTCTTAAGACTTAAAAAATGGCAAGAAAGAGTTTCAACTTCAATTGAAAGAAATCTTCGTCTTGCGATGGCAGAACTGAGAGTTATTTCTTCTTATTTAAATTTACCAAATGTTGTAAGAGATGAAGCATCCAGAATTTATAATTATGTTCTACAAAGAGGATTAGTTCGAGGAAGAAGCATGGAATCGGTAATTTCTGCTTGCCTTTATGCTGCTTGTAGATCATACAATATTCCAAGGACCTTAGATGAAATGGCAACTGCTTCAGACGTAGAAAGAAAAGAAATTGGAAGAACATATAGATTTATTATCAGAAAACTAGGAATTAAAGTTAAACAATCAAGTCCAAAAGATTACATCTCAAGATTTTCTTCTGTCTTAAAACTCTCTCCAAGAACACAAAACGAAGCATTAAAAGTTTTAAGAGATGCCGAAGAAGTTGAATTAACTTCCGGGAGAGGCCCAGCAGGAATTGCAGCCGCAGCACTTTATGTTGCAGCATTAATGAATGATGAAAAGAAAACTCAAAGAGAAGTTGCAGACATTGCAGGAATTACAGAGGTTACAATTAGAAATAGATACAAAGAATTAATTTCAAGATTGAATCTCGAAGATAAGATTAAACAAAAAGAGAAAGATTCTAAGAAAAAATAATCTTACCCATAGATGCTCGCCAACACAATTGCTTCGCATAAAGAAAAAGTAACTCTAATTTTTTCTAAACAAATAGCTTTTTATACAAAACATTTATTCTAAATCCATGCGGGAGTGCCGGAGTGGTCAAACGGGGCGGCCTTAGGAGCCGTTAGCTTATGCTTGCGAGGGTTCGAATCCTTTCTCCCGCATTTTTTCCTTTGGAAAAAGTGTGTCACGAAAAAATCTTTGATTGATTCAGTGCCATTAAGTTTTATTCTCTTAAAAATTAACTAAAGGTAAAAGACCAATTTTTTTTAAATTAACAAGAAATAAATCCAAAATAAGAAGAAGGGTTTAAACTAGTATGACTTGATTGATAAACAGTGCAGCCCTCTGGATCCCCATTAGAATCCACTCCGCAAAAGTCTTCATCTGAAGTTGCACGATTTCCCCCAATCATTTTACGTGAAATTATTTCTCCAGCAGAATTTCTTGTTAACTCAACAACAACGTCACAATGAGCAGCCCCCGAATTAATATTATAATCTTGCGTACATCCATTTCCCCTGCATCTACAAAGAAGATCTCCTGCCTTCAATTTATCTATTTCCGACATAGGATGAGTCTCACAAGAAGTAATAGAATCCCTAATTTTTGAAAAGTATTCGGCATGTGAAGCAGAAGAGAAATCTTGAACCCCTGATTCATCCATCACATAAGAAATAAATGCTGCAGACCAAGGATCTTCTTTACAATCAAATGAATTCCAACCAACACCATTCCAATACAATTCAAGGATATCTTTCCCTCGACTAGAACACTCTTTAACTGTCGCCTTTCCCCACCTTTCATATTCTTTTAATGCTTCTTCCACAATTTTTGAAGAAACTCCGGCACTAGAAGGTCCAGTGATTGTTGTCCTCCCAGTATTTGATACCAGAAAATCATACTCTGCCATCATTTTTTCAACGTAATATTCATTTCCACAACCCCATCCATTATATCTTCTCAGGGCAGCTTCCCACCCAACATATTGAACATTTCTTCCACACTTATTAAATGCTGGCTCCCCTTTGCCAACCCACCAATCATATGATTCTCTTAAAATCTTGGCCCCAGTAAAAATGTTTGTTCTTGGATCTAATAATTCTTTTTTACAATCATCTACATCTTTAGATAATCCATGACTTCCACAATGAACTTCTGCATTAATTTGCATCAATCCAGTATCCATTCCATTCTTTCCAACAGCATTTGGATTACAACTAGATTCATGTTGAATCATTGTAATTAATAAAAGGGGATCATCTATATTATATTTTTTTGAAGCATCAATAGCAAGAGAAATGTATTTTTCACAGTCTGAATTAATTTCATAAGAATTTGCTCTCCCCGGAAGATTAACACTTCCTGAACTTCTAATGGCAGTCAAAATCTGACTATATTCCCAGTCTTGAGAAGAATGATCTATTCCACTTCGATCTTCAAGTAGGGAAGAAACAGTAACACATTTATTATTCCCGAGGACATCCACCCACTCACAATCAAAAGAAAGTAAATCCGAAAGAGCATTACATTGTTCCTCATTACAACCACGAGAGATAAGATTATTCCAAAGAGTCCTTGTACACTCCTCACATTCTGTTTTTCCTTCAATCTTTTTCAAAACATCTTCACTATATTTTCGAGAAAGAGATTCCATTGAAAAAACCTGAGTAGAAGTTTTATCTAATGCGAAAATAACAAGCGCCCCTTCAACAAAATTTTTATTTTCTAAATCTCTGAATAAACTTTTTTCGCTACTCGCTAAAGAAAAAGTATATTCATTCAATACTTCTCGTTCAAGATCTCCTACTCCCTCAAATTCACTTCTTTCATAAACAAGATCATCATTCTCTGCTACAGAACGCCATTTAGAATCAATCGGGCCATTCCACTTCCAAACTCCATCTTCAAATTTATAAGAAAGTCTTTTATTATCAAGTTTGAAAGTTTCTCCATCAAATTTAATTCCCTTAACTTCAACATCTTTAAAATCGTCATCAAGAACTCCTTGTAAAATATACATTGTACCCAAATCTAAATTAGTATCTTCTTTTCCTAGAAGATTAAAAAGATCTTGTTCTTTAACTGAAAGTTCATTAAAAAATACCGGTACAAAAGAGGTTGGAGAAATTTCCCTCCAATCATCTCCTTTCTCAGAATAATGCCATTTATTATTCCAATAGGCATAATTTAATCCATCTTCAAATTCAAAAACAATAAACTCTGATTCCGAACTTCCATATCCCAAATCAGTTTCTTGAGCAACATAATCTTCAAAATCTTCATTTTCTTCAGGAAGATCTGGAATATTTAACTCCTCACTCCGTTTATTTGCTTCCTCATTTTTTTTAAGCCTCAATAAATCAACTGCAAGTTCCCGATGAGCATTTCCTCTCAAAAAGTATAGTTGAGCTTTTTGGAAATCAAAAAAGATTTTACTTCCCCCAAGAATTTCAGTAACATAGGAAATAACTTTATCATACTTTTTATTATTAAAATTACTATTAATTGTATATTCAAAAGCTTCAAATTCTTCATCAGTAATCGATTGGTCTGCCAAAACCGCATTATAATATTCATTTACTTCAACCAATGAATCGTCCAAAGTTGAATCCCAATTAAAAGAATCTTCAATACTTTCTGTATCCAACCAACAACCAAGATTCTCATTTCCACAATATCCCACTTGCCTCCATTTAGCCTTTTCTTTAACATTCCAAAAATTGTCGCTTCCCTCTCCAGGACTAGAAGTCGCACAAACACGAATAATATTATAATTTGAAATTTCTGGATTTAAAGCATTAGTAACTCCGCTTTGAAGATTAGGATTAACTAAACTATAAGCACTTTTTGTCCCAGAAATACACTGCTCTTCTGTTTCAATATTGGTCTCTTCAACTTGACTTTTTACATATTGGTCAGTTACATAATTCATTCCAAAATCCGTTGTAACAGATTTAAATCCACATTGTTCAAATTCATTAACTCGAATACATAATTCATCATAACCAGAAACATCTTGGAAATCAATTTTTTCTGTTGCAGCTTCTCCTGCAGGAATATAATCTGATTTTACAACTCTCTTAGAACGGGTATCTTGATAATAAGAACTTCCTCCACCATCTTTCAAATAAACTTGATAATTTCCTCCACGATTTTCTCCAGCATAAATATGGTATGTAACGCTATAATAAGACGTTGGAGGGTTTGTTGCAGTATTAAAAGATCTCTCTTCAAATTTACCATAGAATTGAACTGGAGAATCTAATCTTCCAACATTATCCACTAAACTAGCTGCACTTGGGAAACTTCCAGAAACAAATGCATTACATAAAGTTCCTCCAATATCTGTTGTGTCTAAGCTATTAAATGCTTGAGTTGAACCAGTAGCATAAGCTTGGGTAAAGAAATTAGCTGCTTTTTTAGATTCATCAAATGCGCTTGAAAACTCTAAATATTCTCCTCCTCCCCGAACACCTTCCCCCAAAACTTTTTCAGAAAACAAATCTTTTCCTGCGCTAATTAATGGCATTGCTTGTTCCCAGAAAAATTCACAAGCATAAATACTTTGAATTTCGTCACAAACTCCAACAACCTCTCCAGTTTCTAAATTATGTTCTAAACAACTTTGATAATTTTTCTGAACAGAAATCCATGAATCTAATCCTGCCTTAACCCCAGTCATACAAACCGGCAAATAAATTCCTTCATCCCAGTTAGGCAAACATAGGACAAGACTTCCGATAACTCCAGATTGAACAACATTTGAAACAGGATATTTCCCTCCAAAATCACATCTACTTCTTGGACATAAGACAGGATCACAAGCATTAAACCAAATATTACATTCTTTAGGAGATAAAAAATCAGTACATTCAATTGCAGGAACATCAACTTTAGGTTCACCAACCTTTATTTTTTTTCCATTTATTTCTACATCACTAACTCCAGATTTATAGGCTTTAGAAGCAGCCTCAATTGCCTTCACCGCTTCATCAACTTTCTTCTTTGCTTTGGTTGTACTTAATTTAGGAAATTCTGAATAAGTTTGGCCAGTTGCAAGATTAAAACTTTGGCAAATATCATCTTCTCCCATTTCATCTTCTTTTTCATTTTTCCCAACATTACACAGGTAAAAAGATTCAACCCTTCCAGAAGCATCATAAGATCCTGAACGATGTTGTATTGTTGCATACCATCCTTCATTCAAATCAAATGGAACAATTGCAGGCAATCCCTTGTATGGTTCTTCTTCATAATATCTCAAAACAGGAT
>JABIDC010000010.1 GCA_018651925.1 archaeon | reverse complement strand
TGGCACTAGTCTTACCCAGTCCTTATTCGTGAAACTTTTTACATTTCATAAAAGATTTTCAAATTTGAAAATCACTCTGGCTCAATTTGTCACGCTTACGCGCATTGCAAAATATTCCTAACTGCTGCACCCCGTGGGGCTGGAAATAGTGTCTCAGATTTCCTCTCAGGGCTTCTCCGCTAAGAGCCCTTACGGATCATAGGCTTGGTGGGCTATTACCCCGCCAACAACCTAATCCGCCGCAGCCCCATCCTTAAGCGCGAGTTTGAGAGATACATCATTCCAGGGTGGATCTCCTATCAAGCATTAGCCTCAGTTTCCCAGAGGGTATTCTTGACTTAAGGGTAGGTTAGCTACGTGTTACTGAGCAGTTCGCTTATCTATTTCCGAAGAAACAAAAAAACTTGCATGTCTAAGTGCAAATCAGAGAGCCGCAGCCGCCAGCAGGATCAACTGGATTTAATAACAATATCATAAATTTAATGAATAAATTCAAAGAATTTCAATTGCGCAATTTCTCTTGTAAGATGAAATCACTTCACACATTACTCCTAACTATTGGCTACATAAGCTATTTTTAACTTATTGTTCTAGAACTACAACTTGTTGATTAATATAAAATTAATCGACCACACGATAAATTATTATCATAATTAATATAAAAAAAATCTATCGATGACTGCTTTACATACCTCATACCTTAGTACATGATCTTTATGTTTTTTATTAAGGCACTCATCTTAGTTAATATTAAACTGGAGAGATTTGGGTATATAAATGTTTCGTCAAATAAAATTTATTTTCTCGACGATAAAATTATTTTAATAAAAATAAAGAATGAAGACAGGATTAGTAATAAAAATAATTATCTTTTAGTAAGGTCTTTCTAAAAATAAAAGTTTATTCTCGTTCGCCAGTCCAGTATTCTAAGTCGGGGATATTAACATCCATTTTCTTAGCTTTACAAAATCCTCTTGTTAAAAGGTAGAAAATCACTCCAAGGCTTTTTGCACCTTTGTTGTTTCCAATAATAATTTGATCTGCTCCTTTTGAGAAATTATTTGTATCACAAACCATTAAAACTTTTTTATTGACTCTCAATGTGTCGTTTAACGCATTTTTGTCTAACCAATGATCTGTTATGATTGTTAACTCATTCTCAAAGAAATCTGGCAAAGTAGTGTTTGTTAAAACTCCTGCAGGATATTTTTTCTTGAAAACTTTAATCCCAGTTAATTCTGAAAACATTGTGGCAGCATGCCATCCTGCTTGTCTTTTACAAACTAAGAGGATATCTTCCGCATTAAATTTAGATAAATATTCGATTCCTTCTTTTAATTTTTCATCAATTAGGTCTGTATTAAAAATAGCAAGTCCATCTGCACGCCTTCGGTAAACGTTTGGCTTCATTGAAGGAGTTACAACTTTTGTCCCCAAATAAATTCCTGATTTAACATAGTCCTCTAATGGGATTAACATATCTGTTCGTTTCTTAATCTTAACTTGTTCTTTTAATTCTTCAGAACTAGGCCCTTCAGCTTCAACTTTTTTCTTTAACTTTGCAACTTTTTCCAAAAGTGCTTTCTTTTTATCTTCAAGTGAAGTTTCAGTTTTTGTTGATTCTTTTTCTGCAGCTTCTTCTATTTTTTTTTCTTTAGTTTCAACAGGAGTCTCTACAACTTCTTCAACTTTAACGTCTTCCTTTTTCTTAACCATAAGTGTTCAGAGAAAAATTAGTTTAAAAAGATTGCTATTCGGAAAATGATTTTTCGATTTCAATTAATCTTTTTATCTTATTGATTCGAACATCTCCTTCCGTTCCACACTTAAAGAAGTCTGCTTGAAATCCAAATGCCAAGTCTGCCAAGATGGATTCTTCTGTTTCTCCGCTTCGATGAGAAAAAATAATTTTAATTTTATTTTCTTTCGCAAACTCACAAACTCTCTTAACTTCTAAAAGGGAACCACATTGATTGGGTTTCACAATTATTGCAGCAATACTTTTTTCTTTTACCGCTTTTTTTAATCGTTTCAAATGAGTAACAGTCAAATCATCTCCCACAACCATCTTTCCAGGAAATTTTTCTTGTAACTTTGCAAATCCTTCAAAATCTTTTTCATCCATTGGATCTTCAATATAGATTAATGGAAAATTTTTAATTAGATTTTCTAGATATTTGAGTTGTTCATCAAAATCTCTTTTAAGCATAGGATTTTCATAACAGTATTTTTTCCTTCGATAAAATCCGGCCGCAGCAATATCCACTCCCAAATCAACACGAAATCTTTTCAAAATGTCAAGAACTTGTTTCTCATTTAAAGAAGTAATCCAAGCATTTTCATCATTCTTTGTTGAACGAAAGTTTTCATCTTCTTTTTTTAAAATCTCTCCAATTTCTTTTTTTATTTTTTTATTTTTTTCAAAGTTTTTTTCAACACTTTCTTCATTCGGAATCAATAAAAATTCTTGAAAATCTGGTTTTTTAGTTTTCGTATTTGAATGTTTTCCTCCTCCAACACAATTTCCAACAAGTCGTGGAAAAAGAGGCTTTTTCAATCTATTAGAAAAGTCATGAGGGTTATTCATAATCAATTCCCAAACTTCTTTCTTTTGTTCTTTTGCAACAGCCTTCAAGACTGCAGATTCTAATGCAAAAGTGGTGTTTGCTCCAACATGGCCATCAATTATATCTTCAATCCTCCTCAAATCAGAAAATTTATCAATTGAATCGTCGCAAAAATAATCTTTTAATTTCTTTAATGATTTAATATCTTCTTCCAATGTTGTCTTATATGTTTTTGTTTCAAATTTTCCCGTAGATTTTCCTGTGGGGGAAGAAGCAGAGAACTTTCCAAGGTTAGTATTAATTGTGATAAAAATAGTTTTTTCTCCTCGGGAATCTAAAATAGGTTTTGCATCAACACTTTTAATCTTCATATTTCTTAAAAGTAAATCTTCTTTAAATAGATTTGGAATTTTAATTCCAAGGAGATTCATAAAGTGCATTAATTTCCTTATTTGTTAGTGCCCGGTCAAAAACCATTACATTATCTAAATTTCCGTTAAGGCCAAAATAAGCAGGATTTCTTGCAAGTGCCCCCAGGCAAAAAGAATAATTTGAGGGAAGCAAATTAGACGACTTTAGATAGGAATCTCCCTCTGTTCCATCTACAAAAAATGTAGCTTCTGATCCATTAAAGGTAACTCCTAGGTGATGCCAAGAGGTATCAATAATTTCACTATTTTCTATTTCCCAAGAGACTGTTGATGCAGATTCTTCTTCGGTCCAAGCTTGAAGATGCATTTTATTGTCCTTAATAAGAAGGCCATATCCTCCTCGATATTGTCCAGGGCCATTAAAAAAAGCCCAGTCAATAGTATTCCCAAAAAGATATTTATCCCCCGTAGAAGAATCTTGCTTAACCCATGCAAAAAGGCTCAAACCGTTTCCTCCAAATTGGAGATCTTCTCCGGGAGCAATAACAATATAATCATTATCTGTAGAGTTTGGATAGCCCCCTCTTCCGAATTCTACTGCTTTGTCAATCTTCCCTGCTACAAACTCTGGAGCATTATTAATTTCTGTAACATGGTTTTTTCCAACAGAATCCCTAAAATCCTCATCTAATTTCCACCAGGAGATGATTCCCGGAATATTTCTAATAATTTCATCATCCTCATACTCAATTTTTATTTGGGTTTCTCCTAATTTAACTTCTCCAGTCCCAGAAGTAAGGGTGGGGGCAGCAGACAATTCTTTAGTCACTCCATCATATGGAACATTAAATGTTTTAGTTCCAAGTTCAGGAATTTCTCCCGGAACGTCAATGATTTCACTTTTTTTCCCATCAAACAAAACAAAACGAAGCCCATCAAATTCTCCTTTTCCAGAATTTCTCTTGATTGCCACATCAATTTGCCCCGGAGAATAAACTATTTTTTGGAGTTCTAAATTTAATGTTAAGGAGTTCAAGGTTATGTCTTCAGAACCCTCTGTCAAAACATTTTGTATAACTACCCAAACAATTCCAATTGCAATGAAAGATAATAGAATTAGAATTAAAACAGTAACAATTGCAGACATCCCCCTTTTTAATATAAATAAAAATGGGATTTATTGTTTATAATACTTTTTAATAAGAAATATTTCTATTCGCTTTCTTCTTCACTCTCTTCTTCATCCTTTACAAGGCTCATAATTTCTGAATCTTCTGCAATTTCTTTTTCTTCTGCTGCTTCAATTGCCGCCAATTTTTCATCATTCATTTGAGCATTCTTTGGTCTTTTCAATTTTTCTTCCTTTCTCTCCGGCATTGGTTTTTTAATGCTAATCGGAAGAATGTTAGAATTTAATTCAATTTCTGCAATTTTTAATGCATCAAATTTAATTGTTTCAAGATCTTCTTGACTGATTTTAATTAAAAGAGGGGCATTCATTGCAATCTGCAATGCTCTTGCTCCAAGAATACGTGCTTTCTCATATTTTGAAAATTCTTCAACATTCATTTTATTATTTTAATTGCTCCTCAATCTTTTTAAAAATTCCGCCGTATGCATTATCAACTAAATCAATTGCTTTTTCCATTTCTTCAATCTTTAATGATTCTAAATTTCCTTTTTGCATAGAAGAAATACTTCCCTTTGCGCTCCCAATTGTAACTCTTGTTTCACATAAATCTTCTTCTTCCTTTGTGGGATCAAGAATTAAATATTCTCCAATTTTGTGCGCAGTAAGTGAAAGTGGAACTTCAGTTGATAAAGGAACATTTTCATCCGTCCAATCTCCAAAAAGAACTTTTTCTTTTTCTGAATCATATTTTGGAATCTTTGCAGTTTTCAATGCAGCAACAATTCCAATTCCGGCAGCATCAAGTAAGTTTCCGTCGTCGTTTAACGAATAAACATCGATAAATACTGTCCAAACTTTTTCTCCTTCAACAATACATAATTTTTTCAAATCAATAAATTTGCTTTCTCTAATTGCCCTATCTAAAACTCTTCCAAGTTCAATGGCAGGGAATTTTGGAGGTCCAGATTCATATCTTGGAGAACTTAAAGGCAATAATTCTGCAGTAACCATCATGTTTCCTGAGTCTGCCGAATCAGGGTATGGGGTTCCAACATTCATTTTAATTCCAACAATTACTTCTGTATTTCCCAAGGTAACTTTGGCGCTTCCTTCAGCATTTTCAGAAATTCCTGTTTCAATTTTTAAATCTCTAAACTCTTCTAATTTTCTTCCATCAAATCTTTTGCCTTCTGCCAAGTATTTTTCAACTCTTTCTTTAGTGATTTTTGAGGTAGTCATTTTACTTGCCATTATTGTGTAGCCTCCTTCAAAGCTTTCTTTTGAATTTCATAAATTTCGTCGCATGCGTCTTTAGCCATTTTAAGTCCTTCTTTTAATTGGGCTCCATTAATTTTTCCATCTAATTGTAAATGAGTTATTTTCCCGCCAGTCATTGAAATTGGAATATCTGTTGGTCCTTCGCCTTCCTCAAAATCTTCTTCTTTTTTGTCTAAATCTACAACAAGAGTTTTATCCAATTTCCCAATTGAAATACTTGTTACTAAATCTCTCATTGGAATTCCAGCATGAGCAAGAGCAAGTGAAGCAGCATTAATTCCAGCACATCTTGTTCCAGCGTCTGCCTGAAGAATACTAATATGAACATCCACAACCATGTTTGGATATTTTTCTAAATCTAATGCAGGTTCTAAAGCCCACTCGGTAATTTTACTGATTTCAGTACTTCTTCGAGAAGGTCCTGGCCTAATACGATCTGTAACTGAAAAACTCATCATATTATAATTACATCTTAATGTTCCCTTTGCAGGATTTTGAGAATGTTGAGGATGCATTTTCTTTGGACCATAAACTGCCGCAATTGCAATTGTTTTTCCTGTTTGAAACATTGCACTTCCATCTGCGTTTTTTATAACTCCAACTTTCGCACTTGTTTCTCTCATTTCAGTAACTTTTCTTCCATCCGGTCTTTTAAATTCTGCCATTTTATTTTTTATTTTCCTTTAAAAATTTTTCAACTTCTTCAGTTAATCCTGGTGAAGAAGATTTTTTTTCAATGAATTCGATTGCTTTTTTAGCAAATAATTCAGAGCCTATATCTTTTCCAGTAATCCAAATGAATCCATTTTGCCCAACAGTAATATTACATCCTGTTTCGTCTTTTATTAACTTTATCATGCTTCCTTCTTTTCCAATAACTCTTGGAACTTTATTAGCATTAATATTTACAATAAGTCCTTGTTCTATCTTTCCAAGTCCTCTTTGTTTTAAACTTAAATCAACTCCTCTTTTGTTAATAGACCAGATTTTCAAAACAGCCATATCTCCAATTTTTAGAACTTCTTCTAGTGCATCTTTGTTAACATATCTTGGAACTTCCATTAATGATAAAAATGCAGTATCCGCAGCACCAATATCTAAAACCCATCCATTAAAATTAATACTTTCAACTTTCCCAATAACTACGTTTCCTCTTCTTGCAGAATATGCTCCAGATAAGGGAATAACTTTAACTAAATTGTTTGATTCTTCAGATAAACCATATTTTAGAGCAATAATATCATTTCCATTTTTTTCAGTTCCTTCCCCAGGCAAATATTCATCTCCGCTAACAATAATTTCTCCTGGCACAATAATTTTTCTTTCTGTCATTTTATTTTTTAATTTCTTCTGTCATTGCAGCGCCTTGAGTGGCACCATTTAATTTGTCATAAAAATCAATGATGATTCCCGCAGGAACATCGACCTTTACTTCTAAGCTTCCATCATCCAACCATTTTTCTGTTTCCTTGTACTGATTAACAAGCCCATAAACTTTTCCGGTGTATATTGCCGGAACAGTAATCTTAACAGATTTTGTTTCAATTTTTATTGGGATTATTTTGCTAATCTCAGCAAGAATATCGTTAATTTGATTTTCAACTGATGTATTCTTTATGTTAATTCTTGATTGGTTTAAAGCACTTTTAAGCCTTTCGGTGGAAATCGGGTTTTTTGTTTGAGGATCGATGGCATTGTTCGATAAAAAGTCAACAACTTGATTAAACTTCTTCTCTTGTTCAGCATCTCTATGCTCTTGGGTTGTTTGAATTTCCCCATTTTTGATAATTTTTAAAACAATTTCTTGCAAATCTGTTGTTCCAAAAGCAATTTCCAGGTCTGCAGTTGATGCAACATCCCCCCTATTAACATTTGTGAAAATTCGGTCCCCTTGAACATCAATGTAGCTCAAATCCCCTTTCTTTAATTTCAAGGCGTCTTCTAAATCTGCTTTAATCTCAAAAATCTTCCCCCCTTGTTTTATTCTAGCAATTGTATCTGTCATTATTTTATAAATTCCTGAATTTTTTTACCCTCTAATCTTTCCAACTCTTTTCCAATTTTAATGTAAATTAATTCAAATCCTTCAATATCAAATTTGTCTTCCTTGATTTCCTCAAAAATTTCTAATGCTAATTTGATTCCTTTTTTCAAATCTAATGTTTCTTTAAATTTTTCTCTTAATTTCTCCTTAATTTTTTCATCATTTTCTCCAATCGCATTTGCATGATATGAAAAATAATTTCCAGTAACATCCGAGGTATATAATTCTGGTTTATCGTCGTTTAATCCGGCAACCATTAAAGAAACTCCGTAAGGTCTTGCTCCCCCGTACTGAGTAAATTGTTGTTTTGTGTTTGCTACTTCTTTGATTACCAATTCTGGTTCTATATTTGAATCATAAGTCATTTTATGTTGTTGAGCCAAAACTTGGACCTTTTCAATTAAAACTCTTGCATCACTCATAATTCCTGCAAAACTAGAGAAAACATGAGAATCAACTTCGTAAATTTTGCTTGCAGATTCATTAACTATTAATTTGTCTTTTATTCTTTTATCTGCTAAAATAAACACTCCGTCTGAACATCGAATTCCAACACTAGCACTCCCAAGTCTAATTGTCTTTTCAGCATATTCCACTTGTAGTAAGTGGCCTTCCGGGGAAAACATTGTTGCTGCACGGTCATACCCCATCGCTTGATTTTGCATATCCATCATTTTATTTTTTAGAAAATATCAATTTCTTATTCTCCTTCAAAAAATTAAAAGAGAGTTTGTTTAAAAGTTTTTCTATGAACCTAAATTCATTAAAATTTATTCTTTTTATTTTCCCAGAACTTTTAGTGTCCCGCTGACTTTTTCAACAGATATTTTTTCCGGATAAATTGCAAAAGAACCTCGGACATTATTGATTTCTTCCCGGTTGATACAAATGATTGCCCAATTTTCACCAGATTTAATAAAACTAAGGCCAACTTTTGAAAAGCCTAGAGTCCCAACAAATTCTAAAATCGCTTTTTCAACATTTTTTTTCAAATATTTTCCAGAAATTTTTAAATATCTTTTATTTTCTTTATGGGAGGGGATTAGTGCCTTCATATAATTGAGAAGAATTAGCCAAATAAAAACTTTCCGTATCCTAAAACATTTTTAAACTAAAGATTCCAAATAAATTAAAAGAGGAAGAATATTAATTTAAATGGAAATTTGTACAGTTGGAGGATATGAGGAAGTCGGAAAGAATATGACCGCAGTAAAAGTCGGAGAAGATGTGGTTTTAATTGATGGGGGCCTTTATCTGCCAGGAGTAATTGAATTGCAAGATCAACTTGATTTTCAAAAATATACTGAAAAGGCTTTAAGAAGAGCGGGGGCAATTCCCAATGACCAAGTTCTGGACAAATTAGGTTGGAGCAAAAAAGTAAAATTAATTGTTGTAAGTCATGCGCATTTGGATCATGTTGGAGGATTACCCTACATTGCGCAGCGATATCCTAATGCAGAAATTCTTTCGACACCTTTCACAATAAGCGTATTGAAAACCTTATTGGAAGATGAAAAAATTTCTCTTCCAAATAAGTTGAGGGTTGCAGAATCAAACTCCATCCATCCCGTTCCAAAAAGTACTTCAAATTTAAAGGTAGAATTTATCCATACAACTCATTCGACAATTGATAGCACCTTTGTAGTAATTCATTCAAATGAAGGGTCTTTGTTATATGCTTTAGATTATAAATTTGATGACACTCCTACAATGGGGCTTCCTCCAAATTACGAGGCACTAAAAAAAGTTGGACAAAAAGGGGTGAAGGTTGCAATAATTAATACTCTTTATGCTTCAAAGAAAGAATCAAACCTGAGTGAAAAAGATGCAGATGAGATGTTAAAAAAAGCATTCCTAAAAACAAAAGGAAAGAATTCTGCTTTATTTATTACCACGTTTTCTTCGCACATTGAAAGGTTGAATAATATTGTAAAGCATGCAAAACAAACAAAAAGAGAGATTGTTTTTATCGGAAGAAGTCTAAATAAATATGTTAATTGTGCAATAAAAATTGGAAGATGTCCTTTCCAAAATGAAATTAAACTATTAAAGTATCGGAATCAAATAAATTCTTTTTTAAGAAAAGTTGAAGCAGATCCGGGAAGATATCTTGTTGTTTGTACTGGACATCAAGCGGAAAAGAATTCAATTTTAGAAAGAATCTCAAAAGGAGACACTCCATTTAAATTTAAAACCGGAGATCACTTAATTTTTTCTTCTTCGGTAATTCCCACAGAAGTAAATCTTGAAGCAAGAAAAGTTTTGGATGCAAAATTAAGAAAGATGGGCGTTCAATTACAAGTAGATGTTCATGTTCATGGGCATGGGAGTCAAGAGAGCAAGAAGAAACTAATCGAATTAACAAAGCCAGAACATATAATTCCTGCACATGGTAATCGTGAACAAGAAAAAGGATTGATCTGTGTAGCAAAAGAATATGGATATAAGCTAGGAGAGACTTCCCACTTAGTATCAAATGGGGAAGTAATGAATCTTTAAGATGGTAAATGATGAAATATTTTATGGGATAAAAAGGGCATTAGAAAATAAGGAAACCTTGGGCTCTGCAATGGAAAGTTTTTATAATTCCGGATATAAAAAAGAAGAAATTGAGGCGGCGGCAAGAGCAATACAAATGGAACAATTTGAGCAAAAAATGAATTCCCCTTTGGACAAAAAACCCCAAAAGATAATAAAAGTGAAAAATTCAGGAAAGAAGAAATTTTTACCTTTCTCAAAAGAAAAAAAGCCCTTAGAATTAAAGAAAACTCTTTTACCCAGCATAAAAACTTCTTCTTTTGAACCAAAGGCCAAAGTTCCCACTCAAATCGCCCCTCTCAAATTAAGCAAAGTTCCTTCTGCACCAAAAATCATTCCCTTAAAGAGTGAAAAAAAAACAAAGCAAAAGATTTCAGAATATGAGAAACCAAAAAAAGAAAAGAAACCAAAAAAAGATTTGTTAGTTTTCTTTTTAGTATTTATTTTAGTGGTTTTGCTTGGAGTTTTAGCCGCAGTCTTCTTATTCAAGGAAGATATTCTTGCTTTTTTTGAAGGATTAATCTAAAATGATTTATGAACCAGAAAAAGATTCATTTCTTTTATCAAAAACCTTAAGAGAGATTCTTCCAAATCTTTTAAGAAAAAAACCAAATTTAACTTTTTTAGAAATTGGGGCCGGGTCCGGAATTCAATTGCAAACAGCGATAGAAACAGGGATAAAAAAAGAAAATATTTTTGCGGCAGATATTAATCCAGCGGCAGTTAATCATTGTAAAAAAAGAGGATTCAATTGTATTAAATCAAACCTCTTTGAAAAAATTGTGGGAAAATTTGATATTATTATCTTTAATCCGCCGTATCTTCCCGAAGATGAAAAGGAACCTACTGATTCTAAATTGGCAACAACTGGGGGAAAACAAGGTGGTGAAATAGTAAATAAATTCTTAAAAAGTGCAAAGTCCCATCTCAATCATCAAGGAATGATTCTTCTTTTGGTAAGTGACTTAACAAAGGGAATCAATTTTAAAAAAATAAAATTGAAAGTTCTTGCAAAAGAAAAAATATTTTTTGAAGAATTAAAAGTTTTAGAGATAAAATATGATAAAACCAACTCCCTCGAGAAGAAAATTTCTTAAAAATGTTGCACTAGTTTCTGCAGGTTTAGTTTTGCCTTATCCAGTGTTTGCAATAGGATTGGGAGAAAAAGATTTAGATTATTTGCCTTACTCTCAACCAAAGAGGAAAGATGTTGAAAAGATTGTCTCCTCAATAGATTATCCAAGAACATTGAATTTACACTATGTTATTCCTGATAATGAGTTTGGAGTCACAGGGGGGCTGCATTTGGAAAGAGACGAAGCACATTCAAGGGTTGAAGTAGACTTTGATCATCCAAAAGCAAGCAAATTAATTACTTTTGTAAGAGATGGATGGGCCTATCAAGAGTTAGAACATGATAGGACAAATCAAGAAAGATATAATCCTTCGCCTTTTAGTCCATCCATTGGTACAACAATGGATTTAGTTGAGGGATTATTTTTGAGAGGAATTCCTGGGGGAGGGGAATTTGAATACCATGGAAGAGAAGGTAAAAGAAGAGATTTAAAATTAAGACTAGAAACAAATTATTCTGAAAAAAGAGTTTTAATTGATGGTGAAGTAAAAGGAGATGATGTTTTAGTTCCCTCTTTTCAAATTGATTGTATGCGGTTTGAAAAAGGATTAATCCCCGTGGAGTTTTTATTAAAATACAAGGTGAAGGGTTTTGGAATCTTTTCTCAAAAAGTTCCATTGCGAGCAGTTTTACAAGTTTAATCTTTTTCTTGTATTGTAAAGTGTTGACCTCTTCCAGTCCAAGTAATTCTTCCGGTTGGAACTTTTATTTCCTTGGGAAAAGAGATTCGTACGCTTTCCCTAGAGTTTTTCACGCCAATATTATAAATCATTTTTAATGGAACCTTCTCTGGAAAGGAATCAAAAACCACTATTCCTCGAGGGGTTTGAAAACAATGTCCTTCTGGGGGGAGCATAATCCCATTTCTGGCCACCCATTGATCATACATCCCTTTAATAAAATTAATTCTATTACTCCCGTCGTTTCCAGCTGATTCATAAACTCCAGAGTAGAGGGGCAATTCTCCTGGAACTGCAATTCCCATTTGTTCACACATTTTTTCTAATTCTCCCATAAAATTTCGACCAAAAAAACTTTTATAAGTCTTTTCTCTTGATAATTTAATGAAAATTGGAAGTTTAAAATTAAAAAATAGAATTTTTTTAGCGCCAATGGCTGAAGTGAATGATATTGCTTTTAGGAAGCTTTGTTTAGATGCAGGCGCAGGATTAGTTTTTACGGGGATGATAAATCCTCTTTCAAAACAAGAAATTGATTTAGATGATAAACCAGCTTTGCAATTATTTTCAACGAACGAGAAAGGAGTAAAAGAATTTATAAAAAAATATGAAGACAAGGTAAAATTATTTGACTTTAATTTAGGATGTCCTGCAAAGACTGCAAAAAAATTGGGTTTTGGTTCCTATCTGGGGGAGTTAGAAACAATCGAGAAAATTCTCAAGACAATGCGAGAATCCACAAAAAAACCAATAACGGTCAAAATAAGAAAATCAAAAAAGGCTTTGAAAATATTAAAAATTGCAGAAAAATATTGTGATGCAATAAGTGTTCATCCGAGGACAAAAGAGCAAGGATATTCTGGAGAGCCGGATTTAGATTTTGCACTTAGAATAAAAAAAAGAACAAAACTTCCAGTAATTTATTCGGGGAACGTGAATGAAGATAACCTTGAAGAAAGATTGAAACAATTTGATTTTGTGATGATTGGTAGGAAGGCAATGGGGAATCCAAATTTTTTCTCCAAAGTTTTAGGCAAAAAAACTAATTTTAACTTTTTAGATTATCTTAATTTAGCAAAAGAATATAATTTAAAATTTAGAATAATTAAATTTCAATCAATGTGGTTTACAAAAGGGCTAGAAGGTGGAGCAAAAGTAAGGGAACAAATCGCTAAAGCAAAAACAATAAAAGAAATCAAAGAAATTTACTCTAAAGAAATTTTAAATTAATTAATTTTTCCTGGAGTTTCAGGAACTCCTGACGGCCCTAAATCTCCTCGTTCTTGATATTTATGAATTGATTTTCCAAAGTATTCGCCCCTTTTAAAAATTAATCCTCGTCTTGAAAGTTCAAGGGTAAAACGTGGCCTTTCCCAGTTCCTTGAAATTTGAACAGAATCTCCTTCTGCAAGATTTAATCCTAATTCTTCTAATTTTGATACAGTAAACCAATTTCCATATTTTTCCTCCCCTAAATAAATTCCTTTTTCCTGTGAAGCAAATTCATAAACTGGAACTTCCCTTGTTTTTATTTCTCTAATTCTTCCTTCAACATTTTCAAAAGGATTAATTAAAACAGATCCCAAAGCAAGTAATCCCAGTCCAGTCCATATTCCAAGAGAGGTTTTTCTTCCCATGAAATTAAATACTAAAATCAATTTAAATAATTAATTGTATTGCAGATTATTTAATATATCCACCTTTCTGCAAATTCCAAAGCTTAGTATATTCTCCATTCTTTCCAAGAAGCGCATTATGATTTCCTTCTTCAATAATTTTTCCTTTCTTCAAAACAATAATTCTATCCGCAGTCATAATTGTTGAGAGCCTATGCGCAATAATAATTGAAGTTCTTCCTTTCAAAAGCTTTTGCAAATCTCTTTGAATTTCGTATTCTGTTTCCGAATCTAATGCAGACGTTGCTTCATCCAAAATTAATACTTTCTTATTGGCTAAAATTGCACGAGCAATTGAAACTCTTTGTTTTTCTCCCCCAGAAAGTTTTACACCCCTTTCTCCAACGATGGTATTTTCTTTCTTTGGAAAACTGGAAATTATTTCGGTCAGTTGAGCAAATTTGATTGCATCAAAAACTTCTTTCCTTGTGGCACTAGGGTTTGCAAATTTTATGTTGTTGTAAATCGTATCATCGAATAAAATACACTCTTGGGGAACAATTCCGGTTTCAGAACGAATAGATTCCTGAGTAAATTCTCTTATGTCTTTACCATCGATTAATATATTTCCTTTTTTTACATCAAAGAATCTTTTCAACAAATTAACAAGAGTGGTTTTTCCACAACCAGAATGTCCAACCAATGCAACTTTCTCATTTGGTTTAATTTTTAAGTTAAACTTCTGGAAAAGTTTTCTTTTTTCATAATCAAAATCAACATCTCTAAATTCAATTTCTCCTTTTTTAATCTGAAGGTTTTTTGAACCAGCTTTATCTTTAATATCGTTAGTTATCTTCCCATACTCAAATAAATCTTGGAAGTCTGCCATTACTCGATAAAATCCTCGAATCCCCCAAACAAAGTAGAACATTGGTCCAGTTACGTTTCCGTAAATAGTATAAATAAATACTATTGTTCCAAGAGTAATTTCTCCAGCTAAAAACTCTTTCAATGGAAAGTATAGTAAGAAAAAAGTTCCAGCAGCAAGAATTAATGTTTGTCCTGCATCAAACCATCTAAAAAATCCCCAATATTTTCGGGAAGCACTTTTTGTTTCTTCAACTTTTTTCAAGAATTTTTTCTGAATAAATTTTTCTTTTCCAAAATATTTAATTGAATCAACATTTGTAAAAACATCTCCAACCATCCCCTTTTCTCGGTCTTGCTCGGAATTAAATATTAGTTTATATTTCTGTTGTAATTGTTGAATCCAAAAGCTATAGGAGACAAAAATAATTACAACAATTGCAATTACTATCGCAGGAATTGTGCTAAAGTATGCAAGTGAAAATCCTACCAAGATTAAGTTAAAAAATAATGGAAGAATTTGAAAAATTAAAATATCATTTAAACTTTCAATTGCGGCAGATCCTCTACCAAGTCGAGAAATCAAGGCACCAGTTTTGTGGGTTGTATGAAAATTGTGGGATAATTCTAGGATGTGGTTAAAATATTTTGTCTTTAAATTCTGAACCATTGTTGTATCCAAGAAGATTAAAAAATGAGAAACCATCCAACGAATAATTGATCTAGCAATTGTGGTCAAAATAAAAATTCCTGCGATAATTAAAAGAACATCAGTCAGCTCGATTTTAGTAATTAAATCTGCTCCAAATTTTTCTCCCTTATCTACAAGTTCCTTAAATAAAAAGCTCGGAATGATTTTTAGTGCTTCAAGTATTAATCCAAGAAAAACTAAAGAAAAAAACAAAACCTTGTGTTCACTAAGTATGCTCCAATATTCTTTAATATTTTCTCTGAAATCAATTTTTCTATCTTTTTTCTTTACCATAATTAACCTTATAAAATTCAAATTCTTTAATCTTTCATGAAAGAATGCATAATCAATGCAAAAAATGATTCTTCGAAATTATCTGAATCCGAATTGAATTTATCCGACTCCGATGAAACTACCGAAACCTATGAATAAAAAACAAAAATAACTTATATAAAAGTTCCCCCTGTAACCCATCTTTTTGAAATTTTTTTCTTAATGCGAAGCGACTGAGTCGGCGAGCATCCATGAAAAGTTGTTTTTTATCTCTTAAACTCTTTCCAACTTTTCTTCTTTTTAATCAATTTTTTCAATTGCCAATGTTTATCTTCGAGAGTTGGTCTTTTTTCTTTATAGAAGATTCCCACTGGAATTTTTGAACCTTTGTCAACTCCATCATAGTCCCATTCCGAAGCCAATTTCATCGCTTTATCAAAGTCATGAACATCGTGCTTCTTATCAATTATTTTAAGATGTTCCTTATATCCTTTATCTGCATGGAAAATTATACAAGGTTGAATTATTTCAATAAATTTAAATCCTCTATGTTTTGAAGCTTCTTTGTAAACTTCTTCAACTTGTTTTACATCTGCAAAAACTCTTGCCACAAAAGAACAATTAGAATTCAACATTAATTTAATTGGATTAAGGGGTTTGGAAAAGACTCCTTCAGGAGTTGTTTTATCCACATATCCTTGTTCTGTAACTGCAGTTGGTTGCCCCACAGTTAAAGCAAATACCTGATTATTGTGGACAGTTAAAGTAATATCAATATTTTGTTTTGCCGCATGAATCAAATGACTAATTCCTTCAGAATAAGTTCCTCCATCTCCCCCAAATGCATAAACATCTAAATTGGGGTTTCCAATCTTCATTCCAAGAGCAGTAGGTAATTCTCGTCCGTGAAGGGTATTCAATCCATTCAAATTAACATAATCAAAAATCTTTCCTTGACAAGCAATTCCAGAACAAATTGCAAAATCCTCTTTTGATTTTCCCTTTTTCAATTCTCCTGCAAGAAAACTCTTAAACCCCGCAAGGATTTGGAAATTAAAACATCCAGGACACCAAGTAGGTTTTGTTGTTGTATTTATGTTTGTATCTTTAGTTTTCATTTTAATTTCCTCTCAATTTCTTTTTTCAATTCATCGCACAAGAATGGACGAGCATCATATCTCAAGATTTTATTTTTATCTGAAATCAAAATCCCTGTGTGTTCACGAATAACATCACAAAGTTGCCCAGTGGCATTATTTTCAATTGAAATTATTTTTTTCTTATTTTCTAAAATCTTTTGAACTTTTCGAGGAAATGGTTCTATATATAAAATTTGAATCGCACAAACATCTAATCCTTCAATGGAATCCAAAATTGCTCCTTTTGTTGAGCCCCAAAATACGATACAATTTTTAGAATCTTTTTTCCCATAAATTTTATATCCATTAAATTTTTCACATTCTTTCTTTAAGTTTTCCCATTTCTTTTTTCGTTCTTCAACATTTTTTTTAATAATCTCAGCATCTTCTGTTGCACTTCCTGTTTTAGAATCTTTTTCGTAAGAATTATATCTTCCAAATTTAGTTAAATTTCCAACCTTTGTAATTATTGGTTTTCTTTTTGAAGTATAGTAACTTTCTGCCAAATGTTTATCCGATAAAATAATTGAAGGACAAGAATATTTTTGAGAAAGATAAAATGCTTGAGAAGTAATCTCTTGAGTCTCTGTTGGATCTCCTGAAGCAAGAACAACCCTTGGGAATTCTCCGTGCCCTGCATGACGCGCCATATGCAAATCTGCTTGTGCAGTATAGGTTGCAACTCCTGAGGCGGGTCCAGCTCTTTGCGCCAAATAAAATACTAAAGGAATTTCTGCAACTCCGCACATGCTCAATGCTTCAGTCATCAAAGCAAATCCTCCCCCACTAGTGCCAATCATTGTTTTCGCCCCAGTGATCGCAGAACCGCATCCAGCATTTGCAACCGCAATTTCATTTTCTAATTCTAAGGTCAGATGCCCATGTTCTTTTTGTTTTTGTGCCAAGTGTTCTAAAACCGCTGTTGCGGGAGTCATTGGGTAAGCATAATAACAATCAATCCCTGATTTGATTGCCCCTTCAGTAATTGCAATGCTTCCAGATAAAAAATCTCTTTTTTCTTTTTTAATTTTAACAATTTCAAAACCTTTTTTTTGAGAGTTATATCCTTCTTTGGCTTGCTTTAAATTTTCCTCATATCTTCTTAATTCCTTAAGTTTTTTATCTAATAAAGAAAAATCAATTCCTAATGCCTTATACATTCTTCCTGCAAAATACATGTTCTCATGTTTCCCTTCAATTATCACTCCTTCTTTTTTCAATTCTTTTTTATGCAAGTTGATTGTTTCTTCATCCAATGCAACAAGAACATCCATTTTCGATTCATTAGAATGAACTGGTTTATCTGAGAAGGTTAAAACATTAAATCCGTGCCCTCCACGAATTAAAGATTTGTAATCCCGATAGTAGAAAACATGGTACCCTTCTTCTGCAAGTGATTCTGCTAAGATGTGGGTTAAAATGTTGGCTCCTTGGCCTGCTTTTCCTCCAAAAAGAATGTTATATTTCATGTATCACCATCAATTTTATATATTAAAACACATATTAAGTTATAAACTTTTACGTGAACTAAATCTTAGGTAAAAAAATTATGAAATTCGCTCATTTAGCAGATGTACATTTAGGAGGCTGGAAGCAACAGCCATTGCAGGATTTAAATTTCCAATCTTTCCAAATTGCAGTTCGAAAATGCATTTCCGAAAAAGTTAATTTTGTATTAATTGCTGGAGATTTGTTTGATTCAGCATATCCTCCAATCGAAATTTTAAAAGAAACTTTTTCTGAGTTTAGAAAACTAAATGATGCAAAAATTCCGGTTTTTCTAATTGCGGGATCACATGATTATTCTGTTTCTGGAAAAACATTTTTAGATGTTCTAGAAAAGGCAGGATTTTGTAAAAATGTTGCAAAATCAGATGTTGTTGAAAATAGAATTTTATTAAATCCTACAGTCCATGAGGGATTTGCAATTTATGGATATCCTGGAAAAAAATCCGGTTTAGAGATACCAGATTTAAGAAAAATAAAATTGAATGACGCTCCCGGAATGTTCAAAATATTAATGCTTCATACTACGATAGACAAAGCAAAAGGAAGCTTGCCAATTGATGCAATTGAAACTGAAAGGTTGCCCCAAGCAGATTATTATGCCCTAGGACATTTACACATAGATATGCAATATGAAAATTTTATTTATCCTGGACCAATTTTCCCAAATAATTTTCAAGAGTTAGAAGATTTAGAATGTGGAAGCTTTTACATTGTAGATACAGAAGCAGAAAAGGCTTTGAGAAAAATTTCGTTAAAAATCAAAGAAGTAGAAGTTGTTACAATGCATATAAAAAATGCTCTTGTCGCAACAGCAGAAATAATTGAAGAATTAAAACAAAGAGATTTAGAAGATAAAATACTTCTTTTGAGAGTGGTAGGAGAACTAGAGAATTCAAAAAATTCAGATATAAAATTTCAAGAAATAAAGGAATTTGTTGAAGGAAAAGGAGCATATTTTATGTTGAAAAATACTCACGGATTAAAAACAAAAGAGATTGAATTAGATTTTGAAATAAATGATTCAGAAAATGTTGAAGCAGAAACAATCGAGAGCTATTCTAAAGAAAATCCTTCCGAGTTTAATAATCAAATTGGAGAATTAATGAATTCTCTTTCAATAGAAAAGCAAGAAGGGGAAACAACAGAAAGTTTTGTAAACAGATTAATGGAGGAATCAAAAAAAATACTGAAATTTTAAAATGCTATTAAAGAAAATAAAATTAAATAATATTCGGAGTTATGAGAATCACGAAGTAGAATTTAATCCCGGTTCAACTCTTCTTTCAGGAGACATTGGTTCAGGAAAAACTTCAATTCTTTTAGCAATCGAATTTGCTTTTTTTGGTTTACAACCTGGGCAGAGGGGGGCATCTCTTTTGAGAAATGGCGAAACTTCCGGGGGAGTAACAATGGAATTTTTTGTGGAAGGAAATGATGTAATAATTGAAAGAACTTTGAAAAAAGGGAAAACAATTTCTCAAGATTATTGTGCAATAACGATTAATGAAGAAAAAGAAGAAATTTCTGTAACCGAACTAAAAAGCAGGGTATTAGAATTATTAAGCTACCCAAAAGAATTTTCAAAAAAACAAAATCTGCTTTACAAGTTTACAGTTTATACTCCTCAAGAAGAAATGAAACAGATTATTCTTGAAGACCCGGGAACTAGAATCAACACCTTGAGACATGTTTTTGGAATTGATAAATATAAAAAAGTTTTAGAGAATGTTGCAATTCTCGGATCAAAATTAAGAGAAGAAAAAAGAATCAAACAAGCACTAACAATTAATTTGGAACAAGAAAAATTGGAAATTGTTTCCAATGAAATAGAGCTTGAAACAATGAAGGTCGACTTGGTTTCCTTGGAGGGAGAATTCATAAAAAAGATAGAAGAGAGAAAAAAGAGAGAAGAAGAAAAGAAAGAGATCTCTTTCAAAATAGAAGAAAAACAAAGATTAAGTCAAGAAGTCGAAAAAACAAAAATCCTATTATCTACCAAAAATGATTCAATTTTTTCTAATGAAAGATTAATGGAACAAATTGAAATGGATATGGAAAAGTTAAATGCCTTTAAGTTAGATGAATCAAAAATAATTTCTCTGGATCAAGAAATAACAATTATCAAAGAAAGAAAAAAAGAACTTTCAGAAAAAAATTTAAATTTGACGTCAACAATTACTTCTCTAAAAATAAAGAATCAAGATAATGAAGCAGTAAAGAACAAAATTAAACAAATTGATCTTTGTCCAACATGTTTACAAGATGTAGATTCAGTTTACAAGAGCAATGTGGTAAACAAATTTGATTCAGATACTTCTGGAAATATAAATAAAATAAATTCTTTAATCTTAGAGAAAAAACAAGTTTTAGAAGAGATAACAAAATTGGAAATTGATATTTCATTAAAGGAAAAAGAGTTAGGTGAAATTAAAATTTTAAGAATTAAATTACAAGGATTAGAAGAAAAGAAAATAAGGCTAGAACAAATAACAAATTCTAATGACGCCTTAAAGAAAGACATGGCATTACTAGAAAGGCATTTGGAATCATTAAAACATTCTAAATTTGAACTTTCAAAATATGATGGGATTTATGAATCAAAACAAAGCGAATTAATTTTTGCGCGAGAACAAGAAAGAAAAGCAGAAATAAAAGTTGCAGAACTAAAAAAAGAAATTGAATTATTTAAAAGACAAATTATCTCTCTTCATGAAAAAATCGAAAAAACAAAAAATTTGAAGTTAGAACTAGATTACATTACCGAATTAGAAAATTGGCTTTCAAAGAACTTTGTTCCTCTTGTCGCAAGAGTAGAAAAAAATGTGATGATTAAATTAAAAGTTGAATTTTCAACACTTTTTTCAGAATGGTTTGGAATGCTTGTTTCAGATCAATTTAATGTTTACCTAAGAGATGATTTTACACCAGTAATTGAACTTCAAGATTATGAAATTGATTATGCTTATCTTTCTGGAGGAGAACGAACAGCAATAGCATTGGCTTACAGATTGGCGTTAAATCAGGTGATAAATTCAATAATGAGTAAAATTAAAACTCGAAATTTAGTAATTTTAGATGAACCAACAGACGGATTTTCTGAACAGCAATTAGATAAAATGCGAGAAGTTTTAGAACAATTAAAGGTCGGACAATTAATTATTGTAAGTCATGAACAAAAAATTGAAGGTTTTGTAGAGAATGTGATAAAGCTTAAAAAGGAAAATGGTGTTTCAGAGAAAAAGGAAATAGTCTAAAATGGCAGAAAACCAAAGCCCTTTAGAAAGAGGGGTGATGGAAGATTTGCATTCTTCTCCTAAATTTAATTATGAATTAATTTCAGAATCCGAAGGAACTGCTTTTCTTGGAAGGCAAATTTATTCTGAGTTAAAGGATTCTGTTGGAAGGTTAAAGAAAAGTTCAATTGATTGGGGGATAAAAAATTCAAATAGTAAAAATTGGTTGTTAAGGGAAGCGGGTTTAACCATTGCTTCGGGGTATGTTGGAGCCTTGTTTCCCGGGGAACAAAAAAAAGTTACTGATAAGTTGGGTCTTCCAGAGGCAACATTTTCAAAATATAATTCTTCAAGATTTTATGGAGGAGTTATATTAATTGAGCATTTACCTTTCTTCGCTGTTTCTCAATCAACAGATACCCATTTGGATGATCCTCTTTTTTGGTTAAATTTTGGATCAGGAGTGATCATTAACGGAACAAGGTATGCAATGAGTAAAAAAGGAAAGGCAACTCCTGCAATTTCCGGTTTTTCTTTATTAATTAATGGGGTTCATTACGTTGGAAAAAATTTGTCAAAATTAGTTAATGGAAATAATAAAAATTAGATAAAATTAAATTAAAATTATTCTGTTTGTCCGAAAGGAATTGTTTTAGCAAGATATACTGCTGGATTTGTTTTCCCTGTTTTCAAATTTTGCTTAAATATTGCGGCAAGTTGAAATGGTCCAAAATTTTGAAATAAATCTGCTCTTAATGTTGTCTCTGTTTCTCCAGTTAACTTATCGTGGTCTCCTATTAAAGTTATTCCTCCAAGAGATTTATTGTCTGGCAAATAGAATACTCCAAAATCTGCTCCAACATTTGTTGAACTATTTTCCCAGTTAGTCACAAAAGCAACGTGTCCATCTTTATCCGGACTTGCCATTTGTGCAGGGTAAGGAGCCCATCCAATAATCGTATTGTCTGCAAATTCTCCTCTCATTCCTGTTTGATTATACATAGAAGTTTTGAAATCTAGTCCGCTAAGAAGCCTTCCATTACCTTTTGGAACAACAACAAGTCTTCCTTCTTTTGCTCCTGTTTCTAAATCTGCATGTGTAAAAGTATAAACTCCCATTCCTCCATCAGTAAAAGCTCCTGCAACCATATTCATTTCATTTTTATTTGTACTTCCTCCAACACTTAAATATCCTTCAAGCCCGTTTCCTAAAGAGGCAGTTCCACGAACAAATCCGTTTCCTTCTGTTTCCCCTCCAACTCTCCAAAGACTTCCATCTAATTTGAAATTTCCAGGAGCATATGTGCTTCCTGCAGATAATCCTAAATCTTCTGAATCTCTAACAATCCCAGTTCTTGCAGTCCATTTCCCTGTAGGATGAGTAATAATTCCTGCAGTTAATCCAGAAAGGTCTTTTCCAAGAGTAGTTGTCGCAAATTCAGCAGTTGTTTGTGCGGATGCAGCAGAATCTTGCAAAGCAAATCTTCCTGAGAAATCATATTTGTTTGAACCAGCTTACCAAGGAGTAATTCCTTGCGCAACAAAAGTGTTTCTTCCAGAATCCACCTTAACAATTCCTTGAGCTTCAGTTTCATCTGATTGAGTAGCGTTATAAATTGTTCCTGCCCCAACAATGGTTGGTAATAAAGTAAGAGCTACAGCAACTGGTAGAGCATATTTAGCATTATCTCGAACTGAATCAAATCTTTCCCTCATTGTAGGATAAACTTCTTTTCTAAGATTTGCAGGCAGATATAATCCTGACCTTCCACTTTGTTCAAAAGTTTGTCCATCTTGTGTTGTCTTTTTCATATTTTTTCAAATAATATTGCCTATTTAAATGTTTCTATTCTGTTACCCCTATGGAATTAAACACATTGAAATTTCCACTTACCAAAAACTTTAAATAATAAAGTTACAAAATAATTTTATCATTCTGGTGAATAAAATGGATGCAGATTTAAAAAAACACGTTATCAAAACAGGAACAACAACTATCGGAATTATTTGTAAAGATGGAGTAGTTGTAGCTGCAGATAAACGAGGGTCTTATGGAGGGGAATCAGGAGTTTCATACATTGCTGGAACAAACCAGGAAAAAATCCAAACTGTTTTACCAAATGTTATCGTAACAACTGCTGGAACTGCATCAGATACAAGAAAAACAATTAAACTTGTAAGGGCAGAATTAAAATTAAAAGAATTAAAATCTAAGAAAAAAGCAAAAATCAGCGAAATAGCAAATCTTTTTTCAAACATCTCTTACCAAAGTATAAGACAACCTTCAATGATTCCTTCAATAGCACATTTTGTTTTGGCAGGATATGATCCAAAAGGATTTTATTTGTATGATATTTCTCCAGATGGATTTTTACAAGCTTCAGAAGATTACACTGCTTCTGGTTCAGGAATGGTTAATGCCAATCCAATATTAGATTCAGACTACAAAAAAGATTTGACTCTCGAACAAGGAATTGCCTTAGCTAAAAAATGTTTAAAGGCATCATTTGGAAGAGATCCAGCTTCAGGAGATGGAATGGATATTTACACTGTAACAAAAGATGAAATTAAGCAAGTAACAAAAACAAAAGTTGTTGCAGAATTCAAAGAAAGATAATTCTTAAATTTGAAAATTGAAAAAATGGAAATTTTAGAAAAGATAAAAGAAAGATTGCATGGCGAAATAAAGGAAGCCAATTTTGAAGGAGCAAACATAGTTCTCTATACATTAAATGAAAATTTTTTCAAGGATGATGGGGGAAAAGTTAGAGAGATTGTTAATGATTTAAAGAAAAGAATAGAACTTAGAGCAGATACAAAAATCTTAATGGATAAAGAAGAAGTAGAAAAGAAGATTAAAGAAATTGTTCCGGTAGAAGCAGAAATAGGAAAAATATTATTCGATTTACATAGAAGCATTGTTACTATTGAAGCAAAAAGGCCAGGAATGGTAATCGGAAAAGGAGGATCTATTTTGGAAGAGATTAGAAGGGCAACATTATGGACACCACAAATTCAAAGAAGTCCTGTAATTAATTCTAAGATTACTGAAAATATTCGGGAAGTTCTTTATGCAAAAAATAATGCAAGAAGAAAATTTTTACACGAGACTGGAGAAAAAATATATTCTGGTTGGACTCAAGAGAAATCTACGGGATGGGCAAGAGTTTCAATAATGGGGGGAGGAAGACAAGTTGGAAGAAGTTGTTTTTTACTTCAAACAAAAGAATCTACTGTGATGTTAGATTGTGGGGTCGATGTTTCTTCGGAAGGAGAAGATAAATTTCCTGTTTTAAATTTGCCAGAATTTGATATTTCAAGATTAGATGCAGTTGTTATTAGTCACGCTCATTTGGATCACTCTGGACTTTTACCTTATTTGTATAAAATGGGATATAAGGGTCCAGCATATATGACTGCCCCGACAAGAGATATCTCGGCCCTTTTGGCTTTAGATTTTATTGGAGTAGCATATAAACAAGCTGCAGCACCAATTTTTTCTTCAACAGATGTAAAGGAAATGGTAAAAAGAACAATCTGCCTAAATTACAATGAAGTAAGCGACATAACAAAAGATATTAGAATTACATTGTATAATGCGGGGCACGTATTGGGTTCTTCACAAATTCATATTAATATTGGAAATGGGGCACATAATTTTGTTTATTCTGGAGATATGAAATACGGGAAAACAAGATTGCTTGATCCAGCAGTAAATAAATTCCCAAGAGTAGAATCATTGCAAATAGAATCTACTTATGGGGGAAGAAATGACGTTCTGCCTTCAAGAAAAGAAACTGAAGAAAAATTTACAAAATTGATTAAGGAGACCATTGAAAGAGGAGGAAAAGTTTTACTCCCAGAATTAGGGTTAGGCCATGCCCAAGAAACAATGCTCCGTGTTGAAGAAGCCATGCGGTCAGGAGAATTACCTAAAGTCCCAATGTATATAGATGGAATGATCTGGGATATTAATGCAATTCACACTGCCTATCCGGATTTCCTTTCAGCAAGAGTAAGAAATCAAGTCTTCCAAGATCAAAATCCCTTTATTTCAGATGTCTTCTCAAGAGTGGGATCTCATCATGAGCGAAAGGAAGTAATTGAAGGTGGACCTTGTATTGTCATCGCAACTTCTGGAATGTTGGTTGGTGGAGCTTCGGTAGAATATTTAAAAAACTTTGCAGAAAATGAAAAAAATCTTTTGATTCTTTCTTGTTATCAGGGTCCAGGGTCTGTAGGAAGGCAACTTCAAGAAGGAGCAAAATTTGTTAAACTTGAAGATCAAGGAATGATGATGAACGTCAATGTTAATATGCAGGTGGAATTAGTAAATGGTTTATCTCCTCACTCTGGAAGAAATGAATTAATGAATTATGTAAATAATATGAATCCAAAACCTAAAAGAATAATTGTGAATCATGGAGAAATTTCAAAATCTCTGGATTTAGCATCTTCTTTGTATAAGGCCAATCGTATTGAAACAACTGTCCCAAGAGGATTAGAAGTTGTGAGATTAAGATAAGCCAAATCTTAAAAACTAATTATTCTTTTGTTAGTTATGAAAAGAGGAAAGGGAAGAAATATTTTCTACGCATTGATAATTGGAATCGCAGTTGTTTCTTTTTGGAGAGGTGTTTGGGGGATTATGGATGTTTTGATTTATCCAAACAATTATTTGATTAGTTCCTTAATTTCTTTTTTTATAGGGATAATAATTCTCTTTTTCACTAAACATTTAATTAAGGAATTAATATGAAACATAGTCTAAAAATAACTTTACTTTTGTTGGGGATGTTTCTTGTGACACAGTTTATTGGATTGTATGTAATAAATTTTTACGCTAGCCCAGAACACCACGTTCCTCTTGGAATAGATGAAACAGAGGAAGCACAAGTTCAATGTGAAATAAATTCTTTTTCAGATTTTTTTTCTTGCACAAAATTTTTACCTTCCTTGCTAATCTCTTTTGTTTTTGCAATTTTAATTCTTTTATTGCTCACGAAATTTAAGGCTGCAATTTTTATTAAAATTTGGTTTTTTGTAGTTTTAATTTTAGCATTGACAATCGCATTTACTGCAATAATTCCAGCATTTAAATATTCAAATATTTTTATTCCTCTCTTGGCAATTCCTCTAGCTTTCATTAAAGTTTATCGAAAGAATTTTTTCATTCACAATTCAACAGAACTTTTAGTTTATCCTGGAATCTCAGTAGTATTTATGCCCATTTTAAATTTCTGGTCAATAATAATTTTACTTATTTTTATTTCGGTTTATGATATGTGGGCGGTTTGGCATACGGGGTTAATGCAAAAAATGGCGAAATATCAAATTAATGAATTAAATGTTTTTTCAGGATTTTTTATTCCAAATATTTCCTCGAAGATGAAAAAGAAAATTAAACAAATGAAAAAATCTAGGAAAAATTTAAAGAATATCAAAGTGCATGTCGCGATCCTCGGGGGAGGAGATGTTATTTTTCCAATAATTGCTGCGGGAATTATGTTAAAGACTTTTGGATTAACTGCAGCTCTTTTGACCACCGCCGGAGCCACACTTGGACTCGCAGGATTGTTTTTCTTTGCAGAAAAAAAGAAGTTTTATCCTGCAATGCCTTTTATAACAATAGGAATTTTCTTAGGAATGTTTGTTAATTGGTTATTGTTATAGTTTGTACCTACTTTTACAAAGTAACATAATAGAAACCTTTAAATAGCATTCATCCGATAGTAACAACATGAAAGGATTAAGAAAATTATTGGGAAGAGAAAAAGTAAGCACAAATCTCAGCGTAGAAGAAGCTAGACCTTTTTTTAAAGGAATTGGTATAAACATGGATACAATCGGATTTCCTTTAATTTCTGAATCAGAGGGGTCTCACTTTATAGCGTTTGATTCAATAAATGCAAGGCCTGTTGTAATGGATGGGGAATGTCTAACAATTATTAAAGGAAGGTATGCTGTTTGCCCAAGAAACACAAATTATGATTCTTTTGGGGTGCCTTTTTCAACAACAAGTTATAATTTTACAATTAAAGGCGGAAAATTAAATCTTAAAAGGAGACAATTTTAAAATGTTAGTTAAACAAGAATTAATCGGAAAGATCAAAGATTATTTTGATTTGAATATTTATGAGACAAAAGTCTGGTTAGCATTGCTTTCAAAAGGAATTGCATCTGCAGGACAAGTGGCAACTATCTCGAGAGTTCCAAGGTCAAGAACTTATGATGTATTAGAATCTTTAGAGAAAAAAGGGTTCGCAATTGTAAAATTAGGAAAACCAGTAAGATATATTGGAGTAAAACCAAAAGTAATTTTAGAAAAGTTAAAAAATAATGTTCGAAATAATGCTGAAGAAAGAATAAAAAGTTTAGGAAAAGTAAAAGAAACAGATGAGTTTACACAATTAGAAGAGTTATACACTGGAGGAATTGATTCAGTTAAAAGAGAAGATGTTTCTGCAGCATTAAAAGGAAAATCAAATATTTCAAATTATTTAAGAGAAATCTTGCAAAACGCAAATGAGGAAGTGATTATTTGTTCAAATGCAGAAGAAATTAATCAAAAATTAAAACTTTTCCAGCAAACAATTGAAATTTTAAAGAAAGAAGGAATTAAGGTAAAGTTTGCTTTGTCTGGAGATGAAAAACTAATCTCAAAATTAGAAAAAAGCTTTTCAACCAAAATAAAAAAAATAGAAATTGATGCAAAATTCTATATTATTGATAGAAAAGAAGTTTTATTTTATGTTTCAAAACAAGAAGATGAAGATATTGCAATTTGGTTAAATTCTGAATTCTTTTCAAAAGCATTTGCAACATTATTCGATGCAGCAATGGGTGAATAAAATGACTTCAAAAGAGGTCCGTCCAACTATTCTGAAAGATACAACTTTATGCATGATTGTTAGAGATGAAAAAATGAATCCTGCAGGAGGAATTGAAAGATTTGCGGCAGCACACATTCCCCATGTTGAAGAAGCAGTCATTGTAGATACTGGTTCGGTTGATGGAACAAGAGAAATTCTGGAGCGGTTAGAATCACAATATCCAAACCTAAGGGTTCTTGACCGTCCTTTTGACGGATATTCAAATTCAAGAAATTTTTCCTTGGATCAATCCAGAACAAAGTATAACTTAGTTTTAGACGCAGATGAATTATTAACAGAAAAGAGCCCGACAAATGATTGGGAAGATCTAAAAGAAATAATGGAAGAAGTCGACATAGAGATGACTGCATTTTTAGGACTAGATATATTGGCAGATGGAAGAGAACATAGATACTCAAGTTGCCCTGCCTTAAGAAGATTATTTCTTAACGAAAGAAAGTATCGATATCTTGGAGAGGTTTGGGAAAGGATTCCTGCGGACTTTGGTTTATTTTTGCCAATAGAATTAAAGCATTTTCGGCCAACACTAGGGGGCTCTGAAAATAAGCATTCTTCTTGGGATGATGGCATTACTCAACATATTCGACAAGGAAGGGCTCCCGCACAAACAAATGATTCGGATAGCTGGAAGGAGTATAATTTTGAAAGAGATAAATTTATTTAATTCTCAATAATTTCTAAGTTATCAATATACATTTCTTTAATTTTAACCTTATTTTTTACATTCCATTTTAAAATAAATTCTTTCAAGGTAAAATCTATAACTTTCTTTGAATAAATCTTTCCTTGTTTTGTAAAATAGTCTTTATGTTTTTTTTCAAATGCAAGAACATTCTTTTCATCTTTGATACTTGGGCCCCTAACCAATATTTCACCCCGATTTTCACAAACAAAATAATATCTTGCAGAATTTTTTTTATTATAATTAAATCCTTTTTTCTTTACCTTAAAATATTTTTTAATTTCTTTTTCTAAATGATTATAAAATTTTAATAACTTACTTCCAGCGATATCTCCAGCTTGTTTCAAAGTTTTTGTTTCAATTAAAATAAATTCTTGTTCTTTTGAAAGTGCGTTCTTTTTTATCTTTTCCAAATCAGTTTTTTTCTCTTCAAATTTCTTGACAGAAGGATTTTTTAAAAAAGCACGACATTCCTTTTGAAATTTTGATAAAGTCTCTTTAGAAAGGGCGGCAAGAGCATTTCGGTGCTTATATGTGGGATCAATTAAGATAATCGGAGAGATTAATTTTGAACCATTTAAATCTAACAAAACTTCCTTTTTATTTTTATAATATTTTTCCATATCAATTACTAATTTTTCATCTTTGACTTTAACCATCTCTTTTAAGAATTTGATAAATCCTCCATAATAATAAACTAATAATTCTAATGAATATCCGGAAAATCCATTAATATATGATTCTGCCCCATAACAATGGTGTGCGTGACAAAATGCTTTTGCAAGTTTTATGTCATTTAAAATCTTTTGAGATTTAATTTTTTTATTAATGTATTTTACATGTGAACTAGAAAGGTCTGTAATGTTTCGAGATTTCATCGGATCTTTAACTTTACAAACGGGAACAATTTCTAAAAAGAAATTATCATTTATCTTAACTTGAAAATAATCTCGAGATCCATGAATTTTTGTAACTCCTTCAAACTTTTTTAAAACTTTTTCAGTTAAAGTTGAAATTTCTGAGTCAGGATATTTTTTGTCAAATCTAACAAAAATATCTGCATCATATTTATCTTTTTTAACAAGTGTTTTTTTTGCAAAACTTCCTCCAACAAAAAGTTCCGCATTAATTTTTTCTATTTCTAAAAATTCCTTAAATCTTGTTTTAAAATCATCAAGAGCTTCTTGCATGATAGTAATTTCTGAAAAAGGAGGTTCAATTTTTTCCAAAACTTCTTGTAAAATAGAATCAGTCTTCATATATTTTAGTAATGAAATTAGTTTTTATTTATTTGGGTCGTATCAATTTTCTAAATTTCCATCAAAATTATCTTTTAAAGTAGTTGCCAAATCAATAATATATTTTCCCTCTTCCAATTTGTAGATCAAGGGTCTTTTTTTATTCATTAAGTTTACCACATCAATTTCGTATTTTCCTTCTCCTACGGCCCTTACAGACTCAATGTCAAGTATTACTGGCTCAGTTTCTTCTTTAATTCCTGCAAGTTCCCGAATATCTTTCTCAATTGTCTTTCTTTCTACTTCTGGAATCTCAATTGGATTTTCTCTGGCCCTTTCTAATTGTTCTTCACGAATATAAAAGAAAAATCTGCTTCCACAACTTGCACACCCTTCTATCAGTTCTTTACTTGCAACAGGAAGAATTCTTGAACATTTTGTACATTGGTGAGGCATAAAGATTAGAAGTGATGTTAATTAATAAACTTATTTATTCGTTAGGGATTATTTATTTAGCAACAGCTCAATTTTCTTGGGTTGCGCTTTTTTTCCTTTATGCAATTGACTGCGTCGATTTGCATTACGCATAAATTTCTACCCGAGAAAAAAAGAGGGTTAGAAATTTTTGTCGAGGAAATCACTTATTTAGAAGAAGTTCTATCTTCTTCGGGTTCCTCTTGATTTCCTTTACTACTGTTGCTGGGCCAATAATTGTAATTGCTCCAAGATCTCCTCCAGAAAGCATCCCAATAATATTCCTTTTCATCTTATCCATAATTCCTTCTTCATTTCCCCCAGCAATAACTGCAAGTTCAATTCCCAAGAAGTCTTTAACATGGTCAATCATAGCCATAGTGTCCTCAATTAAACGAGTTTCTTCTTCTGGGCGAAGTTTTCCTTGCAAAATTAAAATATTATTTCCCAAGGCGATTTTAAGTATTTTTTTAATCCTTTCATCACTATCTAAATCTTTTATCTCAGAATAAGGAAGAAATTGAATTGAAAATCCTTTGATTTTTCCAAGTCCACTCTTTTTTTTCTTAACCATTTTAATTATATTTATTTTTTTTACTATTTAAAATTACACTTTTTTAGCTACTTTGAAAACTTCTTCATAAAACTTTTCTAAATTTTGTCCTTGCTTTGCAGAGATTCCAACAACAGGATATTCTGGAAAAGCAGCTTCAATCTTTTTAATATCTGATTTTTTTAAGTCAATTTTATTTGCAACAATTAAAACTGGAATTTTTCTTGCAACTAAGTTTCCAATAATAGTAATATTCACTTGATTGTAAGGATTTTCTGTCGAATCAAGAACAATAACGACTACATCCATATCATCAAGCCATTTGATACTTTCAATAACTCCCTGTGTTGCTTCCTTTGCTCGATTTTTAGCTTCTTTCTTCTTAACTTTAAATTTTAAGAATTCTTCGTAATCAATCTTAGTTGAAATTCCCGGAGTATCAATCATCTTGAAAACCATTGTTTTTCCCTTAAACTTTATTTCCACTTTCTCTTTAAATTGAACATTTCGTGTTTCGTGAGGCACTTTTGAAACGCTTCCCATTTCCTCCCCCGTAAAATCTTTGCAAATTCTATTTGCTAAACTAGTTTTTCCTGCATTTGGTGGACCATAAAATCCAAGACTTATGTCTTTTTTCTTTCCAAATGAGAATACTTTCGAGAACATCCCTTTAAATTTATTTAGTACCATATGTTTCTTTTGCGACTTTTATTTATAAATATTTCAGTGATTTTTAATATCTTTTAAATTTATCTTCTGGAAAAAATCTCTTTTGCATTTGTCCCGGCATCCGAGGTTTTTGAGAAAGATTATTTGTTGGAGCTTTAGGGGCAACTTTCTTTTCAAGGAATTTCCCTAAAGGCAATTCATACATTCCGGTCCTTTTTCCCGAATATTTTTTCATTACATAACTTATTTGTTCAAGGTTCCATCCAACCTTTCGAAGATTCTTAGAAATTTCTTTATCTTTTTTTCCCTGTTTCTTTTCATTATTGATATAATGTATCAAATTATACATATTATTTTGATCTTTAAATAAATATTTTTCGTACTTTTTCTTATACCAAACTTGCAAGAAAAGATATGCCGAAACCCCAATAATGATCAATAAAAATAATACTAAAAATAAAAGAGTCCACTTAAACGCCTTTTCTCCCGAATCTGAAGGCCCTTCAATTAATTGTAATGAAGAAATGCTTGGAGAAATAAACAAAGGGAGATTTGTAAAATCAACTTCTTGAGTGGTAGAAAATGAAATTGTTTTTGGTAAGTCCGAGAATTCAATATAGATATTTCCCGATTCTTCCTCTTCACCATAGTTTTTATCAAAAGATAAATCTGTTAAATCTTTAATGATTATATATCCTGTCTCTTGGAGATCTTTTTCAGTTAATTTTAAGCTAAATACATTTAATAATAATTTTTCTTGAGAACTAAATTCTTTGTATGTAATTTCCAAGTTTATTGATTCTTGAATCCAACCAGAGATTGCACTTTTATACCCATTTATTTCTGAAGATTCATATTCTCCCCCCCCAATTAATCGAAGAGCTTCTAAGTTAATTGAATCTTCATTTGGAGAAAAAGTAATTGATTCAGCATTTTTTGTTTTAATTATTGAAGAAGGAATATCCAATATTTCAAGCTTATATACAATTTCTAAATATTCTGCATTTGTTGTTGCTTGAGCATATTCTTTTTGTAATTCTTCTAATGTATCTTCCATATATGATAGGTTCAAGAAATTTTCTAATCTTTCTTTTGAAAGTGAATCAAATGAATCAAGTTGAATTTTTATTTTTTCTAAATTGGCTTGGAAATTTTGTAATGTTGAATTAATTTTTGCTTCTGGACTAATTACATCGATTGTTGTGGAGAAAAAAGAAGTCTTTTCTCCCTCGCCAACCCAAATCTGAAGATTGTATGTTTTAGTTGTATTATAAATTTTAGTTACTTTATTTGTAGAAGTTGTAGCATTGGCACCATCTCCAAAAGACCAAATATATTTAGAAGCATTCAAATCAGAATCAAGAATCGCAGTAATTTCTGTAGCAAAGCCTTGTGCAATGGTGGTGGGATAGACCCTTTTAATTGAAGGAAGTTCTTGGATGGAAATAGTTTCAGAGAAAATTTTTTCATCATTTAATTCAACTCTTAAAGTCATATTTCCAGAGGTTTCTCTTGCAGTAAAATTTGCAGAATCAAAATTTATTTGGAGAAAATCCGAATCAATTGTTGGAGAAGTTTTTTCTAAATCATAAAGTTGATCTTGATCATTATTTCCATATTCTTCAGCATAACGAATTTCAATGCCTTGGATTTCAATATTTTGATTGATGTTCGATTCAATTAAAATCGGAACATAACAATTATTTTCGCAAGGGAGATCTAACCCATAAGTACTAATCAAATATTCTTGAATTTTGGAATTTAATGCATTTCCAGAGCCATCTGTATTGTTAATACTTATTGTTTCAACTTGTCCAAATTTGAGGGGCTCTCCAAAGATTTCGAAGTCAACTTTGCTCTCAGTTCCTCCAGAATAAATAAATCCACAGGGATTTACAGTTTCATAGTTTATCTTAGAAGTAGATCCGGTTTCAGCATGAATGCAAATGGAATAATTTGTTGGTTCTAAAATCGGATATTTTATCTCACAAGAAACTTCTCCATTTGTTGTTGGTAAGATGCAATCTGTCCCCTCAATTAATGAATTATCTGGGTAATAAAGTCCAATTGTTATATTTTTTGTATCACCATTTCTTTGGATATTTGCCCCAATATTAAATCCGGGAGCAGCAGGAAGTTCAATTTTCCCGCACTGAAGATTTGGTAAATTTGTAATGATTATTGATTTCAATGTTTCACTTGAATTAAAGCAACCCTCGTTTCTAAGAGATCCACAAGTTTCTGTCCCAATATTTGTATTTCCAGCTTCTATTTCTCCGTCTGCAAAAAAGTCAATTTCAATTTGATTCCTGCAAGAACTTCCAGCATTGCTCGATACATTAAATTTTACAGAATTAATTTGATTTATTTTTGAATCAAAAACAATTCCCAATAATTTTGAATCTCCAGAATTTAAAGAAAAACTTTTTGTTGTTTCAGCATTTGTTGCAGAATAATCTAATAAACAATTGGGAGAACTACAATGGTAATCTGTTCCGTTTTTTAGTCCAGAATTTAAATTTAATAAATCAATCAAAGAAATTTCTCCATAATTTGCAGTAACTAGTGAATCAGAGTTTTCATCCTCTAAACTGATATTTATCCATCCCAAAAGGTTTGCCCCTTCTCCATAAACTGTCTTAGTTAGTTTGTGGCTAAGATTTCCTATTTCAAAATCCGCACTAGCAAAACTAATTAATGTCAATAAAATAAAAGCAAATGCCACCCCTCTTTTCATACGACAACTAAGAAAAAATTCTTTATAAAACTTTATTTTTTAAGTTTACTTTTCTTACTTTTTTTAGAATTAACCTTAGAAGGTTTTTTATTTAAAAAATAATAAACTAATCCAATTACTAAAATAATTATTACAATATTAATCCAATTA
>JABIDC010000008.1 GCA_018651925.1 archaeon | reverse complement strand
GTCGGCTCTCCCTATCCTGCGCGTGCAGAAGCGTGCAAGGGTGTCGGAGTTCACGCATTAAAAGGGATCGTTAGCTGGGTTAAGAACGTCGCGAGACAGTTTGTATGATATCTACTAGGTGTGTTATTGTCTGAGTGGAACAAGTTTCTAGTACGAGAGGAACGGGACTTGGGTGCCTCTGGTGAGCAGTTGTCAACTGGCAGGCTGCATAGCTACGCACTGTTTGGATAAGAGCTGAATGCATCTAAGCTCGAAGCCATCCGCAAAACGAGACAATTAAGGCCGCAAAAGAAGATTGCGTTGATAGAATTCTTGTGTAATGTTCGAGCCTTCGGGCGAGAATTTCAGCATAGAATTACTAAAAGCCTCCTTATAGTATTTTATTCCAAATAAAATAAAGTTCTTCTACTACTTATTTCAATTGTTTTTAATTTTAGAAAGACTATTTCTTCATCATTTTCTTATCCATTGCAACATCTTTAAACCATTTTGGAGTAATGTTTCCCATTATTCTTTTTGAATATTCTTTTTTTGCTGCTGGAACGCTTGAAGAAATTTTTCCTTTAATCATGTCCTCGACAAATCCGAGAGTCACTGCATTTTTAATCAATGCTCCGCATCTTGCTGTTACTTCTTTTTTTAATCCATCAATAATTATACTTTCAGTAACATTTGCAAAAACACTTGCAAATTTTGGAGGAACCGCAATTTTTCTTGTACTATAAACATAATCTTTATGATTCATTGGAAAATTATGGGGGATGCCTTCGTCTTTAATTTCAATTCTTAAACAATTTGCCTTTTTTTTCCAAAGAAGCAGAGATTTTGTTTCCTCTTCGGGCTTTCCTAAAATCTTTACTAAATGCATTGCATACATTTTTGCATTTTTATTTTTCCACTTATTTAAATTCATTTTAATTTCCCTTTAATTATTCGACAATAATTTTTCCCCTCATTTGGGGATGAAATTTACAATAATAATTGAATTCTCCCCGTGAATCAAAAAAATGAGAATAAGTTTCACCATATTCAAGAGATGCAGAATTTAATTCATTACTATCTTCCGAGGTAATAGTATGTTTAACTTCATCATAATTTTTCCAAATTATTCGATCGCCTTTATTTATTATTCGATCCCCCATGTAATATTCATTATTCACTATGTCTATCCCGTAGGTATTATATTCGGGTTTTTGTATCCCATTTATGAAGATATCTTCCTGGATTATTTTTCCTGTTTGAATTATACTAAAATAAGTCACGAATGCCACTAAAATAACTGAGAGGATAATCACAATTAATTCTTTTTTCATATACTTTTTTAGAAAGTTTTATTTAAAAAAGTGGAGACGAATATTTCCTAAAATAAATTAAAAAGTCTTCCTATAAAAAAGATATAAAAGACTAAAAGAAGCCAACCTTCCCAGGAAGTCATATCTCTATCTTTAATTATAAAGAAATAAAGAAGTGTTGCGACAAGCATTGTCGGCAATCCAAAACTTAACATGATCGGAGAGATAGTTAAGGATCCAATTAATGCAGGAATTCCCATCACAAAAAGAGTATTGAAGATATTAGATCCCAGGACATTTCCGATGGCGATTTCTGGTTTTCCTTTTCTTGCTGCAGAAATTGTTACCATTAATTCAGGTAAAGAAGTTCCAAGAGCTACAGCAGTTATTGCAATTAATTCCTTCGCAATATTAAAAATACTTGATAACTGAATTACAGATTCTATTGTGTATTTTGCTCCAAAAAATATTAAAACTAAACTTAAAATAAAAATAATCCAAAATCCAAAAGAAAGTTTTTCCTTCTTTATATCGCTCATTTCTTTTTTAATTTCTTGATTCTTCTTGCTAAGTTTTGTTATATAAATTATATAAATTGTTCCCAACAATAAAGATAAAATGCCTTCTCCTATTGAAAAAACTCCATCTAAAAGCGAAAGAAAAAGAAAAAATGCCGAGCCAATTAAAAATAACAAATCAATATGAATCCCCCCGCTAGAGATCTTTAACTTTTTTCCAATAATTGCCGCTATCCCCAAAACCAAAAAAATATTTGCAATATTAGATCCCAATACATTTCCCAGCACAATCTCTGAAGATCCCCCGATAACTGCAAAAATTGAAGAGACTAACTCTGGTAAAGAAGTTCCGATTGCCACAATTGTAACCCCCACTACAAAAGAAGGCATTCCGAGAGATAACCCAATCTTTTCTGCTTTTTCTGTAAAAATGTCTGATGATTTAATCAATGCAAATAAGCTAATAATAAAAACTATAATCCAAAAAATGGGCCCCATAGATAATTAATATTTTTTTTATTTAATAACCTTGTGATTAAAATACTTCTTTAATTCAAATACAACAACACCTACAATCCCCAGTAAAATCACCATAATCCAATTATTTAATCCTAATGGAACAACTCCGAAAACATTTGCAAGAGGCGTGTATAACAAAACCATGTGTAAACTTAATCCCAAGAGGGTTGCATAATTAAGCCATTTATTTGAGAAGATCCCAATTTTTGTTAAAGAAGATTCACTTCTACATGTATAAACAAATAACAATTCAAATACAATTCCAATTGTTAAAACCATTGTTCTAATTAAATTCAAATCATAGGAATTAAAGGTTCCAAAAAGATATCCTATTAACTCCACTGTGAAATTTAATAACCCTGCAAAAATTATGAATTTCCAAATTCCCGAAAGCAAACTTTTTTCTTTCCGAGGTTTTGAATTCATTACTTCTTCTCCTTTTTCAAAGACAAGCGTTAATGCGGGAAAAGAATCTGTAATTAAATTTTTCCAAAGAATCTGTAACGGAAGAATTGGAAGAGGCATACCAAAAATAGTTAATAAACTTACTAGAGCGATAGTTGAAAAATTTACCGAGAGCATATATTTTGTGAATTTCTTTATGTTGTCATACGTCTTCCTTCCCTCTCGAACACCTCCAACAATTGATGCGAAATTATCATCAATCAAAACTAAATCTGAAACTTCTCTTGCAACATCTGTTCCCCTTTTTCCCATTGCAATTCCAATGTCAGCAGATTTTAATGCCAGAACATCATTTATTCCGTCTCCAGTCATTGCAACTACCTCCCCATTTGCTTGAAGAATTTTTGCGATTCTTAATTTTTGATTGGGAGTTGTTCTCGCAAAAATTCCAATTTCACTAATTATCTTAGATAATTCTTCATCATTAATTTTCTCTAATTCGCTTCCAGTCAAGGTATTTCCAGTTATTCCTATTTCTTGTGCAATTGCCATTGCAGTTAATTTTGCATCTCCAGTAATCATCTTAATCTTTATTCCCGCATCCTTGCAAGCAGTAATTGCTTCTTTTACTTCTGACCTTGGAGGGTCAATCATTCCTGCGAACCCCAGGAAAATTAAGTTATCTTCAGAAATTTTATTTTCATTTCTAACTTCTTTGTAGGCAAAAGCTAAAACTCGTAGAGCCTTTTTTTCCATTTCTTGAGAATTCATTAAAAGAATCTTTTTTCTTCCAGGAGTTAAAACTCTTGACTTATTATTAATTAATTCATGAGTTGATTTTTCTAAGATCTTTTCTATTGCCCCTTTCGAATAAAGAGTTGCTCCGCGTTTATTTTTTCTTAAGACAGACATCATTTTTCTTTCTCCATCAAATTCTATTTTTTCAATTGTAGGAAATTCTTCAGTTAAGATTTTTTTATTGAATCCAAAATCAAGAGAGGTTGCAAGAAGAGAAATCTCTGTCGGATCTCCAAAGAATTTTAAAGATTTATCAATTATTTCAAATTTTGAATTATTACAAAGAATACTTGTTTTAATTAATTTGGAAATATTTTCGTTCTCTTTCACATCTATTTTTCTTTCTCCAAGAAATAAATTTTTTAATTTTTTATTAAATAATTTATTGTTAGAAAAAATTTCTTGTATGTGCATTTCTTCTTTTGTTAAGGTTCCTGTTTTATCTGTGCAAATTGTTGTTACACTTCCCAAACTTTCTACTGCTGGCAATCTTCTTACAATCACATTTTGTTTTGACATTAAATTTGAAGCGATTGCAAAAGCCATTGCTAAAACTGCTGGCAATCCTTCGGGGATTGCTCCAACTGCTAAAGTTACTGCAACCATAAAAGTTTCCAAAGGATCAATATTCCTAAAAACCCCCAAAAGAAAAAAGATAAGAACCATTCCAATTATTATAAAACTTAATTGTTTAGAAAAAACATCTAACCTTTTTTGCATTGGAGTTTTTTGTATTTTTATTTCCTGTAGTTCTCCGGCTATTTTTCCAAATTCAGTTTGCATTCCAGTACTTACAATTATTGCCTTTGCGGTCCCTTTTACAATTTGAGTTCCGGCAAAAAGCATATTTGTTCTTTTTGCTAAAATTATTTCTTTTGCCAAAGCTTTTTCAGTTTTTAAGATAGGGAGACTTTCTCCAGTTAACGCTGCTTCATTTGTTTGAAGATTCTTTGCTTCAAAAATTCTTGAATCGGCATTTATTTTATCTCCTGCCTCATAAAGAACAATATCTCCTGGAACTAGTTCTTTTGAAGGGATTTCTAAATACTTTCCATCACGAATTACCCTTGACTTTTGAACTAAAAGTTTTTTTAATCCCTGAACTGCTTTTTCTGCTCGAAACTGCTGGAAGAATCCAATTACTGAATTTAAAATTACAATTGCCATAATGACAATTGCGTCTATTTTGTGTCCCAATAAAAAAGAGATTACTGCAGCAATTAAAAGAACATAAATCAGGAAAGAAGTAAATTGTTGAAGGAAAATTTTTATTGGTTGAAATTTGTGTGTTTTCTTTATTTCGTTTTTCCCATATTTCCCAAAATTTGTTTCAACTTGTGAGGTTGTTAATCCCTTTGGGCCTGTTTTAAATTCTTCGAAAACCTCTTTTTCTGTTTTTGTATGATACATAAATAAATTAAGGGAATTTTGTTTATAATTGTTATTCCAAATCTAAATCTTTTTAAACTAAAATTTTTTTTGAAAAAGATGTCAAAAGGATTAGCTGCAGCGATTGTTGAAGAAGAAAGAGTTACAAAAGGAAAAAAAGATGTTTTTAGTAAAAAATTTAGATCGAGATTGGATGCGGTAAGAGCAGAAAATGGAAGAATTCTTTATGGAAATAAGATTACGGAGATTATGGCTGAGAGTTTTGGTTCAGACATTATTCCAGATGAGATTGTTGAATTTGCACATAGAACTCTTTTGAGAAAAGGATATTCTCTAAAAAGAAATGGGGTTGATTATGAAAATCTTAGTTTCGGATGGACAGATAAAACCCAATATATTCGAGACAAACAAATATTTTCTTTTTAAAAAATAATGTTTAAGTTGGGAATAGGCCACCTTCTGTCATTTGTTGTATTCAAACCAAATGTGTTAATATTCAACTAAGCGGAGTTTTCCCCTTGCACCAGCCAAGATGCTCGTTTCATCAAATCTTGCATTATTCTAGCTTCACCCAAAGTTTCATTGCTAAACACAAGCTGTGTCGTTTCTGTACCAGAGCTCCCACATCACTGCGAGCGAGGATTTCCCTCGTGGCTTTTTATGGTGGGCGGACCTTCCTCAAGAATCAGCGTTCATATTTTTAACACTTGACAATTTAATGCCAGATTCCCGAAATTAACTACCCAACTTAAACAATTATAGAGGGAAATTTTGGCTTTTAAGAGTTTCTGTTTGGGTAATAACATTTAAAAGTCAATTTAATTAATTATCTCTATGGGATCCTAGCTACATGCTAGCGGCTGAACTAGCGATCTCTAAACACAAAAAGGGATCCTAGCTCAGCGGGAGAGCACTAGACTGAAGATTTAGGTGTCCCGGGTTCGACTCCCGGGGATCCCATTTTTTTAAGAAAAGATTTATAAAAAGAATTTTCTTTGTTAGATAAAGAAAGATGGCTGATAAAAAACAAGATTTAAGTTTGGTAAGTTATACTATGGGAATTTTAAGTATAGTTATTGCATTAGTTGGCCAGGCAGGAATTGGAGGGATTATCCTCGGGATTATAGGCCTTCGATTAAATAAAGATAAAAAAAATTCATTGTACCAAAGGAATAAAAAATTAAACATTGCAGGAATAATTATTGGATCGATAATTCTTCTTTTCTCGATTATCCTTTACATCTATGCTGTTATGACTAACCCAGAACTTCTAATATGATAAAAAATAAAAAAGGAGCTGTTGAAATGACAATGGGAACAATTGTAACGATTGTATTGATGGTTGCTATTTTAGTAGTAATTTTATTCTTTATTCAACAAGTTGGAAAGACTTCAACAGGGGCGATTGAAGATATTGATTCTGCATTAACAAATCAAATTAATGAATTATTTACAGATGGTACAAAAAGAATTTCTGTGGAACCAAAAGGAAGAGCAATAGACATTGAAAGAGGAGACACCCCAAAAGGATTTGCGTTTTCAATTTTAAATAATAAACAAGAAGAAGCTAATTTCGAATATACTCTTTCGGCATCTGATGTGTCTGACTGTACTTCAATGACTAAAGAAAAAGCAGATTCTTTCTCTTTAGCTGCAACAGGAAGTTTTCCTTTAGGACCAAATGATTCATTAGAACTTGCACGACTTATAAAATTCAGAGTTCCAGAAAGTTCTCCTGCATGCACAATAATCTATGATTTGGATGTTAAACAAGATTCATCAAGTTATGTAAATATCCAGATTTTTGTAACAATCAAATAATCTTTTAAATCGTTTATTCTTGAAATACCTATGGAATTAGAATTATATAATACATTACATAATAAAAAGGAAATCTTTGAACCAATTGAAAAAGGAAAAGTTAAAATGTATTTATGTGGCCCAACAGTTAATGGGGTTCCACATTTGGGGCATGCAAGAAACCAAATAAGTTTTGATGTGTTAAGAAAGTACCTTGAATTTTTAGAATATAAGGTTAAATTTGTTTCAAATATTACTGACATTGAAGACAAAATTATCACAAAAGCAAAAGAAGAAGGAATTAGTGTTCGGGAACTTTCAGAAAGGAACTTAAAAGAACATTTAGAGGATTACTCAAAACTCAATGTTCGTATTCCGGATATTCAGCCGAGAGCAACAGAACATGTTGATTCAATGGTTGACCTGATAAAGAAGTTGGAAAAGAAGGGTTACACTTATGTTGTAAAAGAAGATGGAGTTTACTTCAGGGTTTCAAAATTTAAAGGGTATGGAAAATTGTCTGGGATTAATTTAGAAGAATTACAAAGCAAAAGGGAACTTCGAGATTCGGAAAAAGGACAGGACAAAGAAGATTCAAAAGATTTTGCCTTGTGGAAGTTTTCAAAAAAAGGAGAACCCTCGTGGGAATCCCCTTGGGGAATTGGGCGCCCAGGATGGCACATTGAATGTTCTGCAATGAATCACGAAGTCTTGGGATTACCAATTGACATTCATGCCGGAGGACAAGATTTGATTTTCCCTCATCACGAAGATGAAATTGCGCAGGCAGAAGCGGGCTATGGAAAAAAATTTGCAAACTATTGGGTCCATAATGGAATGGTTAATGTGAATAATGAAAAAATGTCCAAATCTCTTGGAAACTTTAAAACAATAAAAGATTTGTTTAAAAAATTCTCTGGATTAGAAATTAGATATTTTGTAATTAATAATCATTACAGAAAACCAGTTGATTTTTCTGAGGAAAAATTAATTGAGGCTAAAACTTCTCTTTTTAGATTAAAGAACCTTTGTAAAAATTTAGAAGATGATGGGAAAATTAATTCAGAATATCTCGAATCATTTAAACAAGAAATGAATAATGATTTGAATACTGCAGGGGCATTAAATGTTGTTTGGAAACTTGCAAGAGATTCTAAGGCAGAAGGAAAATATCAAACGATAAAAAAAATTGACGAAGTATTTGGTTTAAAAATATTAGAAAAAGAAAAGTTAGAATTCCCAAAGGAAGTCTTAGAATTAGCAGAAAATAGGGAAATTGCAAGGAAAGAAAAAGATTGGAAGAAGTCTGATGAATTAAGAGATGAAATTAAAGAAAAAGGGTTTGACATCTTGGATTCAAAAAAAGGCTTTGAACTCCAGAAAGTTTAAAAGTAAATCTGATTTATCTATATTAGAGGTGTTAAAATGACAAGAGTACATTACGATAGTTTTATTGATTTGAAGTATAAGCCGAAGGAGACTGATTTAATTTGTCAGTTCAAAATTACTCCTGCTAAAGGCTATAATTTTAGAGAAGTTTGTTCTATTACTGCAGGAGAAAGTAGTGTTGGAACTTGGACCGAAATTTTAACAGTTAATAAAAAAACACAAAAGAAAATTACCCCCCATGTTTATTATTTAGATAAGAAAAATCTTAGATGTCGAATTGCTTATCCTTTAGATTTATTTGAACTAGGAAACTTGCCCGAAATTTTATCTTCGGTTGGAGGAAATATTTATGGGATGAAATCTGTCAACGGAATTCTTTGGGAAGACATCACAATTCCTAAAAAAATGTTAAAATCCTTTCAGGGACCTAAATTTGGAATTAAAGGAATTAGAAAATATTTGGGAGTTTATGATAGGCCATTAGTCGGAACCATTGTTAAACCAAAAGTTGGACTCAATGAAAAAGAGCATGCAAAAGTTGCATATGAATCTTGGCTTGGAGGATGCGATGTTGTAAAAGACGACGAGAACTTAACTTCTCAACCATTTAATAATTTTTATAAAAGATTTAAAGCCACAATTAAATTATGTAAAAAAGCGGAGAAAGAAACAGGCGAAAAAAAGGTTTACTTAATTAATTGTACTGCTCCTACTCATGAAATGTTGAAAAGAATAAAATTTGTTGAAGACAATGGAGGAAATTATATTATGCTAGATATTTTGACTCTTGGTTGGGGAGCATTACAAACTGCAAGAAAGGCCACAAAGTTGCCAATTCACGCACACCGTGCAGGACATGCAATGTTTGATAGAATTTCTTATCATGGAATGAGTATGGAAGTTATTGCACAATTAGCAAGAATGGTTGGGGTTGATACATTACATATTGGTACCGCTTATGGTAAAATGACTGGAGGGAAGGATGAAGTATTGCATATTGAACAAGAAATGGAACAAGATTTCACTCCAAAAACAAAAGAAAACTTGGCTCAAAAATGGCATGGAATAAATACTGTGTTGGGGGTTGCTTCTGGAGGGGTTCATCCCGGAATTGTAGATAAGATAATTCAATTTATGGGCAACGATGTTGTTATTCAGGCAGGAGGAGGAATACACGGCCACCCAGAAGGAACAATCAAAGGGGCGATTGCAATGAGACAAGCAGTTGAATCAACATTACAAAAAATTCCTTTGAAAAAATATGCTAAGAATCATGAAGAATTAGATAAAGCATTGAAAAAATGGATGTAACACTTACCGAAACATTTTTAATAAAAAATTCTGTAAATTATTTGTAAAAGAATATATAAGAGAGCAACTATTATTTATTTGTATAAAAAAATGAAAAAAAATTTAAAAAATAATTCTAAGCGCAGTTCTGCGTACCCCAAAACACGGAATTCTGGGGCAAAAAGTTCTGGACGAAGTTCTTCAAATTATGAAAGCTTTGCGAAGAACAAACAGGCGCCAGGAAAAAAAGTAAAAGTTAAGGATATTAATATTAATCTAAAGAAGGCAGAAGTTCAAGTCTGTGTTTCACGAATTGTCCAAACTGGAGGCCCAACAATTTTTATTTCAAGTGATGGAACTGGAACTCTTTCATTAAAGGGATTTGTTTCTGCAGGCGAACGAGCTTTCCCAGAAATTGAAGAAGGGGATTGTGTTCGGGCAACAATTGAAATTGGAGAATTCCAAGGAGAATTAGAAGGAAATATTTTGAAAGTTTTCAAATTAACTGAAACACAAAAAGAAACATTCTTAGAAGATTTAAAAAAAATAGAATTAGAAAGGGCAGAAGTAATTGTTCCGGAATTTTTAGTTAAAGATAAAATTTTAGATAAATTGAAACCAAGATTTATTGAAGCAGCTAAGGAAATTAAGCTTGCAATAATTCAAGGAAGACCAATTATTGTTCGGCATCACAATGATGCAGACGGATATTCTTCTGGTTTTTCTTTAGAGAGAGCAATTTTGCCTCTTGTCGTTGCAGAGCATGGAAATGAAAAGTCTGCTTGGGAATTTTTTTCTAGAGCCCCTTGTGCCGCTCCTTTTTATGAAGTAGATGATTCAATCAGAGACACTGCAAATTCGCTTCGTAATGTTGCCAAATTCTCAAATAAGATGCCTTTGATTATTATTGCAGATAATGGTTCTTCTCCAGAAGACTTGATGGCAATTAAACAAGGGAAAATTCATGGAGCAGATTTTATCGTAATTGATCATCACGGATTTGATGAAGATGTGATTTCAAAGGAAGTTAAAGTTCATATTAATCCCTTTTTAGTTGAAGAAGATGGATCAGCATTTTCTGCCGGAATGCTTTGTGCAGAAATATCAAGATTCATTAATAATAATGTTGGAAATATTAGCCAAATCCCTGCTCTTGCAGGTTTTGCAGATAAAATTGATTTAAAGAATCCCGGAACAATGGAGAAGTATATGAAAATTGCTGAACAAGAAGGATATTCAAAAGAACTTTTAGCAGACATTTCTTTGGTAATTGATTATGTTTCTAGGAAAGTTAGATTCATGGAAGTTCGAGAATATATTGAAGTTTTATTCGGTGAACCTAGAAACAAACAAAAAGAACTTGTCTCTTTAATGGCCCCTTACATTAGGAATTTGGATGCTAAAGGTCTTGCAATTGGAAAAGACAATACTGAGATTAAAGAAATTGGGAAAGTTTCTATTCAAAGGATTGATATTGATGATGTTTTCCCCGGATTTGGATTCTTTCCTAACGCGGGAAGAGTTGTTAGTTTATTACACGATAATTTACAAAAAGAAAAAGGAGTTGTTAGTTTGGTTACAATTGGGGTGATGAAAACTGCGATTACAATTCGGGCTACAAATGAAGCAAATTTCTCTGTACATGAATTGATCAAATTTTTAACTTCAAATTTGCCTGGAGCTTTTGTTAATGGGGGCGGACATAAAAATGCTGGTTCAATTTCATTTTTACCAAATAAACAAAAAGAAGTTTTGAAGTTATTCGATGAGTTTGTTAAGAAAAGTAATTAATTTTTCAATAAGTTTAAAACCAATTTTACATATTAATATTTATGGCAATCTTTAGAGAGTATCTAACTGAATCAGGAAGTTTAATTTTTGCAGGAAAAAATGCTGCAAATAATGAGGCCTTGATTAAACAAGTTGAACCAGAAGAAGAAGTCTTTCATACAGACGAAGTTGGAAGTCCTTTTGTGAATATCAAAGGAAAACCTCGGAGAGGAGCAATTAAACAAGCTGCAATTTTTTGTGCTGCATACAGCAAAGATTGGAAAAAAAATCAAGGAGATGTTCTGATTCACAAATTTAAAGGAAAAAATATTTTTAAAGAGAAAACAATGAAAACTGGGACATTTGGGGTTAAAAAATTTACTCGAATAAAAGTTAAGAAAATTGAAATCTTAAATTTCCTGAAAAAACAACAGGAGGAAAAAGTATAATGGCAAGTGTTGGAGAAATGCAATTAGGGAAAAATGGAGTTACAGATAATTTTATTGAAACTTTGAGAGGGTATTTTGCAAACCATGGAACTGTGAAAGTTTCTGTTCTTCGTAGTTGTTCTGGAAGAGAGGACATGAAAAAATTGGCTGCAGATGTTTTGAATAAGCTGGGCAACCATTATACTGCAAGGGTTATTGGATTTACGTTGGCGGTTAAAAAATGGCGAAGAGCACGGGAATAGAAACCCTTAAATACTAAAATTCTCACATAAAATTAGACTTAAGTTGTTTATACAACTCTAACATCGCAAGATGTGGTCGATTAATAAGATGACAAATATTTATGAAGTAAACGCACAGGAATATAATCTGAAGTTAGCTAAAGCTTTATCTTCAATGGAAGAATTCAAAACTCCAGAATGGGCGGAATTTGTTAAAACTGGTCCTTCAAAGAAAAGACCATATGATGACGCAGATTTCTGGCAAAAAAGAGCTGCAAGCATTCTTAGACAAATTTACAAGAAAAAAATTGTTGGAGTAAATAAACTTCGAACAAAATATGGAAGTAAAAAAGATCGAGGAATGAAACCAGAAAAATACATGAAATCTGGGGGGAAAATTATTAGAACAATCTTACAACAATCAGATTCTGCAGGTTTTACTGAAATTGCAAAAACAGTTGTTGGAGTAAAAGATAGGAAGCCTGGACGTCAATTGACAGAAAAAGGTAAAGAATTTTTGGAGAGTGTATTATAATGGGAATGAAACATACTCAAAAGAAAATAAAATTAATGAAACTTGGTCGTAGAACTAAATGGGCCCCAATTTGGGCTGTATTGAAAAAATACGGAATTGGAAAAAGAGTTCATCCTTCAGCTATGACAAGAACAAGAAGATCTTGGAGAAGAACTAAGATCCACGCGACACCAAGAAGACAAAAGAAATCACATTTCGGATAATCATAAAATGGTAGAAAAAAAATCAGAAAAACTTGAAAGAGAATATGTTATTCCATTAAGGGAAAAATGTAGGCCTGTTCCCAGATATAAGAAAACAAATAAAGCTGTTAAAACAGTGAAAGAATTTTTAGTAAGACACATGGGAATTAGAGATAGAGATTTGAAAAAAATTAAAATTGATAAATATCTAAACGAAACTCTTTGGAGTAATGGAATTAAGAATCCTCCACATAAAATCAAAGTTAAAGCGGTTAAAGATGGAGAAAATGTAATTGTTACTGCAGCTGAATTATCAAAGAAAGTTGAATTCAAGAAAGCAAGAGAAGAAAAAAGAGAAAAAACCGCAAAAGATTTTGTAGAAAAGAAAAAAACAATGATGCAAAAAGCTCAAGAAGCTGCAAAACCTGTGGCTAAGAAAACTACTGAAGAAACAGAAAAGGAAACTGAAGAAGTGAAAGAAAAAGCTGCAGCGGTTAAAGAAGAAGGCGAAAAAATAGCGAAGAAAAAAGCCGTAGAAAAAAAGAAAACTACTAGCCCAAAAAAAGAATTAGCTGCGAAAAAATCTCTTAAAGATAGTGACTCTAAATAATTTTCTTAATTTCATCTAAAATAAAATTTTTCTCACGTTTGCTTGTATAAGTTTTTCCAAACCTAACTAATATGGAATTTAATTCTTTCCATTTGGATTTTGGGAATAATTCTTTTAATTGATTTTCAATAACTTCTTGTTTATCTGAATTTGCCCAACCAAGATATTGAGAAATATAGCTTACATGAGTATCTACTCCAATGTTTGAACCCCCAAATTCTGCCAAAAATACATTTGCAGTTTTTCGTCCAACCCCAGAAAGCATAACTAATTTTTCAAAATCTCTTGGAACAATTCCCTTGTGAATTGTTTCTATTTCCTTTGCACAATTTAAAATCATTTTTGATTTATTATTGAAAAAATTAATTGAACCAATTAATTTTTTTACTTTTTGTATTTTTAATTTTGAAAACTCTTTTGAAGATGAAACTTCTTTATACATTTTTTCACAAACTTTAATAGTTACTTCGTCTCTTGTTCTTGCTGAAAGAATAATTGCAGTTAGAATTTGCCAATCATTTGACCAATTTTCTGCTGCCAACCTCATTTCCTTACTCTTTTTGTTTAACTCTTTTAATTGTTTTAGAGCTTGTTTTTGATTCATATTTTGTTAAGAAAAGATTTATATATAATATTTTACTAAAAATATCATGGAAGTTAAATTTAATATTAAAAAGGATCATTTTTATGGATTAATTTTGGCTCTTTTTTTTCTTGGAGCAGGATTTTTTGTTCAAGCTTATGGAGAAACTACTCCTGTAATAATGGGACATACATTTGGTGAGCTAGATGGTGATTTGGGTGGAAGAGAGATTACCTTAACTAATGGAAAATTGAAATTAGACTATGACCCTTCTTCTGGAGAAGACATTATTAGCAATGACTATCTTGAAGAAAGATTAGCAAAATCCTGGATACATGCAGGAGCTTTTGATAATGCCTTCATTACCTGTCTGTCTGGAGTAAGAGAAGATTTAGACACATTTACTTGTTGGAATCCAAGAGTAAAAACACTTAATACTGATGGTACAACTAAGCAAAACTTTTTGGAAGGAGAATCTTTTACCGACTGGCATGCAGACATTCTTTGTTTTGCCTTGGGTGGACGAGAGGTTCAAGAAGTAACTCAGGGAGGGCCGGTTACTAGTTGGACTGTAAGTCGTTACTCCAAAACAAATCTTGCTTGGACTACTTGGCCAATTGTTGCTCCCACCTCAATTATTACAAAAGTTGTATGTAATAAGCATGATTATAATCCCTAGTTTTATTTTTAATAAAAATTTATATCGCCCTTAAATTAGATATTTTCCATGTTACAAAAATTAATTCTTGAAATTCAATCCTTAAAAGATTTAGAAAAAGCAAAAGGCGCTCAAAGATTTTTTAAAACTGGTCCTGGAGAATATGGGGAAGGAGATATTTTTCTTGGGTTAACTGTACCTCAGCAAAGGAAAATTGCAGAAAAGTACATTGGACTTAATTTTACGAATATCCAAAAAATGCTTAATTCTAAAATCCATGAATATCGTCTCGTAGGGGTTTTAATTTTAGTTTATAAATATAAACAAGCAGATGAAAACTTGAAAGGAGACATATTTAATTTTTATTTGAAAAATGCTAAAAAAGTCAATAACTGGGATTTGGTTGATGTTAGTTGCCACCACATTATTGGAGATTTTTTATTGAATAAAAACAAAGAAATTTTATACGATTTAGCTGTTTCGGAAAACCTTTGGGAAAAACGAATTTCAATTGTTTCTTGTTAAAAGTTTATTTATGAAGAAGAATTTCAGGATGCCTTGAGAATTTTTGAAATACATTTATCTGATTCACACGATTTAATTCATAAGGCGGTTGGATGGATGCTCCGAGAAATTGGAAAAAGAAATTCAGAAGTTTTACTTGAATTTTTAGAAAGGCATTATTCAAATTTGCCTCGAACAACTTTACGTTATGCTATTGAAAGATTTCCCCTTGAAAAAAGAAAAGAATTATTGAAAGGATGTTTTTGATTAAATAAAAACTTATAAAGAAATTTCTAATTAGTGATTTATGGTTAACCCGGAAATTAAATCTCGTTATTTTTTAATTGCATCTGTGAGAAGCGGACAAGAAGAAGAATGGCTCAAAAGAATTCCTATTGCAGGCATGGATGCATCAAGTTTTCCGCATCCCAGAGGAGAGGAAGGAAATTTTTTTCAGGACTTTCCGATTCCAAAGGGGCCGTTTGTAACTCCAATGATTGATCGTTCAACTGGAGAACTCTCTTCTTATAGGCTTGCAACAATACGTGTTGGGAGAGAAGATTATATTGAAGTGGAAGAGAGAGAAGCAAGATTTGATCCAGAAATGGGAAAGTTGTATGTTGCTCCAGAATTCGAGAGTTATTATCCTGGAGGGATTGTTTTATCCTCTTCCCAAACAAGACTTCCAAAAAAACTTTTAGAAGAAAGAGCAAGAAATGAGGAAGCTTTTTTAAGAAGTCATCCTCTTCAGGATCCAAAATTTACAGATGACCATTTATTTTGTGCTGATAGTTCTGAAGAATCAAGGATGAACTTTCCAGACTTAGAAAATTAAATTTCTAAAATTATTTTACCGTAACTGATTTTGCCAAAGATCTTGGACAATCGACATCGTGCCCCCGGAATTTTCCAAGATAATAAGACAATAATTGCATTGGAATTAAATTTACTAAAGATGATGCCACCTCATCTACTTCTGGAACTTTTATCCAATAATCAAACACCTCATTATTTTCTGGAGAAACCCCCACAATATATGCCCCCCTAGATTTTACTTCAATTGCATTGCTTATTATTTCTTCTTTTGTTTTTCCTTCTGAGACCAATGCAATTACAGGAGTGTTTTCCTCAATTAAGGCTATTGGACCATGTTTTAGCTCTCCGCCTGCAAACCCTTGAGAATTAATATAACTCACTTCCATAATCTTTATTGCGGATTCTAAAGCCATTGGGTAATTAATTCCTCTTCCGATAATAAACGCATTTTCTTTTTTGAAAATTTTCTCTGCAAGTGCTTTTATATGTTCTTTGTATCTTGGATTTAACATATCATTTACTTTTCCTGCAACATCTAACAAAACTTTATCTCCTTCAATTAATTCTCCTGTGCAAGCATAGGCCAAAAGGATAACCAATGCAATTTGAGCGGTTGTGGCCTTTGTTGAAGCAACTGCTCTTTCTGGGCCAGCATTAATTAAAAAAGGAAAATCTGCCATTTTTGCAATTGTCGATTCTGGAGAATTTGTTATTGAAATTATTCTTGATTTTTTTTCTTTTGCGACATTTAATGCCTCTAAAACATCTGCTGTTTCCCCACTTTGAGAAATTGCTATTACCAATGTTTCTGGCAATAAAAAGTGTTTGTAATTTTCAAATTCAGAGGCAGGGATAAAATTTACTTGCCTATCTGCAACCATTGAGAAAACATATTCTGCAGTATGGGCCACTCTTGCCGCTGTCCCACACCCAATAAAGAAAACATTTTTTGCATTATTTATTTCCTGGGCAACATGAAGTATTTTTTGTGCATCTTGATTAATGGCTTTTGCCAAAGTTTCTTTTTGTTCCATTATTTCTTTCAACATATAATCTTTGTAATCTCCTTTTTCAAAAACATTTGAATCTAAATCAATTTTTATTCTTCTCTTTTCAATCTTCTCTCCATTCTTCAAATTAAAAAATTCTATTCCTCCATTAATCACAACTATCTCATTATCATCTATATACATAACTTCGTTTGTTTCGTGTAAAAATGCTTGAATATCTGAAGCAAGAAAGATCTCTGATTCTTTTATTCCTATAATCAAAGGAGATCCATTTCTAAATGCAATCATTTTGTTTGTTGTAGAATCTAAAACCACAAAAGCATTTCTTCCTTTTAGTAAATTGCCTGTTCCGATAACTGCCTGTTTTAAATTATAACCAATTTTTAGAAATTCTTCAATTGAATGTGCAATTATTTCTGTATCTGTCTCTCCCAAAAAAATATGTTCTTTTAATATCAGATCTTTTTTTAATTCTTGGAAGTTCTCAATTATCCCATTATGAACTACTGCAAGTCTGCCCGCACAATCTTTATGAGGGTGAGTGTTTTTTTCAGTTACTTTTCCGTGAGTTGCCCATCTTGTATGTCCGATTCCAATTTTTCCAGGAAGGGGTTTAATTGAAGAGGTGCTTACTTTTCCAATTTTTTTTTCAACTAAAAGATTTCCTTCACTAATTGTTGCAAACCCAAAACTATCATAGCCACGATATTCCAGTCGCTTTAATCCTTCATCTAATTTATCAAAGGCTTCTTTATTCTGGCTTTGATATCCAATAATTCCGCACATATTTAGACAACTTTTTATTGAGTTAAAAAGATTTGGATAATACAAACATTTAAGATTTGTTTATTTTTTTAGAATTTATGATTGATATTGAAAAGATAAAAAAAGGAAAAACAACTGAAGAACTATTGGAATTTGGAATAATTAATATTGATAAATCAAGCGGGCCAACCTCCTTCAATGTTTCACATTATGTTAAGAAAAAACTAAACCTTCGAAAAACTTCTCATTTTGGAACTCTTGATCCAAAGGTCACAGGAGTTTTGCCGGTTTCACTAAATCGTGCTTGTAAATTAATGGGTTTCTTTTTGGGAGAGGATAAAGAATATATTGGAATCATGCAAATTCATGAGGATCGTGAGATGGCTGATATTCAAAAGGTGATTAATAATAATTTCCTTGGAAAGATTAAACAAACACCCCCAGTTAAATCTCGTGTAAAGAGACAGGAAAGAGAAAGAGAAATTGTGAAATTTGATTTGTTGGAGCAAGAAGGGAAAAATATCTTATTTCATGTTGTTTGCCAAGGAGGAACATACATTAGAAAATTATTGGATGATTTAGGAACTGAAATGAATATTGGCGCACACATGCTTGAATTGCGGAGGACTCGCGCAGGAATATTTACTGAAGAATCTCTTGTTAATTTATATGATTTTACTAAAGCGGTTGAAGAATATGAAAAGGGAAATGATGAATTACTTAGAAAAATAATTGTGCCAGGAGAAATTGTTTCTCAAGCTTATCCTATTGTTTACATAAAAGAAGAAGAAATTAAACCCGTTTTGCAAGGACGTCCACTATATAATGATTTTTTGATTGAAAAGCCAAAAATGAACACAGGGGAAATTATTTCTGTTTTTTGTGGAGAACGATTTATCGGGATGTTTAAAGTGCTTAATGGCGAGGAATTTTTTGCTAAAGCAGAATTTACTTTTCAAGAACTTATGGAATAGTTTTATAAAATTTAACCTCGATTAATTTTTATGAAACCCACAAAACATTTTGTTTATTTTTCAAGTAAAGCTTCTACCTCCGGAAAAGCATTAAGTCAAGGGAATTTGATGAAGGCTGGAAGAATTGACATTGCAATCCATAGTTTGATTCAAGGAGTTTTTTTATCGCATGATTTTAGAGAAGATGTGAAATTTCATTTCATTTTTAATGGAATGCCTGATCCCCCAAAACATATTGAAATTCAAATAGTTGAAGACACACCAATTTCTAAAAGAGATGTTGCAAAAATAATTCAAAAGCTTCTTTACAAATATAAACCTGGAACAAAAAATGAAGTTTTTCCCGGATGCTTTATTGAAAAGAAAAGTTTTTTTCATGTTTTGGAAGAATTGGAAGAAGAAGGCTGCGAGTTATTTACTTTAGATAAGAAAGGTGAATTATTAAGGGAAGTTGAAATTGAAAAAACCCCTGTGTTTATTTTAGGAGACCAGGAGGGTTTACCAAAAAAAGAATTGAAAAAATTAAAACAAATGGCAACTCCAATTTCTGTGGGCCCTAAAATGTATTTTGCTTCTCAAGTTGTTGCGGTTGTAAATAATGAATTGGATTATCGGGAAATTTGAGTAAATTTTATCCTCAAAAACTTAATAAATCTCTTTTTTCTTGAAATTACATGAAAAAATCAGTTAGATTGTATATTGATGGGACCGTGCAAGGAGTTTTTTTTAGAGCGTTTGTTAAACAAAATGCAGAACGCCTTAATGTTAAAGGATTTATCCGAAATTTAGAAGATGGAAGAATAGAGGTTTTTTTAGAAGGAGATTTAGAACCAATGAAAAAAATGATTGAACTTTGTAAGAAAGGCCCAAAACATTCGATAATTAGAAAAGTAGAAGAAAAACCTGAGAGATTTCAAGACCTGAAAAGTTTCAAGGTTTTACATATATAATTTTATAAATTATTTAGTTAAATAATATTATGAGCTTCAAAAAGATATTTGAAATAATACCAATTTTTCCCCTAAGTGCTTTTTTATTTGCTTCAATAGTAATTTTACTTTGGACTATTAATTTAATTCCATCTCCAACAGAACTTGTTCCAGAAATGATGAAACTTTATGAAACTTTTGGGAACTTGGGACTTTTTTTTATTGTTCTTTTAGAAGGTCTTGCATACATTGGACTTTATTTTCCAGGAGTTAGTATTCTTTTTGTTTCGATTTTATTTTCTTCATACAACATTAATTATAGTTTGGAAATTTCTCTTATTGTAGCTCTTGCCCTTACTGCTTCTTCCCTTTTGAATTATCTTGCAGGGAAGAAATTTAACTTTGAATTAAAAAAATCTACTGAAAAAGATATTGAGCGTAATCTTTTCTTTGCGATCTTGCATCCAAATTTACTTTCATTTTATTTTTTCCATCGGGGGCTTACGGGAAAGGGATTTTGGAAAATTATTTATGTTCCCCTATTGATATTTCCTTATGCATTTGGAGGAATTTACATCTTAGCAGTTTTTTCGGATTACTTTAAGGAAAGAATTTTGGGAGACCCTTTTTTTGGATTAACATTAATTGCAATTTGGCTAATTTTAAGTATTTTATTTAATCAAAAAAAGTATTTCACTTCTGGGATTAAAAGAATTTATAAATCTGTTTTTTCTTGAAGAATCATGGGAAGAGAAAGTCAAATAATTAATGAAAGATTAAGGAAATTAAAAGAAATAAGAGATTTGGGCATTAACCCGTATCCTGCAACCTTTGATAAAAAGAATTCTTGTTTAGAGCTTCAAGAAAAATTTAAAAATTTAAAGAAAGAAGAACATACAAAAAATAAAGTTTCTGTTGCTGGACGAGTCATGATGAAAAGAGATATGGGAAAAATTTCTTTTGCAACTATCCAGGATGGAACTGGAAAAATCCAAGTGGTTCTGCAAGAAGGAAAAACTCCTGAAGAGAAAAAAAACTTTTTTAAAAAATATATTGATTCTGGAGATTTTATTGGTGCTTCTGGAACAATTATGAAAAGTAAAACTGGAGAAATTTCTGTTTTAGTCAAAGATGTTGAAATTTTAAGTAAAGCAATTTTGCCTTTGCCAGATAAATTTCATGGATTAAAAGATGAAGAAGAAAAACTAAGAAAAAGATACTTAGACATTACAATGAATCCGGAAGTTAAAGAAATGTTTTTTAAGAAACAAAAATTTTGGGCTGCTACAAGAAATTTCCTAATCGAGAAAGGATTCTTGGAAGTTGAAACTCCAATCTTAGAAGCTTCTGCAGGGGGGGCGTCTGCAACACCTTTTGCAACACACCATAATGCATTAGATCTGGATGTTTATTTAAGAATTTCCATGGGCGAACTTTGGCAAAAAAAATTAATGGTTGCTGGATACGATAAGACTTTTGAAATTGGAAGGCAATTTAGAAATGAAGGAATGGATGCAGAGCATTTACAAGACTATAGTCAAATGGAGTTTTATTGGGGATATGCAGATTATAAAATGGGAATGGGATTAGTTGAAGAAATGTATAAGAAAATTGTTAAGGCAACTTTGGGAACCTTGAAGTTTGAAAGAGATAAACATAAAGTAGACCTATCTAAAAAATGGATTGAATATGATTATGAAAAAACTATTGAAAAATATACTGGGATAAATATTTATAAAAATACTCTTGAAGAAATTAAAAATAAATTAAAAGAACTTAATATTGAATTCAATCCAAGTGTCGACAAATGGAGATTGGTGGATGTTTTATGGAAAGTTGCAAGAAAACAATTATCTGGTCCAGGATTCTTAGTTAATCAACCTGTAGAAGTTTCTCCTTTGGCGAAGAGGCATGAAAAAGATCCTCGCAAGGTTCAACAATTCCAAGTAATTATTGCTGGTTCTGAAATGGGTAATGGTTATTCTGAATTAAATGATCCAATAGACCAGGAAGAAAGATTTTCTGAACAAAGAAAATTAAAAGAAGCTGGAGATGAAGAAGCACACGAACATGATGAAAGTTTTATTGAAGCTTTGAAACATGGAATGCCTCCAACTTGTGGATTTGGTTTTAGTGAAAGATTGTTTTCATTTTTAATGAATCGTCCTATTAGAGAGTGTGTTATGTTCCCATTAATGAAACCTTCTGAATGAATTTAGTTTCTTTTCAGCTAAAATATAAGATTTGATTTCTCACATACCGAAGTATGCTTCGAAAGAAAATCTAAAATTTTATCATAAAAATAATTCTAAATTTTTGAGAAGAGAGAAAATTAATCTTTTCTATAAGTTACGCCTCTTCCAAAAGTAAATAATTCTTTTTTTGTGATTGAGGGGTTTATTGTTTCCATAAAGATATTTGAAGATGAAAGTCCCCTAATTTCTTTATCTAATGCCACATCACAAATATTCTCCTTGCACATATTAGGGGCAATCGTAACAATATAATCTTTTTCCTTTCTAAAATAAGTTTTATCTTCAATGAATTCTGTATACTCCCTTGCACAAGCATTTTCTATTTTTCTTAAACTTTTTCTGAGGATTTTTTCTGAAAAAAACAAGCAATCTTCTCTACCTACTTTATTTTGATTTTGTCTGATGACTTCTTTTTCTGAAAAACCATTCTTTTCTAAAATTTCCTTATATTTCTTTGGAAGTTTTGCATTTTTTCCTGAACGAAGTTTGTAAAGACTATTCCTCCTCTTACTTAATTGCCAGGAATTCATTTTCACATATCCTTCATAAATATGATCATCAACAAAAAATACAAATTTTATTTCTTTTCCAAGATTCTTTGTATCTATTGCTAATTTTGCTGCTACTTCTAAAGAATAGATTGAAAAAGCCCCCCACTTTTTTATCGCTTCAATTGCCCCAGATTCTTCGTATATTAAAGGAAAATGTCCTGCAAGAAAAACAATTCTCTTTTTATTTGATTCTTTTATATCTCTTTTTAAGATTCCTAATAATTCTTTTTCATTCTTTATTTTTTGCATAACTAAACTTGTTATAATAAATTTATAAAATCTTCTTTACATAATTTATTATGAATCTCCCAATAACTAGAGAAGAAGCTTGGAATTTAGTTAAGAAAGATAATTCTCATCCAAAAGATTTAATTCATTACTTAGAAAGTGAAGCAGTTATGAGGGCTTTGGCTGAAAAATTGGGGAAAGATATTGAATATTATGGAATGCTCGGTTTAGTTCATGATGTTGATTGGGGGCTTACTAAAGAAAACTCAAAAGAACACTTAACAAAAGCGCCTGCAATTTTAAAAGAAGCTGGATTTGATGAAGAGTTTATTTCTATTATTGTTTCACATGGTTGCGGATTTGATTGTGCTGGCTTGATTAATGAAAAGAGAACAAAAAAAGAAGAATTTGCTTTGGCTGCTTCAGAAACTATAACTGGATTAATTCATGCTTATGCTTTAATGAGGGGGAATAAAATTTCAGATATGAAAGTTAAAGGTTTGAAGAAAAAATTCAAAGATAAAAATTTTGCTGCAGCAGTTGAGAGAAAGGTAATAATGGAATGCGAAGAATTAGGAATTTCATTGGATGAATTTTTAGAACTTTCAATCGGAGCAATTAAAAATATTAAAGAGTTGGTTAATTTAGAATAATATGGCAATTATAATTAAATCCCAAATAAGAAATCTTGTTCGAGAGTTGGATAAAGAAAAAGAGGTTCCGAATGTTGCTGAAGAAGTTGGAACTGCTTTGGAAAGAAAAGTTGAAGAAATTTTAGAAAAAGCTTTGAAACGTGCAAAATCAAATCATCGAAGAACCTTGCATGCGAGGGATTTGTAAATATTTTTATAGTTCTTTGAATTTCTTAGTTTATGGTTGAAGAAAAAGAGGTAAAAAAGCACCGCTCGGTGTCCTCCAAAAAACTGAATTCGGGAGGTAAAGTAGATTATCGTGCACAGGGAAAAAGAAATCGGGCTGCAGGGATTCGGTTTGAAGCAAAAGTTCGAGCAAAATTAGAAGAAATGGGATGGACTGTAGATAAATGGACAAATACCGTTGATTATGAAAAATTAAAGGTTGTGCCTGCAAAAAGAAAGTTTAATCCTTTTTCTAAAATCCTGGTCATTGGTACTGGGTTCCCAGATTTTGTTGCAATAAAACGCGTAGGAGAGCATTACAAGGTTATTGGGGTCGAGGTTAAACTTAAAGGATATCTAGATAAATCAGAACAAGGGATGGCACATTATTTAGTGGAAAATAAGATTTTTTCAAGATTCTTAATTGCTGTTGCAGTGAAAGAAGGAAGAAAAATTAATGTTGAATTTATTGATTTCTCAGAATACTATGATCGAGAAACCCAAAGAAAACATACTAAAAAAATTGTTGATTTATCCTAAACTTGAAATAACCTTTAATTAAGAAATCTTTGTTTTCAATTTATGAAAAGAGTAATTTTTATTCTGACAATTTTCTTTTTTGGGAATTTATCTGCATTGATTATTAGCGAGGTTGAAGCAAATCCTCTTGGGAGTGATTCTGGGCGGGAGTGGATTGAATTTTATTCAGAAGAAGAAGTTGATTTATCAGATTATTATATTTTGAATAATGATGATGGAAGAATTAATCTATCAATGGAATTTATTGGATACTTTGTTTATCCTTTGCGTTCTCAGTGGCTCGATAATTCTGAAGAAAAAATTTTCCTTTATGATGAAGATGACAATTTAATTGATTCGACTAAAGTTTTTGATGATTCTTCAAATGATAACTTCACTTGGCAATATTGCGAGGATTCTTGGAAGTTTTTAGAATTAACTAGAAAAGATAAATGTGCTGAAAACGATGAATTAGTAGAAGAAGATGAAGTTGTTGAAATCGAAGAAGATGCTTTGGAAAATGAAATTGGTGATGAACCTAAAATTTATGAATCAGAGACTAAAGAAAAAGTTCTTAAAAATACTCTCAGAAATAAGATAATTTTGAATTCAAAAGATATAAAAAGTAAAAGTTCTAAAGAAAATTTAGACAAGATGAACTATTTTGTGGGAGGACTTCTTTTCCTTGGCATGATTTTTTTCCTTGTAATTCAACGAAAACAAAAATATAATAAAAATGAGTTCAGATAAATTTAACGTCCTAATGATCTTCGAGGTAATTGGAAAACCAGCAGAACATTTAACTTCAACATTAAATGAAATCGCAGAAAAAATAAAAGGCGTAAAAGGAGTGGAACTAACAAACCATAAAATTAATGAGTCTGCACCATTTAAAGCAAAAGAAGGATTTTTTACAAATTTTATGGAATTGGAAGCAAAAGTAGATGACTTGGAAATTCTTTCAAATTTGATGTTTATTTTTATGCCAGCACACGTGGAAATCTTAGAACCAGAAAATATACAAATTCAGAATAATACATTAAATACTTTCTTTAATGGACTTATGAGAAAACTTCATGGATATGATGAAGTTACAAGGGTTGCACAAACTGAAAAAATGATTCTTCAAAAAAAGCTAGAAGAAATTATGAAATCTCAAAAGAAAGATTAACTTGAGTAAGAAAAATTAAAAGTTTCATTCTCAATAATTTTTACAATACATTCTTCTTCTGTTACTGGTTTATTCAACTCTGTTCCACAAGAATTTGATTCAATACAAATTCTCCTTTTAACTCCGGAAATGCACGCCCCATATTCTGTGCAATCCCAATTCTCAACACAAGGCAGATTCTCTAATTTTTGTAAAGAAATGCTTGCAGAATCTTCTCCAAAATCATTTAATTTCAAAACTAATTCATAAAATCCGTCTTGGTTTAAATCTGCTTTTTTTGTTTCTCCTAGATTGAAATATAAAACAATCTCTGGAGACTCTCCAATGGTAAGCTCAATTGAATTTGTTCCCAAATCTGTTAAAATTATCTTGTGCTTTTCTCCATCAATTTCAAAGAAATAAACTTTCCCAGTTTCAACTGAAGCAATTTTGTTGACAATGCCAAGTTCCCCGAAAGAAATCTCCTCTTTGGGAGAATATTTTAAAACTGCAAAAATTGCAAATAATGTAACAAGGATAAAAAAAATTAAAATTACTCTTAATTTTATACTTAGATTATCAATCATAAAAAATATACTCAATAAAGATTTAAATATTATCTCTTTTATTTTGCTTTTTTATATTTAGTGAGAAAAAACCAAACAAGAAATCCTGCAATAAGAATAATTAAACCCCATCCAATTATTGATCCTGCAGACCCTTTTTCTTCCCCTTCACAAGTGCCTACACAACAAATTCCGTCTCGAGGATACATTGTTTTTCCGGAACAAGTTTCTTCTTCTCCACAAAAAGTTCCATTAATCTCTGCACAAGTTTTTGACGTTGCAGCTCCTCCATCTTCTGAATCATTTATTCCAGTAAAATTATCTAAGGGTACATAATCCTCTACAAAATAAAGTGAAAGCGCCGCATAAGCATAAAGGCCCTCATGTTTTGCAGTTAATTGTCCCACATAGTCTAAAGAGATATTTTCTGACCTAATGAGGAGAGTTATTTTTTCTGAAGAATTGAATTCTAGTTCGCTTATATTTTCTGGAGAAATCGTGATGAAAGGTTTTAACCTATCGGAAACAGTTAAAGAAATATTTTCAATTTTCTCTTCTCCAGTGTTTTCTAAATAAAAAATTCTTCTTGTTTCACTTCCAGTGGCAAGAGTAATGTTATTCATTTCTCCGGGTCTAAATTCAAAACTTTTTTCTTTTGGTTCTAAATCTTTTCCAAAAATATAGATTGGAATTTCATATTGAGTATTTTCAGAAGAAAGAGTTACAAAATCAAAATAGGAGTAATTTTCTGGTTCCACTTCAAAAAATAATTCTTTTATTTCTCCAGAAAACAAGGAAACCGTGTTTTCCGACACTGTTTCAGAACCAAATAGAGATTCAAAAAAACTTGATTCTCCTTCTTCTGCTTGCCCAAATTCTTTTGAGACTTCAATTTGAGAATCTTGAATATTTTGGATTGTTAAATAAAAAGAATCTTTTGCAGATACAAATCCTGGATTTATTGTAAAATCTGCTTTTCCTTCAAGAATTGTAAAATTTGCAATTAAATCTTCTTCGATTACCTGATTTATGTATTGATGTTTAACTCCCTCAATTAAAATTGAATAATTTTCTGGTTGCTTTTCTGCAAGTTGTGCATAGATGTAATAAATTTCATTAATTTTCATTAAATCATAAACAAAAGTAGTTTCCACATGTCCCCTATAAAAAGAAATATCTTCTTTTGCGATTGGTTCAATAAAAGTTCCAGAGATTTTTGCAAAAAATGTTTCTCCTTCCTGAAATTCAGAATTTACCTCAAACCCTAATGCAAAAATAGATGGAAGTAACAAAATAAAAAATAAACTTGTTAATGCTTTTCCTTTCATAATAAAATAAAGATAAATTTAGTTAATAAATTTATTTGCCCATTTCTTTTAATTTTCTTAAAACTTCATCCATGTCTCCAGAAGGTTTTTTCATTGGTCTTTTTTGAATTGGGGGTGAAGTTGGCCTTGCTGGGGCCGCACCTGTTGGCCTTGGCAAAATCTTTCTTCCTTGCATTGGAGGTCTTGGTTGTCTTGAAGGAATTCTTGTTGGAGGGAATCCTTGAGGTCTTCCTTTGAAACTATTTGGTTTGCTTGGACCTCCTTTTTTAAATTTAGAACTAATTTGTGCCCAATATACTGCTAATTTGTCTTTGAAATAAATTCCAATAACAACCAAAACAATTAGGACTAACAAAATCCAAATCCAAATTGAACTTCCTTTTTTATCTTCTGATTTTGGCATACAACAAAGATCAGTTGAATATTCACAGGTATAATAACTATCTTCTTCGTATCCTTCCTCACACGAATTTAGCTCGCAAGACCCATCATTTATTTCACAAGTAAAATCATCTTCTCCTGGTTCGGGTTTCTCTTCACAGGTTCCAGTTACACAACAAACCTCTCCTATCTGAGTATTTGAAGCATCTTCCTCTATTCCTCCTTGACAAATTTGATTTGTTGAACAAATTTCTCCTGCAAGTTCTGAACAAGTTTTTTCCTCTTTTGGTTCACTACAACAAATAGATAATCCAGCAGAACAATCATATTGAGTCAATTCTGTTCCAGTACATGAAGCTCTTGTTAAACAGTCGTAACCTGCCTCTTCACAATCTTCTTTTGAACTATCTCCTCCCGCAAATGTCCTTGGAAAGAGTGAATGAAGCACAAATGCTGTGTCTCGAGTATTTCCTCCAAAGCATCCTTCTTCATCTTGTAGGTTAAATAGCCACTCCTTAGCAGATTCTTTTTCGACAGGAGTACTATATTGAAAAGGATAAAGCGCTACAGCAGTATCATATAATTTATTTCCTGATTCATCCCAGTATCCTGCTTTTTGTTTTAATAATAAACTAGTTTTTGAATCCTCATAATCCGTTAGAGAATAAATAAATGATTCGGGAAGATATTCTTCATTTTCATCTGCCAAGGTAATTATGTAGGGAAGATAGTTTGAAACATCCTCTCCAAAGTAATCTAAAACAATTGCTGCCCAGAGAGTGCCTTCGTAATCACAACCTGTTCCAGCACCAAAACAAGAAGATTGTACTTGCATTGTTACACTTCCCTCCGCAGAACCGACTTTTGATTCTTTAGTTACATGAATTGTATCTGAATTATCTTTTTTGAACAAAAATGCTGAAACAAATCCCTTGTCACAAGAAACTTCAAACTCATTCCCATAACAAGAAGGTAAAACTTCTAACCAATAACCATTTGGGTCCAAGGACAAACATGCTCCTGCAGAAGAAGATAATTTTTTATCTTCTCCGATAATTATTGATGGGCTTGAACCCGCATAACTAATGGTACAAGTTGTTTCTTCATTACTATCAATTTCCAAATACCATTTCATATCAGAAGTTGTTTTGTTTTTTGTATAAAGCCAATCTTCTGCATCATCAGAACCATCTAATGCTAAAATTGCCTGTGCAGTATTTTTTATATTACAGTCTCCTTTTGGCCAACATTCATCATTGCTTGAGTCATCCATTAATTCTGATTGACAATTTGAAACTGCAAGCAAAGAAAATATTTTTTCTTCTGTGGTTAAAGAATCGCATCCTTCCTCAGAAATTTGGTTTGTTAAACAGGAATATCCTTCACTAATTTTTTGAGATTCGGTCATATTATCTTCTGCTAAAACAAATTGAAATACAAACACCAACAACAAGGATAATACTAGCACACTCTTTTTCATAAAAAAAATAGTCAAGAGATGTTTTTAAAATTATTGATACAAAACTATTTTTCTCTTATGTCAAACTTTCTTTTTTTAACAATTTTTTTCTTTGCTACTTTCTTCTTCACAGACTTCTTTTTAATAAATTTCTTTTGACTTTTTTCAAGAAAATCTTTTCTAACAACATAATTCACAGGATTTTTTATTCTTGCGCAAACTCCGTCTGGAACACATACCCCCAAACCCTGATAAAAATCCTTGCAGTTTTGAGGCATTATTGGCTTTCTTTTATACGCCCAAGAAAGTTGGGAAGTGATGTAGCCTTGTTTCAAAGGAACCTCATTTCTTTGATTCCATTCTTGTAATTTCTTTTCTAAAATTTTTTGATCCATCCCAATTGAACGAAATAAATTAATTAATACAAAGAGCCCCCGTTTTCTTCCATCAACAAGTCCCTTCAAAATTAACTTCACACAAGGAGGAAAATTTTCTTCTTTTATTGAATCTAATTTAATTGGTTTAAAATTTGAATATTTTCCAGTTGCTTTATTTGTGACCTCTTTCATATTATCTTTTGCCCAATCCAAAGCTTGGATTACGAAATTTTTTGCTTCGCCCTCAATTGAATCCGGCATAAAATTATTTACTTTTACTTTTAATGGATTCGCATGTTTAAAATCAAACTCTGAAATCTTATCCTTCTCTATTACTGCACTTGCCAGAGAAGTCTTTTCATGGAGAGAGTAAGGCATTCTAAATAAATGTCTTGGAGAAACCAAAACAATATCTAATCCCATAATCTCGTAAAGATCATTTTCAATTCCTTCTGAAAAATTACTTGGATTCTTTTCTGAATTAATGCCACATCTTGCACACTCATGGATTTCTCTTGCATTTTGCTTTTCTAAAGGCCGATTACAATTAACACATTTGAATATTTTTGTATTTCCTTTTTCCAACTTTCTTGTTTCTCCAATTCCGCAAAATGAACAATACATTTCTGCTATTTCAGAAGTATTTACTATCTCATTACAGGATTTACATTTGATTCCTTTTTTGATGCCCACATCTTTGAATTGCTTTTCAAAATCTTCTGGCAGCATTGTTTTCATAATTTTCTCTGAATAGTATCTTAGATACCCTGCTAATTTTCTTGGAACTTCGGGAAATAAATCTTTACTTGGAACCCCATTTATTTCTTTTGGAAATGCTTTCCATGGAATTAAAATATGAAAACCCTTTGAACCAGAGAACTTTACCCCCATGTTTTTTATTCCATGCTGTTCCAAAGTTTTTACAATTGCTTGTGCTGCCAGCTTAGAATAATCAAACCACTTACAATCAATATCTAATAATAAATCCCAACCAATTCTTAATTCGTCTTGTTCTTTTGAACTCATTCCAGTAACTAAATCCAAGGGGTTTTCCCAAAGCTCTTCAGAACAATGGAGAGATGTTGCTCCTTTTTGAACAACTCCCATCACATCGTTAATATATTCAAACGTGTCTGGTCGCTTTCCAAAACCTTCAAAATACCTTGGGGAGATTTCCCTATTTCTGGAAAAATTAAAAATTGTTTCTTGAATCTCTGGTTTGGAATAATAAAGATTGGTAATCTTCCTTATTCTTTCTTCTTTAATTGAAGTCATTTTTGATAAAGTCCTTTAGGGATTTAATTAATTCCGGTGAATCTTCTTTCACTAATGAATTTAATTCTTCTTTTGAAAACCATTTGATTCTCTCTACTTCTTCTTTTTGAATTTTAAAATTTTCATCATCCATTTTTGCAAAAAACCATTGAGTAAAATGGTTATATGGGTCTGTTACTCGTTGTTTTTTTAATTTTTTAATTTCTAAATTTTCTAAACCGAGTTCTTCCTTTGTTTCTCTTTTAATGTTTTCTTCGTAGGTTTCATTGGAATCTACTGTACCTTCAACTGCTGGGCCCCAAAGTCCGGGATTCTTATGTTTTGTTTTTACTCGTTTTCCTAAAAGAACTTCTCCTTTCTCATTCTCAAGCCAAAGTGCAGAAACCCGATAAATATCTGGACCACTTAAAGTTCCCCTTTCCTTAGAATTAATTATCTTATCTTTCTCGTTTACAATTACTATTTTTTCCATAATTCTTCTTTGTGTAAATTCTTTATATAATTAAGCAATACTCTATTATAGTAATGCTTAAAAATAAAATCCGGTTTGAAATCTTATGTTAGTTAAATTAGAAAACCCTTTAGTTCTTTTGAAAGCAATTGAATTAGTTTCCGAGCTAGTAACCGAAGTTAGAATCAAAATTAATGAATTTGGTTTGAGTATTAGTGCGATGGATCCTGCGAATGTTGCAATGGTGGGATTTAAGTTACCAAAGAGCGCATTTTCTGAATTTGAATCGGATAATGAAGATCTTGGGGTAAATTTAGATAATTTGAAGAGAATCTTAAAAAGATGTGGAACAAAAAGCTCGTTATTTTTAGAAAGAAAGGAAAATTTATTAGAAATTAGAATTGAAGATAGGGTAAGAAGAAATTTTAGTTTAAGTTTAATTGAAATTGAAGCGGAAGAAATTGAGTTTGATGAAAAAATTGGAAGAATGGAATTCACTTCAAAAGTAGAAATTGATTCTTCGGATTTTATTGCTTCAGTTGAAGATTGTGCAGTTGTTTCTGATGCCTGCTCATTTGTTATTAAGGAAGGAAAATTCATTATTGAATCTAAGGGACTTAATTCTGCAATGTCTGAATTTTCTGGTGATGAGGCAAAAATTGAAGCAGAAGATTGTAAATCTCGATTCAGTTTGGAATACCTTCAAAAATTTATCAAAGGTGCAAAAATTGTTGATAAAACTATTTTGAACTTTGCAAATGAACATCCATTAAAAGTTGATTTCAAAAACGAACATATGAGTTTAAGTTTTATTTTGGCTCCAAGAATGGAAACTAACGATTAAGGCTTTAATGAAATATTTATAAGTTTAAGTTATCTTATTTTTTTATGAGGGGAAATAAAAAAGGACAAGTGACAATTTTTGTAATTGTCTCCATTATAATTGTTGCCTCAATCATTCTTTTTTTTATTTTTCGCGGGGATTTAGAACCTTCTCCAACTGGGGGAAATGAAGCAAACCTTAATTCTTTTTTGGATACTTGCTTAGAAGATTCAATAGAAGAAACCTTGGAAATCCTTTTTGCACAAGGTGGAAATATTGATCCAAAACTTTCAATTAATTTTCAGTTTAATGATGAAGAAATGACTGAAATTACTTACTTATGTTACCAAGAAAATTTTTATTTGCCTTGTGTCAATCAAGAGCCGGTTTTTTTACAACATTTAAAAGATGAAATTCATGATTCTCTTGAAGAAGACGTTTCTGATTGTTTGGATTCTTTAGAAAGGGATTTGCAAGATAATTGGGATGTTGTCGGAGTAGAAAGAAGTGGCTTTGAGATTGATTTTGATTCTCGAAACTTGCTTGTTAAAATTGATTCTAAATTTACCCTGACCAAAAATGAGGAAACAATCACTCAAGAAAATTTAAAAGTAGTTTTTCCCACCAGAGGATTTCAAATTGCAGAAGTTGTTCAAGAAATCGTCTCTCAGGAAGCAAAATATTGTAGTTTTAATAAATTGGGTTATATGGTTGCATATCCTGAATGGAGAATTAGTAGATATGTTAATGGAGACTCAATAAAAATATATACTGTAGAAAATAAAGAAAGTTACGAAAAGTTTAGGTTCGCAATAAGGGGGTGCGTTATTCCCGCAGGATTTTAATTAACTATGAAAAAAATAAATTTTCTCACCAAAGGCAAGAAATCTTCAAAAAGATTCCTAGTTAGCCTTTTTCAATTAAAAAGAGGCTTTGAAAAAGACTAATGAAAAAAATAATGTTTTTGGCAATTCTACAAATCTTTTTATTGGTAAATTTAACAATTGCTCAAAGTGATTTAATTGCAGCTTCATCTGGAATTGAAAATAAAAAAATAATTAATTTAGGAGTTGAAAAATTCTTAGAAAAAGGAATTGGATTTTTATTTTGGATTACCTCCTTAGATAAATTTGCCATTGTTAGTGCAGAAGATGAAGTAAACCTGGGGTGTTGCTTAGAAACTTCTGTGGGAGGAATTTGTCAACCATTTGCTTTTACTTCGGACCCTTCAACTTGTACGGGGGGATTAATTCAAGCAGATTGTTCAGAAACAGAAGAGTGTCAGCCTGGATGTTGTATCTCTCCTGAAGGAAATTGTGCAACTAATTCTCCAAAAAAAGCATGTGAGGAAAATGGAGGAACTTTTGAATCCGGAACTTCTTGTGAAATTTCTGAATGTCAAGATGCATGTTGTATTTTAGGGGACTCATATTATTTTAGAAATGAAAACGAATGTAATTATTTATCTTCCCAAGAAGGCATTGAAAAGGAATTTAGGGTAGACATTGAAAGTGAATTAAATTGTCTCGCCCTCCAGTATATTTTGGATAATGGTGCTTGTGTGTCTGAAGGAGGATGTATCCAAACAACTGGAGAAGAATGCATTAATCGAGATGGAAGATTTTATGCAGGAGAATTTTGTACAAATGAAGAATTAGAATTGGAATGGGGATATGACTATGAATCTCATGCAGATAAAACTTGCTACAAGGAAGATATTTATTGGGAAGACTCGGAAGGAAATATTGAAGAAATAGAAACGGATTGCGTGGAGGGGATTGAAAGATGTTCTTTAGAAGGAAATAATTATGTTTGTAAAGACCTGGGATGTGCGGACCCCAATTTTATGCTAAGATATGGAAGAAACCCTATAAATGGAGAAAGCTGGTGCATCTATGAAGGAGCAATTGGAAATGGGCAGGACACTGTTGGAAGTGAACATTGGTTTGCAGGTTGTGCTGATGGAGAAGTAAACTCTGAGAAATCTTATGACCTCTCTGGCCCATATCGGGGAAAATTGTGTGCTGAATCCAAAAGCGAAATTGCGGATACAGGAGAGTTTTTCATTTCTGCAGGAGAGGTTACAAACCTTGCTTCCCAATGTATTTCATATAATCAGGAATTTGAAGGCACTCCAGCCCTAAAAACTAATTGTGAAAAGAATACTCATTGTTATTATAAAACTCTTAATCTCGGGGGCGGAGAAAAAATAAATTTATGCCTCCCTTCTTATCCCCGGGGAGCTTCACAAGAAGAAGAAAATTCTGTTGCATGTGGGATGGCAAGCATAAAAATTCCAGTTGTTTACAAAAAAAATAATAGACTAGATGACTGGGATTGCGAATCAAATTGTAATGTTGAAACGCCCGAATTCATAAAATCGATGAATGATTTTTGTGTCTCACTAGGGGATTGTGGGGCCTATGTTAATTATCTTGGAGAGGGAATTAATAATTTTAATTACCAAGGAAAAAGGGGATACAAACTTGATGATGATGGAAATGAAGACTTTGGCGAAGGAAGTGGATATTCTGGATGTGACAGCAATAATGCCGGAGATGCAAATTGCCAAAGAGTGCATTGGCAAGATTACTCAGAAAGAGGAATTGTTAATCCTGTTCAAATTGCAAAAAGCCCATTTATTGTGGCCATTGCCTCTGCATTGAATATTGAGTTAGATAATAATTTTGGAGATTTATC
>JABIDC010000002.1 GCA_018651925.1 archaeon | reverse complement strand
CATTCCAATTTGAAATTAAAAGGTAATTACTAATATTAAAATCTGTAGAATTATAATAATTGAAATTTAATAATTCTGACAAAGTCAAATAATCTCCAGACCAATTAATTATCAATCCTGATGAATTATAAGAATTATAAGTTGAGTTGTAAGTTGAAGACCAAGTTGCATTATATTTTGTAAAATTATCAGACCATAAAGGATCAATTTCTGTATAAGACTGAAGATATTTAGTATCAGCATAACTCTCATTCCAACTTTCATTATCTCCTCCTGCCCTTGCATCAATTGTTTCATTTAATTTAGTTTCATTAAATTCCAAAACTCCCCCATTATTCACAAACCATCCAGATAACCAAGAAGACACAGAAGACCACCAAGTTGTTGAATTAGAATAAACAGAAGAATTAACATTGAACCCGGAAGCTCTCAAATCAATCGTATCATTCAAAACCGTTTCATTAACATCTAAAACTCCAGAATTATTATACAAATATTTACTTCCAGCAATAGACCATTGGCTTCCCCCACCCCCAGAATCATCTGTCTCACAAATCACAGAACCATTTTCGTTAATTTGTCTTATCGAGCTACCAGCAGCACAAGAATCAATCAATGAAAAATTTATTAGACTAACATTATTAATCAATCCCAAAGGAGATTGAAATCTTAACCGATCATTTCCAGAAAAATTCAAATTATCTGAATTAATTTCATAATCCTTCCAATAAAATTCTCCAAATTCCAAATCTGGATTAATCATGACATTCCAAGAACCATTTGTAATATTATTTACAAAAGTTTTACTATAAATTGCAGAACCTCCAGAAGAAGATTCATAAATTAAAATTGTTAGATTCCCTCCATCAACCAAATTTCCAGTAGAAATAACTTTTATATCTGTACCTTGATCACTCAACAAAACCGGAGTTGCAGAAACAATAATCAAATTAAAAAAAACTAATCCGAATACAATCAAAAATTTATTCATTTATAACACCTATTTACAAATTAATGCTCAAAATTCCTAATATAAGCTTATACGAATATGTTCGAAAAAACAAAAATACTAATAATTAACTTCGGTAATCAACTCTTTCATTTTATCGGTAATAAAATAAGTATGATCTTTCCCACTATAAGTCATAATAAGTTTATTTTTTGCTCGACTAATTGCAACATAGAAAAGTCTTCTCTCTTCTTCTTCTTGGTCATATTCATACATCTTAATTAATTCCATGATTGGATTTTCAACTGCCCGTGAAGGAAAATTATTTTTTGTGCATCCAAGAACATAAACTTCTTCTGATTCCAAACCTTTAATTGAATGGATTGTTGCTAAAGTCACTTCTCCTTCTTTCGCCTCTGCAGATTTATGTTCATCATTTCTTAAAACATGAGGAATTCTTTTTTTATGCAACTCCAAAGAAATTTCAGATAATTGACGATTTGTCCTAGCTAAAATAAAAATATCCTTTCTTGGAACTGTTGAAAGTAAAATCTTTTTTGAAACAAAATCAAATTCAACTCTTTCATCTCCAAAATTACAAAGACTAATTTGTTTAACTCCTTCAAAATTAGATTCCAAATCCCCCATTTTTAATTCTCTAATTGATTCATTCATCAATTGAACAAGATGAGAATTACTTCGATAATTTTTCTTTAAATTAATAACCTCTACAGATTCTTTCTTCATTAAATCTAAAATGTAATTAACTTGACTTCCTCTCCATCCAAAAATAGATTGTCTAGGATCTCCCACAAAAAAATAATTCTTCGAATCTAATAAATCTAATAATTCAACTTGAGAAGAATTAACATCCTGATATTCATCAACTAACACATGAGTAAATTCTGGAATCACTTCCTTTTTACCTTTGAAATAATCTAAAATATCATTAATCTGATCACTATATGTTCTCAAACCTTTTTCTCGCATATAAATCTCTAAGAACTGCACAATTTCATAAATTCTTTTAGCATTTAAAAAATCCTTAGGCTTAACTCCTTTAGAAAAATCTTCTAATTTTTTTCTTGTCGCCTTATAAAATTCCAAAACCGAAAAACAATCATTCATGAACATATTTTGCAATTGGTAACCAGATTTATTCTTTCTTTGAGATTCACTAAAATAATCCATAATTGCATCCTCTAAACTAACATTTAAACTCATTAAAGCCTCGGAAATTGCCAAAAGCCTATCTTGATAATTTGCGACCCTAAATTTCCTCCCATAAATTTCATCTGAATTACGAATTAAAATCTTCTCACAAAATGAATTAAATGTCTCAATCTTTACTGGCACTTCCAAAATCTTTAATCTCTCTTTCATTTCAGTTCTCGCCTTCCGGGTAAAAGTAATTGCAAGAATCTTTTCAGGCGCTACATTTTTTTCTTTAACTAAAAACTCAACCCTCTTCGTTAAAACAGTTGTTTTTCCAGACCCAGCTCCAGCAATACAAAGAATTTTATTATGATTTGACACTACGGCTTTTCTTTGTTCTAAATTAAGATTACCAAGAAAATCATCATAATCTTTAATTTTTTCCAAATCTTCCGAAGTAATTTTAGTTTCAACTTCCTCATAATTTGAAGAGATCTTTTTCTCATTCATTGTAGGATTAATTAATTCATCCTCCCCCTTTCTTGTTATTCCTAAAACTTTAATGAATTTGTTGTATGTTGAACTTGAATACTCAATTAATCCTTTTCTACTTAATTCCTCAATCAGTCCCTCGATTTTCCCAGGAGACAAATGTCTCAATTCAGAAAAATTATGTAAATCATACAAATTATTTTTTAAAATAGATTTATTTGTCATATCTCCCATTAAGAAATCTCCCAGAAGTTTTCGTCCAACAGGGAAAGGGAGCTCATTTAATGCTTTTAATACAAATAAATACTCTTTTTCTTGTTCAAATATCTCCTCCATTAAGAATCCTAATCAGATTCCCTTAAAAACATTATCCAACTCCCGGACAAAAAATTTTATAAAGCAAAAAAATATATTTAATTTAAGATGAGAGGTAAATTACTATTTGGATTTCTGATTGCACTAATTTTATTGGCAAATGTAAATGCTGTTGAAAGCATAGAAGTTACAATAAAGACCGTTGCAAATGCAGAAGTTCAAGTAAGCTTCTTTGATTCAACAATGGCAAAGCCAGAATTATTAGACCGAGTTTCAAAACAAGCAGATAAATACGGGGATGTGGAAATCATCTTCTCTTCTAGTGCACAATATTACAAAATAATGGCTACTGCACATAAAAACGACAAAATGATTATGCCTGCAAAAATCTTAAAAGAACAAATTGCAGGAAAACCAATTTATATCGAACTGCTTCCAGAAGGAATTCCCGCATTACAAAACCCTGAAAAGCTTAACATAACAGATATTCCCGAAAATGAAACAATTATAGAATTAAATGAAACAGAAATTATCTCAAATGTTTCAAACGAAGAACAAAATTCATCTATTACTGGATTCGCAATTTCAGAGAATCTTATTTCAAACTCCCTTACTTGGATTGTGGCCATTGCAATTATCTTAGGAATTGGGGGAACATTTTTTGTAAAGAAGAAAAAGAAAAAGAAATCCAAAAAAGGAAATGAAATAAAGATTACTAAGCTAAGCGACAAGAAAAAAGAAGAAGATGAAGAAAAAAAGAAAACTGGAGATGAACTAAAAGAAGCAGAAGAAAACTTAAAAGAATTACAAGAAAAAGTTAGAAAATTAAAAGAACAAAAAGAGAAATCTCCAAAACAAATAGAAATTGACAAAATAAAACAAAGAATGATTGAAGACGAAAAAAAATTGATGGAACTAAGAAACAAAGAATAATTCTAATTAATAACTTCCTATTAAAAAATTTATAGAAAAAAGCTATTTTTCTTTTGAAACATATGCCAACACATTATCAATTCCAGACAAAGAATATGCTAATAAACGAGTGTTTCCATCCCAACAATCATAATCTAATCTTTTAGCCAAAGGATCTCTTTCCCGAATATGCCCCCCCGGTAAAAGAATTGGTAAGAAATTCTGCATGGTAAAATCCAACCTTTCAATAATCCCAAGTAAATTTCTTTTCAAATTAATAGGAATCTCTGCACTAAAAGGTAAACCAATCTTATCTGAAAGTTCAGAAATACTTCCCCTAGTAAATTCAAAAGGCAATCCTTGCATTCCCGGCCAAGAACCAATTTCATCAAGAGAAACTTCTTGTTTTGTCCAACTAAATTCTCCATACCGAGGAATATTCCAACCAACAAATTGAGAATAATAATCCACTTCTTCCAAATCAAAAGAATCAACCTCGGAACGAATCTCATAAACACCCTTTTCTTCAAAAGAACCTTCTAAAAATCTTTGCTTAAAAAAATTAGTTAAAATCAATTGACACCTAACGTCATACTCAGAAACAAAAACCATTTTATCTTGATAACTCCGCATATAACTTCGAGTAAAGTTCCATTGATAAGGGTAAAGAATATTTCTCAACACTAGGACGAGAATTATTTGAAAGTTTCTTACGAAAAATATCATCTTTAAGCGTTTCTAGTATTGCTTCTGCAATTTCTTCCTCATTCATTGGATCTACTCCCACCCCATTAAATCCTGTTTGAACAATCTCCGCAGAAGAACCATAATTAGTTGTGATTACAGGAGTCCCACAAGCCAAAGATTCCCTCATAACACGACTTAATCCTTCCCAAAGAGTTGGAAGAACAAAAACATCTGCCCAAGAATAATAAAAAGGTAATTCCTTCTTTTGTTTTGCTCCAAGAAAATGAGAAGTGCTCTCCAAACCAAGTTCTCCTCTCAAATCCATAATTTCAGCAGCCTTCTCTGGCTGACTCCCCGCTGCACCCAAATGCAAATGAACTAACCCAGGCAATTCATCCTTGACAAGAGCTAAAGATTTCATTAAGGTCTCAATATTCTTTCCCTTAACCAACCTACTAGAACTAAAAACTTTGTAAGGAGCGTCCAAAAACTCCGCCGGAACATATTCAGCAATTGAACTTGTCGACCGAGGAGAAAAAAAATCTAAATCAATCCCATTATGAATAACAGAAATATCTTGAGGATTAACCCCAAATTCTTCAAGGCATAAATTCCTTAACTCATAAGATTCGCAAACCATTGCATCAACACCTGCAATCGCAGGAGTCAACCTTGTGGGATCATGGCCACTAACCATCAAAGGAGCACCAGAATATCTTCTAGCCAAAATTCCTAATTCCACTGCAAAATGGGTATTAAATGCACGAATCAAATCGGGATTATATTCAGAGACAAATTTTCTCACAAGATCTGCTTCAACTTCAAAAAGAGCACTAAAAGAACCCTCTTCTGAATCAAAAGGAATTTCCAAATTCGTTAAACCCCTGTACAATTTTTCTACAAGAGACTTATCTTTCAAAAAAGCTTTTGAATCAACACCTTGAAAAGAGGTATCTTTTTCATCTCTCCAATTCAGAAAACGAACTTCATCAAATCTACGCGAACCATCATACTTGGGATTAAATTCTCCCAAAAAATCTTCTCTAGAACTACGAAAATACGCAGAAGTGGGATCATTTGGAATTGCCAATAATTTTTTCATTTTGATTAACCTCGCTATCCAGCAATCCCCCATTCAAAACAACTATATGGTTCTTTTACTTCAAAATCTGGACTAAATCTTACATCTGCGACTAATCCCTCTTTTCTTCTCAAAGAATCCCGAATAACATCAATTGCAGATTGACGCACAACCTCTTTTCCCTCACTTTTATTTCCTCCATGAAGACGATGATTATAAAGAACTTGAGGATTTCTCGCAATTTCTCCATCTCCCAAAACTTCACTAGCCCTTAAAGCAAAATCATAATCCTCAACAAGAACATCACGATATCCCCCAATTTCTAAAAATAACTCTCGATTAAAACACTCCACCGCTCCAACAAAATTAAAATTCAGCAACCTCTCACGAGAAAAATCATATCCTTCCTTAACATACAAAGGTTTTCCAGCAGAATCTACTTTCCGATGTTGAGAATATGAATATTTAACTCCTGGATTTTGTTCCATAAATCTAAGTGTGGCCTCTAATGCAGTTGGTTCCAAAAAATCATCTCCATCTAAAAGCATCACATATCTTCCCCTAGAAGAACGAATACCATAATTCTTTGTTCGAGAGGAGCCCCCATTTTGACGAGTCACAATTGAAGAAGCATTTTCTATTCCAGCAATACCCTCCACAGTCGCACCAACAGTTCTATCCGTAGAACAATCATCAACAAAAAGAACTTCAAACAAAGAAGAATCTAAAGTTTGAGCCTTAATTGAATCAATTGTCTCTCCAACATATTTTTCAAAATTATAAGTCGGCACAACCAAACTAATTAAGGGAAAACCTTCTCTTAAAACCAAACTTCGATAATAATCAAAAGATTTATCTCCTGGCACTACATGATCTAATTTCCCATTCAAGTTTCTCATTTTCGAATTTTTTTCCCAAACTTTAAATTATTTTTATTCTTTTTATTTTTCATCCTCACCAATAATCTTTTTTATTTATAAGTCTTATCGCAACCCAATAACTCCCAAAACCTCTTAAACCTACAATTCTTAAAATTATTATGAGAGTAAGATATAGTTTTTCGTCACGTAGAACAGGGAATATTGCAAAAATGCGAAAGCAAAAAATCAAATATCCCGATCTTTTGCAAAAAGTCTTAACAGACTCAGATATAATCCTCGAAGTCCTTGACGCAAGATTTATTGACGACACAAGAAACCTTGAACTTGAAGAAGACATTAAAAAAAAGGGAAAAAGAATAATTTATGTTATCAATAAATCAGATTTAACCAAAAATACTAAAAAAAATCTATATCCCCATGTTTTAGTTACATGTAAAGACAAAAAAGGAATAAAAGAATTAAGAAATAAAATAAAAGAAGTTTCAAAGAGCATAAATAAACCATTAAAAGAAAAATTTGATAAAATAATTGTAGGAGTTATTGGTTATCCAAACACCGGAAAAAGTTCATTAATCAATCTTCTAATTGGAAAAAAATCTGCAGGAACTGGTTCTGAAGCAGGATTTACAAAAGGATTACAAAAATTAAAACTGACTAATGAAATAACTTTGATAGATTCCCCCGGAGTAATCCCAAAAAAAGAATATACAAGTTCTGATTCAATTGCAATATCAAAACATACTAAAGTTGGAGCAAGATCTTTCTCCCAAGTAAAAGATCCAGAATTAGTTGTGGCAGAATTAATGAAAGAATACCAAGAACAAATCAAAGAACATTACAAGATTGAAACTGAAAATCCAGAAGAATTAATTGAAGAACTTGGAAGAAAATGGAATTTATTAAAAAAAGGAAACGAAGTTAATTTTGATCAAACTGCAAGAAAAATTCTAAAAGATTGGCAAGAAGGAAAAATAAAAATATAATAAAATTCATACGTGAAAAAATATATAAAGAAAATAGTTCTCCCCCAAATATGAATAAAATATTATTAACTTTCTTATTACTCTCTTTCGTCTTTGGCATCTCAATTCATTCTAATCTCATCTCTGCGGAAGATGATGACTTTGAGGAAAATGAGTCAGAAAATGAATTTGAAGAAGAGGAAGATTCAGAAGATTTTGATGAAGAAGAGGATTTTGACGAAAACAAGGACAAAAGTAAAACAAAAGAAAAAACAAGCACCCAATTCGAAGGGTATGTGATGGAAGAAGAAAAAGAAATTGAATTTGAAAATGGAAAACAAAAAATAGAAATCCAAAGAAGAATTAGGTATGAAAATGGGACAGAAATAACCTATAAGATAAAAATTGAAGAAAAAGAAAAAAATGGAGAAATCATTCAAAAAATAAGTGTTGAAGGAAAAGGCCCAGAAGTAGAATCAAAACTAAAACTAAAAACAATTAATCAAGGAAATGAATCAATCATTCGTGCAATGCTCTCAAATGGAAACGAAACAACAATTAATTTCCTTCCAGATGAGATTTATTCAAGAATAAGAGAACAATTACACACTCAAAATATATCTATTGAATTAGAAGAAAAAGTTCACAAAAATATTCCAAAAGTAATCTATAACATTGAAGCAAATAAAAACGGAAAATTTCTAGGAATTTTCAAAATGAAGTTAAAGATAGAAGAAGAAATTGATGCAGAAACAGGCGAATTACTTAAAATGAATACTCCATGGTGGGCATTTATGGTTTCAGAAGATGAAGAAGAAAGTGAAACGGAAACTGAAAATGAAACTTTAATTAATCAAACAAATAATTCTTAAAAAATTGTTCCAATAATTGTTCCAACATAATAGGTAATTGCCACAACCAAAACAGCTATTCCCAAATGTTCCAAAATTGCCCCAATGATTGAAGTTTTATTTTGTTTTGCAATAAAGAAACTAAATATTCCCAAAACTAAAAATCCCCAAACCACGCTCAAAATAACTGCAGATTCTAAACCAAAAAACAAAAAAGGAAGAACAAAGATTCCTGCAAAAATTAATTTAAATAAAAAAGTAAATCCCATTGATTCCCAAATCGGTTTAGTTTTCTTTCCTACGGCCTCTTCAGATAAATGAATGCCGAGAGAATCAGAAAAAGAATCAGCAATAGCAATTGTAATAATCCCTCCCAAAATAGCAATCCTCGAAGCAGTTCCAGCATAAAGTCCAATAATTAAACCCAAAGTTGTAATAACCCCAGAAGTAATCCCAAACCCAAGTCCCTTCTTAAAAGAATTCTTCATAAATAAAATAAGAAAAGTTAATTTATAAATTTTTGACCATATAGGTTCCTTTCAAAAAATACCCTAATTTCTTATAATACTCCCGAACTCCAATTCCAGAAATAACTGAAATCTTTTCAAAACTATTTTCTTTCGAAATTTCCTCAGCCTTTGCCAAAAGCATTTTTCCCAAACCTTTGTGCTGAGACAATTCCCCTGTTTCACCTAATTTCAAAGCTTGACCGTAAACATGAATCTCTCGAACAATTGCAGAATTTTCTAATCCTTCAAGAAAAGTTTCATCTGGAAATCTCAACCGAAGCAAACCAAACAAAATATTATCTTTATTCACAATTTGCAAAAAGAATTCTTTCCCTTTTGACGCACCATATTCAACAACTCTTAAACTCAAATCTTTATTCAATCCTTTTTGATTAAATCCAATTTCTCTCATTCGAATTTCTTCGATCTTTATTCCTGAATCTCTTAATTCAGTTTCTGCATCTTTTCTCACATCTAACTTTATCAAACCTTGGACAAGTTTTTCTTTTGGAATTTCTCTCATAACACGCATAACCCGACAATATTCTGGAATAATTTTCATAATATCTTTTACAATTTTCTTGGTCGTTTCTGCACCATAAGGAATAAAATTAAGTTTTTCGTGCAAGGTTGCCAAAGGAGATTTTTCAATAATCTGACAAGGATAAATCTTCAACTGATCTGGACGAAAAGATTCATCTTTGAAAATTTTATTAAAATTAACCATATCTTTTTCATAATTACTTCCAGGCAATCCCGGCATTATATGATAACCTAATTTAAACCCAGCATTTTTCAACCTTTTAGTAGAATCAATAACCTCTTGGACATTATGACCTCGTTTAATTATTTCATAAATCTCATCATCTGGATTTTGAACACCAATTTCAACGCGAGTACAACCAAATTTTCTCATTCGTTTAATCCCTTCTTTAGTACAAGAATCAGGACGAGTTTCCAAACACATTGCAACACAACGATGTTCCGAAGTTTCATTTATTTTTTGAGCTTCTTCTAAACTTTCTGAAGCACATTCATTTAAACCATCATAACATTTCTTAATAAATTCATCTTGATATTTTTCTGGATATTCTAAAAAAGTCCCTCCCAACAAAATTAATTCGATTTTATCTGTTGGATGATTCATCGCGTTTAATGCACGCAACCTATTCTTAACTTGTTCCAAGGGATCAAACTTCAAAGCCATTGCCCGCATAACTGCAGGACTCTTATCAGTATAACTTTGGGGGACATCACTTCCTCCAGGACAATAAATACAAGTTCCATGACTACACTTTTTCGGCTTCAAAACAACTGCCAAAGGAGTAACTCCTGAAATCGTCCGGACAGGTTTTTTCACCTCATTTCCAGTATATTCTTTAACTATCATCTAATTTTAAGAAATAATGATTTTAAAAAAGTTGGTAATTAAATAAAATAAAATTTATTCAAAAATTGTAACACAGCAATTATTCTCTTCACTAAAACCATTACCGGAGAAACCTTGATAAAAGAGACTTACATCAGCCAAAGTAAGTTCCCCATCATGACTATAATCCGAACAAAAATAAGTGCTTCCCTCATTGTAATCTGGAGTAGAGTCATGAAATGCGCTAGAGAATATTCCTGTATCCGCCAAATTAACTTCCCCATCACAATTAAGATCGTAAAGAGAAAATGGGGTTGAAAAGAAAATTTTTTCTCTATCATTAAGATATTCATTAATTGCAAAAATCATCCAAAGAACAGTTCCTGGTTGCTCCCCAATAACCGGACCTTCCATATAATATTGCTTTCCTCCATCTCCATCATTATCTTCATTTGGATGTCCAAGAGTATATGCAGGATCATCACTTTTAATCACCTCATCTAAATACAAACGCCCATAACCAGGTAAACCCCTTCGAATATAGGATGTAGACATTTGCATTGTTCCTTCTAACCAATGGTTGCCATACTCATTTTCCTTAAATCCCTCATAATAAACATTGTTTGTTCCAACAGTCCTACTGGTAGTATCATGCAAATTTATTTGGGCAAAATTAATTACGTCATATTGCATAATTGTTTCATTTATATCTGCAAGAAAAAGTGAACCAAGAGTTTGAGTATCAAGAGATTTATATGGATCATTCTCTCCCCGATTAAATCTATTCTCATAATAATTCCATCCCTCATCTAAAATCCATCTCTTACATTCATTCATAGCAGATAAATAATCCGTATTAAATGATAAGCTTGAAAACTTAGTGGGCAAATAATAGAACAACTTAAATGCAAAATAAGAATCAATATTATGTTCGGTGCTAGTCCATGCAAGTTCATTACCAGAAAAACTACCAATTCCGCCAGTAATCCCTCCATCAGACTCTTGTCTTTCAATTAGCCAAGCAGCAGTATCTTCAGCCATTAATAAATAAGAATTACTTGCTCCAAAATCCCCCGTTTCATACATGTAAAAAGCAATAGCATACAAGGTCCAAGCCTGATTTCCGCTATGTCTTGCTCCATTTTCTGATACTCCATTGGTGTACATCATATCATAAAATGCTCCATCTTCAGTTTGATGGAGTTTCAAGAAATTAAGAATATCTTTGGCATTTGAATAATCTCCTGACATCGTGTAAGCGATAATTGCCATTGCATTATCATAAACATAACCATGATAAGTATCAGGAGCATCATTAACAACAATCCATCCAGGACCACCGTTATTGCTTTTCTTCAATGAATCAATCCAATCTTCTGCCTTTTGACGTTCATAAATAAGATCATAATCTTTTGTATCCTTTTCTAAAATAAGATTAGAAACTTTTGTCTTAGAAATTCCATCCACAACAGCGTGCCCAGTAATACTGGGGAGTCCGATATAAGAAAAGAAAAACCCAACTAAAAAAAGTCCAACTAAAACAATTAAAAGATTAAATTTTAATTTATCCCTTATCATAAAAAATTAAAGAATTCATCATTAATAAACCTTACTGGAAAAATAATTTAATTAAACTTTTAAATCCTCATCACAAACATTATTTATGGAAAACCAAGAAAAAGTATGGGACAATATTGCAGAAGAGTGGCACGAATATAAAAAAATGCCTCCACTAAATGTGGTTAACTTTCTAAAAGAACACTCAGGAAAAATACTTGACATAGGTTCAGGCTCTGGAAGAAATCTTGCAAAAATAAAAAATGGAATTATGTATGAATTAGATTTTTCAAAAGAAATGTTAAAACTAGCTGAAGAAAAATCAAAAGAAGAAAAAATCCCTGCAGAATTCATTTACTCAAAATCAAATAAACTTCCCTTCGAAGACGAATCTTTTGACGCGGCAATTTGTGTTTCAGCACTTCATTGCGTAGAAACACCTAAGGAAAGGAAAGAAACAGTTGAAGAAATGTATCGAGTTTTAAAAAAAGGAGGAGAAGCATTTATTGGAGTTTGGAATCACAAATCAAAAAGATTAAGAAACTCACCAAGGGACAAACTAATCAAATGGAGAGACAAAGGAATAAGATATTATTATTTATACGAAGAAGATGAAGTAAAAAACCTCTTCAAGGAAGCAGGATTTGAAATAATTCCAAACTATAATTCAGAAATGATGATTAATTTTATTGTTAAAAAACCAGTACAATAATTCTTAAATACTCTAAACCGAAAAGAAATTTATGGCAGAAAAAAACTATGAAACAATCCAAACAGAAGAAATGATTGCTCTAGGAATTTCTACAGAACAATCAAGAAAACTATTAGTAGGAGAAGTTGCAATTGGAGCCAGAGGGTTAATTGCAAGAATTCTTCACAAAACAGGGGAATTTCCAACATTAATTGAAGCGGGAATAGAAACAGTGAAAGAAAAAAGATTAACAGGAAATGAAGCATATCAATATATTCAAGGAAAACTAACAGATTATAACATTAGGCGTGCTCAAACTGAAATTATTTGGTAAATTTATTTCTCACCTTTTCCAGCACTACCAGAAATCTTAACCATATCAAAAAAACTTTTTTTCTCAAAATGAATAACTTTCATTTCAGAAATATCAATATGAGTTTGAATTAATCCCATCATAGACAAAAAGACTGTCCCAACAAGTAATTCTTTTCCTTCAACTTTTTGTAAAGAAAAAAGCATTTTCTCGATAGAACCTTTAATCTTTCCTTCTTCCATTTTCACCAAGAGTAACTTTTCAACTTCTTTAAAATCAAAATCATAATTCAAACCAATCTCATTTGGAGTCGTATCTTCCAACATTTCAACAGGAACTTTTTCCCCTCCAGACTCTAACTTAAAACTAAATAATTTCTTTGTCTCAGGAATATAAAAATCAAAATGTTGTTTTGCGTCTTTCCCTTTTTTATCAACAGAAAAAAAACAAGAACAAGGGTAAGCAGTTTTCTCCGCCTCACGAAATTCTATAAAATGTTTATTTGCATAAAGCTTTTCTAAATAAAATTGAAAATTCATTTACGATTCTGAATTTCTTCTTTTAACATAGAAATAAACTCATCCAATTTATATTTCACAACTTCTTTTTCATCTCTTTTCTTTACTGCAACAACTTTTTCTTTTGCTTCATTTTCTCCAATAGTTACAAGATAATTAAATCGATCAATTGAAGCCTCACGAACCTTCTTTCCAATAGATTCATTTCTTGAATCTAATTCTACTCTTAAATCAGCCGCATAAAATAAATCATAAACTTCCTTTGCATAATCATTAACAGAATCATTCATCGTCATAACTTTTACCTGATTAGGACTAAGCCACATTGGAAACTTTCCATTATATTGTTCAGTAATAATCCCCATAAACCTTTCAATAGAACCATAAATAACTCGATGTAACATTATTGGACTTTTCATCTTTCCATCTTCTCCAGAATATTCTAATTCAAATCTTTCAGGTAAAGCCATATCTAATTGGATTGTTGAACATTGCCAAGTTCGATTCAATGAATCTTTCAAATGAAAATCAATCTTAGGCCCATAAAAAGCACCATCTCCCTTATTCAACTGACATTTCATTTTTCTTGCTTTCAAAACGTTATCTAAAGATTTTTCAGCCAAATCCCAAAACCTTTCTTCTCCAATTCTTTTTTCTGGCCGAGTACATAATTCAACATGATCTAAAGTTAATCCCATCACTCCAAACATTTCATTAATTAAATCGATAATCTTTCCAATTTCATCTTCTAATTGATCTTCAGTACAAAAAATATGAGCATCATCTTGAGTAAATTGAATAACTCTAAACAATCCAGCTAAAACACCAGATAATTCTTGCCTATGAACAATTCCAAGCTCCCCTGCCCTAAGAGGCAAATCACGATAAGATTTTGGAGTCGCCTTGTAAACAAGCATTCCTCCAGGGCAATTCATTGGCTTTACTGCAAAATCTCTTTTTTCATAATCCGAAGTAAACATATTCTCATGATATTTTTCCCAATGTCCAGAAACTTCCCAAAGCTTCCTGTCCATAATTTGTGGAGTTGAAATTTCTTCATAATTTGCTTTTCTATGAACTTCCCTCCAATAATCAATTAATTTATTTTTAATATGAAGTCCCTTATCATGCCAAAAAACCATTCCAGGCGCTGCAGCATTAAAACTCCACAGATTCATTTTCTTACCAATAATCCGATGATCATTTTCAGCCAACTTAGAAGTATCAAGCCTAGATTTAGAAAGTTCATGAAGCAACTTACCTCTTTCTTTATCATCTAGTTCAATAACTTGTTCATTTCCCTTAACGACAATTTCTCTTGACAATTCACTTAAAGGATGCCCCTTAACTTTCAATTCAAAGCTTTTGTAATATCCAAACGGAGCTCGAGAAACCTTAAATTCTTTTTTCAATTTCTTTTCAGCATCTTTCAAAATTTCAACTGCAATTTTTGGCGCACCAAGATTACTAGATAAATGAGCATAGGGATACAAAACAATATTTTCTGCCTTAACATCTTTTGCAATTTTCTGAATATTTTCAATTAACAATGGAACAGATTCTTCAACATTATCTCCTTTCTCAACAGCAGTCAAAACAACCAAACATTCATCAACTTTCTTCTTAGCAATTTCTTCTGCAGTCAAATCCTCCATAGATTTCAAAGCTTTCTTCAATCCTTGCCATTCAATATAATCGCAATGCAAACATAAAATCTTCATAATTAATCTAAAAAAATGATGTTTATAAAATTACTTAATGTATAACTAATACAAATAATCTCCAATCTTCTTTTCTGCAACAGCCCTTCTCTTTTGGTGCTCTGCCAAAAATTCATTAATCTTCTCGATCAAAATTTTCTTTACTTCTCCACTAAGTAATTCCCCTTTTCTATATTTAGAATAAATTTCTTCCAATTTTTTATCATCTTCTTCAAAGTATTTCAACCATTGACAAGCAACATCAATTTCCACATTTCCACCTTTTTTGCGATGTTCTTCAAGAGTATCTTGACCTCCACTAAAAGCATGTTTATTCACCTTCTTCTTTACTTGATTTGGAGTATCAGTCATTAAAATTGCCTTATCTGGGTCAGAACTACTCATTTTACCCTCCAAACCAACTAAGGCAGGCATAAACTTTCCATGAATAATAGAAGGTTTCTTGAATCCCAATTTTTCAACAACATCCCGACTTATACGAAAATGATTATCTTGATCAATTCCAAGGGGAATTAAACATCTTTTATTCTCTTTTTTCAAAACATTCGGCAAAAAAACAGGAACAGTTTGCATTGCAGTATAAAAGATACTTCCAATGTTATTGGTATCTGTAAATCCAAAAGAAGCTTTAATTGTGGAGAAAGTAATCTTCTTTGCAACTTTAATTGCTTCAGGATACATTATCCCCGCATGTTGCGTATCAACTAAAAAATGAGTTTTTTTTGGATTAAAACCAATAGCAATTACATCAAGCATGTTTTCATGAGTCCATTTTTGGATTTCTTCATAACTTTTATTCTTATACAAAAATTTCTCATCATCTGTAAATTGAAACCACAATTCACAATCAAATTTATCCTGCAACCATTTAGCAAAAATCCATCCAAAAACATGCCCCAAATGTATCGGTCCAGAAGGGCCTCTTCCAGTATATAGAAAAACATTCTTATCTTTCTCATATTCATCCAACCAAAGCTTAAGATCCCGGTTAGCAAAAAAAATCTCTCTTCTCAAATAAGGATGGGTCTCTCCAGCAAGTTTTTCAATTCTTTTAAGTAAAGCATCGTCGATCCTCTTAACCCCAAATTCATTAATTAATTTATTATAATCCACACTTCCCTTAACATCATAAGGAGTCACACTATTTTTTGCCATAAAAAAAATAAGAGAAGAACTTTTTTAAAAGTATTGAAAATCCCCAAATCTATAACAAAACTTATAAACATAATTTTCCAATTTATAGAATGAAAAAAGAATTATTTACTATATTATTTGTATTGAGTTTCTTACATCTAATTTCCTCACAAATCATTCTTATTTCAGAACCAGAAGAAATCTATAATTTGGGAGATTCTATCTCTGTCCCAATAACAATTAAAGCAACACATAACATTGCAGGAAGTCTTGAAATGAATCTTGTCTGCCAAGGATTAGAAAAAAATTTCTATAAAAATGGGATTTCATTAGATTATGGGGAAGAAATAACTTTGTCTCCTCCGCCATCATTAGTTCTAGACAAATCAATTATTGAAAACCTAAAAGGATTTTGTAAAATAACTGCCGGCTTGTCAGAAGAAACTCCAATTACCACCGGAGAATTCAAAATCTCCACCTTAATAAATCTTGAAAAAACACTTACAAAAACAACTTTCAATCCAAACGAAGAAATAATAATTGAAGGAACTGCCACAAGAGAAAGCGGTTCAATGGTAAATGGATTTGCTGAACTAATTCTAATGGATGAAAATTCAAAAGAAATTGAAACACAACTATCTACAGTAAATAAAGGATATTTCAAAATAAATAAAACTTTAGATCAAGACATAAAGGCAGGGAAATATTTAGCCAAAGTAAGAATTTATGAAAAAAATGGAGAATTAACTTCAAATGAAGGATTTGCAATTGAAGAAATTTTTGTAAATCAAATCCCAAAGAATCTTGAAATCTCTTTAGAAAAAGAAGAAATTAATCCAAATGAAGCATTAAAGATAAAGGCAATTTTACACGATCAAACAGGAATGAACATCCCAGCAAATGTAACAATCACAATTAAAGATTCTCTTGATAAAATAATCGAACAAAAAATAACAAAAACAGATGAATTTTTTGAATATGATATAGAATATAATCATGAACCAGAAGAATTAACAATCACTGCAGCAACAAATCTCCTAAACGCAAAAACAACAACAAAAATTTTAGCAAAACCAGAAATAAAAATAGAAATTATTAATGATTCAGTTATTGTAAAAAACGCAGGAAATACAGAATATTGCAATGAATCAGTATTAATAAAAATTGGAAATGAATCTCTTAACTTAGATGTTTGTTTAGGCCTTGATGAAACAAAAGAATTCAAACTAACTGCTCCTGAAGGAATTTATCAAATTGAAATAATAAACAATGGAGAAAGTCAAATTTCAAAAGGAGTTATGCTTACTGGAAATGCGATCAATGTGGAAGAAGCAGGAAAAGCAGCTGCATCTTTAATGAAATATCCGATTGTTTGGATTTTTATTATAGCAATTTTAGGATTTATGTCTTTTACAATTTTTAAAAAAGGATACAAAAAAAGCTTCTTTGGTTACATTAAATCAAAATCTAGCCCAAAAAAGAAAGAATCAAAAACCGAAATCCAAGAAAAAGGAATAATCGATTCTACAAATAAAAAGGCAGAAATCTCCTTATCAATAAAAGGACAAAAACAAAAATCAACAATTATAGGATTGAGAATAAAAAACTTAAAAGAACTTGAAAAAAATAAACAAACTACAAAAGATACATTCGATAAGATTTCAAAATTAGCAACAGAATATAAATCTTCAATCTATGAAAATCAAGATAGTTTCTTCTTTATCTTATCTCCAATAAAAACAAAAACTTTCAAAAATGAAAAGCAAGCATTAAAATTATCTCAAAAAATAAAAGAAATTATTGATGGACACAATAAATTATTCAAACAAAAAATTGAATTCGGAATATCAATGAATAACGGAGAATTGATTGCAAAGAATGAAAATGGAATTTTAAAATTTATGAGCATAAAAGATGCAATTACTGGAACAAAAAAAATCTCTGCTTACTCTAAAGAAAAAATAGTTTTATCAGAAAGCATTGCAAAAGAACTATCTACAGAAATTAAAACAGCTAAACACGCACATAACGGAAATACTTTCCATACAATTACCGAATTCAAAAATTCAGAAGAACATCAAAAATTCATAAAGAATTTTATTTCTAATTTAGAAAAGAAAAAGAAATAATTATAATTTGAACTTTTCAAACTTCTCTCTTGCTTCTAATGAACCTTTTTTAGAATATGCTAAAACCAATTCCTTAACTTTCTCTCTCGCCTCATCACTACAATCATCAAAGATTACAGAAGTAGGACCAGGAAACCCTTCAGTAATTGCAACTTCTCCTTCTTTTCCAAAGGTTTCAATTATTTGGTTTTCTTTTGCATACCGTCCAATTGCAACCCAAACTCCATCGATAATAAAATGTCTTCCAATCTCCAAAATTTTCATTTGATTTCCACTCAAATCTCTTTCTAATAATGTTAAAAATCTTCTACTCAAAGCCTTCTCACAAAGCAAACACCCTCCAGCAGGAGTTGGATAATTAATCTTAAACTTCTTTGCCAATTCTATTTGTTTAACTCTTTGTCTTCCTTCAATTGAATATAATTTACTTCTATCAATATATCCTTTCTTTTCTCCAATTGTTTCCTCCATGAATTTAGCAGAAAGTGGTCTCAAAAGCCTTCCTTTCAATCCAGACTCCTCCTCTACAATACGCATTGACTTTCTCATTTGAGACATTGGTCTTTCCCCTAAAACTTCTCCAGAAACAACCATCTCAATTCCCATTTCATCTGCAATTTCTCTAGCTTTCTTAAACATAAATAATCTACAATCAACACAAGGATTAATTCCAGAACCTCTATTATACAAAGGCTTACGAATAACATCTAAATATTCTTTCAAATTATCTCCCTTTGTACAATCAACAATTTTCAAATTCATTCCATGTAATTGAGAAAAATTAAAACTGCATCCCTCATCACAACAACCAGTTCCAAAAGGCAAACTAAAAAAAAGTGCAACTACTTCCAATCCTTGCTCCTGCATAATCTTCACAGCAAGCCGACTATCCAACCCACCAGAAAACATAACTAAAACTTTTTCTGCCATAAGAATTACTAAAATTAAAGGTATTAAAAACTAACTATTTCTTCTCTGCTTTAGAAACTTCCTCCTTCACAATCTCTTCGACTTCTCTTCGAGTAAACTTCTTCTTCACCTTGTCAAATCTCAAAAACTTCCAAATAAGACCAATAACCAAAATAATAATCCCCAAAGTTAAAATAATTGAAGAAACAAATCCGGCTTTGCTTACAAAAACCAATCCAAATTCCTCAAAAAAAGAAGGTAAAAGAAAAGTCATTGCTGCACCAAGTTTCTTTAAAGGAATCGCAGAGAGAATAATTAATCCTCCAACAATTGGCAAGAAATTCAATTTTTGACTAACAAGTAAAAAAGTTAATCCAATTAAAACTAAAGCAATCACAAGAAAAAATAAAAATCTTCCTTGAAAATAATCTTTGGCAGTTTTTGAAAAAATAATCATTTGAGAAAATCCCTCTCCCAACAAGCAACCCACAAAAGAACAATCATATTCCTTGTAATAAATATCTTCCAAAACATTATCCACAGAATAAGAAATTATTTCTTCCTTTCCCGCATCAACAATATCACAGGGAAGAGACAATGCTACATCAAATTGATCTTGATAAAAAACATATTCTGATTCATTAACACAAGCAATTTGCATAATTTCAACAACACCTTCTGGAACAGATTCATTAACCTTCAAACTAATCAAAGGAGTTACTTCGGATTTAAATTGATCATACTCCAAAGATAATGAAAAAGTCCAAAAAAGATTTCCAATTAACAAAGATAAGAACAACAAAAATCCAACAAAACTAAGTAAACTCCCTCTTGCAAAACCCATAATAAAAAAAGATTAAAGAAGTTTATAAAATTAATTACATACGTTTCAAAACATTTATCCTTTCTTCTAAAGGAGGATGAGTCCTTCCTGCTCCCTTAAACGGATTAGAAAAAAACAACGGAGCCAAGGCTTTATTCACTTTTTTTTCATTAGATTGATTTGCTTTTCCGATTTTATCTAAAGCTTTAATCAAACCATTAGGATACCTTGTAAACTTAACAGCAGAAGCATCCGCAGTAAATTCTCTCTTCCTTGAAATTGACATCTGAACAAAATAAACAACAATTGGTGCAATGATTGCCAAAGCAATTCCGATTATCATAAAAATTGCTTTTGAAGAATCATTACTACTTCCCCTTCCCCGAAACCAAAGACTACGAAGAAAAACTTGAGAGATAATTGAAATCATTCCGACCATAACCGCAACCATCGTCATATAACGCATGTCATAACTAGCTATATGTCCAAGCTCATGAGCTAAAACTCCTTCAAGCTCTCTTCTTTCCAATTTTTCCAAAGCTCCTTTTGTAACGCAAATAACCCCGTGTTCAGGATCTCTCCCACTAGCAAAAGCATTAATCATTGAAGACTCCATAACATAAAGCCTTGGCTTAGGCATCCCGCTAGCAATACAAAGTCCTTCAACTAAATTATGATAATCTCTATAATCTATCCGTTTCGCTTCTTTCGCTCCAACAGACTTCAAAGCAATTTTATCTGAATGATAAAAATTCACCAATAAATAACTAATTGAAAAAATAATCGCAAAAATCATTATTACAAAAAAATACCCTGGATCAGTGGCCATTGAAATAACATATCCCAAGATTAAAATCACAAAAAAGATAACAACCATCAAAAAATAAGACTTCATTTTATTCTTAGAAATTTGATCACGAAAATCCACTCTTTGTTTCATATGCAAATTAAGAAAAATTACTTTTTAATATTTGGGTTTATTTTTTTTATTTGCATATTTATCCACATGATTTCTTTGATATTTCTTAGGAATTTTTTCTGTGTCCGGAATATTCATAACTTTTCCAGTTTTTCTATTTCTAACAGAGATAGTTCCAGTAGTTTCACCCTTAGATTTGTTTCCCTTTCCGTGACGCCTTGCAAAATGAAAAACCCCATTAGATTTAACTTCCCCCTCTAATCCAGAATTAACATTTACTCCATTAATTCCTGCGAGAGCATACTTTAGATTAAAAGATTCAATCATTGTTTCATAAGTTTCTTGTAATCTCTCTACCGCATAATTAGTCAAATTTCCAAAATAATTTCTTAAATCCATAACAAAACCAAAAATAAAACCAATTATAAATATTATTCTTCTGGAAAATAACTAATTAAAATCGACCTTAACAACTTCTTTTTCTTCTGCAGCAATTTCTAAATAAGTTCTTGGTTTCTTAGAATAAATATTTGCAAATAAAACTCCTGGAAAGGTCCTACATAAAAGATTGTAAGTTAGAATACTATCATTATAATATTGTCGAGAATATGCAACTTTATCTTCAGTAGAAGTTAATTCTTTTTGAAGTTCTAAAAAATTGGTATTTGCTTTCAAATCAGGATATCCTTCTGCAATTGCAAAAATTGTTTTTAATGCAGATTCTAATTTTTTATCTGCTTCAACTTTTTTCTCAACACCCTTTGCACCAACCAAAGCTTTTCTTGCATCTGTAACTGCTTTAATGGCAGCTGTTTCATGTTTTGCAAAACCCTTAACAGTATTGATTAAATTTGGAATTAAATCTGCACGCCTTTTCAATTGCACATCAATTTGAGAAAGAGAATTATCAATTCTATTAGACAACGTTACAAACCGATTATAATAACCAAAGAACATTCCTCCGATGATTACGACAATTGCTAAGATGATTATTTCCCACATCAAAATAAATAAGAATTAAAGTTTATAAATTTAGTGCAAAATTTCCCAAAGATTTTATAAATAAGTTTCTCGTGTATTTTCCATGGCAATAAAAGTTAACAAAAAGACTTGCATTGGTTGCGGCGCTTGTGTTCAAACCTGTCCAGAAGTTTTTGAAATGGAAGACAGCGGAAAAGCAAAAGTAAAAGCACAAAAAGATTTACCTTGTGTAAAGAGTGCAATCGAAGAATGTCCTGTAGACGCAATCAGCAAATAAGAGGAAAACCTTTATTAATAAAGTTATTTTTTATTAATTATGCAAAAAAAAGGTGAGAAAACAGATTTCGTAAAATGGTTTTCTGAAATGAATAAAGACTCTGGAAAACTCGTCGGAGGAAAAGGAGCAAATTTATCTGAAATTTTTAATTTAGGAGTTGCAGTGCCTCCAGGATTTGTTGTGACTGCTCAAGCTTACGATTATTTTATTAAAAAATCAAAGTTAAATGAAAAAATTAAAGCTCTTCTAGAAAACTTAAATTACGAAGACACAACCAAACTTAATTCTGTAACAGAAGAAATTAGAAATTTAATTACTAAAGCAAAAATGCCAAAAGAAATGGAAACAGAAATTTTAGAAAGTTACGATCATCTTGATACACCAAAATTCAATGAATCAAACTATAGAGCATTAGACATACTAAAAAGTTCCGAACCAGTTTTCGTGGCAGTAAGAAGCAGTGCAACAACAGAAGATTTAGCAGAGGCTAGTTTTGCAGGACAACAAGATTCATTCCTTAACGTAAAAGGAAATTCAGATTTAATTCTTCATATAAAAAAATGTTTTGCTTCTCTTTTCACGGCAAGAGCAACATATTATCGAAATAAACAAGGGTTCAAATATGAGGAAGCAAGCTTAGCAGTAGTAGTTCAGAAAATGGTTGATTCTGAAAAATCTGGAGTAATCTTTTCAAAAGATCCATCATATGATAATGAAAATATAATTATAGAAGCTGTTTGGGGATTAGGGGAAGGAATTGTTTCAGGATTAATTACTCCAGACAAATATATTATTTCAAGAAATATGGAAATCACAGATAAAAAAATTGCAGATAAAAAAGTAGCAATCACAAGAAATTCTGGAGGGGGAAAATTAAAAGTAAACCTAACAGAAGAAAAATCAAAACAACAAGTATTGAAAACCTATGAAATGAAAAAATTAGCACAAATAGCTTTAGACTTAGAACACCATTACAAATCTCCTCAAGATATAGAATTTGCTATTGAAGGAGAAGACATTTTTATTGTTCAAACAAGACCAATAACTACAATGGAAAAGAGAATTGGTGAAGAAAAAGAATCAAAAGAACTTTCTGGAGAAGTAATTTTAACCGGACTTGCAGCATCCCCTGGAATTGGAGTGGGAACAGTAAAAATAATTAATGATTTAGCAGATTTGCCTAAAATAAAGGAAGGAGATATTTTAGTTACAAAAATGACTAACCCGGACATGGTAGTCTCAATGCAAAAAGCAACTGCGATTGTAACAGACCAAGGAGGATTAACTGCTCATGCTGCAATAGTCTCAAGAGAAATGGGAATTCCCGCAATTGTTGGAACAGAAACTGCAACAAAAGATTTGAAAGAAAATGATACGGTTACTGTAGATGGATATACAGGAAAAATCTACAAGGGAGCAATTGCTGGAGGAACACAAAAAAAAGAAGTATTACCTGTAACTGCAAAAACTAAAACAAAAATAAAAGTAATAGTGGATTTACCAACATTTGCAAAAAGAGCTGCAAAAACAAATCTAACTAAAGTTGGATTAACAAGGGTCGAAGGAATAATCGCTGAAGGAGGAAAACACCCAGAATATTATTTAAAAAATAATAAAGTTGAGGAATACGAAGAATTAATCTACAAAGGAATTTCAGAAATTGTTAAAGAATTTGAAGAAGTTTGGGTTAGAACTTCAGACATTAGAAGCGATGAATATTCAAATCTTGAAGGGGCACCAAAAGAAACTGAAGCAAATCCGATGTTAGGTATGCATGGAATAAGATATGGAATTATCCATCCAGAATTATTCAAAGCCGAATTAAAGGGATTGAAAAGAGCAGCACAAGGAAAGAAAGTAGGAATTTTATCTCCGCAAGTAATCTCTGTAGAAGAAGTTCAAAAACTTAAACAATTTCTAAAAGAAGTTGAATTTAATGAAGCACGAGTTGGAGTAATGGTTGAAACTCCCGCGGCAGTTCAATTAATTAAAGAAATTTGTGAAGAAGGAATTGACTTTATTTCTTTTGGAACAAATGATTTAACTCAATATATTTTAGCATTAGATAGGGGAAACAAAGCAGTTCAACATCTTTACAATGAAATGCATCCAGCAGTCTTATATCAAATAGGTTATGTAATTAGGGTCTGTAAAAGAATGAAGGTTGAAACAAGCATTTGTGGACAAGCTGGAAGTAAAAAAGAAATGGTAAAATTCTTAATTGAAAATGGGATTGATAGCATAAGCGTAAATGCGGATGTTGCAAAAGAAATATCAGATTATGTTTATGAATTAGAACAAACTGCAATTAAAGGAACAGATAAAGAACCAAGGCAATATCAGCCAGAAGAAAAAGAAAACAACGAAAATTAATTCTAAAAAGTTTTATAAATACATTTCCCCTCAATAAAGTATGGTGACAAAAAAGAAAACAACTTCTAAAACTACTAAGAAAAAAATTACTAAGAAAAAGACTGTTAAGAAAAAACCAGCCAGAAAAATAACTACTAGGAGAGTAAAAAGAGTCAAACATGAAAATGATGTTCGAGTAGAAAAAATGTTAATTGAAAATTTTGTCTCATTACAAAAAGTAATGGTGGGATTATCTATTAAATTCGAAGATCTTTCAGAAAATATAAAAAAATTATTAAGCACATTTGAATTAGCTGCACAATCTCTTTCTGAGAAAGAAATGGGAAATTTGAATATTAATCCTGAGTCTGAAGAAATAATGAAAAAATTAGAAGGATTAGCAGATCAAAATAAAGTTCTTGCAAGAGGATTATCCTTAATGCACGAAAAAGTTCCACATCCAGAAGAATCTCCTGGAACATATATTCCAAAACCAACAGAACCTAAACAAATGCCTCCACAAATGATTCCTCCAACACCAAATCAAATTCCCGCTGTACAAAAAATTCCTTTTCCAAAACCAGTAGAAAATCAACCAATTGAGAAAAAAGATAAATTCGGATTGGATTTAGAAAATTATCAAAAATCTATCTCTAATCAATAAAATGTATTTGGAAAATACTTCTCTTGAATTTAAAAGAAAATTTATTTTAAAATTCACAAAAGAATTAATTAAAGAATCAAATAAAGAATATTTCTTAGAATTAGAAAAAATAATTGAAAAACAAAAATTAGAAAAAGAAAAAAAAGAGATTGAAGAAAAAAAGATAAAAGAAAAAATAATTGAAATAGAAAAACCAAAAATAAGACAAACATTCAAACAACTTCCTCCTTCAAAAATAATAAGAAAATCTCCTCTAACCTCAGTAGAAAAAATAATCATCCCGAATTATCCTCTTCCAACAAATCTTCAACACTTAAGGCCGCAAATTGGAAAAGAAGAAATAGATTTAGAAAAATTAAATCCATTAGTTAAAGATCAAATGGTAAAAGAGATTGAATGCAACGGCCCAGGAAAACCAATTATTGTGAGGGGAGCAATGGGAACAAAAAACACCTCAATTTCATTAACAAAAGAAGAGATAGAAGGAATCTTTGAATCTTTCTCTAAAGCAACAAAAATCCCAATCAAAGAAGGAGTTGTAAAGGTTGTCGCAGGAAGGTTAATCCTGTCTGCAATAATCTCTGAACTTGTTAACTCAAAATTCATAATTAAAAAAATGACTCCACAAATGAACCAAATGAGGTATTCCTATGCCAGAAGATAAAATAACAAAAGAAAAACTTGCAAAATATTTTGATGTGACAAATAGGGCGCTAATTGAAGTTAAAAAAAATATAATAAAAGGAAAAGAAAACTATGCAAAAGAAATTATCGACATGGTTGAAAACTATTTCTCTGATGCAAAACACTTTGAATCAAATAAAGACTTCGTGAACGCCTTCGCAGCCCTAAATTATGCACATGGATGGATAGACTCTGGAGTAAGGTTAGATGTCTTTGATGTTCACGATGATAAACTATTTACAATAAAATGAAAAAAGAAATAATTGTTTTAAGCCTAGGAGGAAGTTTAATTATCCCAGAGGAAGTAGATTATAGATATTTAGAAAAGCTAAAAAAAATAGTTCTAAAACACACTAAAAAATACAAATTCATTTTTGTTTGTGGTGGTGGAAGCATTGCTAGAAAATACATAGCTGCATTAAAAAAGAACAAAACAAACGAAACACTTCAAAGTTTTGCCGGAATTGGAACAACAAGAATGAATGCAAGATTCATGAGTTATTTTTTTAATCTCGACCCAAAAGAAGGAATACCCCACACAATGGAATTAGTTGAAAAAAGAATAAAAAACCACAACATAATTTTTTGCGGAGCACTTGAATATAAACCAAATCAAACTTCAGATTCAACAGCAGCATTAGTTGCAAAACACTTCAAAACAAAATTTATTAATTTAACAAATGTAAAAGGACTCTACACAAAAAACCCTAAAAAATACAAAGATGCAAAATTTATTGAAAAAATTTCATGGAAAGATTTTGACAACTTAGCTCAGAAAATGACTTTCAAACCAGGACAGCATTTCGTTCTAGATCAAACTGCATCAAAAATGATAAAAAAATATAATCTCCCAACATTCATTTTGGGACAAGATACAAAACAACTTGATAATTTTCTAAATAATAAAAAATTTATTGGGACAACGATTCAAGGTTAAAATTAAAAACCCTTTTCACTTATTCTAATTATGAAAATAATCACAGAAACAAATTATCAAAAATTAAGAACTCTTCTAAAAAAATCAGAAAAACCGATTATCTTTTCTTCAGAAGATGATGACTTGAATAGAAAAGTGCTGGAAAAAGAAAAAATTGATATTTTATTAATTAATCAGGATAAAAGAAAAGATTATCAAAAACAAAGAAATTCCGGATTAAATCAAGTAATGGCAAAAATTGCAAAAAAAGGAAAAGTCACAATTGGAATTAACTTAGATGAAATAATTAATTCAAATCCAAAAGACAAATCATTAATCTTAGCACGAGTAAAACAAAATATATTCCTCTGCAACAAAAATAAGCTCAACATGACATTTATTGAAGAAAAACACAAAAGAAATTCTACAGATCTAAAATCTCTTGGACTCGCCTTGGGAATGCCAACCTGGATGTTCAAAGAATTTTAATCAAAACTTTTTCTTACGAAAGGGAACTTGTTTAATTTTATTAAAACGTTTATTCGAAGGAAAAGAAGAACTAGAAGGAGTAGATTCATCTGTTCTTAAAATTTTTCTAAAAACAAAAGATAAAATCCCCAAAACAATCATGAAAGGAATAAATGCTATAAGAATTGCAAAAAGAAGTTCTTCCCCAAGTTTAAGGTATCCAATTTGAACAGGATAAAAAGACAAAATCAAATAAGTAAGAATATCTCTTTTTCCAAAAATAAAATAAAGTTTTTCTTTTTTTGTAACTCCAATTATAATTGCAATAAAACCATAAACACAAAATAAAATAGCAATAATCCAGTTTATCTGTTCTGCAAAAACCCTCATCTCTAAATAACTTCGAATCCAATCTGCTCCAGCCCACCAAGCAACAACTCCTGCAAAAACGGCAGAAGAATTAGAGGGTTTTGAATACAAACTTGAAAGAAATCCATTAAGATAAGCAGGGAACATTGTCCAAAGTAAAACAAAATTAGTAAAAGGAAAAGGAAGTAAGGAAACCCACAATAAAAGAGAATCCCCAATAAATTCCACCACCATAAATAATACAATTAATCTTCATTAAAAAGTCTTTTGATTATATCATTTATATTATTTTTAAAAGCAAATAAAATTAAAAACATTTTTAATCTAAATTAATCTCCTTAAAACATGCAAAAACTACTTGACTCATTAAGCCCACACGAAAGAAAAATAATTCCTCATTTGGAAGAATCATTAGTTCAAATATGCAAAAAATCAAATCTAGACAAAATTTCAGTATTAAGAGCATTAGAATATCTTCAAAATAAAAAAATAATTGAAGTTATCACAACAAAAACAAAAATAATTGAAATTGGGGTAAATGGGGCACTTTACATAAAAAAAGGATTACCAGAAAGAAGACTTCTAAACTTATTAAGCGAAAAAAGAATCATCCCACTAAAAGAAGCGAAAAAAGAAAGCAAATTATCTGACGATGAATTCAAAGCTTCGATTGGAGTATTAAAGAAAAAAGCATTAATTGACTTGAATAACGGAAAAATAATCTTTAATTCAAATAAAGAAGAAATTTCAAAAAAAACTCTTGAAGAAATATTCCTAGAGAAACTTCCAATTGAATATGAAAAATTGAGCCCCGAACAAATGTTTGCATTAAAATCACTTCAATCAAGAAAAGATCTTGTAGAAATTATTGAAAATAAAAAAATAAAAATTAACCTAACAGAAATTGGTAAAAAGATATCAAAAGAGAAATTTGAAAATAAAAATTTAATTGAACAAATAACTCCAGACTTATTAAAAAAAGAATCAAACTGGAAAGGAAAAAAATTTAGAAGATATGATGTGACTTCTCCTTTACCAAAAATAAATGGCGGAAAAAGACATTTTGTAAATCAAGCATTAGATTATGCTAGAAAAGTATGGACTGAGATGGGATTTGAAGAAATGAGTGGGGACATGATTGTAAGCTCGTTCTGGAACTTTGATGCATTATTTACTGCCCAAGATCATCCAGTAAGAGAAATGCAAGATACATTCTTTATAGACAAAAAAGCAACTCTCCCCGCAAAAGAATTGATTGAAAAAATAAAAATCTCTCATGAAGAAGGAAGCGAAGGGAGCAAAGGATGGAGATATCGATGGGATGAAGAACTTTCTAAACAAATGGTATTAAGGACCCATACAACCTGCTTATCTTCTCAAACCTTATCCAAATTAAAAGAAGAAGATTTACCTAAAAAGTTTTTCTCCGTAGGAAAATGCTTTAGAAATGAAACCGTCGATTGGTCTCATGGATTTGAATTTAATCAAACAGAAGGAATTGTAATAGATCCAAATGCAAACTTTGGACACCTATTAGGTTACCTAAAACAATTCGCAAAGAAAATGGGATTTGAGAAGATTAGATTTAGACCAGCATATTTTCCTTATACCGAACCAAGCCTAGAAGGAGATGTTTGGAATGAAGAAAGGCAAGAGTGGGTAGAAATCTTTGCAGCAGGAATATTCCGTCCAGAAGTAACAGAACCTCTCTTAGGAAAACCAATCCCCGTACTCGCTTGGGGACCTGGATTCGATAGAATGATTATGAAAATGTTCGACATAAAAGATATGCGAGAATTATATAAAAACAACCTAACTCAATTAAGAAAAACAAAATACTTAATGAAATAAATAAAATGGCAAATATAAAAATACCAAGAAAAGAATTTGAAAAAGACATCGGGAAATTAACAAAAGAAATGCAAATGAAAATTGCTCTCTTTGGAACAACTCTTGAAAGCTTTGATGACAATGAAATCGAATTAGAAATTTTCCCAAACAGACCAGATCTTTTATCTTATCAAGGATTCAAAAGAAGTTTTTTAGCATTCCTTGGGAAAAATACTGGACTTAAAAAATATAAAGTATTTCCAAAAGAAAAAAACTATAAAATAAAAGTAGATTCAAATTTAAAAAATATAAGGCCACATACTGCATGTGCAATCATTAAAAATTTAAAATTAAATGATGAAAAAATAAAAGAAATTATAGAAATTCAAGAAAAGCTACATACAACAATTGGGAGAAGAAGGAAAAAAATTGCAATTGGAATTTATCCTTTAGAAAAAATAAAACTTCCCATAACTTTCAAGGCGCTTGAACCAGATCAAATCAGATTCCAACCATTAGAATCAAAAAAAGAAATGACTGGATTAGAAATACTTCAAAGACATCCGACTGGAAGAGATTATGCTCACCTTTTAGCAGGAAAAATAAAATTCCCAATATTCATTGACTCAAACAAAGAAATTCTAAGCATGCCCCCAATAATTAATTCTGAGAAAGTTGGGAGAGTTACAAAGAAAACAAAAGAAGTTTTTATTGAATGCTCTGGATTCGATCAAGAAACCTTAGAAAAATGTTTGAATATTCTTGTTACAACCTTTGCAGATATGGGGGGGAAAATCTATCAAATGGAAATTAATTCTAATTTAACCACTCCGAATTTAGAACCAGAAAAAACAAAAATTTCAATAAAAAATGTAAATAAATTACTAGGATTAGATTTAGAAGAAAAAACAATAAAACAATTATTGGGAAAAATGGGCCATGAATATAATAATGGAATTGTAAAAAGTCCAAGTTATAGAACTGATCTCCTGCATGAAGTGGACTTAATTGAAGACATTGCAATTGCATATGGATATGAAAATTTTGAACCGATAATTCCAAAAATCTCCACTATTGGAAAAGAAAATTTCCAAGAAACAATAAAAAGAAAAATCTCTTCGATTTTAACAAATATTGAATTCTTAGAAATTTCCAATTATCATTTAACTGCGAAAAAAGATCAATTCACAAAAATGGGAATCCCAGAAAAACAAGAAAAAGGAGCAATAGAAATAGCTGAATCAAAAACAGAATATAATTTATTAAGAAAAGATTTAACTCATTATTTATTAAAAATTCTTTCTGAAAATATTGACTCGGAATATCCTCAAAAAATATTTGAAATAGGAAAAACATTCTCTGAAGATTTGAAAGAAACCGAACACCTAAGTTGTGCAATCACCCCAGGAAACTTTACAGACATCAAACAATCATTAGAATACCTCAATAAAATGACCGGATTAAATTTAATCTTAAAAGAACCAACAAAAATCCCAGACCATTTTATAGATGGAAGAGTGGCAAAAATAATTCTGGATGAAAAAATAATTGGATACCTTGGAGAAATTCATCCTAAAATCTTAAAGAATTGGAAAATAAAAATGCCAGTTGCATTATTTGAAATTAGTTTAAAAGAAATTTTTGAAAAACTAAAAGAATAAAATTATTCTAAAAAATTATCCTAATACAGAATAACCTCTTTCAGGGCAAAGATATTCTCCAGCAGCAGTATCAAAATATGCACGAATTAACATCGATATTTGATCATCCATCTCATTTTCTAATATAACATTCTCTTCATAACGGGTTCCAGAAACAGGAATTTCACCGGGATACTCAAAGTTACCTCCATCATTACGATCAAAATCCTCAAAATGAATTTTCATTCCAGCATACTCTTGAGCAGGAGCATTTCTTTGAATAGTAAAATTACAAAGATCTACTCCCAAATCATCACTATACCAGCAAATAGCAGAATAAGGCACGGGTACAAGATTTACATTATTACATAGTGCAGCATAATCAATTTCGCTACAACATTCTTGTCCGGAACCACAAGTTCCAGAACCCATTGGTTCCCAGTCCGGATCGCATCCGCTTGATTGGCAGGTTCCACTATTAATAACTCCGCAAGTATAACTTTCTTCTTCAGGCTCAGAATAAGTTCCTCCAAAATTAAAATTGTACAAACCCTCAACTTCTGTAGAGGTTAATGCCCTATCAAAAACCATCACATTATCCAAACTCCCATTAAATCCATTGTAATCGGGGTTATTTCCCATCGCACCCATTTTAAAAGAAACAGTGGAAGGAATGTAAGTACCAGAAACATCAAAAAATCCAGTTTCTTTAGTACCAATATAATTTGACATCCTCGTTCCATTAAAAATAACTCCATAAAAATGCCAATCATAATCATTTACAGGATCATCCAACCCCATATCTCCCACATGTTTATTATATGTCCCTGTAGCGTTTTCAAAAGCAATGATTGATTGAAAATAATTTCCCCATTGAGAAAAAAGTAATGTAAATCCTCCAACCGAAGCAGAATCTCTTCCATTACTAATAAAATACATAGGATGATCTAAAGGGGGAGGATTAGATGCGTCCACCAACGTTCTTCTTTTAACCCAAGCAAAAGCACTAAATTCATTTCCACTAATTTGTAAGTCTGTTCCATCAGATTCTAAATAATCATTATTTGAAGAGGGACTTGATTCCGCTGAGTCAAATTGAATTGCACCCCCAAACTTTCCCTCTACAAATTCAGGATTATTTCCTTTCTCAGCATAATTTCTTCCAACAGAATCAGTAGCATCAGAATCAAATTTCCACCAAGAAATAATTCCAGGAATATTTTTAATTACTTCATCTTCTTCAAACTGATAAGTATCTTTTATTTCTCCAACAAATCTTTTCCCTTTATCATCATAAAAAGTAGGTGCCACAGAAATTTCTTTTACAATTCCTTCATATCCAGTCAGATTAAAAGTTTTCAAATTCAATTCATCTAAAGTAACATTATTTAGATCGATCACTTCTGAATTAACTCCATCTGAAACAACAAACTTTAAAGCATTCAATTCTCCTTTTCCATTTCCTCTTTCAACACTAACCAAAATTCCCGAAGAATCAACCAAAACCTGGGAGATAGATAAATCAAGATAAGTAGAATCCAAAGTAATTTTTTCAGTTCCTTCATCAATTGTTCCTTTAATCGCAACCCAAACAATCGCCACCATCATAAATGCGAATAAAATAACTAACAACATAGTCACTATTGTAGATAAACCTCTTTTACAATTAATCATAAAAACTAAAAGAAAATATTACTTATAATCTTATCCAAAATAATTCTTTCCGTTAGTTTCTAACTCGCTATCCCAATTCTTATTCATTGACTTAACTAACTTCAAAAGATCTTCTTTAATCTCGGCCCACAACTTAAAAGAATTTATAATAAAAATTGATTCTTTCTTTTCATCAAAAAATAAATCAAGTTCAATCAAATCTACTTCTTTTCTAGCTAATTTTTTATAAATTGAAACCAAATTTTCTTTATCTTTAACAGAAAAATTTTTAACCAAACTATAAACAAACATCGGAGAATTAACTGGATGCAAAAAGCCTTCAACCAACCTTAAATAAACAGAAAATTTTTCACTAATACATTTTCTAACTTCTCTAACTAAAAAATCAGTTTCAGCATCAGCAATTTTCTCAATCGCAAAATCTTCATTCAACAAATCAAACTCCGGCAAATTATGTTCCTTCGCCATCTCTTGATAAGTTTCTTTCAAACAATCTAAATTACTTTCCATTAAAAAAACTAACAAAATTTACTTATAAAACTACCCAAAAACATTTTTATAATCTAAATTAAGATAATTATTTATGCCGCAGTGGCTTGCCCCAGAACTCCGCAATTAAGGGTGCACTGAGCAGTGCTAAACTGAACGCTGTGGCTAATTCAAAAATGCCGCAGTGGCTCAGTTGGTAGAGCGTTACATTGGTAATGTAAAGGTCCCGAGTTCGAATCTCGGCTGTGGCTTATTTATTTTCTTAATCTAATAAGAACTAATTAACATTATTTATTATTGGACCACCAATATGAGGAACCGTTCCTGTTAATTGAGAGTTTGTTGTCATCCCCCCAATAATTGCAACAGGTTTTCCATTAACAAAAATATTTTCTGAACCAACAGTTATTACTCCACCTTGAACTGTTTCGTCTCCCACTCTTGCTATTGGAAGTCCATCTAAAAGAACATTTGAATCTCCTTCTGCAATTTGATCTAATGGTCCCCCAACCATTATTTCTGCACCAACTGTAGCAATTTTTTCACGAGCCCAATTTGGCAAATCCTTCGTTTTTATTTCGAGCACTTCTCCTGGCTTTGAATTAAGATAAAGGTTTCCATCTTTTTCAATAATACCATATTTTTCATCTTCTTCTTCCGATTCCGTTGGATTTAGCGAATCTTTCCATTTTTCATATTCTTCTTGAACAAACGAATTTGCTTCACTTTTACTCATTCCTAAACTTTCACAATATTCATTATGAAATGCACACTTACAATATCGATAATCTATATGAATCCCACAAAAATTATTCTTAATATCAGATTGTCCAGGAAAAAATAATATTGCTAAAATTATTAATGCAAATAATGCAATTGGAGTTAGGGGGTTTTTTAGAAGCTTTCTCATCTATATAATTTATTATTTTAATTTATAAATATATTTCTATCTGTCGGCCTGTAAATTATTAAAAATTACTTGATTATTCAAATAAACCCAAGAAAATTAACAATCATTGAAATCTCAACTGAGACCTATTTATTTTCTAAAAATTCTAGCAAAAATAAATATTAAAAATACTATAAAGAAGGCAATTGCTAAGAATCCGAAAACAATCATCAATAAGAAGAAGATATTATCTAAAATCACATTGGTTGAAATTACCCTTAAGAAGAACACCAAAAAGAATAAAACTGAGAATAAAATTAAATCTCTAACTGCAATATGGAATTTATACTTTGAAAAAACACTTCTCATCTGAACCTTTCTAGGAGTTTTATTTGATTTTACAACTTTTTTATTTACTTTAGAATTTGAAACCTTTGATTTAACAATCTTCTTTTTTGCTCCAGAACTCCGCGACTTGGAGTACGCAGAACTGCGCACCATCTTTTTCTTCACCATGATTCATTCAATAAAATAACCTATTTAAATATTCCGACAATTAGTCTGTAGCAATCCAATCAAGTTTTATCACATTTGAAGTAACTCTCAAAACATTAGAATAAACTTTCTCTACAAAAAAAGAATAATCTCCTAAAAAATTATCTATTCCCTCTTCTGTTTCTAAATGAAGATTATTATTACTAATAATTAATAACGAATTTAAAACAAGAAAAATCAAAATGAACGAAAAAAATTTCATTCTAAGGAATCAGCTAAAGATTTTTTTAAATCAACTTGCTCCACACTCTCATTCATTTCCCAATCTAATTTAATAGCGTGGCTTGTCATTGTTTTAGCATTTCCAAATACTGAACCAATCCAAGAAAAATAAACTTTTCCCGCAGTCATTAGCCCAGAAGCAGACCCATAATCAATATCATAATTACTTGTAACAACCGAAAAACTTGCAGCAACTACCAAAATCATTCCTATTAAAAAATATGCAAAAAGTTTATGTTCAAGACGTTTAAACTCTATTAAAACCCAAATTACAATTACCAAAGCTGAGATTACAAGAAAAACCACCCCGTTTACCATAACAATTCTAAACTAAAAACATATAAAAATCTTTCGAAAAAGATTTTAAAAAGAAAGAATCATAAGTATGGACATAGTCCTGTAGTACAGTGGTCAAGTATGCGAGGTTCTGGGCCTCGCGACCCAGGTTCGAATCCTGGCAGGACTATAAAAATTTATAAAACACTTTTCTTTCAATTAATTATGCCCCGATAGTACACGCTGAAAATATCCTTCATATTTTCGCAAGATCCAAATTAACCCAATAATTTGAATCTGAGTAAACCCTGTACTTTCAGAGCAAAACACGCCCCGATAGTACAGAGGCCAAGTATGCTGCCCTCTCAAAACAACGAAAGTTGTTTCAGGTCAAAACGACTTGAAAGAAATTTCAAAAGAGAGGTGAAAAAATCTCGATGAGAGAGGAAGTCTATGCATCTCAATGCAACCTTCTTTTGGAGAACGGCAGTGACCCGTGTTCGAATCACGGTCGGGGCGTACATTTAAAGAAAAATGTGGTTAGAAGTAGAAACAAAAGCAAGGGTTAAAGACCCAATAAATCTAAGAAAGAAAATTAAATCAATAGCAAAGTTAGACAAAAAAGAAACAAGAACCGACAAATATTTTGCAATAAAAAATAAACTCCTAAAAAAGAAATATCCAAAAAAAGCATTCAGAATAAGAGAAAAACCAAATAAATTTGAAATTAATTTTAAGAAAAAGATAAAAGAACTATCTGATAAAGAAATTGTAGTAAAAAAAGAATTTGAATTTTCAATAAAAGAAAAAAAAGATATAGAAAATTTATCCGAACTATTCAAAGATTTAAATTTTGAAGAATGGGTAGAAAAAACAAAAATAACTGAAAGTTACAAATATCGCAAAAACAAAAATTTAACAATTGAATTGCATAAGGTAAAAAGTCTTGGATATTTTTTAGAGATTGAATATTTATGCCAAGAAAAAGAAGTAGAGAAAGCAAAACAATTAATTAACACCGCATTAAAAGAATTAGAAATTAACAAAAAAGATATTGATAATACTGGTTACACAAAAATGCTTTGGTCATTAAAATAATTCAATCAAAAACAATTCTTGTATCTACAAAATAAGGTTTATTAGAACTAATAATTAAAGGATTAACATCCAACTCTTTAATCTCCAGATATTTCTTCACTAATTTATTTAACTTAAAAATTTCTTTCTCTAAAATTAGAATTTCTTTAGATTTCAATTTCTTTGAAATTTTTGTTTCATTGATCATTTCTTTTACATCAGATAAAGAAACTGGAAAAACTCTAAAAGTAAAATCTTCTTTTTCTTCAACACCACTTCCCCCCTCTCCAAAAACAACAACATGGCCAAACTCAGGAGTTTTTTTAATCCCTAAAATCAATTCAATTCCAGAAATTTGTTTTTGAAAAAATACTTCTTCAAAACCCTTTATTTTTTTCAAATAATTAAATGAATTAAGAACATCTTGTACATCTTTAACATTCAAAATAATTCCTCCTTGTTTTTTCTTATGAATAATTTTTTTCCCAGAAATCTTTGCAACATAAGGAAAATCAAAATTAACTTTTTCTAAATCACTTTCTTTTTTTAAATAAAATCCCGGAAGAAGATTAAAACCTTGTTTTGAAAGAAAACTTCCAGCCTCTTTTTCTGTAAACACCTTCATAAAAATAAAACAAAATCTATTTATATATAGTTTTCTAATTTCAATAATGAAAGAGGGCAAATTAAAAGATTTCTTTAATCCAGAAACAATTGCGATAATTGGAGCATCAGAAGATAAAACCAAAGTAGGAGGAATTTTATTAGAAAAAGCAAAAAAATCCCGGGCAAAAATAATTCCAATAAACCCGAAACACAAAATTTTACAAAACATTCAAAGTTATTCTTCAATATCACAAACTTCTGAAAAAATAGATTTAGTTGTGATTGCAATTCCTGCAAAATTTATTCTAAAAACCATTGATGATTGCCACAAAAAGAAAATAAAAAATATAATTATAATCTCTGCAGGTTTTGCAGAAGAAAAAAATTTCAAACTCCAAGAAGAATTAACAAAGAAGATAGATAAATATAAAATAAATCTCTTAGGACCAAATTGCTTTGGGATTTTCAATCCAAAATTAAATTTAGATTTAACTTTTGCAAAAACAACTCCAAAAAAAGGGAACATTGCTTTCATTAGTCAAAGCGGAGCATTATGGAGCTATATTTCAGATTTAAATAAAAAATTCTCTGGATTCATAAGCTTGGGAAACATGTCTGATTTAGATTTTTCAGATTGGATTGAATATTTTAACAAAGACAAAAGTACAAAAAAAATAATTCTTTACATTGAAAAATTAAAAGAAGGAAAAAGATTTATTAAAATTTGTAAAAAAAGTAAAAAAGAAATCATTGTTATCAAAGCAGGAAAATCCGAACAAGGAAAACAAGCAACAATAAGTCATACTGCAAGCATTGCAACAGATTACAAAATTTACAAAGGAGCATTCAAACAAGCAAAAATAAAGCAAGTAAAATCCCTTCAAGAAGCATTTAATTTAAAATCCCAAAAAATTTCCCTCAATCACAAAGAAACTACAATTATAACAAATGCTGGCGGAGCAGGAGCACTTCTAACAGACACATTAATCCAACAAGAACAAAAGATAATTGGCCCAAAAGATATTTTAGGGACCGCAAAAGAAACAGATTACAAAAGAGAATTATCAAAATTAGAAAAGAAAAATTACCAAGGAAATATTGGAATCATTTTAACTCCTCAAACAATGTCCAATCCAAAAAAGACCGCAGAAATCATCTCCCAATCAAAGCTTAAAAAAAATATAATTGCATTTTTTCTTGGAAAAAAATCCATAAAACAAGCCGTAAAAGTTCTAAATAAAAATAAAATAAAAACAATTACTAAAATTTAATTTAAAACCAGTTTCCCCCATAATTTGATAAAAGATCAAATTGAAAAAGTCCTCTTTAATCCCAAAAAAACACACCAAAATCTTTAAAAACTAAATCTAATTTGAAACCCTATGAAAAGATCATCTAGACGGTGGAAAAAGAAAGGCCAAATGCGTTGGAAATGGCAAAGAAAGAAACTTAAGAAAGAAAAGCACAAGCGTAAGCTAAAAAGAGCTAGAAGTAAATAGTAGCTAAGAATTCTAAAATAATTAATATTGTCCCCTAAAAACAACAATCTTTATTAATGAAATTTAAATAAAATGATTATGACAAGTGAAATCTGGACAGAAAAATATCGGCCAAAAAAATTCTCCCAAGTTGTTGGACAAGATGATATCATAAAAAGAATTGAAGCTCTAACAAACACATTAAACATCCCTCATTTGCTCTTTGCAGGCCCAGCAGGAACAGGAAAATCAACATTAGCTCTAATCATCGTAAAAGAGTTATTCAAAGACACTTGGAAAACAAATTACTTAGAATTAAATGCTTCAGATGAAAGGGGAATCAATATTGTCCGAGAAAAAGTAAAAGATTTCGCAAGAACAAAGGCCCTTGGAGATGTTCCATTTAAAGTTATTTTCTTGGATGAAGCAGATGCATTAACTCCAGAAGCTCAACAAGCACTTAGAAGAACAATGGAGAACTACTCTTCAACCTGTAGATTCATAATGTCTTGCAATTATTCAAGTAAAATAATTGATCCGATTCAATCTCGTTGTGCAATGTTTAGATTTAAACTTTTAGAAAAAAAGGATATTGACAAAGTCATGGAATGGATTGCAAACGATGAAAACTTAACAATAAATCCAGAAGCAAGAGAAACTATTTACGAGGGAAGCGAAGGAGATTGTAGAAGATGTATAAATTTATTACAAACAACCGCATCAATTTCCCCTACAATAACTACGGATTTAGTTTCAACAATTCTTGCAAATGCTAAACCAAAAGATATCAAGATAGTTTTAGATTATGCAATTTCAGGAGATTTCAAAAAATCAAAAGAAAAACTTTTAGACATCATGTTAAAAGAAAGTATTTCTGGACAAGAAGTAATTAAAGCAATTCAAAAAGAAATCTGGAACTTACCAGTTGAACCAGAAATCAAAGTTAAACTTACTGAAAAAACTGGAGAAACTGAATTTAGAATTGTTGAAGGATCAGACCCATTTATTCAACTTCAAGCATTGATTGCAAGCTTTGTATTGGCTGGCTTAGGTAAATGAATGTTTAAATTAATTTAATATGAAATCTAAAGACATTCCATGGGTAGAAAAATATCGTCCAAAAAATATTGATTCTGTAAAAGGACAAGAAGATGCAGTCACAAAATTAAGAAGATTTCTTGCAACACATAAAATCTCCAAGAAAAAAGCAGTCCTTCTTCATGGGGGTCCAGGAATTGGAAAAACCACTCTAGCACACGCAGTTGCAAGGGGATTGGATTATGAAATCTTTGAATTAAATGCGTCGGATCTTAGAAATAAAAAAGAAATGCAAGAAACTCTAAAACCAGCATTGCAACAAAAATCTCTATTAAAAGAAAACAAACTAATTTTAATTGATGAAGCAGACGGGGTTTCAGGAATGAAAGATAGAGGAGGAATCTCAGAAATATTGAATTTAATTTCGACAACAAAATATCCAATAATAATCACTGCAAATGACGCATACAGTAAAAAGTTAAGTGCATTAAGAAAAAAAGCTGAATTAATTGAGCTAGAAAATATTGATTATAAAATAATTAATTCTATTCTTTTTGAAATCTTAAAAAAAGAAGACTTATTCCTTAATGCAAATCTTGTAACAAGTATTGGAGTTCGATCAAAAGGAGATTTGAGGGCAGCAATAAATGATTTACAAGCTGTTTCAAGAACAAGAGACCCAGAAATGATTAGTCTAGATGAAAGAAATAAAGAAGTAACAATCTTTAATGCATTAAAAAAAGTATTCAAAGATAAACCCACAAATGAAACATTGCGAGCATACGATGAAGTAAATATGCAATTAGATGAAATAATTCTATGGGTTGAAGAAAATATTCCTGAAGAATATTCTGGAGTAGAATTAGCAAAAGCTTACGAAGCCTTAGCACAAGTAGATTTATTCAAAGGAAGAATTTACAAACAACAATATTGGAGATTCATGGTTTATGAAAATATATTTCTAAGTTTTGGAATTTCTGCAGCTAAGAAGAATCCAAAAACAGGATTTACTAACTATCAGAAACCCTCTAGAATACTAAAAATTTGGCTAAATAACCAGAAGACAGCAAAGAAAAAATCAATTGCAACAAAATATGCAGCATTAGTTCATATTGGGGCAAAACGAGCAATGCAAGATTTTTATTTAATTAAAAAAATAATTAAGTCTAATAATAAAATTCAAAAACAATTGAAATTAAGCGAAGAAGAAATTGAATATGTTTTGAGATAAATTATTTTCTACTGAATTACTTTTTCTGAGAAATAAGACTTGAAATAGCATGAGAGTGAAGTTTTCCATTTTTTCCATGTTTTTCTTCCTTAGAAAATTCTTTATAAGAAATTATTTCCCAATCAGAGTACATTGTAGAAAGCTCTCCATTTCCAAACTGATAATTATTTTTATTACCTTTACTTTTTCTAAAAACCCCAATAAAATTAAAACCATTTTTCTTAGTCTTCTGTTTAATATTTTTTATCAAATTAAAAACTTTCTTCTCTTGAAGAAAATGAATTGAAAATAACGCAACAACAGCATCATAACTTCCATCAATTTTATAATTATTAAAATCTCCGACAAAAGAATTAATTTTCAATTTTTCTTTTTTTGCATATTCATTTAATTTCTCTATTCCTGTTTCTGATATATCTATCGCAGTTACCTTGTGGCCTTTCTTTGCTAGATATAATGCAGCTCTCCCAGTTCCACATCCAAGATCAAGAATTTTAGAATTTCTTTTCAACAATTTTTCAAAATAAATTAGCCTTTTTCCTGGCTTTAATCCCCAATAGGATCCCTTTGTTTTAGAGTACTCTTTTTCAAAATATGGTTGATCTAATTTTTGTTTTACCCCCTCCATATAATCTAAATATAAATTTAATTAATAAATCTTTTCTAAAGAAATCTAATTTAAATAATAAAAAATAAATTTAAGCACAAGTTGCAGAATTAGCACTTGCATCTTGTCCTTCCCATCCAAATCCTGAAGAAGGTGCAACATTACTTACTTCCGCCAAACATTCTTCTGGAGAATCACTAAAGGCATCACAAATTGTTTTCAAATAACTTGCTGAATCTCTTCCATGTTTATCCAATTTAATGCCATTAACAACAAAAGTTGGACTTCCTTGAACACCATATTCCAAATTCAAATCATTATCAACCATAAACTTAGGATATCTTCCATTCAACCAAGAACTTGTATCTTCTAAGTTTGCAAGAACATTAAATTCATTATCTGTTTCTTCATAACAAGAGCTTAACATATCTGCATCAATTGAAGCTTCAGCCAAACAAGATTCAGAGTCTCCTTCTGTTAAAAAACATCTCAAATAAGGCAAATATTTATCCTTTTGCTCTTCTTGAATACAATATTGATTTAACTGCTCTTCAACTTCTCCGTAAGTAGGATGCATTGCATAATTTACAAATCGAATATTTGCATCAACTTTATCTCCTAATAATTCTAAAACGGGAATAATCCCTTTTTCTGCTTGAGTTCCAAAAGGACAGTAACTCATAATAAATAAATCTACAACTGGTTTAGCTACTTTTGGCACATCATATTCAATAGGTGCAGTAACATCTCCAGTTGGAGTAGCAGGTTCTTCTGCCTCACTTAAATCATATAAAACTTGAACAAAATATTTTCCATCTTTTGTAACATGCGCAGGAACTTCTTGTCCCTCTGCCAAAAGAGTTAACTCATATAAATCTGAACCAAATTCTTCAGCAGAAACTAATTCAATTTGAGCTCCACCTCTTGAATTAATAAAATCTACAAAATTATTTCCGGCAGAATCAGATGAAACACCAGCAGATCCAAAAGAAGTGAAAATTAAAACAATGGCTAAAACTCCGAACACGAAAGTAGAAAGAATCCAAGGATTAGTTCGAATAAGTTCAGTCAAATTATTTTTCTTCTTGTCTGTCATGAAAAAATAAAATCAACTTTACTTTATAAAACTTTTTATGAAAATCAAAACTTAAATTTATTTCTTTTCTTTATAATTGAAAACAAAACAAAAACGATTGCAACAATTAAAATTCCCATAATGATCCAAACAAAATAATTAAAATTATTTTCAGAAAACTCTTCAGATAAAACTAAATTCTTTGAAACAATTGCAAACTCTCCAAGAGAATCCACCTCAGAACTAAAGTAAACAAAATTCTCATCCCTAAATTCTTCGCGAGAATCTGATTCAGAATTTGTTTCAAAAGAATATAATTGAATTTCTTCAGAAGTTAAATTATTATTTTGTAACCAAGATAATGCAACCTTAAAGTAAACTCTTCCGGAAACAAAATCTCCTTCCCCTACAACTTCAAAGAAATCATAAGCTCCCTCTAAACTTTCATTTACCTTAGTAATATCCATTTCAATTGAACTTCCACGATGATTTGCTGCAACCCAATAAACAGAGGAATCATAAAATTGGAAAACACTTTGATTCAATTCTTCTTGAGGAGAATAATCTTCATCACTTTCATTTTCTAATTCATCTCCTCCAGAAGTAGTTCCATCTCCGCCAGTGTTTCCTCCAGGAGAGGTATCTCCAGGTTCTCCTCCTGAATCATCATTACAATCTGTATCTTCTAAATCAGTAGCCCCATCACAATCATCATCTAATGAATTCGTACAATTTTCTACACCACGACTTCCTGCAACACAAGAATCATTTTGACTTCCAGAAATACAACTATAACTCCCAGTTGAAAAACAAATTCCAGTTCCACAAATTGTTGGTTGATTTATCCAAATTTCTTCTGAACCATCAACGGTTCCAGAATCACAATCATTATCTAATCCATCACAAGACTCATTTGCTCCAGGATAAATAACCTCATTAAAATCATTACAATCAATAACTCCGCAAATCCCCCCTTCAAAATTATATCCATCATGATCATTATCTGTGCAAGGAACATCTTCAAAAACTCCATAAACCCTTTCTCCCCCAGTAACATTTCCATCCTCATCAACTACAAATAAATACAAAGATTCTTCAGAATCAAACGAACCAAGATTTGCAGTAAATTCAATTTCAGAATCATTCCAAGTTGAATGGGGAATTTGTATTTCACAATGCCCTGCCACAGTTTCATTCCAGGTATTTTTATTGCAAACCATAACTCTTGCAATAGTGTTATCAAAATAAATATCATCAAAATATTCTTCAGCATATTCTCCTCCGTTTCCTAAAAACCAACCTAATTTAATGCCCCCATAATATTTATCTTCTGTTGGCCTAAGCCTTAAATTTGTACTTTCTCCAATTAACAAACCATCTGCCCACTGCCTAAATTCTCCATCATAATCTCCAACTGCAGCTTGAACAACTTCATACTCGAGGTTATTCCAAGAACCCTCTGGATAAACAAATCCTTGTGAAAATGAAGGTGCTGCAACATTATCTGCCCCCTCTTCTCCGGTTGGTTGATAAAGAGAAGTATAACGACTTCTACGCGTAGGATTTTCGTAAACCCAATTTAAATCAGCAAGACAAGGATAATCTTCGGGATTACTATTTGGAAAAGCTTTACAAATACTAAATAATTTAAGTTGCATTTGATTTAAACCATCAGTTCTCATTCCTTGATCAAAACGATTCCAAAAATTAATATAAAAATGATCTCCAAAAGGAATATCATTTCGATAAAAATAATCATTTAATCCTGCATGAATTGTTTTTGCATTAACTAAAGAATTAACCCGATTAAATTCTTCAGAAAAATAAGGAGCAGGTTCTCCGTTAGGCCCATCATCTAAATATAAAACTTCCCAATAATAATCTTCACTAATATTTGTAGAAACAATACGATCCTCAAAATTATCCCAACGCAAAGGTTCAACAGGATATTTCTCTCCAAAACCAATTCCATTAATTGTATAATTTTGTCCTTGTTCCAAGTTACCAAAATTACTCACACTTTCAACTGCAAAAGTTTCTGGAACACAAGCAGAATAATCATATGAACAATTATCATAGCAACCAATAGATCCTTCCCTAAATCCTCCTTCAGAACAAGTCATTCCTCCAAGAGAAACTCCATCACAAGTTTCAGGATATTCAATAATATTATTGCCACACTCTTGCATTGAATCATAAAAGAAAATCTCTGGATTTGTTAAACCAATATTAGAAATACTTGAACAAGGAGAAGAAACCTTAATAGAATAATCATTGTTACTAAGATCATTAAAATGTGTTGAAGTCAAGGTATCACTTGGAAATAAGTCGCCAGCACCATTTACATTATACAAATTTTGTGCGTCACTTACGCTAATTCCAGTAATACTTGATGAACCATCAACCCAACGTTTGAAAAACGCAATATTCTCTCCATGTTTATTAATATAACAATTATTCATTGAATCAATTCTTGATAAAGTTTTAGAAGGAAGTTCATTTGTAGCGTCATCCATCCCAGCACGAGTATTTGAAAAAAGATACCCTCTTTCATTATACCCCATTGTTCCAGGAGTTGATGCTTCAGAATCACTAACAATAACAACATTATTATAAAATTTAAATTTATCTTCCATTGCAGTTGAATAAACCCCATTACCAATCAAAAACCCTAATCCTTGAATATTCGCTAAATAAGAAACATTAGAAAAAACATTATTTTGAAAAACAACATTACGAGCACAAATTTCATTTAAAATTTCTTCACTGCAACCATGAGGAGGTTCACAATTAGGATATTCTGAATTTCCCACATCAGAAATTCCGCCAATATCCTTAAATAAATTATTTTCAAATAAAACATTTGCCGCATTAAAGTGTTCTGCCAAACGCCCTTCACCAAAGAAATAATTATCTTTCACCAACAAATTTATCCCCTGATTATTTGTTAATTGTCCTTGAGGATTCTTAATAAAAAGGTGAACCGGACAATCATAAATTTTATTGCCTATAATCTCAAAGGGTCCAGAACTTTCACTACCATATCCTCCACTATAAGTGTCTCCAGAAAGAGTAGTAATACACCCATTATGTTGGGCATCTTCATGACTTTCAACATAATTATACTTCCAACTCTTTATTGTGTTATTTGGCCACCTCTCATCAACAATTGTCCTGGAATAAACATCATGTAAATCATTATTATTTACATATGCATGCTGGGTAAAATAAAGAACAATTAAACCATTATTATCTCTGTCACTATACATATCATGAATGTGATTATCTTCGATCCAAGTATTCTCAGAACCATAAATCATTATTGATCCATGAATAATTTCAAATCCTTTTATCACAATATGATCTGAATGATAAAGATGAAATGCATTATCTGGACTATGAACTGGATCATGAATTGGGCCTCCAGGACCATATTCAAAGGGATCAAAAGAAGGATTAATTTCATACATATCTATAATCGGAATTTCACCAGGATATGCTGTAAAAGTAATTGGGTTTCCAAGAGTTCCACTTAAATGGCTAAGGTAAGCTATTGAAGGGAAATTTGGAGGATAATTCGTTGGAGCATTTTGGCCTTGGGAAGAAGGGCCATAATTTCCCCCTCGAAAATAAATATAGTCTCCGGAACCAAGAATATCAATTATAGGATTAGTTGATGCATATGGAAAATAAAAACTTCCATTATTTGAATCACTTCCGGTTGGAGAAATATAATAACAATTTCCATCCCCTGTAGCTTCACAAATATTTTCAATAATTGCATTCCCAGTAAAATTTAAATTATCCTTTAGAAAAAATAAAAATCCTGTAGATAAAAGAAGAATTCCCAAAACAATAATTAAACTAATCCTCTTTTTCATAATCTCTTCAACAAAAATCACTTAATAAATATTATTGCCACAATATTCCATGCTTAGGGATACACCGAGAGGTGCTAAAACTTAAATTTATTTCTTTTCTTTATAATTGAAACCAAAACAAAAATAATTGCAACAATTAAAATTCCAATAATTACCCAAATCAAATAATTAAAATCTTTTTCTTCAATAACAACCTTTCCAATAATTGCAATCTCCCCCAACGAATTAACTTCCGAGCTAAAATAAACAAAGTTTTCATCCCGACTAATTTCTTTAGATTCATATTCAATATCAGAAACTAAAGAATAAAGTGAAACATCTGTAGAATTTAAATTATTTATATTTAACCAAGAAAATGGAACTTTAAAATAAACCTTTCCCTTAACAAATCCTGCACTTGCACTTAAATTAAAAGAATCATAATTAATTATCTGAGAAGCCAAAGAATAATCTGATTCATTAAGATCTTTAACCTCAAAATTAAATCCAGAACCAACATGCTCAATTTCAACAGAATAAACTGAACCGTCAGTAAAATTAAAATTACTCTGAATTGAAAAATCATTTGAATAATTGTCTTCAGGAAGATTATTATTTCCAGAACTTGGAGGAACACCATTATCTCCCGTTGTTCCAGAGGGAGTATAATCATTTCCTCCAGGAGAATCTCCTGTCCCAGGATCTTCTCCAGAACCATTCAAACAATCAGAATCATTCAGATCTATATTTCCATCACAATCATCATCCAAAGAATTATTACAAATTTCATCGGTTCCTTCCAAAATTACACAATTATTTTTTTTAACTCCAGTTTCACAAATAAAAATTCCCGCATTTGAACATTCTCCAATACCACAAGTTGAATTGGTATTGATCCAAGATTCACTAACCCCATCAGAAGTCAAAGAATTACAATCATTATCTAATCCGTCACACAATTCAATTGCTCCAGGATATATTTCATTATTTGAATCATTACAATCAAGAATTCCACAACTTTCTCCAGAAAGATTATATTCATCACCATCTGAATCACTACAAAAAGGAACAGCACCTTCAGCATCTTCCATAATTGCAAGAATTTCAAAAAAACTCAAAACCCTTTCATAAATACGTAAATCATCTAAGTTTCCATTCAAATAATCTGGGCCATAAACAGTTCTACGTCCAACAATTAATGAATCAGTTGTAGAAACAAAAGAAGTTCCAACCCCGTCATAAGTTGAGCTAATTAAATTTCCATCAACATAAATCAAAATATTCTCTGCATCTTGAATTGTTGCAGTAATATGGTGCCATTCGCCTTCAATAATAGAATCAGCACTTGCAAGAGCTTGCCTTTTATGAGGTGAACTACTTCCTTCACCATTTCCAAATCCTGCACGAATCTTATTATCTGGAGTAATTTGTAACCAAGCACCAGAATAATGATTTGAATCATCAGTTTGAAAAATTGGCGCAAAAAGAGACTTGTTGTCAATTTTTACCCAAGAAGCAATAGTTAAAGGCAAACTTAATTCCAAATCTCCAAAATCTAAATAATTATTAAGTCCATTAAAATAATATGCTCCATCAAATTGTCCTTCACTTGGAACTGGACAATTAATACAGCTTCCATGATTTGAATTCCCAGAAGAGTCTAAAAAACCAGAATTAAAATCTAAATAAATAATTGGATCATCAGAACTATCAGAACAATTCGAATATTGGCAACCATCCAAGGTACAAATAGTTGTTAAACAATTTGGATTTATAGAACACAAATCATCATTTAGAATTCCAGCAACACAACTACCTTGCGAGCATAAATCATTTTCAGTACAAGTAATTCCATCATTACAAGAATTAGTTGTAAATTCTAATTCGCAAATACCTGTTCCTAAATTACAAACATTTTCTGTACAAACATCTGAATCTTGAAAACAATCTAGATTTGAAGAACACCCAATAGGATCACAACCCTCATCTATTTGTAAATCACAATCATCATCTAAATTATTCCCACAAACTTCTGTAATTGGGGTTACTCCTCCAACACAAGTTCCCCAAACTCCAGAGTTACAAGTTTCTACCCCATAAGAACATTCTCCAATATTTGAACCACAATTCCTCTTCTCCCCATTAGTACAAGAAATTATAGATTCGAAACTTATTGGCTCACCATTACTAACATTCCCATTTTCATCGATAACAAACAAATAATATGTTGTTCCTAAATTTAAACTCCCTTGATTAGCTTCAAAAGTAATTAAATTTCCATTTCCATTATCCCAATTACTTTTGGGGATTTGTATTTCACAATGCCTAGAAACACTTTCATTCCAAATAGCTTGATCACAAACTACAACCCGGGCAATTGTTGAATCCATGTAAATATTATCAAAATATTCTGTCGCAGTTATTGCTGCATTAGCTGCAGTATGTCCAAACTTTATAGCATCAATTCTTTTATCCACCGTAGGCCGATTATTATATCCTCCTTCCCTCACCCTAAATTGCCCATTTAACCAATAAGCTAATTCACCATTACTTACTCCAATATCTGATTCAATTATTTCTGTTTCGATATTACTCCACACATGTTCATCAAGAGATCCTCCAAAATAAGTTGTTGTCTCTGTTGAAGATTCACCCTCATCTAAATAAAGTTGAGCATAATGGGGTTTACTTCCAGTAAGAAAATAATCAAATTGATAATAACCATAAACAGGATAATAGCTGTTTCCTCCAGCAAATGATCTTCCTAGACTAGAATATTTTATCTGAGAATATTCTCCAACACCATCATCAATTCCTTGATCAAATCTCATCCAATAATTCACATAGATCCGACCATCAAATCCAATATTGTCCCGATAAAAATAATCTCTTGTAGGTTCAGTGATTATAGCTTTTGCATTTACTAATGAACCTGGCCTATTAAATTCATTTGAATAAGATGTTACGCTAGGATCCTCATCAGTAAAAGTACTCCAGTAATCATCAGTTTCCAGATATTCTCCGATAGGTTCATCTTCAAAAGTATCCCAATAAAGTGGTTCTACAGGGCTCTTTGTTCCAAGATTCATTCCATCTATTGTAAATTCATTTCCATGACTTAAAACTCCCTCATTCGAAACAGAAGTAATTTCTGGATCTCCTTCTGGAATAATTGCCTTTTGCAAAACCTTCATCGTTTCCGAACTCTCAATATTATTCGAAGAATCTTCGACCAAACTAGCCACAAAAATAAATTCTGGATCGGAATCACTTCCATCAGAATCATCAATCCATTCAGCAATCCAGGTAGAAGTTGCAATTCCCCCAGAAAAGAAAACATTTGCAGGCAAATAATCTAACACCACTTCATCATTTCCAAAAATACCATCATTTTCAAATAACTCAAAACTTAATTCTTTTGAATCGCAATGATTTCCATTTACAGTTAATGAAACTTGTGTTCCTTCTTCAACT
>JABIDC010000001.1 GCA_018651925.1 archaeon | reverse complement strand
TTAATTTTCTTCCCAATAATCTAATAATGGGCCAACAGTTTCTTCACCTGTTCCACTAATAAAGAGGGGATAAATTTCTATTCTTATAATTGGGCCAATTAAATGTCCGCTTAAATCAAAATCATAGGAAAGCGTTTCAAGAACATTTGGCAAATCAGATAAATCTATTTGGTAAAAAGAAGTTTCGTTAAGGAAGACTATTCTTAAATTTTCAAATGAATGAACGGTTGTAGAAGTTGTTTGAATTTCTTGCGCAATTATTGTGTAGGCATCAATTAAATCATTTATGTTTGTTGCGTCGTAATAATTTCCTCCTCCGCAAGCTGCAATTTCAATGAGAGTTGAATTATCCACATTTTCCCCGAGTCCAACTGAATGAATTGTTAAGTTTGGTAAGTCTGCCATCGCATCGCATGCAGATTGAATTGCATCTAAAATTGGATTGTTATTTCCTTGTGCAGGGCATGAAACTCCGGTTTGACCATCACTCATAACGATCATTGTTTTTGATATTTCTGAAGAAGATTGGTGGCCAAATCTTGCGGCAGCACTATTTACTCCACAACAAAGACAGGTGCTCCCGTCTGCCCACCAAGAATTTATCATTGAACTGATTAAACCAGTCTCATTTGTTAAATCAAGAGAATATGAAGAGATTACCCCCGCATTGTAAGCTACAAATCCCAATTGATTCTTATTCTCTTCGGAAAATAAAATATTAGATAACTCAAGGTTTGCATCCTTTGAAGCATTTAAGGGACCTAACCAAATTCCCCCATAATTCACCTCACAATCATTTTGATTATTGTGTCCTCCCGAAACGTCACACCTCATGCTTCCGGATAAATCAACAACAGAAAAAATATCCGCAGGATTAATTATTACTTCGGGAGTTAAATTTGAATTTGAGACTACCACTTTTCCTGCGAGGTTTTCTAGGATTAAACTAATATTTAGGGGATTCGATTCATCAAAAATAATTGATTTAATTTGAATCCTTTCATTAAAAAAATCTGACTTAATTTTAATCGTCCCTGTTTTCTCTTGGATAACTGTTCCTACCACTGTCCAAACAATGCCAATCGCAATAAATACTAAAAAATTATTATTAATGTAGTTACAATAGATGAAAGTCCTCTTTTTTTCATAAGTTAATTAGAAAAAAGAAAGTTATAAATTATTCCTTCTTTTCTTGTTTTGCTTCAGATACAAAAAAGGCTTTATTTGATTCTGCTTCCTTGATTTGTCCTTCTCGTTCATAGATTGCAGTGGTTCTTGGGAGAGCAAATTTTCCCATAACCCCAATCTTTGAATATATAATATAATTAATTACTCTAACTTCTCCAGATTCTAGTTTTTCAAATTCCCATTCAATTTTTTTGTTTTTTTCATCAATTCTTGTTGGTTTTTCTATTCCAAATTTTTCATAGAGTTTTACTAAAGGAGGTAATCTATCTGTGATTACAATTCTTTCTAAATAATTTTTAGCATGAACATAGATTGAAACTTTTAGAGCAAATTCTCCGCCTTTTGCCTTCACAAAAGTTACTTTTTTTCTCAACAAAATATTTGTTTTTGAGTATTTCTTTGTTAAATAAACTACTGCCAATAAAAGAAAAATAACTAAAAAAGGAAAAATCCAATTTGTACTTGTTTTAATTTCAATACTCTCTCCCGGTTGTATTTCGTTATTCCAGATATAAATTATTTTTCCACCTTGTCTTTCAACACTTGTTGGTTCGGGACTTGAGCTAGTAAATAATCTTGAGATGATATTTTTTTCAACAGTAGTTCTTGAGGTTGTAATTGTGTTTCCATCATTTGTTTTTTTAATCACATCTGTTGTTACAATGAATCCATATGTATCTTTCTCTTCAACCAAAAGATCTTTTTCTTCAAATTCTAAAACAGATTCCTTTGTTGTAGTTAAATCACCAATACTTATCTTTGAATTGATAGTATAAAATCCTGCACTTAATTGTTTGAAATCTTCTTTAATTAATTCCATTTCAAAAGAATGTTTCTCTTTTGGAGCAAAATCAAATTCTTGATTAGAATCAAAAAATGAAGAAGTCATTTCAAAAGAAACATCTTTCAATTCAATGTTTTCTTGATTTTCAATAAATAATCTAATTTTATTTGATTCTGGGTTTAATTCCCCTGCACTAATTTTGAAAACATCTTCTAATTTTAGTGATTTTAAAATCGCTTCTCTTTCCATTTCTTCTTCTTGGCTTGAGATAAAGTATGTAAAAAAGTAGGCTCCTTCTTGATTAAAATTATCTGGTTGTTTAATTTTTAATGTTACTTTTGTTTTTTCGCCTTTTTCTAATTTAATAGATTTTGGCTCCATTGGAAACCCTAAAAGATTGTAAAATTCAAAATTATTTGTTCTTTCGTTATTTGTGATTTCTAATTCAAAAGTTGCTTCATTATTTAATCCGTAAATTAAAACATCACTAGAAGAAATTTTATTGATTTCCAGATCTATTGCTAAAATTGGTTGAATTACTAATACTAATAGCATCAAGATTGCAATATTTTTTCTCATAGTTTTCAAGAGAATTTTTAGTATTTAAAGATTTATTTGATGAAACTCTATTTTTTACCTTCCAAATCAAGGTAAGCTTTTGCCTGAGATAAGAATCCATCACAAATTCCAGATAAATTTCCTTTCATTGCGGAAATTCCAGAAGGAATTACCCATTTCTCGTAAATTCCCCTTGAAGCTCTTAAAAAAGGGCCGGTTTCAAATTTTCCATCATAATCTTTTACCAAAACTCCTTTGATTTCTATTTCTACGCTTCCATCATTTGTTTTTATCTTTGCTCCATTTTGAACAACTTCAACTTTTTTTAATGCAATTACCTTAAACTTAACTTTAATTTTAAATTTGAAATAATCATTTACTTTTTTTGAACCCGCCCATTCAACATCTACATTCTTAGAATCTCCAGAAATTTTTTCTGCATATTTTTCTTCAGCCACATCAAATCCTTCTTCTTCGGCTAACCAATCATAACAAAATTTGTAGAAATCTGCGAAGTTGAAGAATCCTCCATACTTTACTTTACTTGCAAAAATTTTATCTTCTGTTGCCATCTTTTATCTAGTAAGCTTAGTTTTGTTTAAAAATTCTTCGGAAAGTTTATTTTAAACTACGGCAAGAATTACAGATTAACATTCCATGAGTTTTTGCGAGAAAATCATGATTTCCGCATTCTTCGCAAACGCCCTCATAAACTTTATTTTTTAACTGTTTAATTCTCTTGATTTTTATTTCTTCTTCTTTAATTTTATTAAATTCTTCTATTTCTGGATAGAATTGTGGATTAAAATTCAAGATATCTTTTGTCGTAATTAATCCAACTAGTTCTCCATTTTGAATTACTGGAAGTTTTCGGAATTTGAATTTCTTCATTTTGCTCATTGTCTCCTTCAATGTTGCAGTTGGTTTTATTGTTGCTATCTTTTTTGGAGAAATGTCAATTGCCTTTATTGTTTCTAAATCTTCTTTTGATTTTTTGATTAATGCCCATAAAATATCTCTTCTTGAAATGAATCCCACTAATTTATTATCTTTAACTAAAAGTAAACTTCCCACTCTTTTTTTGATCATCTCTTTTGCACACTCTAGAAGATTTGTTTCAGGATTCACTTTAATTGGATCCCGCGTCATTAATTCTGCAACAGTTAAGTAAGTCATAAAAATTCTATAATTAATAGATATATAAATATTATTTCGAATGAATACCCTATTTGATTTGGATTATTACCACTCGTATTTTGTTCCAATTTGTTCTAAAACTCTTGGACAATTTGCAATTGTAACTGGTTGTACTTGGGGTTTTAAGTCCAAAGCTTCTAAAACTAATCTTGCTAGAGATTTTTCTCCAGTTTCAACTTTTTCTCTTACTGCTTCATAAGCATTTCTTATTGTTTCTGTATATTTTGTTTCCATCTTGTTACTACTCATTAGTCACTTATAAATGTTTGTGTTTAGTATAATAATCCTTAAATATTAATCTTGATATTTTTAGTCATGACAAATAATGAACGAAGTTTACTTCCAGAAGATATTCAGCGAATTATGGGAAAAGATGCTCAACGCAACAACATCATGGCTGCAAAAATGGTAGCTGAAATTGTGAAAACTACTTTAGGGCCACGAGGAATGGATAAGATGCTTGTTAGTCCGACAAATGAGATTATTGTTACAAATGATGGAGTTACTATTTTGGATGAAATGCAAATTGAACATCCTGCTGCGAAAATGATGGTTGAGATTGCCAAAACGCAGGAATCTGAGGTTGGAGATGGTACAACTACTGCGGTAATGCTTGCTGGAAAACTTTTAGAAAATGCAGAGAAACTTTTGGATAAAAAAATTCATGCCACTGTGATTACAAAAGGGTATAGAATTGCTGCGGAAAAAGCGCAAGAAATTTTGAAAGATTTGGCTTTGAAAATTACTTCAGAAGATGATGAAGTTTTAAGGCAAATCGCAATGACTGCCATGACTGGAAAAGGTGCAGAAGATTCTAAAGAAATTTTTTCAGACATCTTGGTTCGTGCGGTAAAACAAGTTCAAAATGATGGAAGGATTGATCTTAGTGATATAAAAATTGAAAAAATTAAAGGTAATGGAATTAAAGATACTGAATTGATTTCTGGAATTGTTTTAGATAAAGAAAAAATTTCTCAAGATATGCCGGAAAAGAGTTTGAATGCAAAAATTGCCTTGATGGATTTTTCGATTGAACTAAAGAATCCAGAAATTGACACAAAAATTTCAATTTCTTCTCCAGATCAATTACAAAACTTCTTGATTCAAGAAGAGAGAGAAATAAAATTAATGGTTCAGAAGATTAAAGACAGTGGAGCGAATGTTTTATTTTGTCAAAAGGGAATTGATGACTTTGCAAATTATTTATTATCAAAAGAAGGAATTTATGCTTGTCGGAGAGTTGCTCGAAGCGATATGAAAAAATTATCTAAAGCGACTGGTGCTAAAATTGTTAGTAATCTGAATGAAGTTGATTCTTTCCAATTAGGAGAATCTGAAAAAGTTATGGAAGTTTTGCATGGCGAAGAGAAAATGACTTATGTTGTTGGATGCAAAAATCCAAAGGCGGTTAGTATTTTAATTCATGGAGGCACAACACATGTTATTGATGAAATTGAGAGAGCCTTGAAAGATGGACTTGGAGACTTGGTTTGTTCTTTACAATCTGGACTTGTTGTTGCTGGTGGCGGAGCAATTGAGATTGAGTTATCAAAAAGGCTTTATGAATTTAGTCAGACCTTAAGTGGGAGAGAACAATTAGCTGTTCAAGAATTTGCAAGTGCATTTGAATGTATTCCAATTACTTTGGCAGAGAATGCTGGCCTTGATCCAATTGATGTGTTGACAGAATTAAAAGCTAGACATGATGCTGGAGAACGAACTGCTGGATTAAATTTATTTACAAATAAAGTTGAGAATGTTTTAGATGCCAGAATTATTGAACCATTGAAAATTAAAACTCAGGCGATTAATTCTTCGGTAGATGTTGCGATTATGATTTTAAGAATTGATGATGTTATTGCTTCAAAACAAGATAAGAATGGTAGTATGAATAATATGGGTTCTATGCCTGGAAATCTTGGCGGATTGATGTAGATAAATTTATATTTTAATGACTCTTAGATTATTTATGAATAATGATGAATTTTACGATTCTCTTTCAATTGAAATATTAGAAGATTTTGCAGAAAAAACTTTTGGAAAAGATTTGCCTTCAGATGTGGAAAGATTATTAAAATTACTAAATTCACACTCAAAAGTTTTGGAAATTGGATGTGGAACTGGAAGGATTGGAATAGAGTTAATTAAAGACGGTTTTGAATATTTCGGAATTGACAAACAGAAGAAATACTTAGATTTATTTTTAGAAAAAATTAATCGGAAAAAATTAGGAAATAAAGATTTTGAATTGATAAATAAATCTTTCGAAGAATTTGATTTTGATAATAAGTTTAAGTTTATTTTATTTTCTTGGACAGTTATTGGAGATTTTTCTAAAGAAGAACAATTACTTGCGATTAAGAAAACTTATCGACTTTTACTTAAAGATGGAATTTGTATTCTAGAAAATCCTGCGAAAGGGGAAACATATAACGAATTGAATTTATATAATCCAACCCCATTTTATTATGAAGACTGGAAAAAAGAATTAACAAAAATCGGGTTTTCGCATTATTCAAAAGAATATTTTACTAAAACTGGTGTGAAAAGAGAATTGACAATTTTAAAGAAAATTTAATAATAAACTTCTTTAGGAGTGTAAACTTTTTGTTTTTCAGATTTATTCTCTCTTAATTTTTTTATTAATAAAATCAAGATAAAAAGGATTAATAAAATTAAAAGTAAAACAAGTAATAACCAGTTTAATTCAGATTCTTCCATTTCATTATCGAATCCAATTACTGCTCCGAGACCGATTGTTCTTCGAGTTATATCTTTTGGAACATAAGAATTTTCTAAAACATTTTCTTCATCTTCATCATTGTTTCTGTTCTTTTTTTGATCAACTGAAAATTCGACTGATTTTTCTGCAACATTTCCTGATAAATCTCTTGCATAAAAAGTTACAATATAATCTTTATTTTGTAAGTTATTGATTGTTCTTTCGTATTCTCCATCTGCTGAATTTTGGAAAGTGTAATTAGTTCCATCGATTACAAACCAAAGATCTGCATCTTCATTAACTTCAATTTTAAATAAAACATCATTGTCTTTGTATTCTTTTGCTTCTGGAGAGATTATTGTAATCTCTGGTGCTGTTGTGTCCAAAGCTTCCAATACATTAATTGTGATTGTTCCAATATTACTGAAAAATTCTCCATCAAAAGCTTGATAAGTTATTGTATAAGTTCCGAGAGCATTTCCTGAAGAATAAGTTATTGTTTCATCTGTGGTGTTTCTTTCCCATCCGCTTTCCATTGTAATTGTGTAAATTAATTGGTCTCCTTCTGCATCATATGAATCTAATTCAATTTCAACTTGTTCGAATTGGTACATTGTTAATTCGAGATTATTTACAACTGGAGCAGTGTTTTCTTCGGGGATTTCATTTACAATAATTGTGATTGTGGCATGATTACTATCTTCTTCTCCGTCGTTTGCCCAATATTCATATGTAAAAGTTCCAGGACCATTTGAAGGATTATATCTAAATAAATTTTCGTGGTAAATTATAATTGTTCCAGAATTAGCATCTCTTACATAGTAAGTTAAGTCTGTATCATCTGCATCATTAACTAAGAAAGGTGCTGCGATTTCTTCATCTTCTTGAATTAAGAAATGCATATCTTTTGCAACAGGTGCGTAGTTTGCATAATCTTTTCTTTCAATCTTTGTTGTTGCGATTTCGCTATAATCAGTTCCATCAAATGCTCGATATTTGATTGTTTCAATTCCAAAGAAATTTGCATTAGGAATGTATGTTATTTTATTTCCTTTAATTTTAACTGTTCCGTTAGTTTCAGTTTGGACAAGCTCGTAAGTTAAATCGTCATTGTCTGCGTCTGTTGCTTCAATTTCAAAACTTGTAGAAACTACTGCTGGATAAATTGTAATGTATGGCACAACATTTATCATAACTGGCGCTGAATTTTCTTGAATGTTTGGTAAGACAATTAAGTTTAATGTTTTGCTTTCCAGATCTCCATCTGAGCCAACAACAATTGCTTCTATTGTATAAGCTCCTGGGCCATTGTAAAATTCTGAGTTATAAGTATCAGAAAAAGACACATGATTTTCTGGAGTGCTTCCAAAAACAATATCATTTGAAAAACTTTGATCATTGTAAATACTAAGTGAATAGCTCATTGATTGAACATTAGAATTTTTATTAAAACTAGCCATAACTCCAAAAGAATCTCCATCAATAATTTCTAATGAATTTTCAATTGTAGAATCAAAATAAATTGTTACTCCAACAGAACTTGCTTGAACAAAAGTTGTTATGAAAATTGCAAAGAAAATTGCAAAAAGAAATTTAGTTTTCATTAAAAATTCACTCCTGCACTTACGCTTGCACTTGTTTCTCCATCATAATTTTTTACTCCGGCTTTAAGTGCAACTCTTCCTCTAGTTAATTCTATTCCTGTTTCAACCATTGTTCCATAGTTTGTTTCATCTATTGAACTCGTGATTGGATCTAAAAGATATGAATCTAATTCTGTTCCATTTCTTGTAGTTGTAACTCTGTCTGTAGAAATTATTTCATCGCCCATTCTTTTTGCTGAAAATCCTAATTTAAGATATCCTGCAAGTCCGCCGGAGATTTTTTTTGAAACTTCTAATCCTGCTGAATAAAGATTCCTTGCAGTATCAGTTATTGATTGTTCTGTTTGTCTTGTTTCATAAGTTCCAGAACCAATTAATTCATTATGGACTGGAAGTGTTCTTGAAGATTCAGTTGTGTTTTCTCCTCCGAAGTTTAATCTTCCGAATAATCCTGTTCTCCAACCTTTTCCTAAATCTCTTCCAACAGAAACTTCTCCGCTGTGAGCATCTTGAAAGTCTGAATTCATTCCAAAGAAAGAATACCATTTTGAATTATTTCTAGCAGTTGTTGAATCTGTAGGTGCTGAACTTGTTGAATCTGTTGGGGCTGTAGAAGTTGAATCTGGAATTGAGGCTATTGGCCTATAGTATTCTGATGCATCTACAAAAGATGTTTCTACTGGTGTTGTTGAATCTGCTGTTGCAGTTGTTGAATCTGTGTAAACTGGAACATCAACTTGCATCAACATTGGAAGAGTATCTGTATCATTTGAAACAACTAAAGAATATCTTCCGGAAACTACATTTGACAAATCATCTTCTGGACTTAAAGTTCCATCTTCATGAACTGCTGCATCTAATTTTGCTACAGATGTTGAATCTGCTGGTGTTTGATTTTTTAAGAATCTTCTAATTTGTCTTCTAAATGCAACTCCAGTTTCTGAACTATCTGGTGCAGATCTTTTTAATGCATCTTCAAGAGTATTTTTTGCGGTTGTAAATGAGAAGTGTAAATCTCCAGAATTGCTATAAAATGAGTCATTAAAATTTGTTGTATCTGCAGTTGAAACTGTCATTGGAACATAATTTTTTAATAAAATTCCTTGGTTTCCTGCTGCTGAAAGAGTTGGATCGCTTGAGAAAATGTAATTTCTGTTTTCCTCTAATGCTTTTCTGATTTGAGTTCTTCCTTGAATTGTTCTTGCGTTAGGAATTTGAGTTGAATCTGCTTCTGCTGTTGTTGAATCTACGTAAGAAGTTGCCATTGTGTCTGGTGTTGCAGTTGAAGTTGGAACTGCATGAAATATTTCATCTGGAGATAATTTACTTAAGATAGCATTTTTAAGAGAATCTCTTTCTGCAACAGCGGTTTGAGTTTGAGTTGAATCTGGTTGAGCAGTTGGACCGATTGTGAAAAGTCCATTAGATAGATCTTCAAAATGAGCCTTTCTTGCATCAATATCGTCTTGTAATTTAACTGATTCTAATCTTTCCAAGTTTTGGGTTGTTGAGTCTACGTAAGAAGTTGATGTTGTGTCTGGCGTTATAGTTGCAATTGTGTCTTGTTCTGAGATTGCGATAAGAGGTTTAAATTGTCCGACTGTTCTTTCTGGTACAGCGGCAGGGTTTAGACAAAGGGTTTCATTTGGATTTTCTTGCGCTGTAGCAGGAGAAGGCGATAAAGCCCCGGCCAATAAAATTGTTGATAATGTTGAGAGTAGTCCTTTTTTCATAGTAACAGTACAATATTATTACTTATAAAGTTTTTCTATTTGTCCTAACTTAGGAGTTACATCAAATCATCGTAAGATTAATAAGTTGACAATTTATTTTTTGTGTATGTATTATCATATCATATTGACTGAAATTTGCAATATGCGTTGTAAGTATTGTTATGAAAAGTCGATGAAAGAATTTGAGAATGGGCTTGAAAAGAGATGGGACTATGATGTATCTCCTGTTGATTCTGAGGTTTTGATTTCGAAGTTGAAGAAGTTGATTAAGCCGGAGGATACTTTGATTTTTTATGGTGGTGAGCCGCTTTTGAAGATTGATAAGATTAAGGAGATAATGGATAATTTAGATTGTAAGTTTTATATTCAAACTAATGGGAAGTTGTTGAATTTATTGCCTGATGAATATTTGTTGAAGTTGGGGAAGATTTTGATTTCGATTGATGGGACTCGGGAGAGAGATATTGCAGGGAAAGGTGCGGGGCATTATGATTTGGTTATGAAGAATATTGATTTAATTCGTTCTAAAGGGTTTAATGGAGAGATTGTTGCTAGGATGGTTATTACAAAGCCTGATGTTTATGAGCAAGTTAAGCATTTAATTGATACTGGGAAAGAATCTCCTTCTCATAGAGAATTGATGAATGAAGCAATTTGTTTTGGATGGATAGATACAACAATTAATAGGCTAGATGAGGAAAGGTACATAAGAAATTTCTCAAGGAGAAATAAGAATAGTAGGTGGAGCGATAATACTATTAGTTATGGAAAAGAATTAATCAAGCAAGGAAGAATGGCTCCTGCTGGATTAAAGTTTTATGAAGAGGGTTTGAAAAAGCCAACTCATGATGCAGGAATTCCTAAGAATCCCCCCATGCCAGAAGAGCTGAAAAAAGCGCTAGATAAGAATCCCCAAGCTAAAGAAAATTTCAATAGTTTTGCTCCTTCAATAAAAAAGATGTACTATCGAGGGATTTTACGCGGAAAGCGCGAAGAGACAAGAACTAAAAGAATAAACTCAATTGTAGAAGCTGCTAAAGCAGGCAAGAAAAATCTTCTTGGAACCCAAGACAAAATTAATAACTAATTTTAATTAAGAACAAACCTTCTAATTTTTTTAAAAATTAGTTTAAACTTAGTAACAGGTTTTTTAAAGTCCAAAAATTGGTTATAATTACATGGAGGAAAAAAACATGAAAGGAACAGTAAAATTTTTCGATAACCAAAAAGAATTTGGATTTATCACTGGCGAAGATGGAAAAGAATATTTCGTCCATAAGACAGGCCTTGCAGAAGGCGTAACTATTGATAAAGAAGATTCAGTTACATTTGACGCAGAAAGCGGCGACAAAGGTATGAAAGCAGTTAACGTTAAAAAAGCCGAATAAGTCTATCTTATTATTAGTTAAATTTTTTTATTAAACATTTATTTCACAATTATAGGTAGTGACAACTGCCTCAAAACAGATTATTCAAAAAATTAATGTAATTTTTTATATTGAGAATAGTTTCCCATAAAGCTTTCTATTTTTTGATCTTTAATTTCTAAGATTCTTGTTGCAACTTTATCCATGAAGTGCCTATCGTGAGAAACGATTATAACAGTTCCAGGAAATTTCTTAATGGCATTTTCCAACAAATCTTTTAGATGAATATCTAAATTGTTTGTGGGTTCGTCTAAAAGTAAAACCTCATTATTTTCCATTGTTATTCTAAGTAAATTTAGTCTTCCCTTTTCTCCACCTGAAAGTTTCTGAATTGGTTGCTCCAGGAAATTTTTATCAAAATCAAACTTTGAAAGTGCAGAAAGTAATTGGGCTTTGCCTTTTCCTGTCTCTTTTTTTAAGAATTCTTCAACTGTTTGACTTCTTTCTATGTCATTTAATTCCTGGTCAAAGTAACCAATTTTAAGGTCTTTTCTTTTGTATATTCCCCCTTCACTAACTTCTTCATC
>JABIDC010000004.1 GCA_018651925.1 archaeon | reverse complement strand
ATCACATAAAGAATTGATGGAGGAAGCAATTTGTTTTGGGTGGATAGATACTACAATCAATCGGCTAGATGGGGAAAGGTACATAAGAAAATTTTCGAAGAGAAATAAGAATAGTAGATGGAGTGATAATACTATTAGTTATGGGAAAGAATTAATCGAGCAAGGAAGAATGGCCCCTGCGGGATTGAAGTTTTATGAGGAGGGTTTGAAAAAGCCAACTCATGATGCGGGAATCCCTAAGAACCCGCCTATGCCAGAAGAGCTGAGAAAAGCACTAGATAAGAATCCTAAAGCCAAAGAAAATTTTAATAATCTTGCTCCTTCAATAAAAAAGATGTACTATCGAGGGATTTTACGCGGAAAGCGCGAAGAGACAAGAACAAAAAGAATAAACTTAATTGTAGAAGCTGCTAAAGCAGGCAAGAAGAATCTTTTTGGAACCCAAGACAAGATTAATAATTAATTTAGGAAGATTAAAAAACCTTTTTCTATTTTATTTAACATGGTGAAAATTCTAAATCTTAATTTATTCAACTACGTGGACTTTGATAAAAGAAAACCTAAAATCATAAAATTTATTAAAAAACATGACCCAGATATAATTGTTTTTCAAGAAGTTAGAGACGATTTAGAATTTAATAAAAAAGGAGATAATCAATTAAAACAATTAAATAGGGAATTAAATTATCCTCATTCTATTTTTTATCCTGTAACTGACAAAAGAAAAGAAAGACCTGGAAAATATAAAAAACCCTGCATTGAAGGAACTGGAATTTTATCAAAATTCAAAATTTTAAAAAGTGAAAAAAAGAAATTAAAAAAACATGAAGAGGATATCTATAATTGTGGTAATTTATATCTAAAAATCAAAGCAGAAAAAGTTATTGATTTGATTGTAGTTCATTTTTCAAACAGAGATTTATTTAGTTTATTACATTTAATTGAAACATTAAAGGAAATTAAAAAAAGAAAAATAAATCCGATAATTGTTGGAGATTTTAATATGCGACATCCAGAATATTTAAGAGATTTAACTGAAGAAAAATATAAAATTTCATATTATTATAAAAAATATATTTCTTATCCTGCTGCAAAATATACTTTAGACTATATTGTAATTCCAAAAAAATATAAATTTAAATCTTTCAAATGTTTAGGAAAGGGTTTATCTGATCATAAGGCCCTTGTAGCAGAAGTTGCATTTTAATCCGAACATATTCCCCTAAGCCTATTTATCTCTTAACACTCTAATCAAAACATGGTGCAAAATAAAAAAGCAAATAGGTCGATTATTGGAATTACTTTTTTTGTTATTTTAATTGCAGTTGGTTTTTTCTGGAATTTTAATTCTGAATCCCCCTCAACTGGAGAAGTTATTGAAAATGAAATGGAGATGTATGTGAATGGTGAAAAAGATATGGAAATGCAAACCGCCTATATTGATATTTCTGCTCGAGAAGCAAAAGAGTTAATTGATATGAATTCAAACATTGTTATAATCGATGTATCTCCTTTTTATCAATCTGGACACATTCCTGGAGCGCTTTGGTATTATTATGGAGATGGTTCACTTGATGCCGCTATTCCTGGATTAGATAAAGAGAAATCTTATATTGTCTATTGCCATTTTGATGGGCCATCAATTGCTGGTGCACAAAAATTAGTTGATTCTGGATTTAAAGTTTATAGATTAGCAGATCATTTTTCTGGTTGGGAAGATGCAGGTTATGAAGTTGAAATTTAAGAAATTAATTTAAACTTAGTAATAGGTTTTTTAAACTCCCAAAATTAATTATATTTTGTAGGAGGAAAAAAACATGAAAGGAACAGTAAAATTTTTCGATAGCCAAAAAGAATTTGGCTTTATCACTGGCGAAGATGGAAGCGAATATTTCGTCCATAAGACAGGCCTTGCAGAAGGAGTAACTATTGATAAAGAAGATTCAGTTACATTTGACGCAGAACAAGGCGACAGAGGTATGAAAGCTATTAACGTTAAAAAAGAATAATCTCTAAACTTGTTAGTTAAATTTTTTTATTAAAATTTATTTCACAATTATTTGTAGTGATAACTGCCTCAAAGCAGATTATTCAAAGAATCACATTAATTTTTTATATTGAGAATAATTTCCCATAAAACTTTCTATTTTTTGATCTTTAATTTCCAAGATTCTTGTTGCAACTTTATCCATGAAATGCCTATCGTGAGAAACGATTATAACAGTTCCAGGAAATTTCTTAATGGCATTTTCCAACAAATCTTTTAGGTGAATATCTAAATTGTTTGTGGGTTCATCTAAAAGTAAAACCTCATTATCTTCCATTGTTATTCTGAGTAAATTTAGCCTTCCCTTTTCTCCGCCTGAAAGTTTCTGAATTGGTTGTTCCAGGAAATTTTTATCAAAATCAAACTTTGAAAGTGCAGAAAGTAATTGGGCTTTGCCTTTTCCTGTTTCTTTTTTTAAGAATTCTTCAACTGTTTGACTTCTTTCTATGTCATTTAATTCCTGGTCAAAGTAACCAATTTTAAGGTCTTTTCTTTTGTATATTCCCCCTTCACTAACTTCTTCATCTCCCCTCATGATTTTAAGAAGAGTTGTTTTTCCTGCACCATTTGCCCCGATTATTGCAATTTTTTCTCCTTGTTCAATTTCTTTTGTGATATTTTTGAAAAGGGTTTCATTTTCAAATTTCTTAGTTATATTAGTTAGCCTGAAAATTTCACATTTATGCAACTCTTTACTTGTGAAATTTATTTTCATTTCTACGATCAAATCTTCAGGGTTTATTCCTAAATTAATATTTTCAGCTTCTTCTTGTAATCTATCTGCTAATTTTCTTAAGGTTTTACTTCCTGCTCTAGAAGCCCAGTCTCTTTTTTCTTTTGATGATGCTAAGAGCTTTTCCTTTCTTTTTGTATTATCTTTAAACTTAATTCTAAGTATTTCCAAATATTTTGCTTCTTCCCTTTCATATTTATCATATTTTCCTGGATACTTTTTTATCTTTCTTTCTTCAATTTTCCATACCTCATCCACTATCTCATTTAAGAAATATCTATCATGAGAAATTACAATTAGTGAAGGAATATTTTCTAAGATATAATCTGCCAACCATTCAGAGGTTTCTAAGTCCAAATGGTTTGTTGGTTCGTCTAATAAATATATGTCGGCCTTTTTTGCTAAGCATTCTGCTAGGCGTAATTTTATTTTTTGGCCTCCACTTAGCTCGGAAATCTTTTTATCTAAGAGGGGTCCTTGTATGTTTAGTTTTTCCAAGATTGCGATTAAATCTGCTCCTTCAAGATTAAAAGAACTACCTGCTAGTAGAAGATTATACCGGTCAAGCAATTCAGTGAATTTTTCTTCAGTTTCATATGCCTCTGGTTCACCCATTTTCTCTTCTAACTCTTTCTTTTTTTCTTCTAGTTTACTTTTTTTATCTTTCAAATAATCATTAAAAGTTTTGTCTAAATTTTCAAAATTATTTTCTTGCTCCATCATACTTATCTTTAAGTCTTCAATTGAGATTGTTCCTGAAAAATCTTCTTGCCCACCTAAGCACCTTAGAAATGTTGTTTTTCCTGATCCGTTTTTTCCAACTAAAGTTACTCTTTTATTTGGACGATACATTAAATTAATGTCTTCGAATAAATTTTCTCTTCCAAACCTTTTTGAAAAATCTGTAATATTTATCATTCACATATGTCGAAAAAATTGCTTATAAAGTAATCATTGAGTAAAAAAGATTGAAAAGGATTTTTATCTTCTACCTTTTCTAGAACTAAACCCTGAACTCTTTCTTGAATCTCTTGAACCAAACTTTCTTGCTCCAGAAGAACTTGAACCTTTCCTTCTAGATCCAAATCTCGATCCTCCAGAACTTGAACTTTTTCTTCCTCTTGAATTTCTTCCCCTTCCTTCATCCCTAGAATCTGAGCTTTCTTGATTTTTGCGTCCTGATCGAGGATTAATTTTATTCACCCGATTAAAACGACTTGTTCGTGGTTTTGGTTTTGCATTAACACCTGTAGCGTCTTTTGCTTTATGAGAGTGATATTTGTGTTGGCCTGCAGGCATTTCTCTTTTTGTTATCTTTTCGATTTCATTAAGGAAATTTCTGTCTTCAGCTGCACAAAATGAATAAGCATTTCCTTGTTTTCCTGCTCGAGCAGTCCTTCCAATTCTATGAACATAGTTTTCAGTTTCGTTAGGTAAATCAAAATTTATTACATGACTAATATTATGTACATCAATTCCTCTTGCCGCAATATCTGTTGCAACTAGAACTTTAACTTTTCCAGATTTAAAATTGCCCAATGCTTTTGTTCTTTGACCTTGTGACTTGTTACCATGAATAGCATCCGTTGCAATTTTATTTTTATTAAGAAGTTTTGCGATTTTATCTGCTCGATGTTTACCTTTAACAAACAATAAAACACAATCCATTTTATCTTGGTAATATAAATCTAGTAACAATTCAATTTTATCATTTTGATCTACAAAATATACACATTGTTTTATTTTTTCAACTGGCGTTGCTTGAGGAGTTATTTGAACTTTAGCAGGATTTTTCAAAAAATCTTTAGTTAGATTAATAATTGCATTAGACATTGTCGCAGAAAAAAACAACGATTGTTTCTTAGTTGGTAATTCTTCTGCAATTTTTCTAACATCTTTTAAAAATCCCATATCAAGCATTCTGTCTGCTTCATCAAGAACAAAAAAATCTATTTTATCTAAATCAACTTCTCTTTGATTCATTAAATCCATTAGTCTACCTGGAGTTGCGACCAAAATATCTACTCCACGTTCTAGTGCCCTTATTTGTGGACTAATTGGGACTCCACCATAAACTTCAACATGTTTTAATTTGAGAAATTTTCCATAAGTTCTGAAGCTTTGCCCAATTTGAGCTGCAAGCTCTCTTGTTGGAGCTAAAACTAGTGCTCTGGGACTTTTGGTCCTTGATGGTTTTAAGTGCAATTTTTGCAAAAGAGGAATAACAAAAGCAGCAGTTTTACCTGTTCCAGTTTGCGCAATTCCAATTACATCTTTGTTATCAAGCGCCAAGGTAATTGTCTTTTCCTGTATTGGAGTTGGAGTAACATATCCAATTTTCTTAAGAGCCTCTAGGATTGGTTCAATTATCTTTAATGAATCAAATTTTATCGTCATATTAATTGAACGAAAAACTGACTATATAAAGGCTATGATTTAATTACTTAAGAATAGTGACATATGTTGAATCTATAAAAATATTTATTGTCTATAAAATAATTCTCTTTATGCGAAACTTAATAGTACAAAAGTCCACCAAGAAAAGAAACTAATAACAAGACTAATTGCTATTTTAGCCTGCAATTTATTTGGTAACAAAACTTTTTTTCCGATTAATTTGTCAAGTCGTGGGCTTATATGAAATGATAAAAATGCTCCATTAAAAATCATTATAATTAATAAAATACTTTTAATTATTTCAATCGTTCCAATTTCCCTACTAAATAAAATAAAAATCCACGTAACCAAGACAATTATTGTTCCAATCCAAATGAGGGGTTTTGTCGTATGGTGGGCAGAAATTGTATCCTGTGTTTTTTTCTTATCTTTTCTTGAAAAGAAACCCATTGTATCAATTACTGTTACTGCTCCAAGCGCGATTATTATCCCGACAAAATGTAAAAATAATAACCAGTTTATCATAAAAAATTAAAGAAATTTAAATATATAATTCTTTTCACAAATTCTTTTTACATTCCTAAGAACTTAAACAATTCGTATACAAGGAAAACTGGCCAAACCATGGCTTTTAGAACTCCAAGAACTCCAACCCAGAAACCTGTAGCTGCTGAGATAAAATAAATCACAGCTCCAATAAATCCAAGTCCGTAAATTGCTCCGCCGTCTCCAGAATTATTACATCCTTTCTTTAAGACATCGCTCTTTTTCACTTTCCTTTTTTTAGTTGCTTTTTTCATAACCAAATTAAACTAAATATATTAATAAAGTTTTCTGGGAATTAGAATAATTTTATAAAGGTTAAATGGATAATATATGGGAGAACAAAATGAAAATAAAAGGAGAAGGATTTATCTTGAGACCATTGAAATTATCTGATGCCCAAAAGTATTTTGAATGTGAGACAGATAAAAAATCGATGAAAAATTTTATGACAACTTCGATTTCTCTTAACTTAATTAAGACAATGATTAGAAAAGAAATTATTAGCCTTAAAAAGAAAAAACCTAAAGAAGAAACATTTGTTATAGATGTTGGAGGAGATTTTGCAGGATATGTTGTAGTTCATGATTTAAATCAAAAATTTGCTGAATATAAGGCAATAATTAGCTATTGCATGCATCCAGAATTTAGGGGCAAAGGAATAATGACAAAGGCTGTTAAATTAGTTACCAAATATGCTTTTAAAAAATATAAATTAAAAAGATTGGTTGGAAGAGTTAGAACTTTCAATAAAGCTTCTGCAAGGGTTTTAGAAAAAGCAGGTTATAAATTAGAAGGAATACATCGTAAAGAAGTTCGCAAAAATGGAAAATATTTAGATAATATGTATTGGGCAAAAGTAAAATAATCCAAGAGAACAGCACAAACATATTCGTAATAATATACTTAAGAATTAATTATCTCTTATTATTATCTCAAGATATATTGAGCCGGTGACTTCGGTTACTAACTCTAACCTTTTTGAGACAAGCCAACTTCGGTTGACTTTGGAGAGAGGTGATTGTAAGAAATTCAATACTCTCCTTTTTTCTTTTTAATTATTATTTAATTTAAATTGAACTAAGAAAATATACTTTCCACTTTAACCCCTCAAATAACTCTTCCTCAACCTTCAAAATAGAGTAATTATATTTATCAATTAATTCTTTAAGCTTTTCTTCATTTGCAACTTCTCCACTTGGAATAAGAATTTTACCCTCCACATTAAGATGTAATTTCGCATCCCTAAGAAAAGAATCATGTAATTTAAAATCTGCATCAAAAAGAAAATGGCCTACCTTATTCTCATAGTTTATATCTGCAAAAGGTAATTGGGAAATTATTAAATCAAATTTTTCTTCTTTTTTTATATTCTCAAATAGATTGCTTTGTCTTATTTCAATAATTTCCTCAAATCCATGGAGTTGGACATTTTCTCTTGCATTCTCTAAAGAATTATTATCTATATCTATTGCAATAACTTTTTTTGCACCTTTTTTGGCTGCAATAATTGCTTGAACTCCAGTTCCAGTTCCAACATCTAAAACAATTCCTGAATCTTTAGGAATTCTTTTTGCAGTCATTTTTGAAGAATAAGAAAATGGAGAATCTACGGGAAAAACATTTTTATTGATGATTATTTTTTCTCCTAAAAATTCAGCAGTTCTTTTTTCCCTTGTTTGAATATCTTTAATAAAATTAAGAGTTATTTCGTGGGGTTTTTCATTCATAATATTATTTAGAAATTAAATATTATAAAGTTATTCTTCAAGCAAAAATTCCATACAAAACACTTGCAAGAATTACAATGGAAGCAATAATATTTCTCTTACTTATTTTTTCTTTTAAGAATTTCCAAGCAAAAAGATAAATGAATATTGGTCCCAACATTATAATCAAAGTTGTTTCGACAATTCCAAGGGTAGTATATCCATAATAAACAATAATTCGGTAGATTACCCAAATTGCTGCAGTAAGAAGAATTAAAACATTAGATTTTTTATCGAAGCTCGAGAAGTTTGGTCGAAAAATGAAAAGACTTCCAACTGCCACTGCCAAACACCTTAAGAAATAAAATGATATTGGAGAATAGAAATCTAAAATTAATCTTGAAATAACTAATTCTAGGGCAAAGAAAAAACTTCCGATAAGTGCAAAACTGAAACATTTATTGAATTTTAAATGGTGTTTTTTTACATGAGAGAAAACTATTGCAAAGCCCGCAATGATTGCAGGAATTACCATTTGAAAATTTCTTTCATACATATTACTATCAATTAAATAACTAAAAATTAATGCGATTAAAACTACAAAAAGGGGTTCGGTCATTTTTGCAGGTTCTATCTTACTCAGTTTTCCAGACTTTAAGGCTGAGAAAGCGAAATAGTTTGCGAGAAGAGAAAAAGCTACAACTAAAAAGAAAATTAAAATATTTTTTGTGGTTGTTGCCTCTGGCGTTAATTTCCAAAAGAAGGCTAAAAAAGGCAACATGATGATAACTATTCCAATAAAGCTCGCAGATTGAAATGCTTTTGCAGAGATATTCTTTTTAGTTAAAATTACTTTTTCTAAAAGAGTTCCTGTTGCCAAGGACAAAGCGCCGAATATTGGGAAGTAAATCATATTATCACCTAGGTTTATTTAGATTAATTAATTTAAAAACTTCTTGGTTAATAGAAAGCTTTTTAATTAGAAATGATTAATATTTTTTATATGATCCCATTGTCCAATGGTTAAGACATCTCGTTTACACCGAGACGATCGCAGTTCGATTCTGCGTGGGATCATAGTCTTTTTTTAGCAGAATCTCACTGGTTTTATGTTTGTGCGTGGGACACTGCCTCACTACGCTCCCGGTGCAAGAACCTCTGCCGAGGTCATTTACTTTTTTGGCAGAATCTCCTGCTTCAAATCTTTTATAATAAAATTAATAAAATAAAAATATGCCCCAAAAATCAATTATTTGGGGTACGCCGAGCGGCGAAAATTAGAATTCAAATAATTCTCCGATTTCAACATCTGAGTTTTCATCAATTAAGTCTTCTTCCACTTCAATTGTTATATCGTTTGTTTGTAAATTTTCTGGGATTGTTATTTCTCCGACATCAATATTTGAATCTCCATCAATTAATCCTTGACTTATTTCATCCTCTAAATTAGATTCATTGTCAGATTTATTTGAAGGAAGAAAAATAATTAATGCTAAAACCAATATCACCACAACAATTCCTGCAATCATCCAGCTTTGTTTTGTTTTTTCCATAATCCCTCCTTTCAAAAATTAGAAGAAACTTGGTTTTATAAGTTTTTTCGAAAATAAAAAAATAAAAATAAAAATAAATTTGTTTATTTTGCATTGCTGCCGTTCGGTCCATTTCCACCATAATAATTATTCATGCCGTTTGTGTAATTTCCCATTCGGTTTCGATAAAACTCTCTTGCTCTCTTTTCTGCATTTATTGCAAAAACATTCCTTTTTGTGTTCTCTTCTCTTGCTCTAACAAATGCCCCTTCTTTTTCTTCATCAGACATGTTTTGAATCTGTAATCTCATTTGAGTTCTCACTTGAGAAAGATTCATGTCTCCATTTTCAAGTTGATTTAAAACTTGTTCTTGGTTCCCCCCTAGGACACCTGGAACTTTTCTAAATCTTGCAGCATTATGCATTCTAGCACCAGTCATTATTTTCTCTCGAATTTGTTTAAGTTCATTATTTGACTCTTGATTGATTCCATTGAAAATTTGCCTTAGTTCTGCTAATTGTTCTTCAGTTAAAATTTCGTGAATATCTGTTCTTGCTTCTCGGAATTCTATAATTAAATCTTTAGCTTCTTGTTTAAATGCAACAAATTGTTCAACTGCATCTTCTGCTTCGGAATCAGCATTTTGAACTTCTTCCCTTAAAGCAATTATTTTATCTAAAACTTCCTGAAGAGAATCTGTGTCTTCTCCAAGATCATTCAAATATTCTATCACTGCTTCGCCTTTCAAAATGTTTTTTGTAAGAGATATTTCTAATTGTAATAATCTTACTTCTGCTCCGTGCGAACTTGTCATTGAACGAATTTCTGCTTGAGTAGCTTGATCAATTTCTATTTCTTGTGCAATTGCGAATGGAATAACTGATAACATCATTAATCCAAACACCATTATACTCATTGTTTTTTTTGTATTCATTTTTTTACCTCCTTGTGATTCTATATTAAACGATTAAATCGCTTTTTTATGATAATCTCTATTTGGAACAATTTATAAGAATTAGCCGGAACATAGTGGAACAAATGAGTTCCACTCATTTCTTCCTCAATGGCCTTTTTCTGAAGAAAAAAGACTAAAGCAGAACAAAGAAAAAGAAATTAATTTTATTTTTTTAATCGAATTATTGTAGAAACTCCGACATTTTCTTTTTCTACAAATCCTTTCAATTCTAAAGAAACAATATTTCTTGAAACAGAAGCCTTGGGAATATTTAGTTCTTTTGAAATCTTGCTTTGAGTTACTGGCTTATTTTTTTCAATTAAATATTTCATTATTTTCTTTTGGCGATCAATTAATTTACTTAAATCATATTTTAATGAAGAAGTTTTTAATTTATTTTTTTGCCCCGGCATTCCGTGCTTTGGGGTACGCCGCGCGGCGCTGTTTCTTTTTTTCCAAATATTCTTTCTAAATTTTAATTCTAGTGAAATAATTATAATTAACAAAACTAAAAGAGAGAAAAATAATTTCCAATCTATCCCCTGAGGTTTTTCAACTTGATATTGAATAATTATTTCAAAAGGCTCATTATCTGCAACTCCAATTATTTCAAATTCATCTCCATTTCCTTCAATTCTAAATTTGCCTTTTGATTTAATATAATTTATTGAAGATTTTTTTGGAAGAGTCACTTTGTAAACATATTCTGAGAAAACTTCTTTTGTTGTGATGTTCAGTAACCAAAAACCATTTTCCTTTGAAACAAATTCTTCTGAATCTTCCACAATTAAACCTTGATAATTTGTGATTCCTTCGATTGTTGTAAATCCTATTTTATCTATTTTAATCTCTAAATCTCCATAATAATCTTCTGAAGAAACCAGGTTAAATATTAAGATAAATAAAAAAACCGATAGTATAAATTTTGAATTCATTTTTTCACCTAATATATGTAAGGAAAAATAAATTATAAACTTTTTCTTTTAACTTGCTTCCCTTTCCCATCTCCCAAGATGAAAAGTTTCTTCAACTCTCCTTTGAATTTCCTCTTGGTTTTTTGTTAAATATTTCTTTAACCCTTTGGGAACTTTTTTTCCCCCCAATTCAACAAAATTTATCCCATCAAATCCTATTTTATAATGAGTTTTGCCCCTAATCTCAACATGGCAATGGTAAGGCAAATGTTCTTGTCTTCCTCCTTCATCTACAACTTCTGGACCAGGATATGCACAAAAAGAATATTGTTTCCAACTAAAATCAATACTTGCGCGAAAACATTGGTCTGGCAACTCGGGTAATACATCTAATGGGACATACTCTTCCAAATAATCATTAAATTTTTCTTCGACCATAAATTAATTTGCAAAAATCCACTTAAAAATCTTTCTATATGTTATTACTTAATGATAGTTATAAATTAAAGCCATACAAATTCTTAAAAATGAAGAGTTATTTTGAAATTCTGCGTGATAAAAAATGGAAGAGAAAAAATTTAGAAAAGATAAATTTATTCTCAACAATCCTAATAAATAGAAATTTTAATAAAATGGAAGAGGAAAATAAAACAAACCCGGGTATTTTAATTAATGAATCTTTTTCAAATGAAGACTTGTCTTTCTTTGAGAAGTTAGAGAAAAAAGAATTTGAATCTTCAGAATTACTTTCTTTGAAAATTGAGGCAGAAGATATTAATAACGATACGGAGATAAATGAGCTTTTAGGATATGATTTAATTTCTAAAAATTTAGCCTATAAATTACCTTATCAGATTGATGGAGCTTTGGAGATTTTGAGGGACTTGAATGGTTCAGCACTTTTGGCGGATGAAGTTGGTCTTGGAAAAACAATTACTTCGGCGTTAGTTGTAAAAGAATGTCTTGTTCGAGGATTTGCAAAGCGAGTTTTGATTTTAACTCCGCCTTCATTAGTTGATCAGTGGGTTCAGGAAATGAAAGAAAAGTTCGAACTTGATTTTAAGATTATTGAAAAAGAAGAAGATTGGGAAAATGCAACTTTAGCCATTGCTTCTATTGATAGGGTGAAGATTCTTAACAGAGAAACAGGGAGATTTCGCCACCAAGGAGCATTTGACATCTCCTGGGACATTTTAATGATTGATGAAGCACATAAATTAAAAGAGAGAAATACAATTCGTTGGAAGTTTGTAGATAAATTGCAGAAAAAAAGATTTTTGCTTTTGACTGCGACTCCTTTTCAGAATGATTTGCTAGAGTTGTATAATTTATTACATTTGCTTAAGAAAGGACATTTGGGAACTATGAAAGAATTTCGAAAGAACTTTTTGAATGGAGGAAATAAAAGATACCCTTTGAATCCAATTGAATTGAAGGCAAAATTATCTGAAGTTATGGTTAGGAGAAAAAGGTCTGAAACAGGAATTACTTACAAGAAAAGAGTTCCTAAGGTCATTTCAGTTACACAAACTCCTCAGGAGAAGAAGATTTATGAAAAGATTACAGAACTATTGAAAGAGCAATATTTTAGAGCTTCTGGTTCAGAAATTAATGGTAGATTGATTGTTTTTGCTCTTTTACCAAAAGTAACTTCTTCTGTGAAATCTGCTATTGAATCTTTGACTAAAATTAAAGAGAATGAAAAGTATCATGAAACTACTCGGGAATTTGCAGAAGAAATTTTAGAAGATTACAAAGAATTAAAGAAAGATTCTAAGATGGAAGAATTGCTTAAGATTGTGAACTCTCATTTGGCAGGAAATCCTCATGAGAAAATTTTGATTTACACTAAACATCCAACAACTGCAGAATATATGTCAGAGCAGTTGATTCCTCTTGGATTGAAAGTTACAACTTTCAAAGGAGGTTTGACTCGTGAAGAAAAAACCGAGAGGATTACTGAGTTTAGAAATGATTCTCAAGTTTTGATTTGTACTGATGCTGGAGCTGAAGGAATTAATTTGCAATTTTGCCATGTTTTGATTAATTATGATTTGCCTTGGAATCCAATGAGCGTTGAACAGAGAATTGGGCGAGTTGATCGTTTGGGGCAGGAACATGATATGCAAATTTATTCGTTGGCTACAAAAGATACAATGGAAGAATATGTTGTGGATTTGATAATTAATAAGATGTGTTGTGTAGGACTTGTTATTGGAGAATTGCCAATTATTTTATTTAATCTTGGACTTGATTCAGAAGGAAAAACAGGATCTACGAAAATCGAAGAACATTTACTTAATACTTTTATTGAATCAAGAAATAATTTAGATGTTTTTGCAAGAGGAATTGATGAAATATCAAAGATTGTTCAAGATGGAATGAAAGGTTATGAAGAAAGCAAGGAAGCTAGTTCCGAACTGTTGGATGAAAAATAACTCTTTACCCTAATAATCCTTATATATCCAAATTTGATTAAATTTTTATGGAAAATAGGAGATTTCCCACCGGAGGCAAGAAATTCAAAAACGAATTCCTAGTTTGTCCGCTAGTGAAGAAGTGAATCGAACAAATGGAAAATCAATTATCAAATTTCATTCAAAAGTTTTTTGAAAACCTTGGAGCAAAGGTTAATTTTGCAAATAATGTCTTAGAAATCTCTGGAGTCTTGGAATCTTTTGAAAAATTTTATGGAAAAGCTTCTCCCTATCGGTTTGTTTTCCAAAGTTCAAATTTTATTGATGGAACTGAACTAGTTGATAAAAATTCTTATATTGTGAAAGCGATTTCTTCTTATCTAGAAAATTCTGGGCAAACCACTTTGGTTAAAATTGACTTTAAAGATGAAAAGCCAAAAGATTTTTTGAAAAATGTTAAATTTGCTAATGCTGAACTCAAGGATTTATCTAAAATAAAAAAACATAATTTCTTTTTTAGATTTACATTCCATACTAGCTTACAATACTTGAATGAAAAAGAAAAAATAATTAATAATATTTTTGTCCATGAAGGAAAAGTTACTAATGGAGATTTATCTGATTATCCTGTTGTTGAGGGAAATAAATCTGAAGTTACAATTCCAGATATGAAAGAACCTTACTTCTTGGCTAAAGAAGAATTAAAGAAATTAGTTGATCCAGAGATTCAGAAAATCGCGATTGAACTTGAAAAGAAATTAGAAAAAGAAAATGAAAGAATTAATTCTCATTTCTCCCATGCAACAAATGAGCATCAAGAAAAACTTGATCGATCAAAAAATAAGTTGGTGGGATTAATGCATGAAAATGACTCTGAAAAAATCGAAAGACAAGAGAAATTGGTTAATTCTATTCGAGAGAAAATGAGTTTGGAATCTTCGGAAGGAGATAAAACCCGGGAATTGACAATTGAGAAACAAAGGCATGCTTTGAATGTAAATAATAAATTGTTTAATACAACTTTAATCTATTATCCTTTATTTACATATAATGCTACAATCAAGAATGAATTTACCAAAAGAATTTTTGAAGTTTCTTATGATCCATTGACTGAAGACTTGAAAGAGATAATTTGTGAAACTTGCGGCTTGCCTACAAAAGAAATTCACTTATGTTCAACAGGACATATCTCTTGTAAAAATTGCCATTATTATTGTGAAGCTTGTAATAAAGAATATTGTGAAAAATGTGTTAAAACTGTTTGTGAACATTGTAATAAAAGCATTTGTTTTGAATGTGCTGTTCGATGTTTTGGATGTGGGAAAGTTATGTGTAAAGACCATACTCGGAAGGATCCGCTTACAGGAAGAATTTATTGTAATGATTGTTTGAAAACTTGTGGAAGGTGCAATAATTTGAAAGATCCTTTAAGATTTAAAGAAAGCAAGAAAACTGGAACAATGGTTTGCGAAGAATGTTTTAGGTCAGAAATGCAGAAATCGGTTTTGGATGGAGTTTTTGAGGAAGATTAATCGTTTAGTTTTTTTAGTTCTCTTAAAACATTTTTTTGCACATCAATAATCCAATTTAAACAATCAATACACCCTTTTTCTCCTGCCTTACAATCGTCTCTTGAATGATAAAATTTTTCAAACATCCATAAATTATCTTTTGCTAAAATTGGTAAAATTAATTGCCTTTCTTTTTTTGTTAAGGGATTTATATTACAATATTCATTTATAATAAAATTAGCTCTTTTCATAAATTTCTTTTCTCCACTAAAATATGAACATTTTATAATGTGGGCTATATCTAAAATTCTTGGAGCATTAAAACTTCTTTCAAAATCGAGAATCCCTCCAAGTTGATTTTTATTAAAAAGCAAATTATCTTTATGAAAATCAAAATGAACTGGAAGAACATTAGAATTAAATTTAATATCTTTTAATATTTCAAAAAATTCTAAAAATAATCCAATATTTTCTAACATTATTTTATCTTTTTTATTTTTTGGGACAATTTTTCTCATAATAGAATATTTTCTAGACAAAGATTCCAGACTTTCTATCTTTTGATTGTTTTTTATTTTTAATTTCTTAACATATTTATGATATGTTGCTAATGCTTTTATTATTTCTTTTAGATTTTTATTATCATATTCTTTTATTTGATTTCCTTCTATTTTTTCATAAATCCAACATTTATGATTAGAAATTTTTGTTAAATAATTTCCTTTTTTATTTTTTATTGGGAGAGGAATTTTATAAGGAAATTTCTTTTTGTGTAGGCTCTCTAAAAGTTTAAATTCAAAATTCAACTGAGTCTTGCTTACTTTTTTTCCCATAACTCTTAATACAAAAACTCCTTTTACAGATTTAATTTCATAATTATAATTAACCATTCCTCCAGGAATTATCTTTATTGACTTGGCTTCCTCAAGATTATATTTTTCAAAAGCAGCAATAATCTCTTTTTTTGTTACTTTCATTAACTGAACAAGCAAATATTTCTTTTTATTTCTTTTCAATAAATTTAATAAATAAAGAATTTCTTAATCTCTTAGGCGTGGGTAGTTTATCGGTAGAATATCGCGTTGCCAACGCGGTGAGCCGGGTTCGATTCCCGGTCTGCGCATATTTATTTTAAAGCAAAAGCTAAGTATTAACTTGATTTATTGAAAACTAAAAATATTATTCCTTCTTAACTACATTAACGGTCTTTGTTACTGTTTTTGCTGCTTTCTTAGCATTTTCTGCTTTTGCTGCTGCACTTTGGGCTTCACGAGCATTCTTTCGGATTAGCTTTTGTTCTTCGCTCATTGGTTTTTTCCCACCCTTCAAACGTCTAATCATTGCTCGATGTTTATGTTTTTTTAATCTAATCTTTGCCTTTGCCATGACAATTTTAAATAATTTGCATTTATATAGGTTTTGGGCGGAATTTTTGAATTAAATTTTATTTCAAGAAAACTTTTATAAATAACATTTTCATTTTATTACTATGACTGAAAACAAAACTCCTTCTGAAATTCCAGGAATGGATTTAAAATATACTTCTAAAGAAAAAATTCTTCCAAATGTTGCTCCAGATCAAAAGAAGATGGACAAAACAAAAAAAGAACTTGAAAAATTAAAAAATTTTATTGTGAAAAAATATCCTTACACAAAAGCGCTAACAATTTTGCCTCCGCAAGCGATGCCCCTTTTTGTTGAAGAAGAAGAAATTCCAAAAGAAGCAGAAAAACTTTTACAACTTTACATGATTATTCCTGAAGAAAAATTAAAAGAAACTCCAAAGATTAGAGAAGTTTTAGTTAAAGAACTTGAAAAGTTACAAGAGAAAGTTTGGTTACAAATAAAAACTCCTGTAGACATTTGGGAAGCTTGCATGGATAGTAAATTTGATATTGTTAATTCAATTGGTATGTCTTTTCCTCTTTATGATACGGGATTCTTAGATAAGTTGCGAGTTGCGTCAATTCACAAATCTTTAGTTTTGCAAAAATTTGAGAAATATGTTGTAAGTTATGTTATTGCGGGGAGTTTGGTTCGCGGAGATATGAATAAGGAATCAGATGTGGATGTTTTTGTAATTATTAATGATACCGATGTTAAGAAAATGCCGAGATTAGAACTAAAGGAAAGATTGCGAAATATCATCTTTCAATATATTTCTGAAGCAAATGCAATGGCGGGAATGAAAAAAAATGTTTTGAATGTTCAACCATATTTATTAACTGATTTCTGGGAAAGTGTTAAGGACGCCCATCCAGTTATGTTTACCTTTATACGAGATGGAGTACCATTATATGATCGAGGGACATTCTTACCTTGGAAAGCTTTACTTCGAATGGGAAAGCTAAAACCCTCTCCAGAAGCAATTGACATGTTTATGTCTATGGGAGATAATACTGTTAAACGAGCAAAAAAAGCATTATTGGATATTGTAATTCATGATATCTATTGGAGTGTTCTAACTCCAAGTCAAGCCTTACTTATGCTTTATGGAAATCCTCCTCCAACACCAAAACAAGTTGTGGGAGATATGACAAAAGTATTTTATGAAAAAGAAAAAATGCTTGAAAAAAAATATATTAATATCTTACAGGAAATTGTTCAAATCTACAAAGATTTTGAACATGAAAAAGTTAAGGAAGTAAAAGGAGCTTTAGTTGATAAATTGGTTAAGAACACAGAAGAATATTTAGTTAGATTAAAAGATCTTCGGGAACAAATTGATAAGAGAGTACAGGAAAAAACAATTGAACAAATTTACAAAGATGTATTTGGTCTATTGAAGGCAATTATTGGCAACAAATCCCAGGAAAAAATAATTTTAGAATTTGAAACTAACTTTGTTAAAAAAGGAAAATTTGCAGATAATCATTTGAAGATTTTAAGAAATGTTGTTACAGCAAGGACAGAGTTCAAGAAAGGAAAATTAAAAGCCCACAAAGTTAATGAAGCGAGAAAAGAAGCTTCAATTTTAATCAATGACTTAATTGAATATTCTCAAAGATGTGATTTAGCTGCATTTGATAAGGGGAAAATGATGATTCAGTATGGAAAGAATGTTGCAGAGCTAATTAATTGTGATTCACAAGCATTTTTAGTTCAAGGACAGAAAATTAGCAAAATCACAAACAAGGTTGTTCCTTCAAAAATGTCAGAATTAACTGAAGCTTTAGAAAATCAGAAGCAAAAACTCAATGTTAAAATCAATCCAAAAGTTTTTGCAGCCTTAGAAAAGGAACTTGGAGATTTTGAAATTTTGATGTAAGTTTTAAAAAAGAATTTATTCTCTTATTATTATGAAATATTTGTTTATTTTAGGAAGAAATCCAGAATTATCTCTAGAAGAGATTAAAGCTTATTTTACAAGGGAAGAAAATAAGATCCTTGATTATTCAATCAAAGATAACGCGTTATTTATTGATTTGGAAAAACCGATTCAAAACATTATTGAGAACTTTGGAGGAGTAATCTCAATTGGAGAAGTTATTGCTTCGGGTCAAGGAGACGAATTAATTGAAAATATTGAAAAAGAAGAAATTTATCTTGGAACAGAAAATAAATTTAATTATTTACTTTGGGATTTTTCAAAAGAAGAAAGGGAGGTAGAGTCTTATTTAAAAAAGCGATTTAGAAAGGAAAAATTAAAAGTCACTCAAAAACAAATTAAATCTGAAATGGTTTTGCAATCTGGAGAAAAAGTTTTGGTTAGTTCTTCTGGAAGAAATATTGATTTAGAATATTTTGTTTTTGATGAAGAAGACATTAGTTATTTTGGAAAAATTACTCAAAAAAGCGATTATGACGCAATTGAAAATCGAGACATGAATAAACCGGTTAGAAGAGAATCCTTATCTATTTCTCCAAGACTTTCCAAGATTATGATTAATTTATCTTTGGTTAAACCAGGTGAAAAAATGCTCGATGCCTTTTCGGGAATTGGAGGAATTTTGCAAGAAGCATTAATTCAAGGAATAAAAGTTATTGGAGTTGAAAAAGATAAGCCTGCAGTTGATGGCGCACATCAAAACTTAGAATTTGCAGGATTTAGTAAAACAGATTATGATTTGATTAACTTTGATTCTACCCGAGTTAAAATTTCAAAAGTTCAAGCAATGGTTTCTGAGCCGGATCTGGGTGAAACTTTAAAGAAAATGCCAACTAAAGCTAATGCGAAAAAAACTCTAAGAGAATTTGAATGGTTAATGATTAAGGTGATTAATAATTTGAAAAGAGATATTGAAGGAAGAATTGTTTTTACTTCTCCGTTAATTAAACATTATAAAAAGAGAATGCATTGTAACATTGAAAGAATTTTGGAAGAAACAGGTTATTCTTTAGTTAAGGGATTTCCAATTGCTGAATTCAGGCAAGGACAAGTTGTTGGTCGAGAAATTTATGTTTTAGAAAGAAATGATTTATAAACCAAAAAAACATAAATAATCTATGGGAATTGAATCAATATTTATTTTATATCCAATATACATATCAGCAATTTTGTCAATCGTGTTTTTTGTAATTGGGAAAAAGAATAAAAATAAAAAACTATTTTATTCACTTGGATCAATTGCAGCGCTTGCAACTTTGTTCTTTCTCTTTGCCCTCCTAGGCGTTCAGAATCCTAACTAAAAAGAGTTAATTCATTTTAATATTTTTCTAAAACCCCTAAATTTCTCATAGTAACTTTTATAAACTAAATTTCGTCTTAAACTATTATGGTAAAGGGAAAAGTAGTGCAATTTAGACGTGGAAGAAAAACTATTACAGAGAAGCATTTTCTTATTGCGATAGACGGAACCGACACTCGAGAAGCTGCTGAAAAATTTGTTGGAAAAGAAGTAGTTTGGAAATCCCCTGCTGGAAGAGAAATTAAAGGAAAAGTATCAGGAGCACATGGAAACAAGGGTGTTATCCGAGCAATTTTCGAAAGAGGATTGCCAGGTCAAGCTGTTACAACAGAAGTTGAGGTAAAATAAATGGCAAGTTTAAGAAAAGCAAGCGCGTATTCTAAAAGGAAAGTTACTCCATATACTAGAACAAGTAAGAAAAGACAAAAATCTTTTATTAAAATGGTTCCTGCACAAAAGATTGTAAAATTCACAATGGGAAGTGGCAAACTTTTCAAAGAAGGAAAATTGCAACATGTTTTAACAATTATTTCTACTGAAAAAGTTCAAATTAGACATAATGCATTTGAAGCTTGCAGACAGTATATCAATAAACAACTTTACAAGGAATTAAATGATCAATATTTATTTAGAGTAATCCCATTTCCACACCATATTCAAAGAGAAAATAAAATGATTACTGGTGCAGGAGCAGATCGTATGCAGACTGGAATGCAATTGTCTTATGGTAAGGCTGCAGGAAAAGCTGCAATTATTAAAAAAGATGGAAGAATTTTTGTTATTGCTACTGCAAACGCAAAAGCGTCTATGCATGCAAGAAATGTGATTAAACAAGTTAAACCAAAATTGCCTTGTAAGATTAAAATCTTATCTGAAGATTTATCTAAAGCAAAAAAGGTTGTTGAAAAGAAACCTGCTAATCCTAAAAAGGATGACTCTCGCAAGCAAGAGCCTAAAAAGGAATAAGTCTATTCGGTAAATTTTAGAATATTAACTAAGTAAAATTTCTATGCTAAATGAATTTATTTTGTTACTTCTTGCATGGGGCAACAGATAGAAACCTTTATATACTTTAAACTGCTAGAAATAATATACTTTCAGATAAAAATGAAAGGAGGTTAAAAATAAAATATGGCAAAAAAAACACAAACACAAGAAACCCCTACAACAGACTATAAGTATGGTATGATTGCAGCAAAACTTGCTAGCTCGCAAGATGGTGCGAAATATGTTACTGGAGCTCTTGACGTTTTAGCAAAAAATGGTTTACATCTTGGAGAAGAAGCTCAAGGGTTTATTTCCGGAGCTTATGCTTCGCAAGAAGGTATCAAAACTGCAATTGGAACCTATGCTGGACAATTTGTAGAGCAAAGAGGAAAAACAACTCCTTCAGAATTTTTAGCACAATATGGTGGAGTCCTTAAAGGCCTTGAACCAGAAGAAAAAGAAAGAATTGAAGCAGTTTTTTCAGATGAAACAACAACTATTGCAAAAATTACTGCAAAGTACGATGAAGCAATGGGAGTTATTCAATTTGCAGAAGGAAACCCAAAAAGCAAGCTAATTACTCAAGAACAAGTAGTTGCGGCAACAAAAACTAGGGATCGTTATGCTCCACTTGTTGAAGCAATGGACAAAGTTGAACAATTTGGACTTCACGAAGCAGGAAGATCTGCAGCAGTTGAAGCTTCTAGAAAACGATCAATGGGCGGACTTGCAAGAACTCTTTTAGAGTAAAATTATTTTTATTTTTTTATTTATTTTCTTTTTATTGGCAATATGCCAATAAATTTTTTTTAACAATTAATTCCCCACTCGGTGTACCCCTTGCCACTGAATTCTAGGGCAGAATTATCTAACGAGTTGATTAACAATCTTAGCCATTTGTTCTAAGAATTCTTCAGCTTGATCTTGAAGTTTATCAATTTGAATTCCTCTTAAATCATGAACTTTCCCATGATTTATTCTTTTATGTAAAATTAAAATTTCTTTGTACCAATCCACATATTTTGATTTTAAAATTCCTCTTGAAACAAATAGTTCAATTAAATCTCCCGCCACATGCTCTGGACTTGGAGGTAATCTATTTGCTGCAATTAAAGCTGCATGAGCAGAATCTACCATTGACCAATATAATCCTTCTACAGAAGAAAGTTCTGCAGATTTACTTCGAGCAATATGTGCTGGAGCTCTTTGAAGGGCAGCGTAAATTGCTTCAGGAGTTGCTTTAATTTTTCCTTTAACCAATAGTGCTTTAATTGGATCAAAGAATCCTGCCATGTCAATCATTGCTTCTCCATATCGAATAATATTAATTATAACTGGATCTCCTCTCAATAAATCTTCCCACCAGGTTGTTAATTTTACAGTATTAATGTGGAGATCTTTTGCATAAGGATTTGTTCTTAAAATTTTATCTAATTCTTCACGATACCAAGCAATTAATTCTTGGTCCCAAACAATTGTTGCATCGTCAATAACAATTACTATATCTATATCTGAACCCACAACTTGTTCTTGTTTAACCTCAGAACCAAAAAGTACAACGGATTTTATAATTTTATTAAATTTCTTTGTTACCTTAACTGCAAAGTCCATTGCAATATCTCTTTCAGTTTTTAATTTTAAAGTTGGAAAAATCTTTTTCTCCTCGGCGAAAGTTCTTTTTTCTTTAGAAGGCTTTTTTGTAATTTTCTTTTTAGATTTAGATTTTGGCATAGCCACCTTAGATTTCTTTTTTGTTATTTTCTTCTTTGTCACCATCTTTCTTTTTACTACTATGAATTTCTACTTTTTAAGTTTAGTGGAATTATTCCATTCCCCTTCCACTCATTCTTCCCCCGGTTGCTCCGGCTGATCCGCCTAATTCTGTTGGAAGTTGAGAAAAACCCGCACCAAATAATCCGTAATGAGTTTGGGGAAGCATATTTCCAAATCCTCCTGCATAATTTTGATGTAATCCTGGTGCTTGGCTCCAGTATGGACCAGTTCCTGTTGAATACATTGTAGAACCCATCTCTTCTAAAGTTTCTTGAAAAGGAGAACTCTGAAAATGTTGCCACCAGTTTCCTGCTTCGATAATCTTTTTTGCTTCAAACCCTTTTTGACCTAATTTTTCCATCATTTCTTTCATTGGAACATTCCCCATTCCCATTGGAAGTTCAGTATGTTCCATTCCAAAATTATCTGATAAATGAACATGATTTACAAAAGGAGCGATTGTTTCTGTTTCCTTAATTATATCTTCTTCGGTAAATCCTTTTCCTCGAAGCATGTTAATGTGTCCTAAATCCCACGTTGCTGCAATTAATTTTTCTGATTGTTTTTCTGCTTCTTTTTTTGAAATTCCTTCTTCTACTGCTTTCTCTACAAAATGATTTCTTGAAGCAACAACTAAATCCTTCAAATCTTTGGCAGTACTCAAACCAAAACCAGCAGGAGGATTTTCAATTGTAACCAAAGGAGACTTATCTCCATATTTTTGGTATGCAGCTAGAGCAGCATTCCCAAAAGTTTTAGAAGATTGTTCAACGGCAAATTCTTCAATTGGAACATATAATTCTGGAGTTAATTGACTTAATCCTTGAAGAAGATTAATCATTGCGGAGGATTGAACTGTTGGACTTATTGATTTTATTTCTCTTTTCCCATCCTTTCGAATACCCAAATCTTTTCCATAGTTCTCAGAAAGTTTAGATAAAATCTCTTTATCTTTTTCATCTTTACAATTTTTATATGCTTTATCAAATAATCCTCTAATGGACAAATCTGCTTGATGAGTGTATTCTCCAGCAGAATAAATCTTATTTAATTGATGCTGTTCATCAACATTTAATGTAGAGGGATCTTTTTTTCCTGCCATAATGTCCATAAAAACTCCTTGGAAAATTGGGTGAACATCTTCTAAAATTCTCTCTGCATTTTCTCTTTGAAATTCAACCTGGGCCAAAGAATTTGACCACTCTGTAGCATTCATTGATTTTAATCCTTGTTCCGGAGTCATTATGTCTTCCACTATTTCTTTTTGTCCAGGATAAAACTTCCTTTCTTCTTCAATTGGAATCATCTTTCCAGAATCTCTAGAGATTACAATTAATTTTTGAGCTTGTCTTTCCTCTTCTCCATGACCAAGAGTTTTCCAATCTGATCCTGGAATTCCTTCTCCTGAATGAAATACTACTGGAATTTTTCCTGTTGGGCTTATTTCATGACTTCTTTCAAGAGTGTCAATTATTCTTCTTTCAGATGCTTCACGATTTAATTCTGAAAAACCTGCCCTTTGATCTACTCCTGTTGTATCGATTACTGGGCCATGAACTGAAAATTCCACTCCGGTTAATTCTCCTAATCTTCTTGCCTCTGCTAATTGTTGTTTAGGAATTGCATCAACTACTTGCGGACTAACTAAAACTAATTCCATGTGCTTTGCACCAGAGGCAATTTTTGAACTTGCATCTTTTACAATGTTTGCTGTCCTTGGATCAGTCGTCATTCCTAAGGCTCCTGCTTCAGATAATTTTGTGGGAGAAGAAAAATCTGAATAACCTCCCTGATAAATATTTTCGATTGTATAGTCTGCCATTTTCACCTCGCTAGTATTAAGTTAATTTAATTTATTAATGTACTGGTTCATAGTCCATTCTTTTTACTTCACCAAATTCTCTTTTGAATTCTTCTTTTCCTAAATTTTCTTTCTCTACTCTTTCAGGAGGAAGATATGTTCCCACTCCAACTTGTTCCCCAAAACTTTCTGAATGAATAAACGCGGCATTTCTTATTTTTTCTTTTTCTCTTCCCAAGGTTTCTAGATCTATTCTTTTTGGGCCAGTTGGAGAATTGTCAGAAAGATATTTTACTTCTCCCTGCTCTGCAGTTCCAAGATATTTGAAATCTTCTCCTTGAGAGGGAATTGATAATGGAACATTTTCAACACTTTGTTCTAATGAAATCATCTGAGAATTTTCTTCAATAATTGCAGCTTGGTTTAGAGAAACATCTCTTCTTTGGGGAATTAATGCTCTTTCTAAATTTGCAGGACTTAAATCTTTATAATGAACTTTTTCTTTTTTTTCAGAAATAACTTTTACCTTTACTGAAGATTTAGAATCTTTTTTTGGACTAGTAGTTTTCTTTTTTTCAACAGCTTTTTTCTTAGCAATTTTCTCTTTAGGCATGTTAAAATCAAGATTTAAAAGTTTAAAAGTTTAATTCATATGAATTTAAATCGAAAATCTATTAAAGACAGAATTTATCTTAGAAATATGGAAAAGGAAAAATTATTGAAAGAGTTGAGAGAAGAATTTGATAATTTAAAAAAAGAATTGAATTTTAATTCGACTTTTGAGGAAGTTGATTCTGTTTCATTTATTGAAGATATGGCTTTGGCTACAAGATATATTAGTCCAAGATTTTCTAGACAATTAATTAATCGGATGATTGAAAGTTTTTATGCTTGGATTGGAACAATGCATCAATGGCTTATGCCAAATCCGCAAGATATGATTTTTATGAGTGAAGCAAATAAATTGGGTGAAGAAGAGAAGAAAGAAATCACACGAATAATTTCTAAAATAATGTATTTTGTTAGAAAGAACAAAAGAATTGCTTTTGAAGACAAAAGAATTGAAGAAGGAAAACTAATTGATGAACTTGTGGAATTTGATAAGAATGAGTTTACTCCAGCAATGACAAAATATCATAAAAAGTTTGAATCAGATTGGAAAAATTCAATTAAATAAATTAAATTTTTCTTGACAAAAATTTCTCTACAAAGAAATTTGTGAGTATGCTCGCTGAACGCGGTCGCTTCGCATTTTGGAAAAATTCAATTAAATAAATTTAACTAACTATAACTTGGCATTCCGTGAGATTTCTTATAAATATCAAATAATTTTTCTGTAGTTTCTTGTGCTTTTGTTGCTGCAATTTTTCTTAAATATTCTTTTTCAACCCAATTATCTTTTGCAATTTTGTCAGACTTTTCTTCTTTTTTTTCTTTGGGTTTTGAATCTGATTTATTATAGTATCCTGCTAATGCCAAAAAAGGATTTACTTCTCCTGATCCTTTCTTCTTTTCTTTTTTCTTTTTCTCTACAGAAGTTTCTTTTTCCTCTCCTAGAAAGAAGTTTATCTCATCTTGAAGTTGTCCAATGCTTTCCTCTGTTGCTCCGTTAATTAATGCTAAAACATCTCCTAGTTCTGATTCTTTTATTTCTCCCAATGCTTTATTTAATTCATCCTCATTTAAAGCATACGAACTAAATGTTATTTCTGCCCTTCCTCCAAAGGTAAAATGAGATTGTTGTTGAACCCTTTGAGGAATTCCTCTGAATTGAAATTCAATTAAAGTTATTGGATGATATTTTCTTCTTGTAGCATCTTTTGATTTTTTTAATTTGGGAGGAAAATTTCCCTCTGCAGCTTCATCTTCTGGTTTAACCGAATGTTTTCCTAAAAGAGCTAAATCTAACATAATCGTATTGAAAGTCTTTACTAAATCTGCACTACCAGTACTACCTTTTGATTCTAATTGTGATGCTGAAATCAAATATGGTTTTGCCCACCTTGAATAAAGATTTAAACTATTTACTTGGCTTTTCAGATATGTTTTCTCTATTTCATATCTTTTCCTTAATTCAATCTCTGAACTTTCAATCCAAGAATTAAATTCATGAATTCTAGGGTAAAGAATTCTTCTTACTCGATCATTCAAATCCATTTTTTCAACATCTTTTGGAGTATCGGCTTTTAAGAATGCATCAATTAATGTTTGGTATTGAAAAGCTCCAGAACTTCCCATTGCCATTGCTTTGATGCTGGAGTTTCCTTTTTGAACTGTATCTACCTTGTCCATCCAAAGTTGTTTTAATGCTAATCTTGCTGCATGGGAAGTGTCTTTATCATTTGAATTGAAATCATCATATGTTTGAAGCCTTGTTCTAAAATCTTTTAAATCATATAATAAATTTAATACACTTCTCAGAACAGTATTAATATCTCCTAAGAGTTTTGTTCCTTGTTGTTGCATAACTGAAAGTCTTTGTCCTAATTCTCCAAAATGTCCTGAACCGGGAGAAGATGCAAAAGTGTCAACTAATTTTTGTGGGCCCAAACCAAAATCATTCATTAAATCTAAAAGAAAGAAATAAACTGGTTCCAAAGTTTCTGTTCCGGAATCATAAACTAATTTATGTTTAGAGAGAGGTTCTCCAAGAAGTTCTTGAGTTGTTTTCGCCATGTTAAATTTAACGAATAATTGTTTAAAAAATGTTTGTAAGGCACCTTAAAATTTAAATAGCAGTTTTGTGTAGAAGAGATATGAAATTCTTTAAGAAAAAAGACGGAGTTGTTGACCTTGGTGCGCATTATGAAAAGCAACAAGAAAAGCTAAATCGTTTAAAAGAAAATTTAGCAAATTCTGAAACAAGCTCGCCGGAAATTTCAAGTCCGGAACCAACACAAACACAATCAAGCGGAATTATGGGTTTTTTTGGAGGAATGAGTAATGCAGCAAATACCTCTTCGGAATCTGAACCTGAAACACCGAGTTATGAATCTGCCCACGAGAAAAAAAGAAAACTTGCTAAAAGGTTAATGGATATGACAGACAAAATTGAAGACTTAACAAATCAAATTTATCATTTACAACAAAGAATTGAAGTTTTGGAAAGAAAAAACCAAGGATATTGAACTCGGAAAATATTATAAATAAAAAAAAGAGGGCTTTCTGCAATTGTTACGACCCTAATAATTATACTTTTGGTGTTTATTGCAATCGGAATTGTTTGGGTGGTTATTCAAGGAGTGATCACAGAAGGAGTTGAAGACATTGAATATGAAAAGAAATGTTTAGAAATTGATTTGGAAGTTACAAAAATTGTTTGTTGGGATGACATAATTTACCAAGATGGAGTTTGCAATATTTCTATTGCCCGTAATGCTGGAGGAAAAGACTTTGCAGGGGTTAAAATTATTTTTGATAAAGAGGGGGTCGTAACAGACGTTACAGAAAGGTCAATAGAAATTGAACAATTACAAACAAAAACACTATACTTTGTTGAGCCAGATACGACCCAACAATTAATTAAAGAAAATACTAAAGTAATTCCCTATTTTTTATCTCCAACCGGAGAAAAAATAATTTGTTAATTTTCTTTTTCTCCTCTACAAAACAATAACCTTTTTATAGTAAAAAATATTATAAAGATTAGTGATTATTTACTAAAAGGTGATAAGAAGAAATTCTAATCATTCTGAAAATCAAATGAAAGGAGGTTATAATATGAATAATATAAAAAACTCGAAAAGAGGTTTATCGGCGATTGTTACAACTTTAATAATCATTCTTCTTGTATTTATTGCAATTGGAATTGTTTGGGTAGTTATCCAAGATGTTATTAAGGGTGGAACAGAATCTATTGATTATCAATCTCAATGTTTAGAAATTGGTTTATCTGTTTCACAAGCACAAGTTTTATCTGCTACAACGATTAGTGTGGCTGTTACAAGATCTGCCAGAGGAGAAGCAATTGATGGAGTTAAAGTTACAATCCCTCAAGACGATGGTACATGGTCCCAAGTTGTGACTGTTCCAGGAGATATTGAAGAGCTTGTAACATCTTCTTTAGGAATATTAAATTTTGCAGGTAATACATCACTAGTTGATCCAACTGGAGTAACTGTTACACCTTACTTTGTTGACGGAGTAGGAAACGAAATCCTCTGTTAAACACTTATTTTTATTATTTTTTTAATTTATTTTTTTGAGATTTTATCTCAATTTTTTGCAAGAAGGAACTCTTTTATTTAGATTTTATAATTTTGTAGAGTTCGTCATTTTTTCGAATCTTTGGGATTTTAATTCCGACTTCTCCACCTTTTTTTGCAATCTTAACTTTTTTATTTTCTATCTCCATTGACTTGATTACAAATTCTTCGATACCAGTTGTTTTTCCGATAACTGCAATTTTATCTCCAACTTTGATGTCTGCAGAAAGTTTAATTGTTGCAACTTCTGCTTTTGGAAAATAATGAATAACTTTTCCTACAAACTCTTTTTTCTCTGTAGCATTGTTGTGCTCGACTTTTGAAAAATCTTTTTTTGCGGGTTTCCCAAGAAAAAATCCTGAAGAAAAATCTCGATTAAAAACTTTTTTTAATTCATTCATCTCTTGGATTATTTCTGCTTTACTTAATTTTTTATCAAGAGCTTTTCTATAACTTTTAGTAACATAACTTACATATCTTGGATCTCTTCCTCTTCCTTCAATTTTGAAACTTTTTATTCCTGCTTTTTTCATTTCTTCGATAAAAGGCAAAGAACACAAATCTTTTGCAGACATAACTCGAGAGTTTTCAATTCTTAATTCTTTATTTGAATCATCTTTTATTACATAACTTCTTCTGCAATTTTGTAAACATTCTCCCCGATTTGCAGATTTATTATGTGTGAATTGTGACATAAAACATCTACCAGAAACTGCAACACACATTGCCCCGTGAGCAAAAGTTTCTACTTCAATTATTTTTGTTATTTCCTTTATTTGTTTTAAATTTAATTCTCTTGCCAACACAACTCTTTTTGCTCCAATTTTTTTGTAAAACTTTGCTTCAATTGTATTTGAAATTGACGCTTGAGTTGAAATAAAGAAAGGAATTTTATATTTCTTACAATACATTATAACAGAATGATCCCAACAAATTATTGCATCAACTTTTCCTTTAACTTTTTTAATTAAATTCTCTAATTTTTTTAGTTCTTCTTCATAAATAATTGTATTTAATGTTAAATATAATTTTGTTCTTCTTGGGCTTTGGTTGCAAACCTCCCTCATCTTCTCTAATTCACTTACTTTGAAATTATTTGCATTGGCCCTCATTGAAAATTCTTGTAATCCGAAATAGATTGCATCTGCGCCTGCTTTTACTGCTGCAACTAACATTGGAAAGTTTCCTGCTGGCGCCATTAATTCATATTTGTTTTTCATAAAAATTAAGAGAGAAATTGACTTTTAAAGTTATTTAGAATTATTTCTTTTTCGAAAATCTTTTATAGTGACTTTTTTTAGAGAATTTATGGTTCTAAATTTTGAAACTGAAAAACTAATGCAAGAATTGAAGGAACGAAAACCTAAACGGGTTTTAATTCAATTGCCAGAAGGAATTAAACAAAATGCTTTCGATATTTTGAAAGATATTGATTCTTTGGGAATTGAGGTTATTTTCTCCGGAGAAACTTGTTGGGGAGGTTGTGCTGTCTCTGTTGATGAGGCAAAAAATGTTGGAGCTGATTTAATTATCCATTTTGGACACTCAGAATTCATTAAAGTAGATTTTCCTGTTTTATATGTTGAAGTTAAAGATGAATTGGATCTCACTCCTTTTCTAGAAAAGTCTGTTGAAGGATTAAAAGACTTCAAAACAATCGGTTTATCATATGCAATACAACATAAACAAGATCTAGAAAGCATAATTAATTTTTATGAAGAAAAAGGGCATAAGGTTATAATTAGTGGGAAAAAAGGCGTTGCATCATATGCCGGACATGTTGTGGGTTGTGAATTCTCTGGGCTTAAAATTATTGAAAAAGAAGTTGATTGTTTTGTAATCATCGGAAATAATTTTCACTCAATGGGTGCAGCTTTGGCAGTTTCAAAACCAGTTTTTTTAGTTGATGTTTACAATGATTCATTTACTGACATGGAAGAAATCCGACAAAAGACTTTGAAGGAAAGATTTGTTTCGATTGAGAAATTCAAAAAATCTAAGAAAATTGGAATAATTGTTGAATCGAAAGTTGGGCAGAAATTTGGTTCATTAGATTTTTTAATTAAGAAGTTTGAAGATTCGGATAAAGAAGTTATTATCATTACAATGAATGAAGTTACTTCGGATAAGCTTATGAATTTTTATAATGTCGAAAGTTTTGTTGAATTGGGTTGTCCAAGAATTGCAGTTGATGACTTTTCAAAATATGAAAAAAATATTATTACATTTAAAGAAGCGCTAGTTGGCCTTGGATTAAAGACTTGGGAAGAATTATTGAAAGAAGGCGTGCTTTAGAAAACCTTAAATATCCACTTTTTCTAGAAGAATTATGAATGCAAAGTTCAGGGGGTTTCCCCATTGTGAGTTTAGGAAGTAATTTTTCTAGCTTGGACTTTGGAAAGACTTTTATATCAAATTTTTCTAAATTAAATTATAATGGCGGTTGTTGTGTAACGGTTAGCACATACGGTTGTGGTCCGTATAGAGAGGGTTCAATTCCCTCCTTCCGCCCTTTAAAAAAATGGTGAATACAGATATAATAAAGGGGTTTAGGGATTTTGAAGGTCCTGAAATGGAAAAACGAGCTTTCATTAGAAGCCTAGTTCAACAAACTTTTAACAAATATTCTTTTAATGAAGTTGAAAATCCAATAATTGAATCTGAAGAATTTGTTCGTGGAGAAAACACAAATGATGAATCTGTATCAGATATTTTTAAGCTAACAGACAAAGGGAAACGAAAACTTGCTTTACGTTATGAACTTACATTTCAATTAAAAAGAATTGCTAAAGGAAAGAAATTACCTTTTAGGCGTTTTCAAATTGGTCCAGTTTTTCGAGATGAACCAGTTAGTGGAAATCGATTTAGACAATTTACTCAATGTGATGTGGATATCGTTGGTTCAACGATTAAGAATGAGGCAGAAATGCTTGCAATTACAAAAGAAATTTTGAGTACACTAAAAATTAAATCTATAATTTATGTGAATAACCGAAAACTTCTAAATGAAATTTTAAGTGATTTGGAAATTGTTCGGAAAGAAGAAGTTATTCGAGAAATTGATAAGATGGATAAGTTGCCAATTGAAGAAATTAAAAAGAATTTAAAAAAATTAAATGCTGAAAGAGTTTTAGAAATTATTTTACAAGATGAAGATTTCTTTGAAAAATATCAAGGATATCAAGAGATAAAAGAATTAAAAAAATACTGTAAATATTATGGGGTCGAAGTTAAATTCTCTCCATTTTTAGCTCGAGGTTTATCTTATTATACTGGTTCAATTTTTGAAATTAAATCTGTTATTAAAGAAACAATCTGTGCTGGAGGAACCTATGAAATTAATGGAAACACTTCGACAGGAATTTCTCTTGGTCTTGAGAGACTTCAGATGGTTACTAAAATAAAAGTTGAAAAGGAAAAAATCTTAATTGTTTCATTAAATGAAGATAAAAAATCAATTGATTTATCTCGTAAACTAAGACAAATGGGAAAATCTGCAACTGTTTATTTTGGAAAACCTTCCAAAGCAATGGAATATGCAAACTCTTATTCAATTAGCAAAGTTGTTTTTGTTGGAGCAGAAGAAGTTAAAAAGAAAAAGTTCAAAGTTAAAGATATGGATACTGGAAAAGAAAAAATTTTAGTTTTAGAAAAGCGAACTAAAAAGAATGTTATTGTTAAAAAGAAGAAATAACTTTAAGAGAATTTAATTTTAGGAAAATACCTTCCTGTTTCATTAAGATATTCTTTATATTTATCTCCAAACTCTTTTTTTAAAAATTCTTCTTCCTTTGGAACCTTAATCAAACAAAGAATCAAAAAAGAAAAAAAAGGAATAACCCAAAGTAACCAATTTGAAATAAGAATTCCAAATCCAATTACCATCAAAAATATTGAAGAATAAATTGGATGCCTTATTCTCTTATAAATCCCAGATTTTATTATTTTCTTTGGCCTTACAAATTTCTCCTCCGTAATTGGAGACCAATTCTTTTTCAAAGAATTATGACTTAAAAAAATAAATATAAAACTTAATAAAATAATTGGAATTCCCACAAAAATTCTTACGAAAAAATCCAAATTGATCCTTGCAAAATCAAAAAATCCAAATAAATAAATAATTGTCCAAATAACTCCCAAGATTGATCTTCCAATAGACCTTTTTGTTAATTCATATTTTAAAGTGAATTTAAATCTTAATGCGAAAAATAATATTATCAAAACCAAAACAATAATTTTTATTCCAACTTCAAGAATCATTCTAATTCAATTTCCATTCTCCAAGCATTATCTTCTCCAGAAATTTTTTTATCTTTGACTTTTAATGGCCTTTCAAATAAAGGACAATCCAAAACAAAAGTCTCGAATTCTCCACCTTCTCCTGCAACATGAATTTTATATTTCTCATGTAATACCTTTACATCATCCAGATATTTTTCATTTATTTCTCTTCCCAACCAAGATTTATCTAAGGGATAAGCAGCAACTGCGGTAATTATTACCTTGAATTTATTTTCTATTAACTCAGATAAATATTCTGTTTCGTCTTTTTGCCAAAGAGGATTTAAACATTTAATTTTTAATTTGTCGCAAATTTTTTGTATCCTTGAAGCTTGATAGACAGATTGAATTGCTCCAGTGATGATGCATTCTATTCCATATTTTTCGATTGCGTTCTTTATCGCTAATTCTAAATCTTCTAATTCCTCTTCCTTTTTTCCTTTTGTTTCTTGAATCATTAAAGGAATATTCATTACTTCTGCTTGAGATTTTACTTTTTCTATTGAAGGCGTATGAAACATGTAACTTTCTTCGTTTTTTGAAAAAATTGAAATTAAACAAGATAACTCATGGCCTTCTTTTTTTGCAACATATCCTGCATAAACTGAATCCTTTCCTCCAGAAAATAAAACTGCACACTTCATTTGTCCCCGAATTCAGCGCTTTGGGATACACCGAGCGGTGCGCTTTCTTTTAATTTTTCTTCTCTTGCCAATCTTCTTTCTTCTTTTGCTTTTTTCTCCAAAACAATTTCTTTTTTTCTTTGAATTTTTCTTTCTACCATTTCAAGTTCTTCCTTTTCTTGATTTATTAATTCTTGTTTTAGGTCTGCAAAAGGATCCCCATTGTGTTTCAAATAAGTTTCCTTCATCCAAATGTTAATTTCTGCAAAATGTTCTTCTTGATGTAACCAAACTTTTTGTTGGTTTTCCAATTGCAAAAGAGGATAAAAACAAAATAATCTTTCTTCCTTATCTCCTTTAATGAAATCTGTATAGGTTATATTCTTATGATGATCATTTACTTCAAAATGGTCGAATAATGTATCATAAATTTGTCTAATTTTATCCTTGATGCTAATTGTCTTCTTCTTGGGTAGAGAAAGGGAAGTTTCCCTTAGAGCATTTTTTTTAATAATCTCTTTTTTGATTCTCCTATTTTCTGTTTTAATTGCTTTGTTCAAACTTTCAATTAATTCATTTAATGTAACTTTCTTTAATCTTGGGATTGGACTTCTTGGGATTAATTTTGGTATTTCTTCGTCCAATTCAATTCTTTCAAGGGGCCTACTTTCCCTTTGTTCTTTTTTACCAAATAGAATTTCATCTATTCCACTCAAATGACTATTTAGAAGGACTTCTGATTTAATTCGTAAAAGAAGTGCTGCAGCCAAAAGAACCTTGCTAGAAATGAAAAAATCTTCCCCTTCCATAGATTCTAACCTTTCGAGGAATTTGTCTGTCAAAACGATTATATTGATGTCCCAGGGGTCCAATTGTTCGCTATTAATTAAATCATAGATAAGATCTTGCCATCCAACTTCCCGATTAAATAATAGGTCATGGACTTGTTCCTGATTTACAGAATTCTTTTCCTCTTCTGGCAAATGACTATGTCGATTTGAAGGCAGAGATTGTATTTTTTCCTCTTCCATTAGAGAAATAAATGAAAAGGATTTATAATTCTATTGTAGTGCCTAATAGTTATTTAATTATTCTTTGTAGTGCCTAAGATATTGCTGTCATTTCTAATTCACTATCGCCTGTCATTATTCAAGAGTAACATACCGAAAGGTTTATATATGAAATAGCCTTAGGAATACTATCACCTCTTTTTCCCCAGGAGAGGCTTCAGATCTACTATTTTGAAGGTTTGGAGAACCTCCTAGGGTTTCTATTCCCTTATTTAAGATGACTTTGTCGTCGATATTATATTCATTAATAACTCGCAAAGATTTTGAGTTTAAGTCCGAAGATTGGGAACAATTGATTTCCTCGGCAACAAAAAAGAAAAGAAGTGAGTTATTGATATATTTATTAAAAATAAATTATGGGCTTAGTAAAATTTCGAATTTTGCCCAAACATATTCAATTATTTAAATTATCTAAAAAGATTTTAAGAATTATTATTCTTTTTTCACTTCTTCAACTTTAGCTTCAACTGGAGCTTTGCCTTTGAATTCCGCATAATGACATTTTCCACAGTATTGTCTGTCTTTGGCATTCATTAAGAATACTCCAGGACCACATCTTGGGCAAGTTGCTGCCCTTTTAACAGTGTCTCCCTCGATTGTATACTTTGTATATTTCTTACTAGTAGGTTTGTTCTTATGAGGTTTTTTTCCTTTCTTTAGTGTTTTTTTCTTTGCCATTATTTTTTAGGTTCTTCTTCTGGTTTAATTTCTTCAGTTTCTTTTCCTTTAGGTTCTTCTTCAGGATTTGTTTCTCCTGTTGGTTCTCCCTTAGGTTCTTCTTCTGGTTTTTCAGCTTCTGCCTTTGCTGCTTCTTTAGCTGCAACAGCTTCTTCTTTTGCTTTCTTTTCTTCTTCAGCTTTAGCCTTAATTTCTTCTGCTAATTTCTTTGCTCTTTCTGTTTCCCATTTCTTTTTTATTTCAAGAGCGTTTTTATCTTTTTCAGAAGAATAAATATTTGCAACAATTGTAAATACATTTGATCCAAATTTTCCATTGATTCCCTTTAATTTGATATTTTCGGGATTTGTTTTGAATTCTTTTGAAATAAGTGCTTCCACTTCATTATGGTTTGGAGTAATTTTTGCTTCAACAGTTGCAGTTATTTCAGTTCGATTAAATAAATCGTTTTTTACTTTACTAATTAGTTTATAATTTTCCATTTTATCTTGTCTTTATTGCAAACAATCCTTTGCCTTTTATATTTAACTTTTCTGCAATTTCTGATTTTTCAGGATTAGTTACATAAATTTTTCCCTTAAAACCATCTGTGAATTCCTTTGCATCACATTTAGGACATTTATTTCCCTCGTCGTAAATTGTGTTGCATATTTTACAAGCTTTTTCTTTTGCCATTATTTTTTAGCTCCTTTTGTTCCCTTTGTTCCTTTTTCTGCAGCTTTTGCTGCCTTTTTTTCGTCACTAATTTTCTTTAATTGATCTTCTTTTATCCATTCTAATTTTCCTAATCCCGGTTGCCTCATTGTTAATCCTACCTTTGGATCATCTCCCTTATGAGAAATTGCAACAATTCTTGCTAAACATAAATCTCCAGATTTTAATCCTCTATTACTTACTTTTCCAAGTAAAGAGTTTGCTTTTGAAAAACTTACATAATCATCCATTGTTTGAGAAATATGAATCATCCCTTGCATTGAACCAAGGTCGATAAATGCTCCGAAATTTGTAATCTCTGAGATTTTTCCATAAACTAATTCTTGTAATTCTGCTTTCCAAACAAGTAGTTTAAATGTTGATTTATAATATGCTGCTCCGTCGCCAGGAATAATTACTCCTTCTCCAACTTCAAGCACTTCAATTACAGTAATAGCATGTCCGAGTTGTTTATCATAATACTCCTTATATGTTTCAAATAATTGTTTCTCCACTGCCTCCTCAGTTGGCAAGCCAAACAGCTTCGGGTCTACCCTTACATAATCTTCAACTTCTGTTATATAGAACATAAAAAACATAGTAAAAATTGGTTTTTAAAGCTTTCTTTAAAGTTTTAGAGAATCCCGATTCTTTTCTTTTCATTTATAACTGCTTTATTATTTTTTACTGCTTTTTTTATTTCTAAATCTAATGTTGCCACAATTATTTTGGGGTTTTTCTTTGCATATTCAATTATTCTTTTATCAACATGTCCACTTCCAATTTCAATTTCTTCAAACTTCTCCTTTTCTGAATTTAAAATTGATAAAGCCAACTTTGCGTTATTATTTTCTAATTCTTTCATTACTTCTTTTGGGATCAAACATTTTATTCCAAGGAAATTTAATTCTTCTAGGAAATCAATCTTTTGTTTTACAGAAGTAATTATAAAATTCGTGTCGATAATTGCTTTTTTCATAAATTATACATTCAAATTAGATATAAAAACTTAACATTTATTAACTACATTTGCGATTCTTCATCATGTTAGAAAAAGAGCATATTCTTCAGTTATTTAAAGACGCCAAAGAAGCAATTAAAAAAGATGATATTATTACATTAAGAGAATTGAGCAACAAAACGGTTCATACTTCTTCAATCTCTCAAGATCCGGACAATATTGCAATTGCAGTTATTATCTATTCTATTAGTAAAATTCTAGAAAGAAAAGATTACAGAATGAAACCTGGATGGGATAAGTTTTACAAAAACCTTCTTTTAGAAATTGATCTTTTAATTGATTCTTTAGAAAATAATGATGAAAAAAAGGTCTCCAAATCCCTAGGGAATCTTCGAATTAAGCTAGGAAATGTTTCAGGGAATTTAAAGAAATATATTCAAGAAGTTTTTCGTCAAGCATCAATAAATAAAGCTTCTAGAATTTATGAGCACGGAATTTCCCTTGAAAAAACCGCAAAATTACTTGGAGTTTCTTTGTGGGAACTTTCAAATTATGCTGGACAAACTGGGATTGGAGATGTTAAATTAGGGAAAACTTTAGGAGTGAAAGAAAGAATTAAACTTGTGGAGGAAATGTTCTCATGACTGAAAAAATAATTATTTTTGATGCAAGCACATTAATTACTCTTGCTATGAATGGTTTACTTGAAGAATTAAAAATGTTAAAAAAAATATTCAAAGGAAAATTTATTATTCCAAATGAAGTTAAGTATGAGGCAATTGATCGTCCAATGAAAATTAAAAGATTTGAACTTGAAGCAATGAAATTACAAAATTTGCTTGAAGATAAAATTATTGAATTGCCTGCTTCACTTTCAATTGATTCTGAGAAGATTTCGAAAGAAACTGAAATTTTAATGAGTATTGCCAATACCACTTTTGAAGGGAATGGAAAAAGTATTCATCTAATTGATCTAGGGGAAACAGCTTGTTTAGTTTTATCTAAAATTTTAACAGAAAAAGGGAGCCCAAATGTTTTGGCAGTTGATGAAAGGACCACGAGAATGCTTTGTGAAAAACCCGAAAACCTGAAACAACTTTTTCAAAAAAAACTAAAAGTAAGGATTAAATCAAATCAAGATAATTATCCCCATTTTGAAGGATTTAGATTTATTCGTTCCTCAGAAATAGCTTATATTGCATATAAGAAAAAAATTATCCGCTGGAAAAATAAAGATATTTTAGATGCTTTGCTCTACGGGGTGAAGTTTAAGGGATGTGCTATCTCTGAAGATGAGATTAAAGAAATTAAAAAATTAGCATAGAAACTCTTTAAAACAACATTTCTTTTTAAAAAATAACTGGGTTCATAGTTCAATGTTTAGAATAGGCGGCTCCAGACCGCCAGATGAGGGTTAGATTCCCTCTGAGCCCATTTTAGTAAATTCAAAAAAGTGTAAATTAAAATGAATTATAAATTAATGTTCTTGACTAGTGTAATTATTATCTTACTCTTAGTGGGAGTTTTAGCTTACAAAGAATTTAGTTCTTCGGAGGAAGAAAATAATCAATTAAAAACAAATACTCCTTCTCAGCCAATTGAGTTTGAGGTTGCAGGAGAAGAGGATTTTTCAAATTTTGAAGAAATTTTATCTAAGAACCAAATGATTCAAGATTTGCCAAAGGATGGAATCATCCTTATGAAATTTTATAATTATTATTCTGGTGAAAGGACTTGGGAAAAAGAATATACTTTAACGCGAGGAAATGTTGTTGCGGGAACGCCAGGAGAATATGATATTTCACTTTGGCTTCACTCTAAATATTTAACAATCTTAAAGGAAAATAATTTTTGCTCTGTTGTCAAACTTGCAAAAGCAAATGGAGACTTTGGAAGCTCTACTGAAATTGGGACCAGTTCTTTGCTTTGGAAATACAAGGGAATGATGGATTACAAAGATTGTTTAGGTTTTTGAAGAAATATTAAAAATAAAAAATTCTAAGATATAAATATTTATAAATTAATTAAGAAATAAAATAATATGAGTGAAATGGATCAAAATTCAGCCGAAATCCCAATTGGGCAAGCCCTTTCAGAATTTGGACCCCCAAGAATGACAATTCCAATAAAGGATAGTGCCCTTGTAGCACAAGATCAAGCAACAAGACAAAGAATTGAAACAGAGCTTCATGAAAAATATGAATGTCCGAATATGAGAAACTGTGATATGTATACAGAGGTTCAAAGCGGAGTTAGCAGGAGATTTACTGATTCTGAAGGAACGGAAAACATCTTTCGGCCAGAACCTTGTCTTTACCAACAAAGCTACCAAAGAGAGATTTTATCTCTTGGTGAAAAGAGTCGTTTGGCAAAATGTTGTATGCATTTTCAAGAATAGATTTAAAAAAATGTTATTCTAAATTATCTTATGACAACAATAATTTCTAACCCTGAATCTTTTGAAAAAGTAAGATCCCAAATTGAAAAAGAGGGTAAAAATAAGATTCATATCTTGGCAGATTTTGATAGAACCTTAACTTATGGGCAAATAGCGGGAAAAAAAACTCCCTCAATTATTTCTTTGCTTCGAGATGGAAATCATCTAACAAAAGATTATGCTGAAAAAGCCAACGCGTTATTTGAGAAATATCATCCAATTGAAATTGATCCTGAGATTTCTTTAGAAGAAAAGAAAGAAGCGATGGTTGAATGGTGGAAAGTACATAATGAATTATTGATTAAATCCGGGTTATCTCGAAAAGATTTAAAATCGATTGTTAAAAGCCGAGGAGTTAAATTTCGCGAAGGAGTTTTGGAATTCTTAGATTATCTAAATGAAAATAGCATCCCTTTAGTGATTTTGTCTGCAAGTGGAGCAGGCGACGCAATTCCAATGTTCTTTGAGGAAGTTGGAAAAAATTATTCAAATATTTTTTATGTGATTAATGAATTTAATTGGAATGAAAATGGAAAAGCTATTTCCCAAAAAGATAAGGTAATTCATGCCATGAATAAAGATGAAACAATTATGAAAGAAATTCCAGAAGTTTATAATAAAATAAAAAATCGGAAAAATGTAATCTTGCTCGGAGATTCACTTGGAGATATTGAAATGATTAAAGGATTTGAATTTGATAATTTAATTAAAATTGGTTTTTTGAATTCGAATATTGATAAATTAGAAAAGATTTACAAAGAAAATTTTGACGTTGTTTTAGAAGATGATTGTGACTTTAATTTTGTTAATGAATTAATTAGAAAAGTAGATTAATCGCACTCGCAATCTCTCTTTTTTGCAGCCTTTATGTCTTCCCTTTTTATCCTGCTCCTAATCCCAGAAGGTTCTCTTTTTGGAAAATAATTTGAAAGCTCATTTCCAATCTTTTCCCAATTTGGTTTTCCCCTATTCCCTCCGGAAGAGTATTGAAATTCTGGAGCCCCCATTAAAACTCTCACATATTGCTCTTCAAACATTTCCAGCTCTTCAGAAAAAGAATCTTGCCAAGGAGTATATCCTTGTGCTCGAACTCCCCTTCTTGAAGCTCCGAGATTGCTCATTAATTGCTTAGAAATTATATTTCTTGTTTCGACATCTGGAACAAGACCCTCAAACGCGGGAATATTTAATCCCCCATTATGTCCTCTTATCATATGTCCAGCGATTCTTTCTAAATTTTTTGCTTGAACTCCTTGTTCTTCCAAATAGTGGGCCATTCCCCTATAAGTTGCATTATTAAGACGCATATCTCCTAATTCTGGAAAATCAGATTGCAACCTTCTTGCTTCTAAAATTTCCTTATATGCTCTTGCTACTTCATTTTGTTCCATATTTCAAAAAAACAAAATTATTTTATAAACCTTTTGTTCATTGTAACTAGATAGTGGGTACAAATTGTAAAAGAATTTAAATAACTAAAATAATTTCTATTCTTATGGAATATATAGATATTCACTCGCATATTAAAATGGAAAATAATCTTGATTCCGTGATAAAAAATGCTCATGAAAAGAATGTTGTGATTACAACTGTTGGAGTTGATAAGAAATCTAATCGAAAATGTTTGGAAATAAAAACAAAAAATCCGGAAGTTCAAATTTGTTTGGGAATTTATCCAAAGCATGTTTTGGAAATAACTGAAGAAGAATTGGATTCTGAAATTGAGTTTATTCGTAAAAATAAAAATAAAATTGTTGGGATTAGTGAAGTTGGTTTAGATTTGTTTGAATCTGAAGAAATTGAAAAACAAAAGAGAGGATTTGGAAAATTTGTTAATTTGGCGAAAGAATTAGACATTCCAGTAATTGTTCATTCTCGGAAAGCAGAAGAAATTGCAATTAATTTTTTAGAAAATTTTGAATATAAGAAAATTATTATGCATTGTTTTTCAGGGAATTTTAAATTGATTCAAAGAATTATTGATAATGGTTGGAGTTTGTCAATTCCCACAAATGTAGTCCATTCTGAGCATTTTCAAAAGATTATTTCAATCTGCCCCCTTGAGCAATTATTTTGCGAAACTGATTCTCCTTATCTCCACCCAGCTAAGAAATTTCCCAACGAACCGGCAAATGTAGTTCGGAGTTATGAAAAAATTGCCGAAATAAAAAAACTTAGTTTAGAAGAAGTTCGGGATAAGATTGGGGAAAATTGGGAAAGGATTTTTGGTAAAAGTTAATCTTTTAAATCAACTATTTCTAGAATTTTTATGGAAGGAAAATATTTTGAAGTCGACGCCAATGACCAAACAATTGTAGAATTTCCAGATAAAGCCGAAACTTGCGGGATTGGTCCCTGTGTGGGTGTTGGGATAATGAATCGAAAATTTAAAAGAGGATACCTCGGGCATTTTCTTAGTTCTACGACCGATCCAGAAATATTAATAGACTTAGCTTTGATTGAAGCTAGAAAGCCAAACCAATTGGAAGTGATTCTTGTTGGAAATAATCCTACTCTTTTTCAACTAGAAGAAGATTGTACATTAGAAGATGATTATTTCTCAACCAACGAAATTCACGAATATGAGGAATTGAGTGCCCTTGTAACAAAAGAGCACGAGGATTGGCTAAAGAAAATGGTTTATTCAAAAGGAATTCCTCGAAAAAATATCACCCTTAGGATTTCCGCCAATCCCAAAATAACTGCTTATGGCCTTCTTGTAGATACAGAAAGCGGAAAGATAACCATCAAGGAAGAATTGTAAAAAATTATTTTAATTATCCTAATATGGATATAAGATTTTTATATAATAATTTTTGAACTATTATATGAAAGAGGTTTTGATTGGAATTTTAGTTTTATTTATTGGACTTGCAAGTGCTTGTTGCATAGATAATGATGGAGATGGTTACGGAATTGGAGATGGTTGTTTGGGAACAGATTGCGATGACAATGATTCTTCAAGATTCTTTATCCAAGGATTTTACTTGGATGAAGATCACGACGGATTTGGAACTGGAGAAATTATTCAAGAAGAATGTTGGGGAATTGGAGGATATTTTATTTATCCTGTTGATGAACGCTCGTTTAATAATTTAGATTGCCACGACCTTAACAAACTAATTAATCCGTCTCAGGAAGAAATTTGTGGAAATTTTATTGATGAAAATTGTGATGGAATAATTAAGATGTGCTATCGTTCGAAATATAGAATGACTTCTCATTTCTTTTTAGAATTGTTTCTTATTTTTCAAAAAATAATTTAAGAATTTAAAATATTCTTTTTGTTCTTGATTTGCCATTTTTTCCACAATTAATTCTGGAGTTGAATGTGCAAGTCTTCCCAAAACAGGATTATGATTTACAATCAATTCAAAGTTCTCTGTTAAACCTGTTGCTTCAATTCCATCGATTCTGCATTTCTCTGGAAGAATTTTTTGAATTTCATGGCCCAAGTGAGTTGCTACAATTAAAAAACAATTTTGTTTGATATAATAATCTGCAGTTGCGGCAATAATATTTCCTGCAACACCGGGTTCTGTTACAGCTTCTATTTCATCTGCTAAGATTAAAGTCTTATTTCCTGGATTGATCTTTGACATCTGGGTTAGAAGTGTTTCAAAAGCTCCTTTCAAATTTGATCCCTTATTTTTTGCAAAATAATAAATTTCTTCAAACAAAGGCATTTTAATTTGTCCGGAAACTGGAAGTCCAAGTTGAGACAAGGAAATTAATTGCAAAACATGTTCAACCAAAGTGGTTTTCCCTCCGGAATTTGCACCTGTTAAAATAGAACATTTGTATTCTTCTGAAAGTTGGAATGAAATTGGTTGAGCAATCTCTAAAAATAAATTTTTGGAATTTGTTATTTCTAAATTATCTGATATTTCTGGAAAGATATATTCTTCTTTCATAAATTTATTTACTCCGGACAGAAAATCATAGAATAAAAGTAGATTTGTCAAATCAAATAATTTTTTTGGAATTTGTTTTAATTCTGTTGCTTGCTCTTTTACTGATTCTGCTAAGTTAGAAAATTCATTTGCATTTTGCCTTTGAATTATTCTTTCTAATTCAGGTTCATCTAGTTTTAAGGGGATTCCAATTTCAACTACTTGTCTTGGAATTTCTAACCTTGAGATTAAATTATTTATTACTTCTTTGATATTTTCTGGCAAAATTCCTTTTGACAAAATATCTACTAGAGAAGAGCCTGCAAAAGTTAAATTCTTTAGTTCTTCTGAGATTAATTCATTTGCTTTCAAAATTTTTCCTTCAAGAATATCTCTGTCAAGGGAATTTGATTCGGAATTATTTGTTAATGATATTAACTTGTGTAATCCATCTATTAGATAGTTAATTGGTTCAATTGTTTTATTTTCTTTTAAGAGGTTTATTGTTTCGATGAAACCTGAGAAAGTTTCTAAATGCCTTTCGAGATAAATCTCATTTATATCTTTAATAAAAATTGCTTGGGGAAGAGATTCCAAAACCCTTCCATACTCTGGACAATTTATTATTTGCACCACTTCTTTTGATTCCAATAACACCACATCTTGTTCAGAGATTAAAAGTTGAACGGGACAATTTAACGCCTTGAGTTTGTTGAAAGTTTCATGGTCTTCTGTTACAACAGAAACATCATATCTTGGATGCCACCATTTCTTTGGCTTATTTATTTGTTTTAAAAAAGAATTATCTAAGAGTTGTAATTGTTTGATTTCTCTAAAAAAAGCTTGTCTTTGTTTTATTGTTTCTGGATTATTTGTAAATTGGAAAAAATTTAATAAATTTGATGTGTCTGAAAATACAAAATGATTTGAAATTTTTTGTAAAGTTTTCGTGTGAATACTTTTGGCATCTCGGGTTTTGTAGATTGAATTCTTATTGGATTGTAATTGGGTTTTTATTGAATTAAATGGAGAAAGATTATTTTCTTCAATAAATTTAAGAATTTGTTGTTTCATTTGATTTTCAAGAAATCTTAATTTAAAAAGAGTTGTTATTACTTTGGTTTAATAGTTAATTTTAAATATAAAAAACTTATTTTTATGATATGAAAAAGACCAAAAAAGGCGTAAAAAATAAAACTTTTGTTTTCAAGTTTACTATGGCGCTTGCGGTTGTGAGCATAATTGGTTTTCTAGAAATTGCTACTGGTAGCTTTTTTGGATTTGGTTTTGGAAATTATATAGAATTCTTGTGGCTAGTGGTTCTTGGAACCGGATTTATTTTACAATCTAAACCAAAAAGTTTAACCAAAAAGAAAAGAGAAGACACAGTAACTCCAATCACTTCACTTGTTGTTGGATGTTTGGCAGTAATTGCAGGACTTTTATCTCTACCATTTATTGGAATAATGCACCCAGTATTTTTGGCAACAAAGGGAGTAATTAGCGTAATTGCAATTATATTTATTGTTCTTGAAACTTGGGTTTTGATTGAGTAAAGTTATTTTTTAACAAATTCTAATTTAACAATTTGAAATAATAAACTTCTTAGCAAATCTGTTATTTTCATGAATGCGTATGTTAAATAATAATTCTCTTTGAACAAAACCCTAAATTCCTCCACACGAATATCTTCTAAAACAATTTTTGCAACAGCCTTAGAATCATAATTTGTAAAAACATCATATATATTTTCCATTTGATTGTGTAGTCTTGAGTAATATTTTAAAATTTTTTTTCCAACTTTTTCATTGTGGGCATTATTATGAATTATAAATTTATATTCGTTTGCAAGTTTTTCAAGAAAAATTGACATTGCATACAAAAATTCTCCGCCGACTTTTCCTTTTGAAATGATTCTTTGAAGATACATTGTTTGGCGATTATTTATTTTCTCCAAATTTAAAATTAAATCAATTGAATTATTCTTTTTTCTTAAAAAATTATAAAACAATTCGTCCATTTGCAAAATTCCTTGAAAAACTCTTTTTAAAATAATTTCAAATTCTTCTTCCTTCTCTGTTGAAAGACTTTTTATTATACATGACTCATTATCTTGGGAAATTAATTCAAATCCAATAAAAGATCCTGTTGTGTATTCCTGCAAGATATTTGCAATTTTTGTGCTAGAATATTTGAACTCAACTTCATCATATCCGTTTACGTAAACTGCTTGCAAGTGCCTGTAAACATACAAGGGATTATCGCTTTCGAGGTTAATTATAATTTTGTTTCCAGTTTTTCTTTTATTTGAAGAAATTAAAAGTTCTTGACCAACCTCTGAAATATCTACTTCATCTCCCTTCTTAATTCCAAATTCCTTAACCCATTTTATTGGTAAAGAAACCATCATTGAACTTGGGCCTTGTGAAACGACTTTTCTTTTCATAAGGGAAGAAAGAGGTGTTCTTTTATAAAATTTACTATTATTTAAATTATTTAAACTATATTAGGAAAATATATATAACTAAATATTTGTTGCTATTGTCAAGTTAAAATGAAAAATAAATTAAGAAATCATTTCCAATCTGCAAAAGATCTGCTTGATCGGCCTGGCATATTTAATCTAGCAATGGGTGTAGCAGCCCTCACTGTTTCCAATGCTTGTCTTTCAAGGTACAGCCCAGAAATAACCTCTTCAGAAATGAGTTTACTAAATGGGTCTTCTTCTTATATAAGCCAATATCAAGGCGCACACCCAAGAGAAATCTTGACCGATTTTGGAACAACTCTTGAAAATGTTGGTGCCCCCCATCACTCACATGAAAAAATCAGTAAATTAGAGGGAACCTTACGAACAATAACTATTCAAATCTCAAACGAGATAACTCCAGAGGTTTATCAGCCGGTTTTAAGAGATATTGCTGAAAGGACAAACAAAATTATCAAAGAAGAGAAAGCAAATAAGCGACTTCTCCCAATGGGAATATTATTAGGGATAGCAAGTTTAGGAAATGTTGCATGCGGGATATATAAATTAAGAAAAACAAAAGCTGAGGAAGAAAGAGAATTAGAAAGAGAATTGAAATTAGCTGAAGAAGACGCAGAAACACTAGCTATGCTGGAAAAAAGATACAGGAGCACGGCCTGAAGAAAAAAAATGATAAATAATCTAAGAAATTTAGCAAAATATGGGCAATGGAAATTACATCCACAGGTTGACCCTACAAAAATGGAACCATTAGTTAAGAGAGTCTTAATGGAATTTAGCCCTTCTCCAACAGAACTTTTGCTAAAAAAAAGAACTGCAAATCAACTTAGAATTGAATATAAATATGGAGATAACAAAGGGTTTGGACTTATAGTTAAAACAGAAGAACACCCTAGCCACATGAATTCATATTTTCAAAGATATTCTGCAACAATGTTAGTTGATTTTATTGCTCCTGAAGAAAGAAAAAGATCATTGTGTGCAATTCTCGAAATCGGAGATGCTGCAAGAATAGAAACAATCCATTTGGAAGGTAAAAAAATAGAACAATTAAAACTAGAAGACCCAGAGTTTGGAAAATATCTAATTGGTAGACTAGGTAAACGCGACGCAAGAAGACTATAAAATGAAAAAACTAAAAATAAATGCAATTGAAAGCAAAGGTTCAAGAAAAACTTTTGATGAATTGGATAAGAAAGATTTGAAAAAATTAAAATGATAAAAAATGTAATATTTGGTACAACAAGAACTCTTTGCAACCCGCTTCCCTTTATTTTAAAAGCAAGAAACAAAGTATTTGAAAGACATAACGTAAAATTGACTAATGACGAAAGCAATGCGCTGGTGGGAAAAGCTTTAACTGAACAATTAGAGGAAATTCATAAACTCTCTGGAATTAAATTTGATTGGGATAAGTTTTCAAAAGAAACAAAAGAAAATTCAAACGAATTGATGAAAGGGAATCTGAAAGCATTTGAGGGAATGGAAAGTCTTTTTGAGGAATTAAAAGAAAAGAGAATCGAAATTGCAATTTCATCACAAAACCTTAAAGAAAATGTTTTGTTTTACTTAAAAGAAATCAATCTTGATAAATATTTTAAGAAAATGATTACGATAGAAGACTTGGAAAAGTTTCGACCGCATCCGCAAATTCTAGAATTGATGTTGAAAAAGCTAGAGCAAGAAGGAAAAGATTGTATCTATGTTGATGTAAAAAAGGAGAATTTAGTTCCTGCGAAAAAACTCGGAATGAAAACAATTCTTTTTGAAAATCCTGAACAGTTAAAAAAAGAATTAAAGGAATTGTTATGAAACATACAAAAAAATTAATTGAAATAATAGAAATTGCAGGACAGGAAATTATAAAAAGTTTTAGAAATAAATCGAAAGAAACAAAATTGGGGAACAAACTAATTACAACAGATGCTAATTTTAATTCAGAAAAAATTATTTTATCTAAATTAAAAAAAGAATTTCCAGGACATTATTTTTCAATAGATTCAAAAGAAAATCTGGCAAAAATAAATAATAAATCTGTTTGGGTAATTGACTCTTTGGATGGGACAGGGAATTTTTCAAGAGGAATCCCCTTATTTGGAGCCTCTATTTGTTTACTTGAAAATAAAGTTCCTGTGCTTGGACTAATTTCTATTCCTGCTCTACAAATTACTTTAATTGCAGAAAAAGGAAAAGGGACAAAAATTAGAGGACACGAGATTAAAGTTTCCAACATTGATTTGCTAAAAAATTCATTTATTTATCTTCCAACAGCATGGAAAGAATATAAAAAAATATTCTCTTTAATGGGAAAAATTTGCCCTCCAACCCAAATGACTAGACAGATTGATTCTACTGCCTTTAGTTTAGCACAAGTTGCTCTTGGTGAAGCAGAAGCACTAATCCATTATGAATCTGTTCCAAATGATTTGCTTGCAGGAGTTTTACTTGTTCGAGAAGCAGGAGGAAAAGTTACGGACTGGGAAGGAAAAGAATGGAATTTTGAATCAAAAAATATTATTGCTTCCAATGAAAAAATACATAAAAAAATTATAGAGATAATCTAATAACTCAACTCATTAAACCAATTAACTTTAAATAATATTCTTTCATTAATTTATTGAAAGGAGGTGAAAAATGAACGAAGAACAACAAATTCCAACAAAAGTTAAATTAATTTCTGCACTTTATTATCTTGGAGCAATCGGAATGATTTTATTTGGGGCAATATTGTTTTTTGCAGCTGAATCAATAAACTTTGCAATTAACCAAATTTCGACACTTTCATTTCTTAAAGAAATTGGGATAATTTTTGCAGGAGTAATAATGATCATTTATGGTGTATTTCTTTTCTTTATCGGAAGAAAATTAGAAAAAGGGAAAAATTGGGCAAGAATCATTGTAATAATCATTGCAATTTTATCTCTACTCAATAATTTGATTTTTTCAGTTGTCCAAGGGCACTTACCAAATATCATTAATCTCGTTATTGATGGACTTATTGCAGGATACCTTTTATTTAATACAGAAGTAAAAGAAATCTTTGCCTAATTGGGTCCAAACTAAAACATTTTTTATTTTTTTTAATTAAATTTATAATCTTATCTCTCCTTTATTTTGCATGACAAAAAAAGATGCAAAACGTGATGAAGCCCAATTTCTTACAAAGGCTTTTTTCTTTATTCTAAAAAGTCCTTATTATTTGGGAAAAGGAATTTACAAATTAGTTAAGGCGACAAAGAAAGAAGTTGTGGAAGAAAAGATTAAATCTAAACGAAAAAAGATCCTTGCACATTTTGAAGACTTTAATGAAATTGAAACCTTGGCTGGAGATTATGGAAAATGGTTTAAGAAAGTTGGAGAATCGGATAGTCAAATTGGGATTATCTTGGGCGCTAGAGGATCTGGGAAAACAGCGATTGGAGTTAAGTTTTTAGAAAATATTTATTCAAAATATAAAAAGAAATGTTTTGCTTGGGGATTTAGTGCAAAAGAATTTCCCTCTTGGATAAATGTTATTTCAGATATAAATCAATTAGAAAATAACTCAATTGTTTTGATTGATGAAGGAGGAATTTTATTTAATTCTCGAAGTTCGATGAGTAATGCAAATAAGATTTTGAGTGAGTTGATTATGATTGCTCGCCACAAAAATCTTAGTGTTTTATTTATCTCACAAAATTCCTCAAATTTAGAAGTTAATATCTTGCGTCAAGCAGATTTTTTAATTTTGAAACCTTCATCTTTATTACAAAAAGAATTTGAAAGAAGCATTATCCAAAAAATTTATACTAAGACCGAGGAAAAATTCAAAGAATATTCTGAAGACTTAGGTCTCGCATATATTTATTCTGGAAAATTCAAGGGATTTGTTTCAAATCCTCTGCCTTCCTTTTGGAAAGAAAATATTAGTAAATCGTTTAAGTGAATGTTTTCTTTTTCTCATCAAATTTAGGCACAAAAGTATTCGTATTAACCAATAAAAAGAAATTTTCCTAATGAATTTTAAGGAGGTATAAAAAATGAAAAAAAGTCCTATAACCTGGATTGCATGGATACTTGTGCTAATTGGGGGAATTAACTGGGGATTAATTGGTGCATTCAACTTTGACTTAGTTGCATTAATTTTTAATGTTTCCTGGCTAATTAGAACTGTCCAAATCTTAGTTGGTATCTCCGCGATTTATCTTGCTTTTATGAGCAAAAGCGAATAACCATTAATCGCAAGACTTAAAAGAGAAGTTATTCTTTTTTGTGTGTAGAAGTAGTTAGTTAGCTGGTTCTAAAAGATAAATGCAAGGGAGGAAAAAATAAGATGAAGTTATATGTTGGGAACTTGTCATTTAAGATGACACTTGAAGATTTGAAGAATGAATTCTCAAAATACGGTGCAGTTGAAGATGCTGTAATTATTACTGACAAATTTTCTGGACGTTCAAAAGGTTTCGGATTCATCACTTTTACAAATGATGCAGATGCTCAAAAAGCAATTGCTGAATTGAATGGAAAAGAGATTGAAGGTAGGGAATTGACTGTTAATGAAGCAAGACCTATGGAAAGCCGAGAGAACTCAAGACCAAGTGAAGGCGAAGGTAATGCAGTTGCTGAACCACAATAGTTTTGAAAGTTTATTTATTATTTTTTTATTTATTATTTTTTTATTAAGAATTGTAACAAATTCTTAAAAAGTAAACTGATTTAGGTTTACAATGGAAGTTAAAATCTTTAATATTGATGGAATTGATTACAATTTCAAATTTTTTATTGAAAGAAGAAATTCTACTAGAGCTTCGGTTACAAAAAATGGGGTTAATATAAGAATTCCAAAACACTTGAGTTTAGAGAAAAAACAAACTGAAATTAATTCTTTAGTTAATTGGGCGATAAAAAAAATTGAATCAAATCCTCCAGAAAAAAAAAGAGAGTATCGCCACAATGATGAAATAAATGTTTTTAATAAAATTTATTTCCTTCATATTGAAATTAGAGATTCGGAGAAAAATTTTGCAAAGATTGAACAAAATTTTATTTATTTTAAAATTGCTCAAAAGCACACTTCAAAAAAAAGACAAGAATACATTTCAAAGCAATTGCAAAAATTACTTTCAAAGCATCACACCCAAGAATTATTTGAAAGGGTAACTTTTCTTAATGAAAAACATTTTCAAAAGAAAATTTTGGGGATAAAATTTAAACACACCAAGAGTCGTTGGGGATGTTGTAATTATCGAAAAAAAGAAATTGATTTCTCTTCTAAGTTACTTTTAGCCCCCAGAGAGATTTTAGATTATGTTATTATTCATGAGCTTGCACATTTAATTGAACCAAATCATTCAAGAAATTTTTGGAAGCTAGTCAATATGGCCGATCCGGAATATAAAAGCAAGATTAAGTGGTTGAAGAAAAATGGAAATAAATTAGTTCTTTAAATTTTTGAAATAATTCATTTTGGCAAAATTGCAAAAAAAAAGGAAGACAAAAACCGAAGTCCAAGTCTTCCAAGATGTTTAACCGAAGTCAAACAACATCTTACCGAAGTAAGACAATGTATTAAGAAATATTTACTTTATATACTTTTTGGTGGCCCCTTTTTTGAAGAAAATTTGGTTAATTATTTAGATTCTTGCATGTCTGAAGGCAAAGTTAGAATCCCAATATCATTTAAATTGTCTAATGTCCTTCCTTCGAAAATAATCTCTTTTCCATCTGGAGACCACCTTGGAAAACTTGGACGAAAATTGTCAAATGAGAAAGCCCTCATGGTCCCATCATTTAAATTTAATACATGCATTGGCCCAAAATTTTCTGCAAAGAAGACTATTTTTGAACCATCTGGAGAATATGAGGGGCAAATATTATATTCCCCATTTGCAAAAATTATTCTTCTTTGAGAACCATCCCTCGCAATTTCTTCAATTTTTGTTTCCATGCCAGTAGGATGTCCAAAAATTATTTTTGAACCATCTGGAGAATATGCAGGCCATTCTGCTTGAGTCAAGAATAATTGTTCTTGAAAGGAATTGTAATCAAAGATTTTTATGTCATGGCTTGCCCCAGGACCATCTCTTGAATCAAAGATAATTTCTGAATCATTTGGGGACCAAAAAGGGCGCCATTCTCTCCAATTTCCAGTAGGTAATTTTAATTTTTCTGTCCCATCTCTATTAATCGTATACAACCCTTCCCAATAATCGGAGTAAACAATTCTTGAATCATCTGAAGAATAATCAAAAAAAGCGATTCCCTCTCCAATATTGGGGATTTTTTCAAAATGGTTTGATTCTAAATTAATTTCTCCAACTTCTCCCTGATAATTACAAAGAATCCTTCGGCCATCATTGGAAAATACTGGATCGCTTGCCCCGATTCCAAACCCCCCCAAAAATCCAAGTTTTCTTAGTCTCCCAACAAAAACCTCTCCCGAATCGAAATTTATCTCTCCCAATCCATTCTCTACCCTAAGACTTGGAACAAAATCTCCTGGCCCATAAATATGAGTTGTTTTTCCATCAAAATTTCCATCTGTGAAATTAGTGGAAGTTTCAAAATAGCTTGTTCCATCTCCAAAATTAAAAATATATTTTGTTATCTCTTCCCTTGGAGTTGAAGAAGATCCGTCTAATAAAACTTCCAAAGGAGCAATTCCCGAATTTGGAGTTGTTTCCAAGATTGCAATTAAATTTTCTGGCCTTGGATCGGCATGAGCAATTCTTCTTTCATCTTGGAAAAGAGAGATGCTTCCCAATGGAACTTCCCAATTTAAAAATTCTAATTCTGCTCCAATACTTGCCTCAATTCCCAAATATGCATTCCACCATGGATCCTGGTTTGTTTGGATATTTGCGCGTAAATATTCTTTTGCTGAGAGATTCGCTCCTGCAAGAGTATATACCATTAAATCTAGTCTTGGTTCAACAAAAACTTTTAAATCTGCATCTGCTGAAAAATTTTCTGAAATTAAAGACAATCCTTCATGATGTGTACAAATTGGAGGTTTCCAACCATCATCATAAACAACATTTACCTCAGATGAAAAATTTGCATTAAATCCGACATCTGAAAAATTCAAATCCCCTTCAATTCCTGCATGAAGTTCAATTGTTGGGAAAATTAATACTGGTCCAACTGGAACCGCAGGGCAAGGAATCTCTCCAATTTTATAAGAACTAGAGAGATTAAAAAAAGAGTTTGGAGTAGAAAGAGAGAGGGTTGCATTTCCCAAAATTTCTCCGTCAAACTCGAAATAATCTCCTGCAATAAAAGAACTCTCAGCATCAAATTTTCTTACCTCTCCACTGAAAATAAGATTTCCATTAATTCTTATTTGGTCATCCGTAGTATCAAAATTTCCATCTCCATCATAAATTACTTTCTCTTCGATTGGAATATCAAAACCAATTCCATCTTTTCCAGCAAGGGATTTATTTTGGGGGGTTAATGAAAACTCTGCGTGAAAATTATATTCACTCATTGCATCATCTAATGTCGCACTTGAAGTAGTTATAAGATTTCCTTCTACTGATTCAACTTTTCTTAAAAGCCCCCTCGGAGTTTCGGGAGTTATTCCCGAAAGAATAACTTTTCCTTCAGATATTTCTTCTAGAAGATAACTATCTGCAGCCAAAGTTATTTGTCCTGTTTCCGGGTCATAGTTAGATATTCCTTCGGCATTTTCCGGGGTTACTTCCAGAACATTATCTTCTAAAATATATTCATTTTGTCCTAATGGTTCTTGAACAGGAGAAGTTGGGCTGCTTTCTTTGCCGCAAGAAGAAACCAATAAAGTTGTAGCCAGAGCAGAAACAAACAAAACTCTTTTTCCTAAAGATTTCCCTTTCCTCAAAACTCCTTCTAAACTCATTTATTAAAAAAATTAAATTTATTTATAATATTGATTCTAATTTTTTATCCAGAAATTAAATTTTTTGTTATTCAATTATTTTATACAATTCATTAATAATTTCAACCTCTGCCAAAGTATCCATGCAACAATAGTCTTCTAATTGTGCCCGAACCAGCATTCTTTCTTCATTTGAAATCCATTCATCATATGTAACTCGTTTGTACTCTAAGCTTGCAACATCTCCTTTTCTTATGTCCAGATTTTTGTAACTCAAATCAGACATTGCAGGGAGAACTGCCTTTATTGAAGCACTTCCCCTTTGAGTTGGATTATAATATTTGAAATCTTTGAAAATATCCCAAAGGTCCACAATCCGTTTATTTATTCCTTCTAGCCAATCTTCAAACTCGGGATTTACTTCGACACTCTCTCTTAAAACTCCTTTTTCAAAAGATTGATTGTAGACTAAAATTGTTCCGGAATCTCCGAGATTTTGTTTTAAACTTTCTAAAAAACTCTTTTTTGGGTCTTCTGTTCCCTCGTGTAAAAAAGAAATGTGTTTTAATTCTCCTGCTTTTTCATTTTGAATGTGCAAAGAATATTGAAATGGAATCCTTTGATAAGGTTTCATTTTATCAAACATTGGAACTCCGGGATTAATTGTTTCAAAATCAAGATAATAAATTGGGTAAACTAAATTCTCTAAAAATTCCTGAATTCCTTTTTTATCTGCATGAATTCCTTCATCTTGGGAGAGAGTTTTTTGTATTTGTTGCTTTGAGTTTAATTTTATCTCTTCTGGCACATCTTTTATTTTTTTTATTCCTGAATCATATAATTCAAAAGTTTTTTTCTTTAACATTCTGTAAAAATCATGAACAGAATCTTCTGGAACTTCTTTCCAACAATCAAATTTTAATTGACATTCGTAAGGATTTGTGCATTGAATTCCAATTTGGGTTTTTGGTTCTGTTTGTTTTATTAATTCTAACATTTTGTTTATTCTTTCTTCTATTCCTTTTTCAATTTCTCTTATTTCTTCTGTAATATTTATTTTTGTAAAAAGTTCGCTTGGTTCTATTTCACCATTTTTTACATATTGATTGTTTATGTGTATTAGATAACAATCTTTAATCTTCAAACCTGCCTTTTCATAAACAAATTTTTGAAAAGAAACATCGTGCAAATTTACTTCTTTTATTTTTGTTGCAGACTTTACTTCCAGGACGTCCCACTCTTCCCCATTTGGAACTAAAATATCTGCACGAGAAAATAATTCATCCACCAAGAATCCTGCTTCAAAAATTGGGTGCTTTTTTTCTAAAACTTTTTTTGTTTCTTCTAAATTTTCTTGAAAATCTAATCTTGATAAATCAATTCCATTTGGGAATAATTCTTTTGCCAAGTCTCCAATTAATTCCCCTTCCTTGAATTTTGCCAAAGCAACTTCACTTAATTTGGGAAATCTTTTTTTATCATTAATTTTTGCCCATAGAAGTTTTGGACATTGAAGTCCTAAAAGATAATTTGATTTTGTTAACATGTTGAATGGAATATGAAGGGGATTTTAAATATTTAGCAGAAGAGAAAATTATACACATTGTAAAATTGTTTTATCCAACCACCAAACATATAGTGTTATTGTAATCACTATGTATGAAATTAATAATTTTTTATTATTAATATATTTTTTCAGAATGAAAAAAATCATGATTAATATTGCTAATGGAAGTATTGTGAAATACTATCCAGATAAAAAATTACTAACTTGATCCACAAAAGGAACCTTGCAAACTATCGTTTCTCCGAATTCGTTAACATATGCCATTATATTATAATTATAATTAATTCTTTATATAATTTTCTTTCCCAATTTTTCTATCCAAAGCTTTATAACCCCCGATTTTAACTATTATATAGTAACAGACGAAATTTAAACCCCGCAAATAAGATTATTGTTTGCGTCGAGGACAAATTTCCATTCCCTTTTGTGATTGCAAAGACGAAGGGGGTCACAAAAAGTAATGAAGAAGATGTCGCGAGATTATCTCTTTCTTAAAATTTAAAGTGAAAAAATAAAAAAATTTCATCATAGGCAAAAAATTCGTAAATGGATTTTTATTTGCCCGTGAGTGAATATTTAAATCGAACAAATGAAAACATTCAAAGAATTAGGATTAAGTGAAAGCTTTTCAAGTAACCTTGAAAAAATGAAAATTGTAGTGCCAACTGAAATTCAAGAACAAGCAATCCCCTTTTTAATGAAAGGAGAAGATGTTATCGGAGGAAGTGCCACTGGTTCTGGAAAGACTTTGGCTTTTGGAGCGCCAATAATTGAAAACCTTAAACCTGGAGAATATGTTCAAGCGCTAATTATGACTCCTACAAGAGAATTAGCTGAACAAGTTGCAGAATCAATTGAAAAGTTTGCAAGTAAAAAATTGAAAATCTTGCCAGTTTATGGTGGAACAAATATTGAAAGGCAGATTAGAATGATTCCTCATTCAGATGTTATTGTTGGGACTCCCGGAAGAATTCTTGATCATTTGCAAAGACGAACATTAAGATTAGATCATGTAAAATTTTTGGTTCTAGATGAAGTGGATAGAATGTTTGATATGGGTTTCAGAAATGATGTTGAAAGAATTATTCGTGAATGCCCAGAAGAAAGACAAACAATGTTGTTCTCTGCCACATTATCTGCAGACATGGATTACTTGGCACATAAATATACAAATAATCCAAAAGAAGTTGTTGTGGAATCATATGTTGATACCTCTAAATTAAAACAAACTTATTATGATGTTGATTCGAGAGACAAATTTTCTCTTTTAACCCATTTTTTGAAAGAAGAAGGAAGTAGGCTTACAATTGTTTTTTGTAACACCAGACGAAATGTTGACTTTTTAGTAAATCATTTAGAAGATCACAAAGTTCTTGCTGGAGCAATTCATGGAGGAATGGTTCAAAAGAAAAGACTCGCTGTTTTGAAACAATTTCAAGACAAAGAGATTACTACCTTAATTTGCACAGATGTTGCTGCAAGAGGTTTAGATATTAAGGGCGTAAGCCATGTATATAATTACGACTTGCCTCCAACAAAAGATGAATATATTCATAGAATTGGCAGAACTGCAAGAGCAGGGGAAGAGGGAATTGCAATTAATATCTTATCAAACAGAGACTATGAAAACTTTGGAAATATCTTACAAGATAAAACAGTTAAAATTGATAAAGCCGAAGCTCCAAGATTTCAAATTCTAAGATTAAGAAAATTAGAAATTCAAAGAAGAGGCGGAAATTTTAATCGAAGTAGTCCAAGCCGTGGACGAGACTCTAGTCGCGGAAGACCTGGAAATTCTCGTGGACCCCAAAGAGGAAGAAGCAATGTTGGCCGTGGACCAAATCGAGGACGTGGAAACTCTTCTGGAAACGCAAGAAGCTATGGAACAAATGGTGGACGTGCTGGAAACAACCGAAGAAGCAATAGTTCTCCAAGACATTCTAGACGTTAGGATTTTTCATTAAACAATACTTTTTTATAAGATTATAGAGTTATTTTTTTATGAATAAAAAGGGGATAGTATTATTAGGATTAATTGTGTTTACAATATTTGCTATTTTTTATCAATTACAATTTACAGGATTTTTTATTGTTAATGCTGAAACAGGAAATGTTCTTTTAGACCCTGAAGCAAGAAATCTTACAATTGATTTTGATCAGCTTTTTAGTTTAGGAAACGCCACAAATGTTGAAGTTGTTGATGGTTCTTTAGTTTTGGCAAAAAAAGATAATTCCAATTATTATTTGCAAGGCGAATTCTTAACTCCTGTTTTTGATACGCAGAATGAATATGTTATGTGGGATTGGGTTTATGCAGATGTTGATTTTAAGGGTATGCAAGAGAATTTGCTTGACGATGGAGATTTTGAGACCTTAAATTGTACTCAATGGTTCGATGGATCTCTAGTTCCAATTCCTTGCGGATATTATTTTAAGTCAACAGTTAAATATCCTTTTATTGATTCGAATGTCTCTTCTACAGGGAATAATTCAATAAGATTTGGTGAAGATCCTTCTAACAAATATAATAATGCTTATTTTTCTAGGGGAACAGATTATTGGATTAATGTTACTCCAGATAAACCAATTCATACTTTGTTTGATTTGAAGTATGACACAAAAGGAGCACATTTAGAATATTGGATTACTCTTAGTAATGGGACTTCAACAAAATATCATGGTGCCGTTACAAGATATACTCAACCAATAGATGATTTTGAGGAGCAATATTTTACTTTTAATTCTGATCAAATTGTGGATGACCAAGAGATTACAAAGATGAAATACCTTTTTTTCAAATATTATCAAAACGAGCACTATAACACCACTGCATGGATAGATAATGTTAGAATTTTTCAAGATTCGCCAATTCATTATAAGGTTAGAACAAGTGCAAATGGAATTAATTGGACTAATTGGAATGATCCTAGATATTTTGTTGCTGAAAAAACTGCTCCTGGGGGGCAAGTAGATAGATACATTCAATTTAATATCGTGTTGGAAACAAATGATATTTCTAAGACTCCTGAATTGAGGGTAATGAAAATGGATTATTCTAAAGCGTTTCCATTTAAGATTGATTGGGATTCTAAAGGCCCAACAATTTTTGATGAACCAATTGCAGATATTGATTCTAAGGGATTTATTAGATCTAATTCTGAAGGGAATTTTGAATATGAAAATGGAGAGGGTATTAAATTTTGGGCATTGCAGTTAAGTGACGAGATTCATACTAAACTAAATCAAACTGACATGGATTCTATGTGTAAAAGACTTCGAGAAATGGGGTTTAACATGATGAAAGTTACCCATTCTTCTCTCCCAAGTTTTAGGATGATGGTTAATGAATGTAAGGAAGAAGGAATTTATATTTATACCCAACTTGGAGGAGTATCTTATCCTGCCCTAACAGATAAAGAAGCATCTGCAATTGAAATGTTTGACAAAATGAATGTTGTGAATGAATATAATGGGATTTCATTTAAAGATGATCCACAATTTTTATTGCTTCAGATGTTAAATGAAGTTAGTTTTCATAGTATTTGGAGGAATGGTGGAACTGGATATATGAGTTATGGAGATGTTATGTATTCTGGAATATATGATGTTTTCTTTAACGATTCATGGGATTCTTGGATTGAAGACAAGTATCCGACATATGGGGAACTTGTTCTTGCATGGGATGATTCTACTGGAGATGCTTTTTATGGAGATGAAAGTTCATTAAACTATCCGGAAAACATTAGAAGAACATTATTTGCAGACATTATAACTTTGAGTGAGCAAAGATTTATGGATACAACAGAATTTTATGCAGATATTCATGAGGATTTTTATCAATATGTTGACAATTTCATGAAAGATAACGAGGTTCAAGGATTGATGGTTCCAAATAATCATTATTATGGTCTGGCTGAATTGGAGGCGAGATTGGTAACAGATGTGATTGATCAGCATTCTTATTTTCCCCATATCAAAGTTACTCAGTATAGTGAGATTGGACAACAATTGCCCCAAGTGAAAACGCCTTATGACAATTTAGTTACATACATTGCACTTGATGCAATTGAGGGGAAACCTTTAACTGTTTCTGAGTCGAATCATAATTTTCCAAATTTGTATAGTATGGAGATGCCTTTATTTACAAGTGCCTATATGGCTTTTCAAGACTGGGACCAGTGGACTTATTTTAAGGTTCATACATTGGATCCGACTGATGAATCAAAGGAACAAGTTCCTGAAGCATTTGATTCTTGGTTTGATTCTGGAAGAATGGCTTTAATGCCTGCTGCTTCTAGGATTTTTACTAAAGACTATATTAGTCCTGCTAGGACAGTTATACAATTAGAACATTCTCAAAATATTACTAATAATCATCAAAAGGACCAAAGATATAAGAAACTCAATGTTCCTGACATGAATCTTGATTTAGTTATGCAACATCGAATTGAAAGAGCTAGTTTTAATGCGACAATTGACAAGACCAAAGAAGAATATTATTTAGAATATAATTTAACAGGTGTTGAAGGAATTTATCTTTCTGACACTGAAGAGCTTTATTTAGATTCAGATAAAGGTTATTTATTGATTAACTCTGCAAAAGCTCAAGGATTTACTGGTTTTACTCAAAGTGAAACTTTGAACCTTTTAGATATTAATATCAATATTCCCTCGAAGGGAAATAACTTTTCTTCAATAATTCTTGTTCCATTGGATGATAAAGAAATTAGAAACTCTACTCATTTGTTTTTAACTGCTGTTGGAAGAACTGAATCTAGTAGCGTTAAATGGCGAGCAGATAAGAAAGGGTATGAAGATGAATATTGTCACTCTTGTCTTCCCCATTATGGAAAAGAACCTGTGTTGGTTGAAGGAATTACTGCTACGATTAATTTGAATTCTTTAAATGATAATTTGACTATTTACAAAATTAATTCTGATGCTCAGAGAACTAATGAAACAATTAATTATGCTTTAACCGAGGAAGGATTTGAGTTTGTTATTAGTGACATGGATGAAACACTTTGGTATGAATTAGTTTTAGATGAAGTTATTATTGAGATTGAGGAAATTAATGAAACAAATAACACAGTTATAACCCCCCCAGGAGATGGAAATGGAGGAGATGATTCAGAAGAAGATAATGAAATTGAGGATGGGGGAACTTACGACGACCCTGCATCTTATTGTGGAGATTTAACTTGCGATATTGACGAATATTGTGAGACTTGTCCAACAGATTGTGGAACTTGCCCTGCAAACCTTTGGGAAGAAGGTCCTTTTGAAATAAATGTTTCAGAAAATGATTCATATGCAGAAATTGTTAGTGCGGGCGGAAACTATTCTTTAACTATTGGTTCAAACTCTCAACCGATTGTTATTCAAAATATTGATTCCAAGTTAATACTTCTTGCACTTAATAATAAAGTTTACGAAATTCCATTTGAAAACACAATTGAAATATATGTTGATGGAAATAGATTATTAGTTTCATATCTTGCAAACCAGGAAAATCTCGTCAGATTAAAATTTCAAAATAAAGGAGTTTGGACTTTTGAAAAAGCAATTCTAAAGTTTAATATAATTATTGGCCTTCTTATTGGATCAATTTTCTTAATAATATTTATAATTCTTTTAATTTTAAAGACTAAAGGAACTAAGAATTTTAAGCTTTGAACAATTCTCTTTTGTTAATTAACATCAAAATAACTGCACCTGCAAGAAAAATCCAATCTACTGCAAATGCAAGAAAAATAAAAATTAAAGCTACGATTGAATTTATTACTACTTTGTTATTTCTCATGTTTTTCCTAGTCTTTTGGGGTTTATAGTGGTTTTGGAAATCATTCGCGTTTGATTCTATAAAATGTAAATTTTATTTTATTTTATGGTTAAATTTAATGAAGGATGGCACAAGAAAAATCCAATCCCCTTGGAAAGTGCAAGCTTTGAAGAAAAAGTGAGATGGCACACTGAACATATTAAGGAATGTGGGTGCCACGGATTTCCAGAAAAAGGATTGGGTTCTTTGGAAGAAAAAGAAGAATAGATATTTATTATCATTCACTAGGAGTAACAAATAGAAAGACTTATAAAGTACCTTTACTCTAATATATTATGTCAAATATATTAAGAAACATTGCAGCTTATTCCTTAATTGGATTAACTGGAGGGCTCTTGGCCTATGCTGGAGAATCAATGGATGTCCCTGTAAGAGAAAGAAATTTGAACCAACCAATTTATGAAGCAATAGCACAAGACGTTCAAGGAATTAGAAAAAATGTTGATAAAAAAGGTCCAATGTTAACTCGACTTGTTACTGATTCAGAATCTAGGAACCTTCCTGGAGCATTCGGTGCGACTGGAGAACTTGCACTGTTAGGTTTAACACTTTCACCACTTGGATTATTGAAAAGGAAAGATTAAATAGTATAAATTGTTTAATTTTTTATGAAAAAAAGTTATTGGTTTTTAATTGGAATTATAATTTTGTTAGTTTTGATTGCGGGAGTTTTTTTTGTAATCAAAAAGACTGGAAAAACCTCCGAAGCAATTGATGGAATTGATCCTGCACTTCAAAGCAGAATTGACGCGATGTTTTCAGATTTGGCAAAAGAAGGAGAAGTTTGTGGAGGCATTGAAGAAATTCAATGTATTGAAGGATTTTATTGTGAACCAGAAATGGAATTTATTGGATCGCCGGGAATTTGTGTAAAGAATTTTGAATAATTATTTACTTAATAATAGAACTTTAACTAAAGATATATCTGCGTATTCTGCGTTTCCACCGAGTTCTGCATAAATTGGACCAATTTTTTCTGTTCCATGTTTTTCAAAAGCCCTGACAATATCTGTGTAACCTTGAACACTTTCTTTAATATAATTTACATCTAAACTTGAATCATCCGCAAGTAATCTTCCAATATAATTTACAATAGTATTTGGAGTTAAAGCCAAGTCCATTGCAATTTCCTCAATTGATTTTTTTTGTAAAATTAATTCTTTTGTTCTTGCTTTTCTCATCGCAGTTCTTTCTTTAACATTAACTTTAGGTTTATCTGGTTTAACGGATTCTTTTAGTTCTTCTTTTCTTTTTGTAATTATTTCTTCTGGAATTTTTCCTGATTTCACATATTCCTCTATTGCAGAAATAAAAGTTTCCCCATATGAATCAAATTTTGTTTCTCCAATTCCTTTGATTAATAGTGCTTCCTCTTTTATTGTTGGATAAAAATAAGATAATTCTTTTAACACCGGGTCTCCAAAAATAATGAAATTTGCCACTTCTTTTTCTTCTGCCATTTTATTTCTTGAAGAAGATAAAATCTTGAATAATTCTTTGTCATGGTTTGAACGAGTTTGTTTTGCCATTGTGAATTAAATTGAAAAGAGTTTATAAAATTGGTGAATTCTTTATGTAAGATATTTCTTACTTTTCCGAAACATTTAAATAGTAATATATATTTTACATTTTATGGCAGTTAGCAAAAAAGCTATAACAAAAAAACACCTTATTTGGAAATATATTTTCGCCATTGTTTTAATTTTACTTGGAGGAATTCTTGAACTCTTTTCTCTGGGAAAATCTTTTGGAGGATTTGAATCAATTGGATTGTGGTTAATTTACGTTGGAATTTTGATGGGGATTTTCGCGGCAGTTTCTTATAAAAGTAAAAAGAATAAGATTGTAGATGAAAGAATGGAAAAAATTGGATATCATGCTACAAGAATAACTTTTTTAATTTTATTTTTAGCATTATTCTTAATATTAATTTTAGATAAAATAATTACAATTACAATTGCATATTCTGAATTTGTTTCTTGGATAATTATGGGAACTTTGATTGTTTATGTAATTGTCTATAAGATTTTAGAGAGAAATAACTAATGAAAACAAAAATAATTGCAACAATTGGGCCGGCAAGCGATAATTTGAAAACTCTAAGAGAATTCTCTAAGGAAGGAGTTAATATTTTGAGATTAAATACAAAATATGTTTCTCTTAAGGAATTTAAAAAACTTGAAGAGAAAATTAGAAGGTTTAAAAATTTTAAAATTATGGTGGACATTAAGAATAGAAAACTTCTTGAAGATTTTAAAAAAGAAAAAATTGATTATTTGGCTATTTCTTTTGCGGAGAAAGAGAGTGAAATTAAAAAAATTCAATCTGGTCTACCAAAGAGAATTAAAATTATTTCAAAAATTGAGACTAGGAAGGGGATTGAAAATATTGACAAATTGATTAAGGTTAGCGAGGGAATAATGATTGCGAGAGGAGATCTTGGAAAGAATATTTCTTTTGAGAAAGTTCCAATGGTTCAAAAATTAATTACTAAAAAATGTAATTTGAAAAATAAGATGTCGATTACTGCTACGGAAATTATGCCCTCCATGATTAATTACCTTCGACCTTCAAGAGCAGAGGTTAGCGATATTGCAAATGCGATTTTAGAGGGTTCTGAGGGATTGATGTTATCTGAAGAAACTGCGATTGGAAAACATCCAGTTTTAGTAATTAAAAATTTGAAGAAAATTATTAAAGAAACAGAAAAAAATCAAAGGAAGTTAAGGTGAAAAATCAAATTACTGAATTTCGTAAGAAATTAAAACTCACTCAGGAAGAACTTGCAAAAAAAGTTGGAGTAACAAGGCAAACAATTATTGCATTGGAAAAAGAAAAATATAATCCTTCTTTAGAATTAGCCTATAAAATTTCTAAGGTATTAAAAGCTAAGAAAATTGAGAGTGTTTTTAGTTTGGATTGATTCGAAACATTTAAATAAATATGAATGAGTATTCATATATCATGGAAAATAAAAACTATCATGTGTTTTTTTCAAACCTTGCAAATAAGCTGAAAAATGACATCATTGTGGCATTGAAAGAAAAAGAAATGAATGTTACTGATTTGTCAAAAGCATTGCAAGTAGAACAAAGTAAGTTATCTCATGCCTTGGCTTCATTGAAATGTTGTAAAGTTGTTAATGTTGAACAAAAAGGTAAGGAAAGAATTTATTCTCTAAATAAAGAAACAATTGTTCCAATTTTAAAATTAGTAGACAAACATGCGATTTTGAATTGCGGTGCGAAAGGATGTTGTTGTCCAGAGGAAAAGAAATGAAAAAAATGATTTATTTTGATAATGCTGCGACTACGAAAGTTGATGAAAAAGTTATGAAAGAAATGGAACCTTATTTTGAAGAAAGATATGGGAATGCTTCATCTGTTCATCCTTTTGGATTTGAAGCAAAAGATGCGATTGAAAAGGCGAGGGGAAGAATTTCTAAAAAAATTAATTGTAAGACTTCGGAAATTGTTTTTACTAGTGGCGGAACTGAGAGTAATAATTTTGCATTGAAAGGATTATTTTTTAAAAATAAAGAAAAGAATCACATAATTACTACAAAAGTTGAGCACGATTGTATTTTGCAAACTTGTAAATGGTTGGAGAAGCAAGGTGCTAAAGTTACTTATTTGGAAGTTGATAAAGATGGTTTTATTGACTTGGAAAAGCTGAAAGATTCGATTACAGATAAGACTTTGGTTGTTTCGATTATCCATGCAAATAATGAGATTGGAACAATTCATGATATGATTGAGATTGGGAAGATTTGCAAGGAGAAAGGAGTTTTGTTTCATACAGATGCTTGTCAAAGTTTTACAAAAGTTGATTTAGATGTTAAGAAAATGAATTTAAATTTGGTTACAATTAATTCTCATAAAATCCATGGGCCAAAAGGAGTTGGAGCCTTGTATATTAAAGACGGAACAAATCTTGAAACAGTTATGCATGGTGGGGGACATGAAAGGAATCTTCGGAGCGGAAGTTATAATGTTTCGGGGATTGTTGGTTTTGGAAAAGCAGTTGATGTTTCTGATAAAAAAGATGTGAAGAAAATGGAGAAATTGAGAGATGTTTTAATTGATGGACTTTTGGAGATTGATAATGTTAGTTTGAATGGGCCAAGAGAAAGACTTTGTAATAATGTTAATGTTTCGTTTAATGATGTTGAGGGAGAAGCTGTTGGAGGATTTTTAGAGAACTCTAAGATTTATACTTCAACTGGATCTGCTTGTATGTCGAACACTTTGAAATCAAGCCATGTTTTGGAAGCATTGGGGCATACTCCTTTGCAGAGGAATTCTTCTTTGAGGATTAGTATTAGTAAATATACAACTGAAGAAGAAGTTGAATTCTTTTTGAAAGAGATAAAAAAAGTAATTAAAAAATTGCGGGCGATTAGTCCATTGGTAAGATAATGAAAAAGAAGATAATAAAAGAAATGATGATTACTGAAGTTCTTGAGAAGAATGATAAAGCTGGAGAGATTTTGTTTATGATGGGGCTTGGATGTGTTGGGTGTTCTATGGCTGGAAATGAAACAATTGAGCAAGGATGTATGGCCCATGGAATGGATGAGATTGATATTGACTTGTTAATTAAAAAATTGAATGAGACAGACTGATGGCATTAAAATATTCTAAAGAAGTGGAAGAGAATTTTATGAATCCTAAGAATTTGGGGGAAATGAAAAACCCTTCTGGAGTTGGGAAGATTGGAAATCCTGCTTGTGGAGATATTATGCATCTTTATATTAAAGTTAATTCTGACGAAGTTATTACCGATATTAAGTTTAAGACTTTCGGATGTGCTGCTGCGATTGCGACTTCTTCCATGATTACTCAAATGGCTAAAGGGAAAAAGGTTAGTGAAGCAGGAAAGATTAAGACAGACAAGATTGCTAAGTCTTTGAAAGGTTTACCTCCGATAAAAGTTCATTGTGCGAGTATGGCTGCTCAGGCTTTAGGATTGGCTATTGAAGATTATGAGAAAAGGAAAAGTATATAAACTCATATGAATTATATTTCATATGACACAAACAAATATTATTAACAAAGAAGCACCAAAATTTAGTGCTGAAGCTTTTTTTGACAAACAAATTAAGAAAATTAACCTCGAAGATTACAGGGGAAAATGGGTTGTATTATTCTTTTATCCTGCTGACTTTACTTTTGTATGTCCAACAGAGTTGGGAGAACTTGCAAATCGTTATTCAGAGATTCAAGAATTAAATGCAGAGATAATCAGTGTTAGCACTGATACTGGCTTTGTTCACAAAGCATGGCATGACTCAAGCGAAACAATTGGAAAGATTAAGTTCCCGATGCTCGCCGACCCAACAGGGAAAGTTTGCAAAGATTATGGAACATACATTGACGAAGAAGGTTTGTCTTTGCGTGCAACTATTTTAATTGATCCAGATGGAATTGTTAAAGCATATGAAATTCAAGACAATTCAATTGGCCGAAGTGCCGATGAATTAATTAGAAAAATTCAAGCCGCCAATTTTGTTCGTGAAAACGGAGGAGAAGTTTGCCCAATGAATTGGAAACCTGGAGCAAAAACTTTGAAACCTGGACTTGATTTAGTTGGGAAGATATAGTAACTAGTTTCACCAAAGAGAAGATAAAATAAATCTGAGTGCAATAAATATAAAATGAAATATAATGTAAGAGTTGTTGGATTAGAGAAAATTGGAAATAATTTAAAAAAATTAACCATCTGCAAACCAAAGGGGTTTGAATTTGTCTCTGGACAACATACAATGATTTTCTTAGAAGATGGTAGGCCTTTCTCAATCACTTCAAGAAATGAAGAAGAGAACTTAGAATTCTTAATTAAAGTATATCCTGAACACGATGGATTTACAAAAAAATTAAACAAATTAGAAGTTGGAGACGAATTAATGATTGAAGATGCGAGGGGAAGAATCCAATTTGAAGGAAACGGAGTTTTCATTGCAGGAGGCACAGGAGTTGCACCATTTATCTCAATTGCTAAAAATTTTATTGATAAAGAAAAAAATACTTTAATTTTCTCAAATAAAACAAAAAATGAAATAATTTTAATGAAGGAATTAAAAGAATTATTTGGAGAAACTATTTTTACATTAACTCAAGAAGAAAAAGAGGGTTATGAAAATGGGAGAATAACAAAGAAACTTATTGAAGAAAAAATCAAAAACTTTGACCAAACATTTTATGTTTGCGGCCCAGCACAATTTGTGGCCTCAATGAAAGCCTTATTAAATGAACTCGGAGTTAAAAAAATAGTTACAGAGTTTTAATTAGAATAAAATGGAAAATAAACAAGTTGGATGGTTGATTATTGGTATTGCATTCATAATGGCAATTCTAGTATTAATGTTTAATTTTGTTTTAGAAGATATTGTGAATGAAACTTGCGATCATGGTCCCGAATGTTCAATGTATTCAAACATTGAAACTCAAACGGGAATTAGCCTAGCTATTATCGCAGTAATTGTTGTGATTGGTTTAGTTATTATGTTTACCAAACCAAAAGAAAAAATTATTATCAAAAAAGTTAAAGAAAAAAAGAAAAAAATTGATTTATCTAAATTAGATAGAGATGAAAAAAAGGTTGTTAGTTTACTTATGAAAGAAAAAGCAATGTTTCAAAAAGACTTAATGGAAAAAATGGAAATTGGAAAAGTGAAAACTACTCGGCTTTTAGATAAGTTAGAGGCAAAACAAATTCTTGAAAGAAAGAGACGTGGAATGAATAACATCGTAGTCTTGAAGTGATTCATTAACAAAAATTTCTGACCCTCGTTTTGTCTCGGGGAGAAATTTGTGCAGATGCTCGCCGACGCAGTCGCTTCGCATTATGACTAACATCGTTGTTCCAAGGCAATAAAATTCTTTGCCGTAACTAGTTACAGCAAAGCGATTATAATTAATAAAAAATAATTTATTCTATATAATTTGCAAGGGAGGATAATAAAATGACAGAAAATACAGTTACAATAAAAAAAGATTCGATTTGGAAAATAGCTACGGGGATTCTTGTAATAGCATTAATAGTAATTATTGCTACTGGAGGTTTTGGTTCAAAAGGAACAACAGTTACTGGAAACACCATTGTTGGAGAAAAACAAGTTCCGGAAGTTAAACGAGTACAAATTGACACAGAAGGAGATGCAATTTTAGGAGATGTTAATGCTCCCGTAACACTTATTGAGTTTAGTGATTATGAATGCCCTTTTTGCGGAAGACATTTTGGTTCAACTTACGGACAGATTAAAGAAAAATATGTTGATACTGGAAAAGTAAAAATAATTTTCAAAGACTTTCCATTAAGTTTCCATCAAAATGCTCAAAAGGCTTCTGAAGCTGCAGAATGTGCAGGAGATCAAGGGAAATACTACGAGTATCATGATATCTTGTTCAACAATCAACAAGCTCTCGGAATCGATAGCTTAAAGCAATATGCAAAAGATTTGGGACTTAACACTGAAACATTTAATTCATGTTTAGATTCTGGAGAAAAAGCTTCTGAAGTTCAAGAAGACTTTCAAGAAGGACAAAGAGTTGGAGTTCGTGGAACGCCTGCAAATTTCATTAATGGAAATATAATTAGCGGGGCTTGTCCGATTGAATCTTTTGATACTGCGATAAATGCTGAACTTGAGGGCAAGGCTTGGAGACAGGTTCCTGGAAGTTGTTCAGTAGAATTGCTATAAACTCAATTAAACAATATTGAGGGACTATTTTTTTATTTTTATTTTATTTTTTTAAAGAGTTAAGCAAAAAATTATTTACCTACTTGGTAAAATTAGCCTAAACTCTTTTTCACATTCATTTACGAAAAAGAGAATTAATTGAAAATTATTACTAGACTTGTTCTTATTATGCAAAATAATTTTCTTTTTCGTTCATAATTTAATTAAAATCAATTCCCAAAAGGAAGCTTCCCATTCATCTGAATAAAGAAGAAAACTATTAATAAAAGAAAAAGGATAGAAAGGAAAATAGAAACATAATAAATTAGTTTTGAAAACCTAGAATTTTCTTTTTTCTCTTTACTAGCCCTAAAACAAAACATCATTGAGAAAGATAAGAATGCATATATTAAAACAGGGAAAAAAGCAATTAAAATTTCCCAACTAAAGAGGGAAGAGAAAAATAAACTTGTTTGACTAAAAATTCCAATGATAGCGAAAGGAATAAAGTTTGCTCCAAGATAAACTCCGAAAAATAAAACAGGAAAAAAGATATTACTTAAAGAATAAATAGAAAAGAATAAGCCAATAGCTAATAAAATAATAGATGCAAACAATAATAAAAGAAAAACACTACCAATAATAAAAAGCATTTTTCTTGTTCTATCTTTATTTTTAGTCTTTTCATATGCTTGAAAACCAATAAATAACATTAAAAATAAAAGAACTAATGGAGCAATTAATCCTGTTGCTGCATTTACATCATCAGAAAAATCCCCCCTAAAAGAACTAGTAATAATGGGGACAATAATAAGATAAACAACCAATAGAGAAATTATGCTTGCCCAAATAAATTTCCTTGAAACCATAACTCACTTAATAAAAAATAGTTTATATATTTATTTAAATTAATCATCTTACAATATTTTATGAAAAACATCTCGCAAATAATGAATCTTTTAGAAAAAAAATATTCAGGAAAGAAAAGAACCACTCTTAATCGTATGAGGACTAAACCTGATTCTTTTAAAATTTTGATTTCTTGTTTACTTTCACTTCAAGCAAAAGATGAAATTACTGAAAAAATTACTGAAAGATTGTTTGAGAAAATTAAAACTCCAATAGACTTACTTAAAATTTCGGATAAAGAACTAGAGAAAATAATTTTTTCTTCTGGACATTATAAAAAGAAAACTCAAACATTGAAATCTGTTTCAAATGAATTAATTGAAAGATTTGATGGAAAAGTTCCTAGAACCAAAAAAGAACTTTTATCTATTAAAGGAATTGGCCCAAAAACAGCAAACATTGTTTTGGCTTTTGCTTTTGGAGTTTCAGTTCTCCCAATTGATACAAATTGCCACAGAGTTTCTAATCGACTTGGGTTTGTTAAGACAAAAAATCCTGAAGAAACTGAAAAAGAATTAGAAAAAGCTTTGCCTAAAAAATATTGGAAAGAATTTAATGGTATTATGATGCTTTTTGGAAAAGAATTTTGTTTACCTAGAACTCCTAAGTGCGATGAATGTTTTGTTAATGATTATTGTGACTTTAATTCCAAACTGACTGGACAATGATCTGAACCTAAAACTTTGTCGTGAATTTTTGCATCTTTTAATTTCGATTTTAATTTTTTATCTGCTAAAAAATAATCAAGACGCCAACCGACATTTCTTGTTCTTGCTTGAAAACGATAAGACCACCAAGAATACTGAATCTTGTCTTTGTAAAAATGTCTAAAGGTATCTATATATCCTGCATCTAAAAAATCTTTAAATCTTTTTCTTTCCTTGTCTGTAAATCCTGCATTTCCTGGCCGAGTTTTTGTTGTTTGATTTGGCTTTGGATTTTTCAAATCAATTTCTTCATGAGCCACATTTAAATCTCCACAAAAAATTGTTGGCTTCTTCAAACTTTTTACATGTTCTAAAAATTTCTTATCCCATTCCTTATATCTGAAATCCAATCTTTCTAATTCTGGTTTTGAATTTGGGGTATAAACGGTAACTAAATAAAAATCTTTGAATTCCAAAGTTATTACTCTTCCCTCTTCATCAATTAATCCAATTCCATAATTTACAGACAAAGGTTTAATTTTTGAGAAAACTGCAACTCCAGAATAACCTTTTCTTTCTGCTGAATTCCAAAAATGGTGTTCATAATCTTTTAATTTCATATCAACTTGTTCTGGATGAGCTTTTATTTCCTGTAAACAAATTACATCGGGATTAAGTTTTTTCATTGACTCAAAAAATCCCTTGTTAATGCAAGCCCTGATTCCATTTACATTCCAAGATAAAAGTTTCATGGTTAAATTAAGTTAGTTTTCTATTTAAATTTATCTTTTTCCCTCGATAAATCCAAATGAAACTAGTTGCAGCAAAGTGATTATATAGAAACTTTGTTTTAACTTTTTTAATTAAATGGAGGTTAAAAATAAATGAAAAATTGGATTTACGTTGCAATAATTGCAGGATTACTTTTGGTTGGAGTTTTTGGTACAACGCTTGTTAATGCTGAAAATAGCGAAAATCAAGAATCAGAAACAATTGTTACTGCTGAAACTTGTGGTGGAACTTGTAGTGCTGGAAGTTCTTGTTCCAATCAAGAATGCGGGGCAAAGATTGGAAAAAGTTGCAATTGCGGAAGATAATTGATTGTAATTTTCAATATTTATTTTTTATTTTTGTTAAAATATAAAAACTATAACTTCCGAATTAAACTATGAAAGTTAGAGTATTTGGTTTACCGGATTGTCCGAAGTGCATTATGTTAAGAGATTTCTTGAAAGAGCATAAAGTTAAATTTGAAGACTTAAATGTTAAAGATGAGGGTGTTGCTAGAGAAATGATTACTAAATCGGGTCAAAAGTCTGTTCCAGTAATTGAAATTGATGATGAAATAATTGTGGGTTTTGATGAAGAAGAATTATTAGTTGAATTGGATTTAGATTAATATTTCTCTTAATTGGAGATAGATAATTTTATAAGAGTAGATGTCATTTTTTAGTAATGACACTTAAAGAATATGTAAAAACAGTTATGGTAAATCCGGCTACTTTAATTGGACACCTAGGAACAGCATCTATTGCACTTGGATCAATCTTGGAAAATACTACAGATTTTGATGCCAGTTGGGGACTATATGCAGCAGTAGCAATTCCCTCCGCAATATTGGAATTCCAAACAGCTTTAGGCATTGGAACATATAATGAATATCACCGGGCAAAAAGAATTATCCAAAATCCAAAGGAACCCCCAAAAAAAGTATTGAATTCATATGAAAAAAATGCGAATTATTGCAATAGAGTGGGAGCACATTTAGCATACAAGGAAGCCGGCCTTGAAGAAGCTGCCAGCCAACTTTCCTTAAATCCCCTTTGGAGATTTTGGAATAATGTAGGGCTATAAAACTTACCTCTTTTCTTTTTGGAAATAACTTTAAGAAAATATAAATAATTAAATACTAAAAAAAGAATTCTAAAATATGGCAACTGTTGAAGTAAAAATATTAACTCTTGGACAAAATCAAGATTATTTGGAGGTAGATACAACCTCTCAAGGAATTCAAAAGGCATTTCAAGAAGCAAACAGAGAGGTAGATGGCCCACTTGCAGACATGGTAATTAGTTCTTTAACAAAAGACTCCGGCATCTCTGCAGATCAACTAACTCCATATGGGGGCACAATTCCACTGGGAGAAAATTATTCTAGAGGCGATACAATTCTTCAGAGCTTAGAAATCTATTTTGGAGAACTTTCTAAATATGCTGTAGAACACGGGGCAAGACATGTTGTTGTGCAAAAATTACAAATGGATCCTCGAAACAAAAAAGTTGAAGGGCTAACACAACTATTAGTTAAATCTCCTCAACAATTTTTCAAAAATAATTTAGAGTTGTTTTTCTAATTAATTTTAAAGAAATTTTTTATAAAAGATTTTTGGAATAATCAAAATTAATTTATTCATAATAAAGTTCGTTAAATGATTGATTTGCATTCATATTTTGTATTGCTTTTGCAAATAATGATGCTAAAGAAACTTCTTTATACCACGGATTATCAATCTTAAATTCTTGACTTCTCGGAATTGTATCTGTTCCAATTATATCTATTCCTAATTCTTTTATGTTTTTTATTGCATCTTTTGTTAACAAAGTGTGAGTACAACAGATGGAGATTTTTTTTGCGCCTTTTTCTTTTAATTTTTCAACTAATGTTACCATGCTTACCCCAGTATCAATCATATCATCCACAATCAAAATATCATGCCCTTCAACTAATCCAGCAACTTTTAATGTTTCGATTTTGTTTGCTTCGGTGTTTGATCGAACTTTAAACGCTTGTGCTGCCCTTACGCCCAATTTTCTTGAATATGATTCTGCTCTTTTTGATCCACCTGCATCTGGAGCCATAACAACTAAATTATTATTTAAGTCTAAATGAATTTGTTTAAAATAAGCTAAAATAAATCTTGCAGAAGGAAGATTGTCTATCTTTGTTTTTTTGTAGAATCCAACTATTTGCTCTGCATGTAATTCTGAACTCATTACATTATCAAATCCTGCTGCAGAAATTAAATCTGCTGCCAATCTTGCTGTTAATGGTTCTCTTCCAGAAGATTTGTCTTGTCTTAAAAAAGGATGATATGGCATTATCGCGGTTACTTTTGATGCTCCTGCTCTTTTTAATGCATCTCCTGTTTGAAGCATTTCAAAAAAATTATCTGCAACAGATCTTTTAGAAGTTGGGTCAAAACAATTTTGCACCAAATAAACATCACACCCTCTTACAGTGTCTTGGATAATTACTTTCGATTCTCCGTCAGCAAAATCAACTGTCTCTAGCTTAGATAATTGAACATCGAGACGGAATAAAAGCTTATTTGCAAATTGCACTCCAGACCTATTTGCGAAAAGTTTTAATCTCCCTCTTGCCATACCAAAAAATTGATTGATTTCTTTATAAATATTTATTTAATAAAACAGACAAAAGAAACAAACTGTGGGATTAATTTTCCAAAATAATTTTAAAGAACCTTTTCATAATCATTCTATGTTCATTGTAAAAGCGGATGGTTCTCAAGAGAGGTTTGATAAAAAAAAGATTTTTAGAACTGCAAGAAAGGCGGGAGCATCTCGTGCGTTTGCAGAAGAAGTTTCAAATAAGGTTGAAGCAGAAATAAAAGAAGGAATTACTACCAAGGAAGTTTTGCAACTTGCTTTAAAATTTTTAAGAAAAGAAAAAGTTGTTGCAGAAAAATATTCTTTGAAAAAAGCTTTAATGGAACTTGGTCCGGCGGGATATTATTTTGAAAAGTATTTTGCAAAAGTTTTAGAACATTATGGATACAAAACAAAAGTTGGAATTTTGCTTCGAGGAAAGAAAATAAACCAAGAGATAGATATTTTTGCAACAAAAGAAACTGCATCTATAATGATTGAATGTAAATACCACAATAGGATGGGAAACCATTCTAACCTGAAAGTTGCCATGTACACTTATGCAAGATATTTAGATGTAAAAAAATATGCTAATTCTGCGTGGCTTGTTACAAATACTAAATGTACTCCCTCTGCAAAAAAGTATGCCGAAGGAGTTGATTTGAAGATCATTGGTTGGAGTCATCCAAAAAAAGGAAATTTGCAAGACCTTATCGAAGAAAAAGGTTTGTATCCGGTTACTGTTTTATTTAGAGTTAAAGGATATATCAAAGAAAAATTAATTGAAGGAAAAATTGCTCTCGTTAATGAACTAGTTAATTTAAGTATTGAAGACTTAAAGGAGAAAACTAGACTTTCCGAAAAAGATTTGAATGCATTAAAGCAAGATGCAATTGATTTAATAAAATAAAAATAAAAAATAAAGGGTTTTATTTAAGCTTAAACTTGGCATTTACTTGTGCAGAAATTTCTCTTTCTCCAGGCTGAATGTCGGTTGTTGCTTCTTTAGCAAGTTCTGCTCCCCCCATATCTTCAACCATCCCAAATGCTCTCCAAGGAGAATAATTAAAATTTGAACTTGAAACTGAAACCAATTCTCCTATTTCTTTATCCAATCCTTCTGCCATAGCTTCTGCTTTTACTTTTGCATCTTCTGCTGCCAGCTTAATTGCTTTTGCTTTGTATTCGTTTTGTAATTCAGAGCTTAACTCAAAATTAATGTAGCTGATTTGTGCCCCGGCATTAACTCCTGCATCAATTAATTCTCCGATTTTGCCATATTCTTCTGTTGATAATTCAACTTTTAACTGATGACTTGCCACAAAACCATTTTCAGTTCTTCCATCTTCTCCCCAATCATAATCTGGGTAAAGATTAAAATTTTGCGTTACAATGTCTTCTCGATTAAATCCTTCACGAATTAAAGAAATTATTAATTCATCTACAATCTCTGCATTTTCATCTCTGGCAACTTCTGAAGAATCATCTTTTGTCTCAATATTAAAATATACTGAAACTAAATCTGGGATAACTTTGATTGTTGCTTCCCCATTTCCATTGATTGTTTTTTGTGGCCCTGCATAATAATTAAATGTGCCAATTATTGCCCCTACAACAACTAAAACGCTTACTGCAATTATTAGTGTTATTTGTACTGATTTGTCCATTTTGACCTCCTTTTTCCTCATATTCTCCTCCAATTAATAATTGAATAAATTAGTGTTGCAAAAATTGCTCCTGCTAAAAACCATCCCCAAACAGGAAAAGGTTGGGAAACAAAAATACTTGGAACATTGTTAGAAATTGCCCCAACAGAATCTACTGCAATTTCCTTCCCAAAAGTTTCAGTAAGTTGAGGAAGAGGCTGATCTCTTAAAACTTTTGTTGCAAAATTAATGTTCTCTGATGAGGTTACTTTTGTTAACGCCCCGATCACTGAAGCTACAACTCCTGAAATTAATGCAACTGGCAAAATAGTCTTTAGTTTTGAAGCAATTTTCTTTTTTGGAGAAATTACAATGGATTTATTTGAAACCCGATACATCGGGATCTTTTTTCCTTTTTTGCTCCAAAAGAAATTATTTGTCTTTTCAATTATTTCTACTTTTATTAATTTCTTTAAATTATATTCGATAGTGTTTATTGGAAGTTTAAGCCCATCTGCGATATCTTTTTCACTGGATTCATTTCTGTCTGCCAAGAAGTCTATTATCTTCTTACAAGTCTTGTTTCCAAGAATCTTAGATAATTCAATTGTACGATCATCCTCCAAAGAAAGTAAAAGATATTTTTCTTCCATGGAAATTTTAAGAAAAAGATATTTATAAATCTCGTCAAGAGTTCAAAGATCTTGGAAGCTATCCGAAGCTAGGTAGTTATTTCTTAGTAGTTACAATTGGTAAAATTTATAAAGATCATTTCTCGTTTAATTTTATGTCATGGAGTAAAGATTTTGTTCAAAGTATGGGTTACTCTCCCCTAGAAGAAATGCCAAAGGGTGATAACTTAGTTTACAAAGCCTATGGGGATGAAGGAATTGTGGTAGCTAAAATTGCTATCGATTCCAGAGGACATTCAGACCTTTGTTTTGAAAGAGACAGATTAGAAAGAAATCAAGATTTAGATTGGGTTCCCCGAATGTATCTTTTCAGGGACTATCTTCCTGGAACAGAAGAAGGAGAAAGAATTCTTTCTGGATTCAGAAGAGAAGGGCATGTAATTAACAATCCAGCAATATTAATCAAAAGTTTTCTTCCTGGAATTCCTTTAGAAAGAACTCCTGGCAAAAAGTTAAATCCTTCTCAATATCAAGCAGTCCTCTCTCAAGTTAAAACTCTCCATGGAAGAATTGATGCAGGATTAGATATTGGGGCTAGAAATGTTTTAGTTCAAAGCCAAAGAAAAGCAACACTATTTGATCTTGGGCCCTCTCGACATAAAAGAACTTTTGGAGCCCACAGAAGAGACGATCTTAAAAAATTAGATGATTTGAAAAAATAATTATTTTTTCTTTTTAGAAATTTTTCTTTTTATAATTCTCTTACTCTTTTTTTTCTTCTTATTAAATATTAAATAAACTATTGATATTATTCCTAATTCATTTAATACAAAAGAAAGAATGAAAAGGACAACAAACCATTTTTTTTGTTTTAATTGAATTGCACGACAAAGAGCTAATCCTGTCCAAGCAAGTTTCCAAATTAAAATTGCAATGATTCCCACGAGGGCCCAACCTGTAAAAGAGTTCACAATTAGAGTATCAATTCCTAAAAACATTTTCACCTACCTTTTCAAATAATCTTTTATTTAAAAATCTTTCTTTACAAGGTAAATTTTTTGTTATCATATTTTAGTAAACATAAATCTTTATATAGTTTTTAGAATAAATTTCTTTACTATACAATAAATTGTAATTAAAAGATAATTAAGTACAAGATGTTGTATCTACTATCAAAAAATGGAGTGTCCATATTGCGCACATACAAAATCCAGGGTGACAAATAAAAGAAATGCCCCCGAAGGAATTAGAAGGAGACGGGAATGTCTCAAATGTCAAAAAAGATTTACTACCTACGAAACAATTGCAAAAACAGATTTGTTTTTAATTAAAAAAGATGGCAGACGGGAAAAATTTGAGAAAGATAAATTGTCTCAAGGAATAAACAAGGCATTTGAAAAAAGGCCAGTTTCAACAGACAAAATAAGAAAAATGATTAATGAAATAGAAGAACAACTGAGGAGAAAGGGAAAAAGTGAAGTTAAAAGCGCTCTTCTTGGGGAAATTGTGATGAGAAAAATTAAGAAACTCGATAATATTGCATACATTCGTTTTGCATCGGTTTATCGAGATTTCCAAGACATTAAAGATTTTAAAAAAGAGATTAATGAATTATGATACATAAAATAAGAAAAAGAGATGGAAGCGTTGTTTTGTTTCAAACAGACAAAATTACAGATGCCATTTGGAAAGCTGTAAAAGCAGTTGGAGGAAGTGACAAGTCTCGAGCAGAACAACTTTCTAATTTAGTGATAAACGAACTTTCAAAAAAGTATCCAGATAATTCAATTCCTGGAGTTGAAGAAGTTCAAGATTTAATTGAAAAAATTTTAATTGAAGAGGGCCATGCAAAGGTTGCTAAAACCTATATTCTTTATCGTAAAAGTCACGATGAGCTTCGAGAAGTTAAAGGGCTCTTTGATACAATTGAAGCAGTTGAAGATTATGTTGGGTTAAATGATTGGATGGTGAAAGAAAATTCAAATATGGGCTATTCGCTGCAAGGATTAAATAATTATATTGCTACAAAGATTGTTACTAACTATTGGATGAGAAGAATCTATCCCGAAGCAATTAGAAAATCTCATGAGAATGGAGACCTTCATATTCACGACCTTGGAACTCTTGGAGCATACTGCGTTGGATGGGATTTGAAGGATTTGTTGGTGATTGGATTTAATGGAGTTCCTGGAAAAGTTTCTTGTGCCCCTCCAAAACATTTAGGGGCAGCACTTGGACAAATGGTTAATTTCTTTTATACCCTTCAAGGAGAAACTGCAGGAGCTCAAGCATTTTCGAATTTCGATACATTGCTCGCACCATTTATCCGTTATGATAATTTAAACTATCACGAAGTTAAAAAAATAATGCAAAGCTTTTTGTTTAACTTGGCGGTTCCCACGAGAGTTGGATTTCAAACACCCTTTACAAATATTACAATGGACCTAAAAGTTCCAAGCTATATGGCAAATGAACCAGTTATCATCGGAGGAAAACCCCAAAAAGAAACCTACAAAGAATTCCAAAAAGAAATGGATGTAATTAACAAAGCGTTTGCAGAATGCATGTTGGAAGGAGATGCAAATGAAAGAATATTTACTTTCCCAATTCCAACCTACAACATTACAAAAGATTTTGATTGGGATAACCCTGCACATGATTTATTATGGGAAATGACTGCAAAATATGGAATCCCCTATTTCTCAAATTTTATTAATTCAGACATGAATCCGGAAGATGCTCGAAGCATGTGTTGCAGATTAAGACTTGATCAAAAAGAATTGAGAAAAAGAGGAGGAGGACTTTTTGGTTCAAACCCTCAAACTGGATCAATTGGAGTAGTTACATTAAATATGGCCAGACTAGGATTCACTGCGGTTGATGAAGATGATTTTATGAAAAAAATTTCTGAACTAATGGAGCTTGCAAAAGAAAGTTTAGAAATAAAAAGAAAAACAATTGAAAAGTTTACAGAAATGGGACTTTATCCCTACTCAAAAATTTATTTGAGACAAGTATTTCAACGGTTTGGAAAATATTGGAAAAACCATTTTTCTACAATTGGATTAATTGGAGTAAATGAAGCAATAATGAATTTTATGCCTGGGGAGAGTATTGCAACTGAAAGAGGAAAAGAATTTGCAGAAAGAATTTTAGAATTTATGAGAGAAAAATTGGAGGAATATCAAGAAGAAACTGGAAATATATACAACCTTGAAGCAACTCCTGGAGAAGGAACCGGGCACAGATTTGCAAGAACAGATAAAAAGAGATTTGGAAGAATCATTGTTGCAAATGAAAGAACTTACAAAGATCTTGGGGCAAGCCCATATTATACAAATTCAACTCAACTCCCAGTAGGATATACAAATGATATTTTTGAAGCATTAGAATTACAAGATAGTTTGCAATCAAAATATACTGGAGGAACAGTTCTCCATGGATTTATTGGAGAGAAATTAGACAAAGAAGGAGTTAAATTAATGGTTAAGAAAATTGCAGAAAGTTTTACTTTACCTTATTTTACAATAACTCCAACTTTCTCAATTTGTCCAAAGCACGGATATTTATCTGGAGAACATGAATATTGTCCCAAATGTGATTTAGAAATTGAAAATCAAGAAAGAGTAAATGTAATGAACACTTCTTCTCCGAGTCAAAGTGAAGAGAAACCAATTGAAATTAAAAAAAGAGAGGAATTTGTTTTGACAAATAGTGCATCAATTGTACAAAAGGAGGATAAAAAATGAAAAGAACAAAATGTGAAGTGTACTCAAGAGTAGTTGGATACATTAGACCAATTCAGCAATGGAATGATGGTAAAAGAGCTGAATGGAATGATCGAAAAACTTTTTTGAATACTGCCTGTTAAAATGAAAATTAAAGGGTTGGAGAAAGTTAGCCTTATTGACTATCCTGGAAAAATTGCATGTACTATTTTTTTATTTGGTTGCAATTTTAAATGTGGCTTTTGCCACAATCCAGAATTAGTTTTGAAAGAAGAGGGGAGAAACTTTCCAGAAAAAGAGATTTTAGAATTTTTAGAAAAAAGAAAAAATCAACTTAACGGGGTTTGTATTACTGGAGGAGAACCATTACTTACTTTAGAAAAAGATTTTTTAAAAAAAATAAAGAATTTAGGATATTCAATTAAAATTGATACCAATGGAACTGGTCCTGAAAAATTAAAGGAATTTATTTCCGGAGGATTGATTGATTTTGTTTCTATGGATATAAAATCTCGAAAAGAAGATTACCCTTTAGTTGCAAATTCTAATGTTGATATGGAAAAAATTGAAGAAAGCATTAAAATAATTTCGGAGATGGAAAATTACGAATTTAGAACAACAATTGTTCCGGGGATACATGATGAAGAAAATATCAAAGAAATGTGTCTTTGGATTGAAGAAGTGATTGGTAAAAAGGCTAAAAAATTTTATTTACAAGGATTCAAGAATCAAGGAAAATTCATTAATCCTGAATTTAATTCCACAATTGATACTGAAGAAGATTTCTTAAAGAAACTAAAAATTACTGCAGATAAACATTTCTTAAGTGGGGGGATTAGAATATGAGGGAAATAAAAGTTGGCCAAAAATATCGACACTTCAAGGATAAAAATTATGAAATAATTGCCCTTGCAAGAGATTGTGAAGATGCAAACCAAAAAATTGTGGTTTACAAAGCGCTTTATGATTCAGAGTTTGGATTTGGTCAAATTTGGACAAGAACTCTCGAAGATTTTCTGGGGATAAAAGAAATTAATGGGCAAAAAATCCAAAGATTCAAATTAATTGAAAATTAATGAAAATTTGATGCTTTGTAAACAACATAAAAAATATAAACTCTGTTTTCCTAATTTATTTATGATTATTGGGATCACTGGGACTGCCTTTTCAGGTAAAAGCTCGGTCGTCGATTTTTTGGTGGAAAAGGGATTTAAACATTATTCTGTTAATTATTTTTTAGAGGAAGAAATTCAAAAAAGAGGGTTAATCATAACTGAAGAAACAATGAGTGCTATCCGGGAACAAATTAATTCTTTAAATCATCCGGGATTTGTGGGGGAAAAATTATATGAAAAAGCAAAGATTGCTGGAGGCGATTGCATAATTGAACCAATAACAACAATTGGAGAGTTAGAAATTCTTAAGGCAAAAGAAGATTTTTATTTAATTGCAGTTGATGCAGAGTCTAAAATTCGCTATAATCGCTCAATTGAAAAAAAAGATGAACTAGATGTAATTACTTATGATGAATTTTTAGAAGAAGAAAATGAAGAGCTTTTATCATACGATATTTCTAAACAAAATCTTGGGAGATGTATTGAATTGGCAGATTTTATCATTTTAAACAATGGAAGTGTCGATGAATTACATAAAGAAATTAATAAGATTTTTGGAGAAATCGGAACAGACAAAAAAGAAATCAAAACCCTTTCTGAAGATGAATTCTTTTTAGGAGTTGCAATCCTTGCAGGAAAACGAAGTAAAGATCCAAACCCAAAAAACGGGTCTTGTCTTGTAAATGGTTTTGGAAAGATAATTGGAATTGGGTGGAATTGTTTCCCAGAGGGTTGTTTGGATAATGAGCCTTTAAGGTTGAAAGAAAATTTTGTTTGTCACTCCCAACTAAATTCGCTATTAAACTCTCCCACTGGCTCTGCACAGGGCTCTACGATGTATGTGGGAATTTTTCCTTGCCTTGAATGTGCAAAAGGAATAATTCAAGCAGGAGTTAAAAAAATCTTTTATTTAGAAGAAAATGAATTAAATTCATCTAAAGAAGCAAAAGAAATCTTAAATTTGGCCGGAGTGAAGTATGAACAAAAAATTCCAAAAGAAGATAAAATTGAATTAGAGTTTTAATTGTAGAAATTTATATAAAGAAAGTTAATAATATTCCATTATGGTAGATAGGAATGGAAGACCTTCTTGGGAGGAGTATTTTATGATGACTGCATTACTTAATGCGACTCGTGCAAGTTGCGAATTTTTCAAGTCAGGAGCAGTTATTGTTAAAGATAAAAGAATAATTGCAACAGGATATAATGGGGCTCCCACTGGGATTAAGAACTGCCTTGAACTTGGATGTAGAAAAAAAAGAAAAGGAATTGATCTTCAGAATAAAAACAGCGGGGCCTGCATTGGGGAACATGCAGAAAGAAATGCGCTTTTACAAATTTCTAGAAAAGATGCTGAAGGGGGAACAATGTATTCAGTTTTACTTCCTTGTGCAGATTGTGCAAAGCAAATTGTTGGAGCGGGAATAAGAAAAGTATTTTATAATCAAGTTTACAAAGAACCAAATAATTTAGTTAAAGAAATCTTTGAAGAAGCTGGAGTAATATTGGAAAATATAGATATTGACCCTCAAAAAATTTTAGAATTCGTTTTAAAATCAAAAAAAAGAAATGAAGAAAGTGCAAAATAGTAATTAAATTAAACAAATCTTTTTATACTAAATTAAAATTAAAATTATATGAAAATCTCTTCAACTCGAATTTTAGAATTAAATGAAAAATATAATTTAATTGGAGGGCTCTCAGAAAGAGAAGCTACGAATCCCGAAGGTTCTGGTTTTGATTTAAGGGTTGGAAGAGTTGATAAAATTGTTGGCGAGAGTTTTTTAGGAGTTGCCGAAAGACGGTCTCCTGAAACTGAACTTCTTGGAGAAATAGAAAGAGATGGAACAAAATCAATTACTATTGTCCCCGGAGAAACTTATCTTGTTCAAACAATTGAAACTGTAAACGCCCCAAAAGAAAAAGTAAAATATGATCCGAATTTCCCTGAAGCTTATCTTGGAATAGATATTTCTGCTAGAACTTCTTTGATGAGAGGAGGAATTCAATTACTTCATGGGAGAGTTAATCCTGGCTACAAGGGACCATTAACAATGGCAATTCACAATTCAAGCAAATATAATTTTATTTTTGAACTTGGAGCAAGAATGTTTGATATTGAATTTGTTCCGGTTATTGGAGAACTTACAAGAACTTATTCTGGACAACATCAAGGTGGAAGAGTTACAAGCGGGGGAGTTACTGAAACTCAAAACTAATTTTTTAAAATGGCAAAAATAGTTGATCCAAAAATACAAGTTGTTGGTTTCGGTCCAAATTTAGAGCTACCGAATGGAGAAACAATTACTCCAGATGAATTTGTTTTTGCTGCTGCAAATATAACTTACAGAGATATGAATGCATTCAATGAATTTATTGCCATGAGAGAAAATGATAAAGATTTATCTAAGAAAGTTAGAAACACATTAATTAAAGTTGCAGGAGCAGGACATGCTTCAATGGCCACCACTCCTGGTTTTTGGATGGTCATGGGAGGGAATTCTTCAAAAATGGTTGATTCAGTTTTTACAACTGCAAGATTCAGCAGCTCACTTATGCCCTCTGGGAGACGTGTTCCAATTGAGAGAGATCAAATCCTAATTCCAAAATCTATTCAGGCAGCAGGCCCAGAAGCAGTTAAAACTTTTATGGAAACTTCTGAAGCAAATATTGATGCCTATGAGGCTCTTCAAGAAAGAGGAGTTCACAAACAAGTTGCAAGTAAGATTGTTCAATATGGACACAAAGGGGGAGGATTTGCATTTATGCCTCTTGAAACTGCAATTCATTTTGCAAGACAAATTCAAAGATCCCCAGAATCTTTTCCAGGAGAAGCAGGAGAAATAATTGGCCAAATTGAAGACTTCATTCGTGATGGAAGTGGAATGGAAACAACATATTTTGCAAGAATGAATGCTCCTCGAACAGGATGTGTTAATCCAAATATCTTTCATCATAATTCAACAACTGCCCAAGAATTACTTGACGCTGGAAGAATTGCGGCAGATTTTCCAAGCCCCCTTTATATTCAATCTCTTCCCAGTGAAGATCGAGATGGAAGAATTGAAGATTGGTTAAAACGAAGATCAGCTATGACTTCTCACCCAGAAAGAATTGCTGGAGAATGGCAACACCTTCTTGGAGAATTAGAGGAAATAGTTGAAAATCATAATGATTCTGTTGCGGCACAATTTGGATTAATGACTTCTTGGAGAGTTTGGGGAGAATTAAAGAGACATAGAACAATGCCCCAAACAACAGAATCAGTTTATAGTGCTGTTGAAAGGGCAAGAGGAATTATGAGAGGGGGTGAAGAGTTTTTAACAGAAGAAATGTCTGAAGAAAATGCAGACTTTTTTAAATATGGAGTAGAAATTCCAAAATCTGTTAAAAAAGATCCTGCAAACCTTGGCCTTTGGCTCGAGAGATTCAATGATTCAATTAAAGCTTATGAACATTTAACCGAAATGGGAATTCCAGAAGGAGATGCAATCACAGTAATTCCACGAGGGCTTAAGCTTGCTTCAGTCCATAGTTTTGATTTATTTAATATGACTACTGGATATGGTTCTCTTAGAACTTGTAAAACTGCTGAACCCGAAATGAGAAGCAACACCGAAAAGGAAATGGCCCTTTTGGCAAATTCTTCAAATGTTCCTGAATCCGTTAAAGGACTCTTCGGACCAAAATGTGCAAGCGTTGGATTCTGTCCTGAAACAAAATATTGCTCAAGAGTCTTTCCTTTTGTAAAAGGATACGATCAAGAACTCCATGAAACTCTTACTGTTGCAAGAGGAAAAACAATTGTTGACCTTCTTTAAGAAATAATAATATTTAAAAGTTCTAATTCTATGGTTACAGAACTTACTAATGGAGAATTTGATGATTTTATCAAAGAAGGATTAGTTTTAATTGATTTTTTTGCGGACTGGTGCATGCCCTGTATGATGATGGGACCAATCCTTGAAGAAGTTTCTGCAAAGTTTGAAGGAAAGATTAAATTCGGGAAGGTTGACGTCGGAGAATATCAAGATATTGCGCAGAAATTTAATGTTAGTTCGATTCCAAATTTTACTCTTCTAAAAAATGGAACAATCCTAGATCAATTTACTGGATCGATGTCTGAAGAAGATTTTGAAGAAAAATTGAATTCACACCTAAGATAATCCTTTGAAGGATAATTTTATAAACTAATTATTTATATTTTAGTTATTGCTTATTATAATGATTAGCGATATGGCTTCGTAGCTCAGCCTGGTTAGAGCACTGGACTTTTAATCCAGGTGTCGAGGGTTCAAATCCCTTCGGGGCCATTTTTTTTTATTTTTCTAGAAAATCTCTAAAAAAATAATTTTATTTATTTAGAATAGGAAATTTAATCAAAACCTGTTAAATTTGAAACTTTCAGAAAGATTTATAAACTAAAATTTTGTAATTTTTATTATTAAAAAGTTGTTAAAGTCTTAAAGACTTTTATGCTTCAACAACAAAACTTACGAAGAAAATGCACATATTACAACCTAAACACACAAAATTATCCTCGGCAGAAGAAGAAAAAATTCTTAATAAGTTTAACATTTCTAAAGCACAATTACCAAAAATAATTTTAGGTGACCTGGGTTTACCAGAAGATTGCCAAATTGGAGATATAATTAAAATTGAAAGAAAAGAGGAAAATAAAACCCATCTCTTCTATAGGGTTGTTGTTTAATGGTACAAGATAACAAACACATTCTTGTAAAAAGATATCTTGAAGATCATTCATTAGTTGAATCTAATCTTACTTCATATAATGACTTTATCGAACACCGAATGCAAGAAATTGTTAATGAAATTTCTGAAGGAATTGATTCTGAAGATTTTGAAATCAAATTAGGAAAAATTCAAGTTGGGAAACCAGAGATTACAGAATCAGATGGAAGTCGTAGCAAACTTATGCCTTACCAAGCAAGACTTCGTAAATTAACTTATTCTGCTCCAATTGATTTAGAAATTACAATTAAGAAAGAGGACCAAATTGATTCAGAAGTTGTAAATATTGGGAGAATTCCAGTTATGGTTAAAAGTAATTCTTGTAATACTGCTGGACTTTCAAGAGAAGAAGTTATTGAAAACTATTCAGATCCTTTAGACGCAGGAGGATATTTTATTATTAATGGGAATGAAAGAGTTATGGTTATGGCTGAAGATTTAGCAGAGAACCAACCATTTATTGAAACTGACAACAAAGGAAATTTATTATTAAGAGTATTTTCTCTTAAAGGAACCTATAGAATTCCAGCCATTCTTTCTGAAAATAAAGAAGGAATTGCACACATCTCTTTTAGTAAGTTTAAGGAACTTCCAACAATTGTTATTTTGAAAGCTCTTGGATTGACAAAAGAAGCAGACATTGCAAGATATATTGGGAAAGAAACTGATTCGGTAATTGTTAATTTATATGAATATGTAAATTTAGCAACACAAGAAGATGCCATGATGTATATTGCAGAAAAAACAAATTTACAAGGAACTAAAAAAGAAATCTTAGATAGAGTTCAACAAAGAATTGATGCTTATTTATTCCCCCACATTGGAGTTAAAAAAGAAGATCGAGTAAAAAAAGCGATTACAATTTGTAAATTAATGAAACAATTCTTAATTGCAAAACAAGACAAAACATTGAGAACAGATAAAGATCATTATGCAAATAAAAGAGTTAGATTATCTGGAGATTTATTATCAACTTTATTTAGAGTAAATCTTGGAATCTTGATTAGAGATATTCAATATTCATTACAAAAATCTTCTAAAAGAAAAAAGTTTTTTTCAATTAAAGTAATTGCCAAATCCACATTATTTTCACACAGAGTTGAATCAGCAATTGCAACTGGATCTTGGACAGGAGAAAGATCTGGAATTACTCAAAATATGGATAAAACAAATTATTTAGCAATAATTTCTCAACTACAAAGAATCTCTTCTATGCTTTCAAGCGATCAAGAAAACACACTTGCAAGAACTCTTCATCCAACACACTATGGGAGATTTTGCCCAATTGAAACTCCGGAAGGAACAGAAATTGGATTAAGAAAAAATCTTGCAATTTTAGGAAAGATTTCTACAAGAGTTCTATTAGACGAGGACAAATTTATTCAAGAATTGGAAAATGAAGGCCTTTCTTCAATTGATGGGAAAAAAGATATCTCTAGTTTTGAAATGAAAGAAGCAGAAGTTTTCTTTAATGGAAGATTTATTGGAACAGTAGATTCTGCAGAGGAATTTTCTAAAACAATTATAACAAAGAGAAGGGAAGGAATTTTTCCAAACCAATTAAATGTTCGATATGAAAAAAAGTTTAAACTTCTTTTAATTTCAACCGAAGCAGGAAGAGCATTAAGACCATTGATTGTGGTAGAAAATGGAATTTCAAAACTTACTGATGAACTTTTATTAAAATTAGAACAAAGAGAAATTGGTTGGGCAGAATTAATAAAAGAAGGAGTTATTGAATATCTCGACGCTGCAGAAGAAGAAAATGCTTTAGTTTCATTATACAAGGGAGAACTTACTTCAGAACATACACATTTAGAAATTGATACAATGGATTTATTTGGAGTTGTAACAAGTTTAGTTCCGTATGGAAATCATGATCAGAGTTCTAGACTTAATCGTGGAAGTAAAACTCAGAAACAAGCATTAGGAATCTATGCTGCAAACTATTTATGTAGATTAGATACAGATGTAAGTATTTTACAATACCCTCAAAAACCAATTGTTAGAAGTTTTGTTTATGATACTTTAAACACTCATCCTGCAGGACAAAATTTGGTTGTTGCAATTATGACTCATGAAGGATATAACATGGAAGATGCATTAGTATTCAATAAAGGAAGTTTAGACCGAGGAATTGGACGAAGCTTTTATTTTAGGCCATACTCTGCAGTGGAAATGAATTATGCTGGTGGACTTAAAGATGAAATTGCTGTTCCTGAAAAAGATGCTTCTGGATATAAATTAGAAGCAAGCTACAAACATTTAGACGCTGATGGGATTACTTATCCTGAAGCACAATTAGGTGAAGGAGAGGTATTGATTGGTAAAATGTCTCCTCCAAAATTCTTAAGTGAAGCAAGAGAAATTTCAGTTAAAGCTAAAAAAGAATCAAGTGTGACACTAAGACAAGAAGAAAAAGGAACAATTGAATCTGTTTTTATTACTCATGACTCTGAAGGAAACAAAATAGTTCAAGTTAAATCTAGGGATCAAAGAATTCCAGAAGTTGGAGACAAATTTGCAACTTCTCACGGACAGAAAGGAGTTATTGGAATGATTGCTCCGGAAAATGATGTTCCATTCTCAACAAGAGGAATTAGACCAGATGTAATTTTCAACCCACATGGATTACCAAGCCGTATGACTGTAGGATATTTATTAGAATTATTGGCTGGTAAAGTTGGATGCTTAAATGGACAAATTATGGATGGTACAGCTTTCTCTGGAGAAAGCAAAGAATCTCTTGAAAACCAAATGAGAGAATTAGGATTCAGATTTGATGGAAAAGAAACTATGCACAATGGAATCACTGGTAAAAAAATGAAATCTAAAATTTTTGTAGGAAACCTTTATTATCTAAAGTTGAAATATATGGTAGGAAACAAACTTCACGGACGTGCATCCGGAAAAGTTGCACTTTTGACAAGACAACCAATTGAAGGAAGATCTCGTGGAGGAGCCCTAAGATTAGGAGAAATGGAACAGCAAGCACTTGTTGCACACGGAGCATCACTTTTATTAAAAGAAAGATATGATTCAGATAAAGTGGGATTACCAATCTGTACAAAATGTGGAACAATTGCAGTTGAAGATTCAATAAAAAGAAAAACTGCTTGCCCAATTTGTTCAAGTGAAGATGTAGAACATGTGGAAGTCTCATATGCATTTAAATTATTACTTGAAGAACTTCAAGCATTCCATATCCATACTGGATTCGAATTAAAAAACAAATACGAATAAAATGAAAAAACCAATTAGTAAAAAAATCGGGAAATTAAGATTTACCTTGCTTAATCCGGAGCAGATTAAAAAACTTTCCTCTGCAAAAATTGTTACTCCAGAACTTTATGATATCGACGGATATCCAGTAGATGGAGGATTGATGGATTTAAGACTTGGTGCAATTGACCCAGGAGTTAGATGTAGAACTTGTGGTGGAAGATTAAAAGAATGTTTAGGCCACCCAGGAAGCATTGACTTAGCACGTGCGGTTATGCACTTAAAATATATTCCTTTAGTTGAAATGAGTCTTAGATGCTTTTGCCAAGATTGTGGGAAATTAATGCTTAGCCAAAAAGATATGGATAAATATAAGGATCCAAGTAAAAGAGCTAAAAAAGCAAAAGATTCAAAGAAATGTCCTCATTGTCAAGCAGCTCAAGAAAAAATCAAATTAGACAAACCAACTAGTTTCTACAAAGGACGAACAAGAATATTCCCAACAGAAATTAGGGAAATGTTAGTTAAAATCCCCGATGCAGAATTAGAAAAAATAAAAATTAATCCAAGAACTTGTCGTCCTGAATGGGCAGTTTTAACTTCATTTTTAGTTCCACCAGTAACTGTTAGACCAAGTATTATTTTAGAATCAGGAGAAAGATCGGAAGATGATTTAACCCATAAACTATCTGATGTTATTCGAGCAAACCAAAGACTTTGGGAAAACCTAAATGCTGGTGCCCCAGAAGTAATTATTGAAGATCTTTGGGACCTTTTACAATTTCATATTACAACTTTCTTTGATAACACTGTTGCAAGAATCCCGCCTGCAAGACATAGAAGCGGTCAACCCTTAAAAACAATTGAAGAGAGAATTAAAGGAAAAGAAGGAAGAATAAGAAAAAATTTAGCGGGTAAAAGAGTTAATTATTCTGGACGTACAGTAATTTCCCCAGATCCCTCTATAGAAATTAATGAAGTAGGAATTCCATTTGAAATTGCAAGAATTGTAACTGTAGCTGAAACAATTAATGATGTTAATATGGAAAAAGTTAAGGGATTAATCAAACAAGGTTCAACATATCCTGGAGCAAATTATATTATAAGACCAGATGGAAAGAAAAAGAAAATTACTGAAGAACTTCAGGAAGAATTGATAAGTGAAATCTCTCCCGGCTATCAAATTGAGAGACATTTGCAAGATGGAGACGTTGTTTTATTTAATCGTCACCCAAGCTTGCACAAAGGAAGTTTAATGGCCCATTATGCAAAGATTCTTCCAGGAAGAACATTTAGATTACACCCTGCTGCAGCTGCACCATATAATGCGGATTTCGACGGAGATGAAATGAATATCCACTCTCCACAAACAGAAGAAGCAAGAGCAGAAGCAAAAATATTACTTGATGTTAAAGCAAACTTAATGTCTCCAAAAAATAATACTAATTTTATTGGGGGAGTTAAAGACACCATTACTGGAAATTATTTATTAGGATTAGATAATTTTAGTCAAGAAGAAGCAAATCAAATTTTATATCAATCTGGAATCAATAAACAAGTTACGAAAAAAAACATTTCTGGAACAGAATTATTTTCAAACATTTTGCCAAAAATTAATTTTAAGAATAAATCAATCTCAATTGAAGAAGGTAAAATCACAAAAGGAATTATTGACAAAACAAGTTTTGGAGAAGGAGACGGGGAATTGATTAAGGAACTTGATAAAGCAATGGGAAGAAATGAAGCATTCCAAACAATCAAAAAATCTTTTGACTTGGGTAAAAATTATTTGAGCCACAGAGGAATTTCAATTGCAGTAAATGATTTTGATTTAGATAAAAAAATTATCAAACATAGTGAAGAAGTAGTTAAGGAAAGCCAAGAAAAAACAAACGAAATTATTAAATCTTGGAAAGATGGAACTTTAGAAATAATTCCAGGAAAATCTGCAGAACAATCAAGAGAAATTAAGATTTTACAAGCACTTAACGAAGTTAGAACAAAAGTCGGAGAAATTGTTAAAAAAGAATTTCCAGAAACTAATCCTGTTCATGCGATGATTACCTCTGGGGGAGCAGGAAATATGATGCAAATAACTCAGATGGCATGCTGTGTTGGACAACAGGCATTCATGGGCGGAAGAATTGATATTGGATATAATGAGAGGACTCTTTCATTTTTTGAAAAAGGAGATCTTTCTCCTATCGCAAAAGGATTCATTAATACCCCTTTCATGAAAGGCCTTAGACCAGATGAATTTTTCTTTGGAGCCATTACTGGACGGGATGCACTTATGGATACTGCACTTAGAACTCCAAAATCAGGTTACCTATATCGTAGGTTAGCAAATGCACTTCAAGATATTCGGCAAGAATATGATGGAACAGTTAGAGATTCGAGCAATAAGATAATTCAATTTATCTACGGAGATGATGGGATTGACACTGCAAACCTCCACCTAAATGGTAAGCTCCCAGCAGGAGAAGCTATTGGAATTATTGCTGCTCAGTCATTCGGAGAATCTTCTACACAGATGGTTCTTAGAACCTTCCACATGGCAGGAGTTGCAGAAATGCAGGTTACCCAAGGATTGCCTCGTATTATTGAAATTTTCGATGCAAGAAAAAAGCCTTCTTCTCCAAAAATGGATATTTATTTGAATAAACAATTTAATAATGAAAAAGATGCTTTGCTTCTTGCAGAAAAGATTAAAGAAATTACAATGGAAGAATTGGCTTCAGAAATCTCTTTGAATTTTAGTGATAAAAAAATTAATATTTTAATTGATAAAAAAGCTTTAAGACAAACTCAAACTACAATTAAGACAATTGTTGAAAGACTTCAAGAATTAAATTTCAAAGCAAAAGAAAAAGCAGATTCTGTAGAAATTGATGCTACTGAATTTAGTTTCACTGAAATTTACAAATTGAAAGAAAAATTGAAAGAAACAATTATTTCAGGAATTAAAGGAGTTAAACAAATTTTAATCTCAAAAAGAAATGAAGATTATGTGATTGTTACTCTTGGAACAAACTTGAAAGAAGTGATTGTATTGAAAGAAGTTGATGAAACAAGAACAATCTCTAATGACTTACATGAAGTTGCAAAAGTTTTTGGAATCGAAGTTGCTCGTGCAAATATCATTAATGAAATTAAAGAAGTTCTAAATAGTCAGGGTCTTGATATTAATGAAAGACATACTAAGCTTCTTGCAGATACCATGACGACAATAGGAGTTGTTAAGGGAGTTACAAGAATCGGAATTATTGCAGATAAAGCTTCTATTTTAGCGAGAGCAACATTTGAAACTCCAACAAAACAATTTGTTAATGCAACTGTTAAAGGATCTCACGATGATTTATCGAGTGTAATTGAAAATATAATCTTAAATCAACCTGTTCCAATTGGAACGGGACTTCCTGGATTAATGGTTGAAGTTGTTGGACCGTTAATTAAGAAAGAAAAAGATAAAAAAGTTGCAAAGAAAAAAGTAGTAGATGATACAAATAAATAATTCTTTTTTTCTTATAAAAAATTTAAATTATTCTTTTAACTAAAAATTTATAAACGCATTTATTTTACAGACGTTATGGCAAATACAATTGATATGGAAGGTCTTCGACATTTACAACTTTTTATGAACATTACAAGGATTCAAACAAGATATTGTTTTAACTATAATAACATGATAATTTTTTCTGTTCCGAAGCCAATGCTTTCAAAAGCTGTTGGTCGTGAAGGGGCAAATGTAAAAAGAATTAGTGAAACGTTGAGAAAAAGAGTTAGAATTGTTGCATCTCCAAATGGCGAAGCGGACTTAAAAAAATTTATTGAATCAATTGTTTCTCCAGTTACATTCAACGAGGTAGAAATAAAAAACAACGAAGTTATTTTAACTGCAGGTAGCCAAACAAAGGCTGCATTGATTGGAAGAAATAAAAGACGGCTTCTTGAAATGAAGAAAATCATTAAAGATTTCTTCGGAAAAGAGTTTAAAATTGCTTAAATAAATAGCAACGTTTAAAAACTAAATTTATTACAAATTACTAAGATGGGACTACTAAGTGCAAAAAAATTATTGAAGGATCGGAAGAAGTTTAGATGGAAATCTAGAAAATTTAAAGTTAAAACATTAAACCTTTATGCAAAATCAGATCCATTAGAAGGAGCTAATCAGGCTAAAGGAATCGTTTTGCAAAAAGTTCAAAAAGAAGCAAAGCAACCAAATTCTGCAATGAGAAAATGTTGTAAAGTTCAATTAACAAAAAACGGGAAACAAGTTACTGCATTTATTCCAGGAAACTTGGGTCAAAAATTTGTTGATGAGCATGATGAAGTTATGATTCAAAGAATTGGTGGGAAACAAGGAAGAAGTAAGGGAGACATCCCCGGGGTTAGATATATGGTTATACAAGTAAATGATCAGCCATTGCCAAGATTGGTTACTGGAAAGATCGAAAAGGGTAGAAGATAAAATGACTGAATCAAAATTACCAAACTTTAAGATTTTTGATTTATATGATTTATCAGAAATAAAAGTTGAAGATCCAGGACTTGTTTCTGCAATTAATTTAGAACCAAAATTAATTTTAAAATCTCAAGGAAGAAATGTTTCTAAATTCGGACAAGCTAAAACAAATGTTGTTGAAAGACTTATGAATAAATTAGCTGTTTCTGGACACAGGAATAAAAAACACCGAATAGAAAAAGGGGATGCTACTGGAAAATATACTAAAAATATGAAAATTGTTCTTGAAGCATTTAGATTAATTGAAAAAAGATTAAAACAAAATCCAGTTCAAGTTTTGGTTAAGGCGATTGAAAATGCCGCGCCAAGAGATGAAACAACAATCGTCGAATATGGGGGAGCAAGATATCCTCAAGCAGTCGATGTTTCTCCATTAAGAAGAGTTAATCTTTCATTGAAACATTTTTGCCATGGAGCCTCAGATAAAGCATTCAACAAGAAGAAAACTTTGGCACAAGGATTGGCAGAAGAAATAATCATGGCTTACGAAGATAATGGAGAAAGTTATTCTGTTCGTAAGAAAAAGGAAGCTGAAGCGCAAGCTGATTCCGCTCGATAATTTTTTATATTGTAAATTTGTGATTAAATAATGATTTGGCAAGAAGGAATTTATTTTGATTTGTGGAGTGTAATTCATTTTTTATTTGGGATGGTTTTTGGAGGGATAATTATTTTTAAAAAAGTAAAACCTTGGAAGGGATTTATTTTTACTTTGTTGGTTGCAATTGTTTGGGAAATGATTGAATGGGTTCCAGAAATTATTTCAAATCAAATTTTAGATGTTCTCCTCGCGGGAGGAGGGTTTTTATTAATTAATTGTCTTTCTTCCAAGATGGACCAAAAAAGATTTAAGATAATTTTTATTCTTTTACTTTCCCTTTTCGTCGCTGGAAACATTTGGGGCTGGATTTCAATAAGTTAATAGATTAAATTTCGTCTAAACTTTTCTTCGAATGAAAGAAATATTTATAAACTAAAATTTGTAACAATAATTCATGGTAGAAATTCAAGACTTAATGAGGGAACAAGATAAGATTAGGAATATAGCTATTGCTGCTCATATTGACCACGGTAAAACTACTTTTTCAGATAATTTATTGGCTGGTGCAGGAATGCTTAGTGAAGAAACTGCCGGAAAACAAAGAGCTTTAGATTTCCACGACGATGAATCTTCAAGAGGAATTACAATTGACTCTGCAAGCGTTTCTATGATTCACCAAGTAAATGGAACTGACTATTTAATTAACCTAATTGATACTCCTGGACATGTCGATTTTGGAGGAGATGTAACTCGTGCAATGAGGGCAGTTGATGGATGTGTAATTTTATCTTGTGCTGTTGAAGGAGTTATGCCTCAAACAGAAACTGTTGTAAGACAAGCATTAAAAGAATTAGTTAAACCAGTTTTATTTATTAACAAAGTTGACAGATTAATCAAAGAAGTTAAATTGACTCCGGAAGCAATGCAAGCAAAATTTATCTCAATAATCGACCACGTTAATGAATTAATTGAAGCGATTGCCCCAGCAGGATATAAAGAAAAGTGGAAAGTTGGAGTAGGCGAAGGGACTGTTGCATTTGGTTCTGCATTTCATAACTGGGCATTAAGTGTTCCTTATATGAAAGAAAATGGGATCACATTCAAAGATATTATTGACGCATATGAAAATGATGATCATAAAGCCTTAGCTAAAAAAGCCCCCCTTCATGAAGTTGTTTTGGGAATGGTTGTTGATCACCATCCAAATCCAGTAGATGCTCAAAAATATAGAATTCAAAAAATCTGGCATGGAGATATTGAATCAGACCTAGGAAAAGATTTAATTTCTTGCAATCCAAAAGGAGAACCAACTTTTGTTCCAATCAAAATTGTGGTAGATAAACACGCCGGAGAAGTTGCTGCTGGAAGATTATTCTCAGGGTCATTCAAACAAGGAGATGAAGCTTATATGAATTTATCAAAGAGGAAAGTTAGAATTCAGCAAGTATCTGTTTACAAGGGAGCAAACAGGGTTGTTGTTGATGAAGTTACTGCTGGGAACATTGTTGGAATTGTTGGACTTAAAGATGTATTCTCGGGAGAAACTGTAAGTAAAAACGAAATTGAACCATTTGAAGCAATTAAGCATTTATTTGACCCAGTAGTTACAAAATCTATTGAAGCGACTAAGGCTGCAGACTTACCAAAATTAATTGAAGTTTTAAAACAAGTAGCTAAAGAAGATCCTTCCATTAAAATTGAAATTAATGAACAAACTGGAGAAAGCTTAATGTCTGGGATGGGAGAGTTGCATTTAGAAATTATTGAAAATAGAATTGTTTCTGAAAAAGGACTTGCAGTAAAGACTTCTGCACCAATTATTGTTTACAGAGAAACAGTAAATAAAGAATCAGATACTGCAGAAGGAAGAAGTCCAAATAAACATAATAGTTTTTTTATCCAAGTAGAGCCATTAGAAGACAATGTCTTTGAAGCGATTAAATCAGGGGATTTATCCGAAGGAAGAGTTAAGAAAAAAAGTACTGCTTTGGCAGAACAATTAACTGCGCTTGGTTGGAGTGGAGATCAAATTAGAGATGTTCGGGATGTTTACAAGGGAAATATGTTTGTAGACGAAACAAGAGGAGAAGTTCATATTGGAGAAGTTATTGAAATGGTTTTGGATGCTTTTGAAATGGTTATGGACCAAGGACCAATGGCAAGAGAGCCATGTACCAAAATGAAAGTTTCTTTAATTGATATTAAACTTCATGAAGATGCTATTCACAGAGGACCAGCACAAATTTATCCTGCAGTGAGAGATGCAATCAAGAATGCTATGGATAAAGCAAGTCCTTCATTACTTGAACCATTGCAAATCCATTTGATTGAAATGCCAGACCAATTTTTAGGAGGAGTTACTAAACTTGTTGGAGGAAAGAGAGGGCAAATGATTAATGTTTCTCAAGAAGGGAGTAACGCTGAAATGGAAGTAAAAATTCCGGTTGCAGAAATGCTTGGATGGAGTAATGATTTAAGATCTTCAACTGAAGGAAGAGGAACTTCTGGAATTAGAGATCAATTATTTGAAAGATTACCTACAAGCTTACAAGCCGATGTTGTTAAGAAGATTCGTGAAAGGAAAGGCCTTTCAGAAAACCAATAGTTCACCACCCGGTTTACCCCCCAAAGTACCTAATTCTGAGGCATGTTAGTTTTATATATTCTAAATTTTATTTTTATTTATGGAACTCCTCATTGAAATAATTAATTTCTTTTTACATATTGATAAATTTATTTTTTCCCTTGTTGATTTGTATGGAGTTTATACTTACATTTTGATGTTTCTTACGATTTTTTTTGAAACTGGAATTGTTGTAACTCCATTTTTGCCAGGAGATAGTTTGATCTTTACTGCGGGAGCCCTCGCAGGAATTGGTAAATTAAATATTTACTTGCTTTTTATTTTATTGGCTGTTGCTGCGATTTTAGGAGATAGTTTAAATTATTTTATTGGAAATAAATTCTCAGAAGGGATTTTACGAAGAAAATGGATTAAAAAAGATCATTTAGACAGAACACATAATTTATACTCTAAACATGGAGGAAAGATAATCTTAATAGCAAGATTCATTCCAATAGTTAGAACAATTGCCCCTTTTGTTGCAGGGGCAGGAAAAATGAATTATAAGAAATTTTTCCAATTTAACGTCGGAGGAGCAATCCTTTGGATATTCATTTTTTTAATTGGAGGATACTTTTTTGGTAATTTAGAAATAGTTCAAAATAATTTTTCATTAATTATCATCTTAATTGTCGTCGGTTCATTAACAATTCCACTTCTTTTTGGAAAAAAATAATTGGAAAAAATAATCCCAAATACCTAATTTTTATCTATTTTTTGAAAAAAGAAACAAATATGTTCGCAAGAATCTTTATCTTTATCGTCGATAATATTAGTGTCTAATGAATTTACCAAAAAGTTTATAAACTATTTTTTTATTAATCTAATCATGGCAAAAGACAAACCAAGTATGAATGTTGTGTTCGTTGGACACGTTGATGCAGGAAAATCGACATGTGTTGGACGTATGATGTTTGACGGTGGAGCAGTAACAGAGCAAGAAATGAAACAGTTACGAGAAGAAGCTGAAAAACACGGAAAAGCAGGATTTGAATTCGCATATGTTATGGATAATATTAAGGAAGAAAGAGAGCGAGGAGTTACTATTGATTTATCTTATAAAAAATTACTTACTGACAAATATGAAATCACAATTATTGATGCACCAGGACACAGAGACTTTGTAAAGAATATGATTACTGGAGCCTCTCAAGCAGATGCAGCTTTCTTAACAATTGCAGCACCTTCAGGAGTTCAACCTCAAACAACGGAACATTTATGGTTACTTAGAACAATGGGTGTAAAGAATTTAGCTATTAGCGTTAATAAAATGGATGCGGCAGATTATTCTGAAGAAAAATTCAACAAAGTTAAAGAAGATGTAGGAAAATTATTATCTCAAGTTGGGATTAACCCTGAAACAACACAATTTATCCCTTGTTCAGGATTAATGGGAGACAATATTGTTGCAAAATCTACTAACATGGATTGGTATAAGGGACCAACAATTAGAGAACAAATTGATAAATTTCCTGCGCCAGAATCACCAACAAATTTACCAATGAGAATGCCAGTTCAAGATGTTTATGATATTACTGGTATTGGAACTGTTCCTGTAGGAAAAGTTGAAACTGGAATTATGAAAATCGGTATGAAAGTAGTTGTTCTTCCAGGTAGAACTGGAGAAGGAATTGCAGGGGAATTGAAAACAATTGAAGCTCACCATGAAACACACGCCGAAGCACCAGCAGGAATGAATGTTGGAGTTAATATTCGAGGAGTAGGTAAAAAAGATATTGCTAGAGGAGATGTTATTTGTGAAGCAGCTAACCCTGTTCCAATTGTTGAAGAATTTATTGGACAAATTGCAGTAATCAACCACCCTACTGTTTTAGCTAAAGGGTATACACCAGTATTCCATATCCATACAGCTCAAGTTCCATGTCAAATTACTGAATTAATTGCACAAATTGATCCAAAATCTGGTCAAGTTATCAAGGAAAACCCTGATTTCTTAAAGAATGGAGATGTTGCAAAAGTTAGAATTAAGCCACAAGGAAACTTAGCTTTAGAAGCTCAAGGAGATAATCCTTACATGGCAAGATTTGCAATTCGAGATGCGGGTGCAACTGTTGCAGCTGGTATGTGTGTTGAAATTACTAAGAAAAAATAAAAATCGAAGATTTTTATTTCCTCATTAATTCGTCTATTTTAACCAAATTAAAGAAAAAATAATCTTACATAGTTATTTTTGATTTTGTTTTAAAATTTTTATCCTTTTACAAAAAGTTTATAAAGAATTTTTTTGATAGTAAGTTAAGAGAAATATCATTTGTTGGATTATTATTTCATATCACACTCATTCGGTTGCAAAAAGTAGTAGTTAGATAAAAGTATTTTTCTATGAAATCATTGATTTCAAAATAATTAAAATGGAGAAAAAACAATATGGCAAAAGTTAGTCCAGTATCGATTAAATATATGATACATGCGGATTTTTCAGCCCAAGGTGCATTAGAAAAACCTGATGTGATTGGAGCAATTTTTGGACAAACCGAAGGTTTGCTTGGAGCAGACCTTGAAATGCGGGAGTTGCAGAAAGAAGGAAAGATTGGTAGGATTGAAGTTGATTTAGAAAGAAGAGACAGAAACACCTTTGGAAAAATTCAAGTTCCAACTGCTCTTGATCAATCTGAAACTACTTTGATTGCTGCTGCAATTGAAACAATTGAAAGAATCGGACCTTGTGACTCACAAATTGAAGTTGAAAGAATCGAAGATGTTAGAGGAAACAAACGAGATTACATTATTGAACGAGCAAAAAAGTTGATGCAAGAAATTGAAGGTTCAACTGATTCTCGAGCAATTTCTAATGTGATTAAAGATTCTTCAAGAATGGGCGAAGTCCAAAGCTACGGTAAAGAAAAACTTGCTTGCGGAGACTTATCTGGAAAGGAAGTAATTGTTGTTGAAGGTCGTGCAGATGTTGTTAATATGATGAGAAATAATGTTAATAATGTGATTGCTATGAACGGAACAAAATTACCTGATGCAATTAATGAATTAGGTAAAACAAAAGAAATTACTTTATTTGTTGATGGTGACCGAGGCGGTCTTTTGATTGCTCAGAATGTTGTAGATAATGCTTTAGTTAAGTATATCGCTGCAGCACCTGACGGAAAAGAAGTTGAAGAATTAACTGGAAAAGAGATTTTAATGAATCTTAGGAAGAAAGTTTCGCCCGAAGATTTTTTGTATAAAGCAAAAAGAAATTCAAGGTATTCAAGAAATGCTCCTGCACCTGTTGCAGAAGTTAAAAAAATTGAATTAACTGATTCAGATAAAGAAACATTGAAAGAAATTTCAAAAGGAAACCAAGGTTCAGGAAAAGCAATCTTGTTAAATAGTGAACTTGGAGAGATAAAAAAAATCTCTTCTAAAACTGTTTCTGGAAGTTTGAAAAGAATCTCGGAAAAACCAGCAATCATTGTGATTGATGGCACAGTTACAGCACCAATTTTAAGAGCTGCAGAAGATGCAAAGTGTCAAGTTATTGTTGCAAATAATTTTGCGACAACAGACACAACAATAAAATTACTTAGTTTATAATTTTACAAAATTTTTATTTTTATTTTTTTAAATTGCTTGGAGGATTTTTCCTTCAAGCAAAAACCTTTTTATACCAAATCTCTCTTTTTAAATTATGATTGAATATTATAATAAGAAAAGGGAAGAAGACAAAGTTGAAAAATTAGAGGAATTTCAAAAAGGATGCTGGGTTCATGTTATCAACCCCTCTGAAGAAGAATTAAATTTCTTAGTTGAAAAATTAAATCTAAATAAAGCAGATTTGATAGATGGGATGGATATTCACGAGAATCCCCGTTTTGAAATAATTGATAAAATAAGTTATATTTATTTAACTGCCCCTACAAATAAAATTAAATTAGAACATGATTCCTCTTTTTTAATAATTTATGCAAAAGATTTTTTCTTAACTCTTGCTAGAAATAATTTAGAAATCTTTGATACAATTTTAAATCCTAAAACAGATTTTAGTAAATTTACAAAATCGAGAAACTTGGTTAAAATTTTATATATTGTTTCGAGAATGTATGAAAAATCTGTTCATAAAATATTAAAAGAATCAAAAGAAAATCGCGCAGAATTGAGCAAACTTAGAAACAAAGACATTGAAAAACTGATTACCTATGAAGATACATTAAATGCCTATATCTCTTCATTTGGCAGAACAATTAGTACTTATTCTCGAATTTTAAGAGATAGATCTGTAAAATTTATTAAAAAAGATGAAGAAATTATTGAAGATTTAATTATTGATTTGAATGAAACCTTAGAGCTTTGTAAACAAACTCTAAAACGTATTTCAAACATGCGAAATTATTATTCTACAAAACTTTCAAATGATTTGAATAAGACTGTTACTGTTTTAACCGTTATGACAATTTTTCTTGCCATTCCTACTTTAATTTCAAGCATTTATGGGATGAATGTTAGTTTGCCTTTTCAAAATAATCCTAACTTGCTTATTGGGTTATTAATTGTTGCTTTAGCAATTGGTGCATTCTTCTTTGGTTTATTGAAACATAAAAAGATACTTTAATTTTTCATAAGAGTTTTAAACTAAAAAATCTAATTTTATGTATGAAGAAACTGGTGATTATTTTAATTTTATCAATGTTAATTTTTCCACTTGTAAATGTGAATTCTAAAGCGAATAAAATTTCCTATTCTGTTATGGAAGAACTTGAAAATTCGGAAATAGTTCGGGTTTATGTTCGGCACTCGGGAGAAATCGACGTTCCGGGAAAACTTTTTATTAAGGAAAATGAATTTTCTATTGAACTGAATGAAACAGGATTAATTGAATTGGAAAAAAACTATTTGGTTGAATCGATTGTTGAAGTCATAAAATACCAACCCTTGCTTGATGTTTCTGTTCCATTAATTAATTCTACTCCTGTTTGGGAAACTGAATTTGAAGGAATTAATTTAACGGGATTACATCAAACTGCTTGTATTTTAGACACAGGAGTCGATTTTACTCATCCCGACTTGATTGGAAAAAATAAAACTTGCGTTATTGATTGTACTCAAACAACTTGTATTGAAAACTGTTCATTAGGGGATTTTGATTCTCATGGAACTCATGTCGCTGGAATAATTGCGGCCAATGGCACTCTTAAAGGAGTTGCTCCAGATGCTGGTTTGATTGGAGTGAAAGTTTGTCTTCCCGGAGCATCTACCACTTGTAGTTCGGATGATCTTGAAAGGGGACTTGAATGGTGCATTGCAAATGCCTCTCAATACAACATTACTGCAGTTAGTATAAGCATTGGAGCAAATTGCGATCTTTACCCCCAATATTGTTATTCTTCTTATTGTAATGCAAATTCCCTTGCACCAGATGTGAACGATGCAGTTTCAAAAAATATTTCTGTTTTAATTTCTTCTGGAAATGAAGGAAACACCGTAAACATTTCTTCCCCTTCTTGCATTGAAAATGTTACAACAATTGCATGGAGCACTGGAAGTGGAACCATTGCAACAAATTCAAACAGAAATAGTTTAGTTGATTTCGTTGCTCCTGGAACTTCAATTAATTCGACTGTTCTTAATGGATTATATGGAGAAAAATCTGGGACTTCGATGTCTGCCCCTCATGTCACGGGAGCATTTTTATTAATGAATCAAATGAGACAATTAGAAGGGAATCCCAGATTAACTGTTCAAGAAATTCAAAATGCATTTAATCTTACTGGAGACTTGATTGATGACACTTCAAATTCTGGAGTTAATTATTCTCGGCCAGATATTTATTCTGCAGCCCTTTATCTTGATTTTAAAGCTCCAACAATTAATTTAACCAGCCCTGAAAATGAATCTATTCTTCAATCAAGTGCTCAAACTTTTTATTGCAACTCCAGCGATGAACTGCAACTAAAAAATCTTACAATTTTTATTTGGAATTCTACAAATGATTTGATTAATTCAAGCGATTTAAATGCAACAGATAATTCTCTTAATCTAAATTTTTCTTCTAACTTAAGTGAAGGAGATTATTCTTGGGCTTGTGAAAGTTATGACAAAAATGAAAATTACATTTTATCTTCAAATTATTCTTTAACAATTAGTGAACTTTATGTTAGTTTAATCTCCCCAGAAAACCACACTTCTTCTCAAACAAATGAAACCCCATTTAATTGTTCGGTTTTATCTTCAAAAGAATTATCCAATTTAACTTTTTATTTGTGGAATTCTACTGAATTAATTTATAATGATTCTGTTGATATCTCTGGGACAAGTAATTCTTCGGAATTTTATTATAACTTCACAAATGAGGAAACCTATGATTGGAATTGTTTTGCAGAAAATAATGAATCAGAATCTACTTTTGGATTAGAGAATTATTCCTTTATTTATGATAAAACTTCCCCAACAATAAGTTTGATTAGTCCAGCAAATGATTATTCTGCTTACGCTGGAAGTGTTAATTTTGAATTTAATTTGACTGAAGAAAATCCTGCAAATTGTAGTTTGATTATTGATGATTTAATTGTCTCAACAAATAATTCAATTACCTCAATTTCTAATTCAATATCTTATTCACCAAGTGTTGGAACACATAGTTGGAAAATAAATTGTAAAGATTATTCGCTTCTTAGTGTTAATTCTAGTTCAAGAGATATTGAGATTACCCAAAGGCCTAGCAGCGGAGGAAGTAGTGGAAGCACAACAGAAGAAGAGGAAGAATTGGTTGAAGAAGAAATCGTTAATGAAACTGAGCTTTTGGGAGGGATTGAAAAGACTTTCGAAGAAAAGGAAATTATCCAATTTTCATTCAACTCCGAGACGCATGAAATAATTGCAGAAAAAGTCTTTGAGAAAAGTGTGGAAATATTAATACAAAGTGATCCAATCCGATTCACATTAAATGTCGGAGACTGGAAAAAAGTTAATTTGAATAATGATTCTTACTATGACCTTTATGTTGAATTGCTTTCAATCGTAGATCAAAAAGCAGAGATAAAAATAAAAAAAATCAATGAAGAAATTCCAGTTTATGGGCTTTTTGACTCGCAAAATGAAACTGGAAATGAAACTGGAAAAGGGGAAATTGGTGAACAAAAAAAGGAAACCTTGAAGGAATTTTTATTCTATGGAGCAATCCTTATTTTAGTTGGCTTTTTGATATATTTTGCAATTGCCCTCGAGAAACATGAGAAGAAAAAAAGTAACTCAGAGTAACTAACAATCAGTACTAGTGTAATTTTTGAGTTACAACATAACAATAAACTTTATAAACGAAAATCGGTCTTAATCTATACAGAAAACCAAGTTTTCTGCAATTAAATAAAAAAGAAAATGACAAAAATGAATGCCAAAAACGTAATGGTTTCTTTGTTAACAATCGTTAGCGTATTGTTCTTAGCGACATCTGTTAGTGCAAGTGATTCATATCACGTGTTTGTTCTTGATGGACATCACAGTGTGGAACAAGCTACTTTAACTGCTGGTGAAACAGTAGAATTAGAAGTTTGGTACACTGCAAATTTTGCCGAAGATTTTGACAGAGATGTTACAATCGAAGTAGAATTAGATGCTGGTAAGGAAGAAGTTAAAGCGGTTTCGGGATCTATGGTTATTGAATCTGGTAAACAAGATTCATTTATCTTCACATTAAAAATTCCTCATGAATTTGCTGATGATGAAGTTAATCATGATGCTACTCTTACTGTAGAAATTGATGGTGAAAACCACAAATATACAAAAGAGTTCAACGTGAATATCCAAAAGCCCCAATACAGTGCAGAAGTTAAGTCAGTAACTACAAGTCAATCAGTGGATGCAGGTGAAGTGTTCCCAGTAGACATTGTTTTGAAAAATATTGGTTACTTAGATTTAAATGATGTATATGTGACTGCTAAGATTTCAGCTTTGAATATTGAATCTACAGTTTATTTTGAAGATTTAGTTTCAATCGAAGACGATGATGACGAAGATGACGAAGACAGTGCAAGCGGAAGAATCATGTTGGAAGTTCCATATGGTGCAGAAGCTGGTGTTTACGCTTTAGAAGTTGAAGTTACTAATGATGACACAACTACTACTGTTGTAAAACAAATCGTTGTAAAAAACGACTTTGCTAATACTGTAATTGTTTCCTCTCACGAGAAAACAGTTGCAACTGGTGAAGATGCTGTTTACGAATTATTGATCGTGAATCCAACTAACAACGTAAAGGTATACAGATTAGTAAGTGTTGACGGATCTGATGTTTCAACTTCTGGAGACGCAATTATCGCGGTTCCAGCTGGTTCAAGCAAAGCCGTTAAAATTACTGCAAGTGCAGAAACTGAAGGAGAATATAACTTTGATGTTAGCGTCTTCTCAGGCGAAGAACTTGTTGAAACTGTATCTTTAACTTTGGAAGCAGAAGGAAGTTCAAACGCTAGTTTAACTGTTGTATTAACAATTATCTTAGCAATTATCTTCATCGTGCTTTTAGTTGTATTAATTGTATTGATCGGTAAGAAACCTGCAAAAGCTGAAGAATTCGGCGAAAGTTATTACTAACTTTCCCTAGTTTTTTTATTTTTATTTTTTTTTAAATTATTTTATTTTTTTATAACCTAGCGATAGCTTTATTGTAATTATTTAATGACTACAGTATAGGAACTTTTAAAAGGAAAATCTTTCTTAAAATAATATGGCAAAAAGATTAGGACTCACACCAATGGTTTTACCAATGATTGATTCATCTCTGATTCCAGTTGATGAATTTCTTAAAAAACCTGGAGAAATTATTGTTCGGAAAAATTCTGGAGATAAATTATTTGCTCTAAATTATTCCACCAAGATTTCTTTTGATGGGAAAACCCCTGATCCTAATTTTGACCTTATGATGAGTGAAATGGATTCCCTGTACGCGGTTGGAGCAACGGAGGGAATCAATCCATTAGTTCGCGTATATAATGATGTTCCGGGATATCTTGCAATACTTCGTGAAATTATGCCAGAATATACACTTACTCGGCTTGGTAACTTGGAAGAGGATCAAAGAAAATCATTAGGGAAGATTGTTAGAGAGTTGCATCAAAAAGGGATTACTAATCTTGGACTAAGGGGGAAATAGGCAAGCGGGTAATGTTGCAATTGGTCCAAATGGAGAAGTGAGGATTCAAGATTCTAAAACTTGGATGACAAGATGGAATCCTAATTCTATAGGTTTTCGTAAAGGCCGTAACAATGATATCCAATGCCTTGAGTCAATCGGGGAAGATGCAGGGATTCAATATAGTTTATTTTAATCATTTACTTGTCTTAACCTAATAGTAATTACATTAGTAAGATTTAAAAGGAAAATTTTTCTTAGAATAATATGATGCCGGAATATTTAGTTGAAGATGCTGTTAGAAAAATTGATCCTAGCCTGGAATTTGTTGGACCATATATGGGTTCTCACCGGGAAGCCGTAGTAACTAGAAAAGGAGAATCTGGATTGTTTGCAATAAAATATGCTCGCTCAGAAAACAGAGTTAAAAGACAAGCAATTTTAAGAGAAATGCGCGCTCTTGAATCTGCGGGAAAAATTGAAGGAATAAATCCCCTTGAACAGTCATACCAAGAAATTAATGGTTATCATGCAATTTTAAGAAAAATTATGCCCGGCGCAACAACAGTGGAAGATGGGCGAACGGTTTTAGATCAATCTCAAATTAGGACCCTTGAAAGAACAATAATTGAATTACACAATCGAAAAGTAGTTAACCACGGAATTGTGGCCGGAAATGTTCTCCCCTCTCCAACAGGAGAAGTTAGAATTGCTAACTCTTCGACATGGATGGGGCCTGGATACTATGGAAAAGATACTTTTGAAGGAAAAATAAGATCAGACCTGAGGGCTCTTATTGGGCTTGGACTAGGAAGGAGATAATTCTTATGAAATTGGAAACCATTACTCAAAGAAGAGTTGAAGCATTTGATAGAAGACTCATCTTTCAAGAAAAATATCTTGATCATGAAAAAAATCTTGTCTATCGTGTTTCCCTAGCGGGAAGAGAATACATTTTGAAGGCACATCCAATAATTGATGGGAAAACAGAATATTTAAATCGGGAAATTGAAGCTCTTAAACGATTGGGCCATGAAAAAGAATTTCCAGAACTTTTTGAAGTGTATCGAGAAGGGGATGGAAGATCAGGATTATTAAAACAATTTATGCCGGGAAGGGAAGCCTCAAGAAAAAAATGGAATTCTAATTGGAGCAAAAGATTATCGCTTTTAATACAAAAAGCGCATTATTATGGAGTTTCAGATTTAGACATAGAAAGCAGAAATTTAATTCTTTGTCCAAAAAGAAAAACTCTAAGTTTGCCAGATTTAGACTATGCAGTTTTTGAAGGAGATGTTGAACCAAAAGATTTTGAAATTCTAAAAGCAGAAGATTTTACAAAAGCTAAAGATTTATTTGGAGAAAGAAAAAATGTCGCTTAAAATTATAGACCCCACACTAAGACCAAGTCAAAATTATGGAGGGTCTGTTGAGGTTTATTCTGTTGAAAAAGAAGGCCAATTATATATTCTTAAGTGGGCTAAAAAAGGAAACAAAAATGATAAATTTAGTAGATATGGAGAAAATGCTATTCGGAGAGAGGCTAGACTTTTAGAACGGGCTGCAGGAGTTCATGGAATTACCCACTTAGTTGAAAATTATGGATCAGTAGGAGATTATGTTGCAATTAGAAAAGAACATTTCCCGGGAGCCTCATTAGGAATGCTTAAACAAATAGGAAGGAAAATTGAAGATAAAGGGCTTATGAAAAAACTTTGTAGAACCGTTGAAGACCTTCATTCATTGGGGATAGTTGATTTAGAAATCGCTCCAAGAAATGTTGTAATTCATCCTTTTCAAGAAGATCTAAGATTGATTGAAATTGCCTCTGGAAAAGTTCGTGAAAATATGTCTGAGAATAATTTTAATAAATATCGTAACCAAGATTGGAAAGACTTAGAAAATTTGGAAACTGATTGTTTTTTTTAAACCTTCAAAGTTGTAATTTTACTAATTCCGTCATGCATTGAAACTCCATAAAGGTTTGTTGCGTTCCCGATAATTTCATCGTTGTGTGTGATTACAATGTATTGTCCTTGCTGCATGTATTTCTTTAATAGGGCTGCAAGACGTTCTGAATTTCTTTTATCTAGTGCCGCATCAATTTCATCTAAGATGTAAAAACAATAAGGATTAAGTTCTTGGATTGCAAAAATTAATGAAAGAGCTACAAGAGTTTGTTCTCCTCCAGAAAGGGATGTAATGTCGAAATATTTTCCATGACCAGTTTTAACTAAAATATTTACTCCTCCATCAAAGGGGTCTTTTCTATTATCTAATTCTAAAGAAACTACTCCTTTTGTACTTAGCTGGGCAAAGTTTCTTGAAAAGATTTCATTTAACTTTTCCAATGTTGAAAGGAAGGCTTTTTTCTTTTTTATGTCAATTTCTTTAATAATTTTTAAAACACTTTCTTTTTCTTTGGATATTAATTCTACCTTATCTTTTACTCCATCGTATTCTTTTTTAATTTCATCATAAGTTTCTAAGGATCTCATATTAACAGAACCAATTCTGGAAATTCTTTCTTGAGCTTGGCTTAATTTTTGTGCAAGCGAATCTTTATTTGTTCTAATTATTTCAACATTCGGAAATTCTAACATTTCTATTTCTAAATTTTCAACGATTGCAGAGTATCTTGCTTTTTCAACTTTCAAGTTATTTACTTGTTGTTCAACATTGTAAATTGTATTCTGCTGCTTGGTTAAATCAAACTCATTTTCGCGAATCTTTCTCTGTATTTCTTCCCTGCTCTCAATTAACTTTTCAAATTGCTTTGCTAATTTTTCTTCTTGTTCTTTCTTTGAGAAAAGAATCTTTTCCTTTTCAGAAATCTCTTTTTTTGTCTTTGTTCTTTCTTCGTTTAAATCTCCTTCTTCCCGAATCAATTGTTTTAAAGAAATTTTTGCTCTTTCCAATTCTTTTTGTTTAAATGAAACTTCTCCTCCAACATTTTCTTCTGTCCTAACACTAATTTCTTGAACTTCAATTTTAACAGTCTCATAGCGTCTTTCAACATTTGAATTTGCATCAAAATTTTTCTCTAAAGATTCTTTTCTTTTTTCTAGCTCATTAATTTCCGCTTTTATTGTTCCAACTTTCTCTTGTAATAATTTAATCTGGGAATTTTTTTCATTTATTCCTTGGAGATTAATCAAGTCTGAATCTCTCTTTGTTATTTCCTCTGAAATCCTTTCAATTTCAATCTTTAGAAATCCTCTCTTGTCATTAATCTCGGCTAATTCTTTATCTGAATTTTCAATTTCTTGTTTTAATTTGCTAACCTTTGGAGAAATCTCTTTATGAATTGAGTCCAAATGTTCTTTTGTGATGTGGCTTTTACAAAGAGGACAAATGTCAATTTTAGAAATTTTCTCGATTACCTTGTTCTGATTATCAATTTCATATTCATTTGTATAAGAAACTTTTTCTAATTCAATTTCCCGTTTATTTAAGCTATCAATTAATTCTTTTTTTTCTGCCAAAGTAATCTTTAGAGATTCTAATTTTTCTCTTGTGGTGTTCTTATCAAATAATTCTTTTGCAGTCAATTGTATTTGTTTAATTATAAATTCTGATTCTCTTTCGTAGTTTTGGAAGACAGTTTTTTTATCTTGTAAACGATCTCTTAAGGAGAATAATTCTTGTTTAGTCATATAGAACTTTTTTCTCTCTTCTTCTAACTTTTCTAACTCTTGTTTCTTTCTTGATAATTCTTTTTGCTGATTTGTTACATGTTCTTCTGATTTAATGTTTTTCTTTAACTCAGTTATTTCTAACTCAGTATTTCTTATTGTAGTATTTACTTCTTGCTTTTGTTTTATTGCTGAATTATACTTGTTTTCAAAGTTCTCTCTTCTAACAGACATTCCTGCCAAATCTGCCCGAATGTTTGCAATTTCTTGATTTAATTTTTCTTGCTCTAAACCAGTAGATCTTTGGATTGTTGAATTTATTTCAGTTATTTTCGAATTGAAATTTCCTATTACTGATTTGGTGTTTGTTAAAGATTTTCTTATTTTTTCTATTTCTTTATTTCTTCTTTCTATCTCATCTAAAACTAAAGAAACTTGTTTTTTGTTTTTTGTTAAATCTGAGTAGAATATGCTCGCCTTATACTTTCTAATGTCTTGTTCTAATTTTTTGAATTTTAATGCTTCTTGCCTTTCTTTTTCCAAGTTATTTAGAAAAGTTGTTCTTTCTCTTAAGATAGATAAAACTTCTTTTAATCTGCTTTCTGTTTTATCTAACTCTTTCAAAGATTTTTGTTTTCTTAATTCATAAATTGAAATTCCTGCAACTTCTTCAATTACCTTTCTTCTTTCTTCATTATGCATTCTTGCAAAGTTTTGGATTTCTCCCTGTAAAATAATATTGAATCCATTTGGATCGATTCCTCCTTGTGCTAAAACTGTTAAAACATCTTGTCTTGTTTTTGTTTGGCCATTTATTTTATAGATACTTTGTCCATTTTTTCTTACAATTCTTTTTATTGCGATTTCTTTTTCTTTCATTGAAAAGGTATTTTCAGAATTATCAAAAACAATTTCCACCATTGCTTCTTTTGCTGGAGCTGCGGCTTTTGTTCCGAGAAAAATTAAATTTTTTGCTTTTGCTGCTCGCATTGATTTAACACTCAATCTCCCTAGAACAAAACATAAGGCATCTGAGACATTAGATTTTCCTGAACCATTTGGCCCTAAGATAACATTAATTCCCGGGGTGAATGGGAGTTCTGTTTTTTTTACGAAACTTTTGAAACCCTGCATTGTTAGACTTTTAATGTATGACATATTATTCCTCTTTTAAGACGAATAGAAAAATAAATTAGAATATTTAAAGATTGTTAAGGGAATTACAATGTTGTTTGAACAAATTGTTCCATTGCTTTTGTATATGTTGCCCAAGTTTTTCTAAAAATTCCTTTATCTGCATATTTCTCTGCGTATTTTTTTAAGAATTGTTTTGTTAGAGGGTCAGAAGGATACCCTGAACCTATTTCTTCCCCATATTCTTCCTTTAGTATGCCCATTTGCCTTTCTCTTTCACATTTTGCAAGGATTGAAGCTGCAGCAACAGAAACATGATTTTGATCTGCCTTGTGTTCACAAGAGATATCTAAATTTTTTAAGTACTTTATTTGATTCATTAAATAATTTCTCCAATTTACTATTGAAGTTGAGGGGCAATCTAAAACCGCCTTAATTTTTTTATCCTTCTTATTTATTTCATCGATTACTTTTGCAGACATTACTGCTTCTAATTCATTTAGTTTTAATCCTTCATGTTTTGAAGTGTCAATTAAATCTGGGCTTGCAAGCTGAACTGCCCAGGAAATGGCTTTTTCTTTAATTATTGCTTCGAGGAATTCTCTTCTTTTTTGAGTTAGTTGTTTACTATCTTTAACTCCTAACTTTGTTAGCTCTCTTTCTGTTTCTTTATCTAAAACACACCCTCCTAAAACCATTGGCCCAATTACTGGCCCTCTTCCTGCATCATCTATTCCAAGATTTAGTTCTGTCATTATAGAAAAAGGCAAAATTGTTTTTTAAATATTTAGAGTAATTTTTGAGTGTTTTTAAGAACTGCAAATTTTCATCTTTATTTTGCTGTTCTTAGAATCCTTTAAATACTGCTATTTTCTAGCAGTATCATATTAAATAAATACGGAGGAAAAAATGACTAATTTAATTCATGTAAACGACGAAAATTTTGAAGAGCAAGTTGTGAAATCAGACATTCCAGTAATTGTGGATTTTTTTGCTGATTGGTGTATGCCTTGTCAAATGATGGGTCCAGTCTTTGAAGAATTATCTCACGAATACGAAGGGAAATTGAAATTTGCAAAAGTTGATACTGAAACGGCCCCTGGAATTTCACAACATCTTGGAATTAGAAGTCTTCCAACTTTGGCAGTGATTAAAGGCCAGAAAGAAGTTGCAAGATTCATGGGATATATGGACCGAGATGCATTGAAAGAAAAAATTGATTCAATTCTTTCAACAATTTAAAATGGACTTTGCTTGTAAAAAAATCGAACTAAAAGAGCTAATTAGATGTAGCTTTAGTTTGACAAAGTCTGAATTTATTATTATTGATTTTTTAATTAAAAACGAAAAAGAGGAATTTAGTAGTAAAGAGATTTCTACTAATTTGAAACTAGATTTGAGCACTGTTCAAAGAGCATTAAAGAAAATGCATTCTAAAGAACTTTTGCGAAGAGGACAAAAGAACTTGTCTCCCGGAGGGTATATTTATTTTTATCAAATAAAAAATAAATCCGAAATTAAGAAAAAACTTGGAGAAATAATTAACAGTTGGGCCAAAGGAGTAGAAAACGAGATTAAGAAATGGTAGAAAACCTTAATAATTCTTAAAACTTTATTTTAACATGGAAAACAAGCCAAAATTTGATTCTAAGGATTTTAATTTTCAAACGCAAGATTATTCGTTAGAGGAGAGAAGAGAGCTCATATCTGATTTAAGGAAGATTGTGAGGACATTTGAGAATAGTTTAGAACCGGAACACCTTTTATTTATTGGGAACACTGGTTTTACTCGCAGTGCTGCTGCAGAAAATTTGTTCCGTAATTCTGAAGATTATGAAGCTCGTTCTGCAGGGTTGTTTCCGATTCATTCAGACAAAAAAATTAACACTGAAAAAATTCGATTTGCAGGAAAAATAATTGTTATGAACGAAAAGCAGGAAAAACAAAAAACTCAGTTACTAGAATTGTTTCCCGAAGTAGAAAAAAAGGAAATTCTTACATTAGAGATAGAAGACAAATATGGTCGCTATGATGATGAATTGATTGAAGTTTTGAAGAAAAAACTTGCGGAAAAAGGGATTGAGGTTTAAGGTTTCTCACCATAAATAAAATTCAATTTAGCGATTACCTCTTCCATTCTAATTAAAGTTTTCTTATCTTCTCTTCCTTTTTTGTATTCTTTTTTGTATTCCTTGTCTCTTCGTTTGATTTCTTTTATTGCTGCCTTGGAGCAGACTTCTTCATTAATTATTCCTGCCTTAATCTCATTTAGCCCCATGTCTGTAGGGGATTTGTATCCAAAAGGAATTTTCTTTTTTGTAATTTTTTGAGAAATTTTTCTAAGTATTTTAAAGTTCTCAATATCTCGATTATAGTTTACTGCAATTTTTTTGTATGCTTTCTTGTGATAAAAGTCTATTTGATTTTCATCCTGAAGATTTGCTGTTGCTGCCTCATAAGCGATATTTATTGGATGATTTAAATCTAAATTCCAAATCGGGAAAGTTTCAAATTTGGCAAATCCTACTTTCTTTTTTTGTTTTATTTCATGATAAATTTGGCTCATTGCCACAGCCATTTTTCCAGAGCCTCCTGCAGGGCCAGTTATTATAATTAAACTATTTTCAATTGGAATATATGGTTGACTTGAAAGCCCCTTTAAGATATTGTTTTTTGGATATCCAACAATCTCATTATGAATGGAGACTTGTAATTTCTTTTTCTCTAAAACTTCTCGAAAATCTCTTGCAGCTTTTTCCTTAGAATATCTTGTAATTACAACTGCAGAAATATTTATTTTATATTTTTTCAAGTCACTTAAATCTTTCAAAACTTGTTTTTGATAGTTTCTCCTTTTTTTCCCAAGAGTTTTTTCTGATTGTAAATCTTTCGCATTAACACAATAAATTAAACCAAAATGTTTTAAGGATTTTATTAATTCTATTTTATTTGTTTTTTTATATCCTGGAAGCACTCTTGCCGCATGATTGTCTGCAGATAATTTTCCTCCAATTTCAAGATATAATCTATTAAATCTTTTTACTCGGTCAAGAACTTTAATTTTTTGTTTTAACAAATACTTTTCATTTGAAAACCCTTTTTTCATAATTTCTAGAAAGAAGAATCATTATTAAATGTTGTTGGAATTTCGCTTAATCTTTTTTGAATAAATTCTTTTTAACAACCAAGTTAAAGAAATTATAATTAATAGGATAATAAATCCAACAAGATAAATTAAGATATTTCTCTTTGAAGAAAGTTCTTCTGGGAAAGTTTTTTCATTTGATTGGTTAGTTTGATTTTCTTGAATTCCATTACTTTGATTAAATTCCCCTACAAAAATTGTTTCATTAATTCCCTGTATAGAAACATTTGCATAGTCATTTTCAATTCCATTTAATTTCACAAGCAAATCATAATATTCATCATCTTCCAAATTAACTTTCCATTCTTCTCCAACTTCAAGAGTTTTTGTTTGAGGTTCAGAAGAAACTGTAATTGTTGTTGTCTTGTTTTCTTGATTAATTTTATTTATTCTAACTCGATGAAGTTGGTTCTCTTTTGTAAATCTTAATTGCCAGTTTTCCTTAAGGTTTTTTGAATACCCTTTTGCGAGATTTTCTTTAGTTACAGGATATTGAGGAGATCCACTCGAAGTTGTTTCTTCTGATTCTTCTGCTTCCTCAACTGGGGCTGTCACATTTTCATAAATTTCTATCTCATTTAATGTTCCCAAAGTTAAAGTTAAGTTTACTATTCCTTCTGAGTTTGAGTTTATTGAACAATTGTCACTTTCTGCACACGAAATTCCATCATAATTTGCAGAGTAATTAATTGAAGAATTTGGCATCTCAATTGCAATAACTCCTTGTTCTCCAACTTTTCCATTTAAGTAAATAGTAGCATTTCCAACACTTAAGTTTTCCATTGTTGAAGAAAGCAAATTAATATCTCTTTGATCATCCGCATAAAAGGTTAAAACCCTTGGTTCAGAATAATAATAAGAAATATTTAATGTGCTTGGCCTGTCTGGACCAGAGTAAATAATCGGTTCCCCTGCAAAACTACTCCCTTGAAAATAATATAAATAATTTCCCTGCACCCAGGAATAATCTGAAGAAAGATTGAGATCAGGCAATCCCAAATTAAAGATTTCGTAATCAGAAGGGAACTCTTCATCAAAGTAAAAAAGACTAGAGACTCCAGAGGGGTCAAAATAGGAATAACCAAAATCATAACCGATTCCCTCTTCTGCAGAAGCAACATATGCTTGAAAAGAATAATTCTTTATTAAATAAGGATAATAAGTTGGTTGCTCAAAAAAATCAAAGAAATCATCACAATAAGCCTTTTCTCCGCTTATTGGAGCTTCAGAAGAGAAAGATCCTACATCCCACCCATTTAAATCATCATTTGCCCCATAAAGAGGATCTGTTGATCTAAAATAAAGGTTTCTTTGTCCGATTTTCTCTTCTCCAATAATTAGAGAATATTTCCGAATAAAAGAATCTTTTGTAGAGTTGTGGGTGATATTTATTTGCACCCCGTATAGCCCTGAAGAAGTTGGAATGAACGAAAATTCAAAATTATTTCCTGTTATGCTTATGTTAATTACTTCTGTATTTGGAAAAATATCTAAATCATAAGTAAAATTTGTATTTGCAGTTTGATTTAAATTTGTAACATTAAAACTAATATTTATTTTTTCTCCAATAGAGAAAATTCTATTTTCTAAACCAAATAAAACAGAATCATTTAGAAAAGAATTGTCATAATTATCTTTAAATATATTCCCTTGGTAGACCCCCTCTACAAGAGAAAAATCAAACGGGATTAAACAATCCTCGATAGTATTATTTATTAATGTTGCATTTGTTCCCGCAATCTTTAGCCCAGTACGAGACTTTCCTATTGAATTTCCTATTAAAGTTATGTTCTCTCCTCCGAATTGAACTGCTTCTAAATAATTAATAAAAGAGTTATTGAGTAGAGTCACATTTATGCTTCCCGTAATGTATATTGCTTTATTAAAACTTTTTCCACTTGTTCCATTAAAAATACAATTTTTTATATTAATCTCTTCTGAATCTTTAAAAATTATTGCCACACTAGGATTACTATTAAAATTAAATCCATCTAAAGTTATATTATTACAATTAGCACAGGTAAATGAAGAAATTTCTCCAATTTCACTTTTTTTAAAAATCTGATTATTTAAATTAGAATAAACAAAAAGTGGGGCTCCATCTAGAAAGTTATTTGTTGCATTCATATTCTGAATCGCTGCAGTAGTTGAAGAATCTGGAGTATTAATTATTGTTGATGATGAATTTGAAAAATTATTATTTCTTAAAATACTTCCAACTCCGAGTGCAGTAAATCTAAACTGCTCATTTGCTGAACCATTAAAAGTATTATTTTCTATGGTTGTATTGTCTGATGGACTAAGTCGAAGGTGCATAAAAGACGTGCTTTCAAAAACATTCTCTGAAATTAAGGAATTATCGTATACCCCCCCATAGTTGCCCCTTGAGGAGCCGCATTTCGAAAAATATCATTTTGGATTGTTGTATTAGAAGTTGTGGAAAACCTAATTCCAAAATGAAATCCATCAATAGTCAGATTTTTTATCGCAATATTTTCAAAACTTGCCCCATAAATTCCTTGTACTTTCGGCAGATATTGAACATACCCAAAAGAATTATTTGAAAGATACCCTTGTAATTCATATCCTCTTCCATCAATTGTTACATTATCTGAAGAAATAGTCAAACAATTAAAAGTTGCAAGAGTTTGATTAACAATTGTCTGATTAAAATAATAGGTTCCGGGAGCAGTTATTGTTCCGCACTCATAGATATTTTCTCCGGGAGTAGAATAAGTTGCTGCAAGAACCCCTGAAGAATTAAATAAAATCATCATCGGGATTGCAATTAAAAATAAAGCAAATAATCTCTCTTTTTTCATATTAGTTCTAAATAAAATTCATTTATAAAATTACCTTGAATTTTTGAAAATTCTTAGTTAGAAACCTTTAAAAGTTCCTGAATATAGGAAAGATTAGCGAGGTGGAGCAGTCTGGAGTGCTCGTCGGGCCCATAACCCGGAGGTCGTGAGGTTCAAATCCCACCCTCGCTATATCGCTACTTTTGGCGTGATTTGTTCTCAAGGAGGAATGACCCCTTTAAGGCCTCAAATCCGCAATTCGAAAATCTCAAAATTATAAAATAAAATGCAAACATTTTTACCATATCCAAATTTAAGTAAGTCGCTGAAGACATTAGATAGGCAACGTCTTGGCAAACAAAGAGTTGAGGCTTTTCAAATATTAAATATTCTTTTAGAAAGAACAGACAGAAAAGGTTGGAAAAATCATCCAGCTGTTAAAATGTGGGCAGGCTATGAAAATGCACTTAAACTTTATATGAATAAATCAATAAAAATTTGGATTTCTAAAGGATACAAAAATACAATGAAATTTGAAAAAATAGAAGGTAAGATTAAATTTCCATCATGGTTTGGAAATGAAGAATTTCATGCAGCCCATAGAAGCAATTTGCTAAGAAAAAAACCAGAACATTATTCCAAGTTTAAATGGAAAGAATCTAAGGATTTAGAATATGTTTGGCCAAAGCCTGTGACCAGGATTGAACTGGCGACCTATTGATTACGAATCAAGTGCTCTACCACTGAGCTACACAGGCACGAAAAGAAAGGGGAATTAGAGTTTAAAAATTTTAAAATTTCTTCCCAAAACAATTTATAGAAAAATATAAATAATATAAATTCTGTCAAAAAATAACAATGGGATCTTCAAAACTTAAACAAAAAACCCAGGAAATTCTTAATCTAGCAAAAGTAAAATTAAATGGAAAAAATCCATGGGATATTCAAGTCCACAATGAAAAATTTTACCAGAGAGTTTTAGCTGAAGGTTCCTTGGGGCTTGGAGAGTCATACATGGATGGATGGTGGGATTGTGAAGAACTTGATCAACTCTTTTATCGGATCTCCAAGGCAGATTTAGCGAATAAGGTTAAAGGAAGACACTTTATCTTAGATTATCTTAAGGCAAGAATTATTAATCTTCAAAAAGGAAAAAAAGCCTTTGAAGTTGGAAGAAAACATTATGACATTGGAAATGATTTGTATCGGCAGATGTTGGATAAAAGAATGGTTTATACTTGCGGATATTGGAAAAATGCAAATAACTTGGATTCTGCTCAAGAAGCAAAATTAGATTTAGTTTGCAAAAAAATTGGATTGAAGAAAGGAATGAAAGTTTTAGATATTGGTTGTGGATGGGGAAGTTTCGCAAAATTTGCTGCAGAAAAATATGGTGCAAAAGTTGTAGGAATTACTATTTCAAAAGAACAAGTTGAAATGGGAAATAAATTATGTAAAGGGCTCCCAGTTGAGATTCGGTTACAAGATTATCGGGAGATTAATGAAAAATTTGATTGCATTGTTTCCCTTGGAATGTTTGAACATGTTGGATATAAAAATTATAAAGAATATATGAAAGTAGTAAACAAATGCCTTAAGGATGAAGGATTATTCTTATTACATACAATTGGAGGAAATAAATCCGTCAAATCTACTGATCCGTGGATTAGCAAATATATATTTACAAACTCAATGTTGCCTTCTGCAAAACAAATAACTTCTGCAAGCGAAGGACTCTTTGTCCTAGAAGATTGGCATAGTTTTGGGACAGATTATGATAAAACTTTAATGGAATGGCACAAAAATTTTACTAAAAATTGGGATAAAATTAAAGATAATTATGATACAAGATTCAAAAGAATGTGGGATTATTACCTCCTCTGTTGTGCGGCCTCATTTAGGGCAAATCAAAATCAATTATGGCAAATTGTTTTTTCAAAAAAGGGAATTGAAAAAGGATATAATTCAATTAGATAATTTTTCTTGGACAAAAATAATCCAAATCATAAACCTTATAAGTTTAAAATAACATGATTTTCTATCAAGCCTCAGTCGTATAGCGGTTATTACACCAGATTGCTAATATTACATAACTTTTTTACTTAATAATACATTTTATAAACTAGAAAGGATTGATTATTATATGAAAAGAATGAATGAAAAGAAGAGTTATTACGACGAGTACATAGAAAATGTTCAAAATTGGGCAGTTCCAACATCTGAAAAAAAACAAGTTCTAAAATTCTTTAAAGATTATGAAATTGGAAAAATTACTAATAATATTTCAACAAAAAGGACAATGGAACACTACATCATTTACCTTAAAGTAGCATTAGAATTTATTAACAAACCACTAGAAAAAATAACTGAAAAAGACATTGATAAATTTTCTACTGCCTTACTTAAAGATGAAATCCTTTCTGGGCATAAAACCCCCTTCGCTTTAAGTGTGAAAGCTAAAATAAGGAGAACACTTCTCCAGTATTTGGAATGGAGAATTCCAAAAAGGGCTAGTTCAATTAATGGTTCATTAAAAGTTAAAACTAAGCAAACAAATCAAGCCGATTACAAATACTTAACTGAAAAAGAAATAGATGTCCTTTATAAGAATTGCAAGGATGATGCCGAAAGGTATTTGGTTGCTGTTCTTTTTTCAAGCGGAGCAAGAGCTTCAGAATTTTATAATATTAGATTTAGCGATATTAAAATGCCTGAAGGAAAAGATAATTTTGTCTGTTTAACATTAAGAGAAGAATTTTCTAAAACAAAGGGGAGAACAATAAGACTTTACTATAAACATGCTTTGGAAGCAGTTGGAGAATTCCTAGAAATTAGAAAAAAAGATGAAATTAAGCCAGAAGATCCTATTTGGAATTTGAAATTTT
>JABIDC010000009.1 GCA_018651925.1 archaeon | reverse complement strand
TCGATGGTTGAGACTTTTGAAGAAAAAGGTTATACGGTTAATTTACAAAAAAAAGATTTTGATGTTTTGATTCAACCAAATAAGGTAGTTGTAAATCTTAATTCTTCTGTTACTCTAAATAAAGAATCAACTGAAAAATATGATTCAATGAAAGTAATTGTTAACAATAATATTTATGAACTTGCAAGTATTTCTCAAAGTATCCTTGAATGGGAAACAAAAGTAGGAGATGCTGAAACAACAATATATATGGATTACTACCATCATTTGAAAGTTGAAAAGTATAAACAAGGAGATGGTTCAACAATTTACATTGTGACCAACAGGGACACAGGAGAGAAATTTCAATTTGCTTCTCGAAGTGTTGTTTGGCCGCCAGGATATGGAGTATTATGAAAAAACAAATATTATTTATTTTTGGAATGATTTTTTTAGTTGGAACATTAGTGAACCTTCCAACAATTAATGCTGCAAACTATTGTTGTGAAAAAACAGAAAATAGTGGTTGGTGTCAAAATGCGGATGAAACCGATTGTAATAATGATTATAGAAAAGCTCCTACTTCTTGTGAAGCTACAAGTTTTTGTAAACTTGGTACTTGTATAAATGTTCAAAGTGGAACTTGTATGGAAAATACTCCAGAGAGTATTTGTTCTGAAGCAAATGGTGTTTGGAGCGAAAAAGATTCTTCAGAAATTGCTCAATGTAATCTAGGTTGTTGTTTAATTGGAGATCAAGCAGCATTTGTAACTCAAACTCGTTGTAAAAGTCTTGCTTCTTCGTTCGGTCTTGAAACAGATTTTAGATTGGACATAAATAGTGAAATCATGTGTATTGCGAATGCTGGAGGAGATGAAGAAGGAGCATGCGTATTTGAATCGGAATATGAGAAAACTTGTTCACGAACAACTAAAAAAGAATGCCAAGCACTAGAAACCGCTCCAAGTTCAGCAGGGGTTTTTGGATTGTTTGACTCAACGCCAGAAGAAATTAGTTCTGTAAATTTCTATCCTGGAAGATTATGTTCTGATACAAGCCTTGGAACAAATTGTGGGCCTTCAGATAAAACTACTTGTGTAGAAGGAAAAGATGAAGTTTATTATTTGGATACTTGCGGAAATCTTGCAAACATCTATGATTCTACAAATAGAAATAGTGAAAATTATTGGGCAGAAATAAAACCAAAAACCGAAAGTTGTAATTCTGATTCATCTAATGCTGGAGATTCAGACTGTGGAAATTGTGATTATTATCTTGGAAGCACCTGTAAAGAATATAATCGAAATGATGATCGTAAAAGTCCAAGCATTGGAGAAAATATTTGTAAAGATCTTTCTTGCGAATATGATGATAAACCTTATGAGCATGGAGAAACATGGTGCGCAAATGCAGAAGGAACAGATGAAAATTTACCTGGAAGCAGATATTACAGAATGGTTTGCTATAATGGGGAAGTTACCACTGAACCTTGTGCAGATTTTAGAGGAGAAATTTGTATTGAATCTACAATAAATGATTTTTCAACTGCTGCTTGTAGTGCGAATATTTGGCAAGACTGTATTGCTCAAGACAATGAAAGAGATTGTTTGAACATTGATAGAAGAGATTGTGAATGGACTAATTCTGGAACTCCTAATGAGGAAATTGAAGGTTTTGATTGGGAAGATTTTAATGATGATATAAAGCAAGGAGGAGAAACAACTCACCCAGAAGATTATTACGTTTATGCTTGCGTTCCAAAATATTCTCCAGGATTTAATTTCTGGGAAGCAGGAGAATCTGAAGATATTTGTGCGATTGCCAATTACAATGGAATTGTTACTTACAAGGATGGATTACTTGGACACTTGGAAACAACAATGGAAGATTGTGATTCTGAAACCGGGAATTGTTTTTTAATTAGTGATCAATGGGTTCAGACAAGACAAAACTTTTGTTCATCATTAGGAGATTGTGGAAATTCAGTTAATTATTTAGGAGATGAGGGATACCATAATGAAAGCGCTTATTTTAGAAAGGGGTATGAGGCAGACAATGAATAATCAAGGTAAAATCGCAATTAGCGAAATTATGATTTTATTAATTAGTTTATTTGCAATTACTTGGATGATTGGAGGAGTTTATGGTGAAGAAGAAGATGATTACCTCAATGCAATGTATAAATATGTTTCAGGAGAAGGCCCCAGCCCAGGAATAAATGCTCCTCTTTCATTTAGTGAAAAATATGGGATGGGCTTCCCAATGGATACATCACAAAGAGCCTTGATGAAACTCCGAATTGAAATGAACAATCCCGGCATCCAGGACTCTTTATCTGGCAGCCTTATTGACGTTAATCCGGCAACTCCCGCTCCAGTTTATCAACAAACGTTAGTTGACACAGCAGATTTTGAAACAACTTCTGTTTCAGATTATCTTGATTCAATTGAAGAAGATTCCAGCTTTGCTGCAAGAAAAGAACTTGCAACTTCGAGAGGAATTAAAGAGTACACCGGAACAGCAGAACAAAACACTGATTTGCTCAATAAATTAAAAGAAGAAAGAAAGTTGGTGATTAAAAATGATGCATCTGTAGACCCTCCTGCTGCAACCACAATTCCCGCAGATGGATTATTTCGAGGAGAAGGATTTACTTACGACAAAATTAATTACAGGTCATTTGAAAAATTAGAAAATGGGGATATTAAGCTTACCACTGTTAAAGGAGAATCGACACTTGTTTCAGCAGAAGAGGCAAAAGAAGTGGGACTAACAAACTCCGAAGGAGAAATGATTGGAAAAAACATCCAGCCAGGCGGAATACTTTCCGGAGTTAAGGCTGTCGGAGGAGTCATTTTGACAAATGGGCTAATGGCACTTTCAATTTATGGAATTTCAAATTGGATTGGAAATGCAATCTTTCCTGAAGCAGGAAAAGAAGTTCAAGCTTTTTCCGGATCTCTTTCAGCAGGAGTTTTTGCAGGAAAAACCTCGCTCGATTTATTTGGAAATGGAGGAGTTTTTTCTGGAAGAGGAGGAATTTTTGGAAGAGCAGTTAGAGGAAAATTCTTGGGCGTTGGAGGAGGAATTTGGATTGGGGCTGCAGCCGCAATTACCTATTTTGCATTAACCTATGATAAAGAAAAACAAGAAGCAGTTATATTTACCTGTTACCCATGGGATGCTCCAGAAAGAGGAGAAAATTGCGGATTATGTAATGAACAAGGTTTGCCTTGCTCAGAATATCAATGTAAAAGTTTAGGACAATCTTGTTCAATAGTTAATCCTGGAACAAGCGAAGAGAAATGTGTTTGGGTTAATAGAAATGATAATGAGTTTCCAATTATTGAAGCTTGGGATGATGCACTTTTAGAAGGATATAGATATACCCCAGATAACGCAGTTAGTCCACCAGATAGAGGAGTAACTGTGGTTAATGATGCAACTGACGGATGTGTTAAAGCGTTCACACCATTAAAAATAGGGATTACTCTTGATGAACCTGCTAAATGTAAAATTGATCCTGAAAGAAAAGCAAGTTTTGATGAAATGAGAATTTTCTTATCTGGTTCATTATTGCAAGAAACACATGAATTTCAATTGAGTCTTCCTGGAAGTGCCAACTTAGGTGCAGAAAATATTACTCTGGAAAATGACGGACAATATGAATTATATGTTCGGTGCGCAGATGCTAACGATAACTCAAATTTAGCAAACTTTGTTTTCAAGTATTGTGTTGAAGAAGGTCCAGACACAACAGCTCCACTAATTGTTTCAACCTCAATAATTAACGAAATGCCAATTAAATTTGATCAAACAAATGTGGAAGATTTTGAATTATACTTAAATGAACCTTCTGAATGTAAGTGGAGCCATTTAGATTTGACTTATGAAAACATGGAAGAAACATTTGAAAATTGTGACAGAAGCATTGGAGAGATTAATGGTCAAATGCTCTATTCATGTAAAACAACGCTTACTGGATTACAAAATCGGATGGAGAATAAATTTTACTTTAGATGCCGCGACCAACCAATTGGAGTTGTAGAAGATAAAAGAAACACAAATGCGGAATCATATAAATTTACATTAATTGGAACTCGACCATTATACATTGGAGATTTTCAACCAAATGGAACAGATGTTATCAGGGATTCAGCTAATTCAGTTAAAGTTGAATTTACGATGGAAACAAAAGAAGGATTCAACGAAGGAGAAGCAACTTGTTATTATAGTGAAACAGATAGTAATTATATTGAGTTTTTTAATACTAATTCATATGAACATTCACAGGAAGTTTATCTTGAAGAAGGAAATTATCACTATTTCCTTAAATGTGTTGACCTTGGAGGAAACGAGGATAAACGAGAAATTGATTTCTATGTTGAATCAGATAAAGAAGCACCAGTTGTGGTTAGAGCATATAACGAAGACAATAAATTAAAACTTATTACAAATGAAGAATCAGAGTGTTCTTATTCTACAAATGATTGCTCTATCTCTTTTGAAGAAATGAATCCTATGACTACTTCAGATAACTTAGAACACTTCACTCCTTGGAATACTCAATCAGACCTATTCATTAAATGTCGAGATGAATATTATAATCTTCCAGTAGGAGGAAATCAATGTAACATGATTGTACGAGCTACAGACGTGGGTATAGATTTATAAATTTTATATTTTTTAATTAACTATGAAGAATAAAAGAGGACAGATGCAATTATCTTTTGGCATGATTTTTTCAATTATTTTAATTGTGGCCTTTTTGGCTTTTGCAATTTTTGCAATAATGAGCTTTGTGAATACCGGGGAAGATCTAAAACTTTTAGACTTTAAAACCGGATTGCAAGAAGGAGTAGATAAATTATGGAAGGGAGGACAGGGATCTCAAGAATTAGAATACTTTCTTCCAAATGATGTTCAGGAAGTTTGTATTGTTGATTTTGATTCTAGATTCTCAAGTGAAAAATATTCTGATTTTCAAAGAGTTTTTTATGGCGAAGAAAATCTTGCTTTTTATCCTGTTGGCTCAGCAGATGGACTTGACTCAACAAAAATAAATCATATAGATGTTGAAAAGATAACATTAGAAAGAAACCCCAAATGCTTTGTAGTGGAAAATGGGAAAGTTAAAATTACTCTTTCTAAAAATTTTGAAGACACTCTTGTTTTAATGAAGGATGAATAATAAAAGAGGATTCGAGATGTCTTTCTCTTGGCTTTTTGGGATAATTATTGGGGCTGCAATTTTATTTCTTGCAATTTATGCAGTTACAACAATGATTGGCAACGAGGAGGAATTACAAGGAGCAAAAACTAGCAAAGAAATTGGAATTTTATTAAGCCCTCTTGAAACAGGATTTGAATCAAGTAAAACAAGCAGTTTTACTATGCCGGTAGAGACGAAAATTTATAATTCCTGTAATGATTTTGGAACTTTTGGAAGACAATTGATTAGTGTTTCCCAAAAAAATCTTGGGAAATGGACAGAGACAGATATTGAAGTGGGCTTTTCAAATAAATATATCTTCTCTCCAAGAGAAGTTGAAGGGAAAAAGTTTTTTATCTTTTCTAAACCATTCTTCTTTCCATATAAAGTTTCTGATTTAATCTATATGACTTCTGCAGAAAAAGATTATTGTTTTATTTCTGCCCCAGGAGAAATTGAAGAAGAATTGGAAAACTTAAATCAAGAGAATATTTTTAATGATAGAGAAAATTTCCCAGAAGAATGTATTGAAATTTGTTTCTCAGGGAACTGTGACATCAAAGTTGACATTGGAAGGGAAAAAGTGGAAAAAAATGATCAAACTCTTTATTTTAGCGGAGAAGCATTAATGTATGCGGCAATTTTTGGAGACAAACAAACTTATGAATGCACCCTAAAACGATTGATGTTACGAGCACAAGAACTTGCAAATCTTTACGATGATAAGGCGAGACTAGTACAATCTAACAATTGTAACTCAAATCTAGAGCTAGTTAGTTTTTCTAATAAACTTAATTTGATTGAAAACTCAGAAGACCTAAACCTTGTCGTTTCAGACATGGAAGATTTACAAAATAAAAATGAGGCTGCAATTTGCAAACTATGGTAAAAAAAGGACAAGTAAAAATACAACAAATGGCGTTCATGCTAATTGCATTAACAATCTTTTTTGTTTTAGTAGGGATGGTGGTCTTAATATTTACTTTTTCCGGAGTAACTGATGCTGCAACGGAATTAAATGAAAGAAATGCCATGCTTTTAGTATCAAAACTTTCTAATTCTCCTGAATTTGCTTGCGGAGACTCCTTTGGGAACAATAAACTTGCCTGCGTAGATTTTGATAAAGTTATGGCTCTTAAAATGAATATTGAGGAATATGAGAATTTTTGGGGGGTTTCAAATATTGAAATTAGAAAACTCTCTTCTTCAGGGAGAAGTACTCTTTGCACACAAGGAAATTATCCTAATTGTGAAATTATTCGTTTGATAGATAAAGAAATCGCGGGATTTGATTCATCAAATTTTGTTTCTTTGTGCCATAAAGAAAAATTTGAAGATACTTTTTATGATAAATGTGAGCTTGCAAAATTAATGATTAGTTATGAGGTGGCAAATGCAAATTAAAAATAGAAGAGCGCAGGAAGAAATGGTCGGGTTTGCAGCCATAATTATTTTAGTCGCAGTTATAATTTTAATCTTCCTAGGATTTTCTATGAGAAATACAAATAAAGAGGTTGTTGAAAGCTATGAAGTTGAAAGTTATTTGGAAGCAGTTTTACAATACACCACAGAGTGTGAAGATTATCTGGACCATTTGACAATTAAACAAGTAATTTTTTCTTGTGAACAAGAAGAGGCCTGTCAAAATGGAGAAGACCCTTGTGAAATATTAGAATCAACTTTAGGGGATATTTCTTCTGCGGCTTGGCCATATGGAGAAGAAAGGCCAATTAAAGGATATGTCTTGAATATTACTGTTGAAGGAAGAGAATTGGAAAGCATCTTTCAGGGGAATCAAACAAACAATCGAAAGGCTTCTAGTCAAAGCTTTGTTAAAAGTGGCAATCAAATCAAACTATTTTTTGAAGCCTACTACTAAAGTTTAATATTAATTGTTATAGAATCTACTACAATTGTTGGTTTATGTCTTATCCTATTCTTTGTTTTCTCTTGAATTAACTCAATAAAACCAAATCTTTCTAAAAGTTTAAGATCATCACTCACAGATTTAAATCCCCTGTCTAATTTTTTTGCCAAATCGTAAATCGAAGTAGGATTCTCTGTTTTTATTGTGTGGAGAATTCTTGCTTTTTCATTGCTTAATAATTGTCTTAATGCAGCCATGCCCGTAAAATTATATTTTGAAGATTTAGATTTTTTAAAAATAGAAAAAGATCCTTTTGACTCCTCAATTGTAATTTCTCTTACTTTTTTCTTTGGCATTTTGATAGGGATTATTTTTGTTTAGATATATTAAAAATATACTTTGATCATATAGGTTATTTCTTAATATATATTATAATTAGAATAGATATGTTAATAAATGTTTGTAAAAAGGCAAATAATTGAAGTTTTTTATCTGTATTTATATCTTAGTGACAGCATAACCTTTATAAGTAAAACCTTCAAAATGACCTGTTTTCCCTTGAGAAGGGGTTTTTGGGAACACAAGCTTTTTAAAGTAAAAGTAGCTTTTTCAATTAAGCTTAAGTGAAAGTAATTTCCTTTTGCGACGTTTTATATAGGGAATAAAATGAGAAACAAAAACAAATCACACTCAATGCAATGCGTAGTTTACCCTATGACTGCAAATTGTATGGGAGTTGTCATAGACAACATGCTTAATATAGTTGAAAGGAGGTTTAATAAATAAAAATGAAAAATAATTTTAAAAAAATTACTGCTATTGCTGCTGGAGCTTTAATGGTTGGTATGACTATGGGAAATGCTGTTGCACTTTCTCCAAGTGATAACGCCTTTGATGCTGTAGTATACGGTGCTCAAGCTGACAACTCAGATCAGATGTCTGCTGAAAGTATTGCATCTTGGTTAGGATTTAATGGTGGAACTACTTCAACTACAACTGTAGGAGGAGAAGGTGAAACTGAAGAGGAAGTTGTATTTGGAACTCAAATTGATGCCTCAGGGTATGAAGTTGAAACAACTATGACTGATGCTAATATCCCAACACTTTTAGATGAAAAACTTTCATGGGATGATGGACTTGGTTCAACAGACTATGACATCCATGAATCAATCGTAATTGGAGATATGGAAATTCTTACTTCTTTAGATGATGAAGATCTTGAAGGAGTTGCTATGTCTAATAACATGGGACTTTCATATAGATATGTTTTCGATGATGCACTTAATTGTACAGGAATCGGACATACTGCTGCAGATGATTTATATCTTACAATCTTAGGGAAATCCTACGAAATTGAAGATATGACTGCTACAACTATTACTGTTGTTACATCTGAAGATACCCTTCTTAGTGTGGGGGAAAGTTATACTGTAGATGGTAAAACATTTACATTAGATGATGTATGGAGTGATGGAATTATGGTTAATGCAGAAGTAATAGATGATGGTCAATCTAAAAAGATTGATGGTATCAGGGTAAAAGCTGATAGTATTATCTACCACTCAGATACTCCAGAAACTAGTAGAGCAATTTTAAAAATCGGAACTGATATTTCAAAGACTTATTCTGATGGAGACGAATACATTGGAGAAGACGAAGATGACCCATTATGGGTTTGGGATATTTCAACTGCATGTACTGCTGCTGGATACGTTGGTGTGACATATAATGTTAACATTAATGATGCAGACGATAGTGAAGCAGGAGATTCTATTAAATATGTTGGAGAAAGTTATGTTCTTCCAGAAGGTTTTGCTGCTGCAACACTTGAAGGAACTACAGATGTTGACTACGAAGACATTACTATAGAATTTGCAGATATTGATTTATACAATTCTTCAGACAACGCAGTTGCTAATGAAGATGAAAAAGTTATTGTAATTTCTGCATCTACAACTTCCTCAATTACTGTTGGAGGTGAAGAAACAGATAAGATTTACCTTTGGTATGCAGAGAATGGTTCAGAAACTGAATCATATGGAAATACATATGGTGCAGTGGAAGTTTTCTATAGAGACCATGATGGAGATAATACTCCAACAAACAAGGCTCGTTATGAAATGAACGCAAATCTTACCGCCACTCAAACTTTGGCTAGAGCAAATGTTGCTACTGTTGAAATTGGAGATACTGTAATGGATATTGATGTTACAGTTGCAAGCGGAGTTATGACATTGTCTTTGGAAGATCCAGATGACGATGATATTAACTTTACAATCGGAGGAACAACATTAGCTGATGAAGCAGGTACTCTTGAGAAATTAGGAACTACTGCTGAAGATGCTGATGCTAACGATATTCTTGTTAGCGGAACAGATGTATCTACAAAAGATAAATCTATTATGAATGATTATGGTATAATTGTTGCTGAAGATGATTCTAGTGGAGTTGAAGGAAATGCTGATGCTGACAAAGTTATTATTAGTATTCCTGATGAAAAAGTTTATGCACAAGTTTCTGTTTTAGGAGGTATCTCAACTGATACTACTACTTCAGGAAGCATGATTTTCACAGATAGCGATAAAAGCTCATGGGCTAACAAAAATGTTATCCTTGTAGGTGGAAGTTGTATTAATACAGCTACTGCTGAAGCTTTAGGAGTTTCTGCTGGAACTTGTGATGCTGCATTTACTGGAGCTACAAACGTTGGTACTGGTCAATACATAATTAAGGTTGTTGGTGATGCTTTCACAACTGGTAAAACAGCATTAGTTGTTGCTGGTTATGAGAAAGAAAACACTGAAGCTGCTGTAAGTTACTTGAAATCAAATGTTAACAGAGATCCTATGATCGAAGTTGCTGATGGAAATACTTACTTCGGAACAACTGGTGTTAGCGGTACTTCAACAGTTACAAAAACTGCTTAAATCTAAAACTTTTTATTTTTTTTATTTTTTTTATTTTTTTAACTTCTGGCGAGAGCTTTAAATAAACTCTCTAGAAGAAATCTTTTTATACTCTAAAATTGAATTTAATCTATGAGAAAAATTAGTTCAAAGGTCAAAGAGAAAAAGAAAAAACAGCGAAACCAATTGCTTGTTGGAGGAATTTTAATTTTTGTTATGCTCTTTAGTACAATTGGTTATGCCTTCCAAGGACAAGACTCTACAAGGAAAAAAATTACCTATAATGGAGAAGAATTTGTGAATGATGGAGGATACTGGCAATTAGAGAAAGACGAGATAGAATTTATTTTTAGAACTAATCCAAAAGAAACAATTTTAATCGAAGAGGATTTAAGGAGAATTGAAAATTATTATTCACAGCCACTTTATTTGTCTTCTACAAACTTAATTGCAAACTCTCAAATTTATGCCAACCTTAATCAACTTGTTACTCGAATGCAATTTGCATGTGTAGAAAATTCTCCTTGCGAAGGAGACTTACCTGTAAAAAATTGTGATTCAAATTTCATTATAATCACTGAATCGAATAAAAGTGGAGTTTCTCAAAACGACGGATGTGTTTATATCCAAGGATCTCAAGAAGAAATTCCAAAGCTAATTGATTCATTTATCCTAAAAATCCTCGGAATAAACTAAGACAAATATTTTAAAAAGTCTTTTCCCGAAAATAATCTATGGCAAAGAAAAAAGATTCAAAAAAATCAAAAACAAAAGAGATTTTTGAAGTTGGAAATAAAATTATTGAGAAAGAAAGTGTTGTTGAAGAAAAAATTAAAACAAAAGGTCAAATTGCACATCAAAACAAAATTTTAAGAAATTTCTTTATTGGAATTGGAGTCTTTGTTTTATTAATTCTTGGATTTTTGCTTTCCCCCTTAATCTTTAATTCTAATTTTAATTATGCGGGATTAGAGTGGGATGTGATAGATACAGAAGGAGAAATAACTTTTTATCATTCCTCTTTTTTATCAACTCCAACAAACACCCATAATATTTATTTGCGTCATGACCCTCGAGAAATACAAAAAGAAATTCCTTTTGAAGGAAATATTTTATTAAAAAATATGGCTTTTATTGAAACAAACTCAGAGCTACATTGTGAAGGATATGATCAAATATCAACAGTTTTATTAGAAGAGATGTTTGAAGCTTGGGGAACAAAATTAGTAGGCGTTTCGGATGGCGGATGCGAGACGGATGGAGAATATACTTTCATTAAACTAATTCCTGGAGAAACAACAAAAGTTTTAGAAATTGGACCAAGTTGCTATGAATTTCATGTCAATAATTGTGAAATTTTTGAAGCAAAGGAAAGATTTATTGTTGAAGGATTGCTTAAAACAAATAATTAATTCTTTTTGGTTTTCGAATATAAAAACTTTAAATCAGAAAATATCGGGATTTCTTTTATCTTAAATTTCTTTACTTGCCAGAACCAAATTCCCACTACGAATAATGTACTTACTAAATACCAAAAGATTTTATGAGTTATGTCAAAAAGAGGAGAACCAGAATAAGCCACAATACTCAAGAAAAAAATCCTTAATATATTTAAAATTAAAAGGGTTATGAGGGAAATTGAAATCATTTTAATTCTTTTGTTAAGTTTTATTTCTGGAGTTGACAGATTTAAAATTAATAATAAATAGTATGCTGCCCCTGCGATGCAAGCAGGAATTAATTCTATGGGAAGTGTGCCAGAAAGAATAATTATATTCTTCACCAAGATTGTATCAAAAAATAAATTAAGTAAAAAATAAACTGGATAAAGAGTCAAAGGAGTAAAAACAAAATAGAAAATAAAAAGATTCGGGATTGCTAATAAAATTAAAATGAAATATCTTATTGAAAGGCCCAATAGCTTTTTTCCCTCTTTTTTCATAAAGAGAGAAGTAGAAATCTATTTAAGTATTTTAAGGTTTTAATCCTCATGAAAAGGTGGTTGATTCCCATTATATTGTTTGTTCTTGGACTAATAACCCTTCTATTTGATGAGTTTTTGATAAAATCGCTTGTTAACCTCAGAGTTGGTTTCTTAACTAGTTTCTTTTTAGGAATTGAATTTATCAGCTCTACAACCATGGTAATTTTCTTTCTTGTCCTTGTTTCATTGTTTTCTAAAAAACTGAGATTTCCACTCTGGTTTTCAATTGGTACAACAGTGATTCTTGGATTTTTATTAAAATTCTTTGTCCAAAGACTTCGACCATATCAAGAAAAAATAATTCCAATTGCTTCGGAAAAATTGGTTGAATCCTCTCACCTTATCTGGAATTTTTCCTTTCCCTCGGTTCATGCAATGCTTGCCTTTGCAACTTTTTCAATCATCTCTAATAAATTTCCGAGACTTAGAGTTGCCTGGTTAATTTTTGCAATCTTGATTTGTTTATCAAGAATTTATCTTGGAGTCCATTATGTAAGCGATGTATTAATTGGTGCGGCAGCAGGATATGCGTTAGGGAAGTTAGGAATAAAAATAAGTAACTCTAAATTTATTAAAGAAATAAAACTATTTTCTTAATTTTCTAACAATTAGTAACACTAAAATAATAATTACTAAAATTAAAATTAAAACAGTTAAACTTGAAGCGTAGACATTTCCTCCAATTGAAAGTCCAGTAAATCCGAAAAGTCCTGAATTCTTTACTACTTCTACTTCAATAGGTTGAGTTTCGATTCCATCATCTGAAGTTAATAAAAGCTCAAATTCATTTGTTCCAACAACATCATCTTTAATTAATGCTGTGATTACAATCTCTTTTGTTTCTCCTCCTCGGAGAACCAAATAATCTGTACTAAGTTCATAACTTTCAACCCATGAATTGTATGAAGCTAAACTTAAATCAAAAGTTTGAGTTGAATCTCCTAAGTTTGTTACTTCAACTATAATTTCTGCTTCTTTTCCTTCTCTTGCTTCTTGTAATGTTGCTGAAATGTCCAAAGTTGGTTTAACTTCGCAATTTCCTGCCACATTTAATCTAACATAAAATTCTGCTTCTTCATCGTTTGCTTCGTAAAGATCATCATTTTTATCATAAAGTTCAAATTTCAAATCATATTTTCCTTCATCAAGATTTCCAGGAATTTCTAAATTGATTATTAAATCTTCTGAATCAAAAGCCTTTAAATCTTCAAATTCAAATTCTTCGCTAATCCCTAATTTGTTATTTGAAACCCTAATATAAAAGTCCTTTTGTTTATCTTCTCCAATGTTCCAAACTTCTGTATTAATTGTTAATTTTGAATCACAAGTTATGTCTTCATTGAAAGTGATTTCATTTAAGGCAAGTAAATCGTCTTCAATAACTACTTCTGCAGATTCTTTATCTTCAACGCAAGTTTGTTCTCCTTCATTATCTCCTTCGGAGAATTCTCCAATTGCCCGAACATAAAGTTCATAATCATTTCCGTTAGTTAATTCGTCTAAATCAATTTCTAAATCTCCTTCATCTAATGTGAAACTAAATGTTACTTCAAGTTCATCATCTTCATCTAAATCAACTTTGTCTGCTTCATCAATCTCAATAACCCACTCGTTTAATTCTTTATTATATAATCCCCATTCAATTTCAATATCTTCTATATCGTTATTTCCCCTATTTTCTAATTCTACTGTAACTTCAATTTCTTCGAAAGGATACCATTTCTCTTCCTCTCCAAAAGTAATATGTTCCATTCCTCTGTTTGAAATGTCAATGCTTTTTATTCTCAAATCTTCTAATGAAGGAATTGCTTCACAAAATCCTGCTCCTCTTGTAATTATTCCTGTTGAACTTGTTCCATCTTCAGCAGTAGCAGTAATTGTTAAAGTATTAGTTCCGATTAAATCGCTATCTTCATTTACCAGAGTAACTGTAACTTCTTTTGTAGCCCCTTTAGCTAAATTAAAGTTATTTTCTGAGAAGTTAATTTCGAAATTTCCAATTGAACTTGTTAAAACAATATTTTCTAAGTTTACATTTCCTTCATTGGTAATTGTAATTGTTGTTGAATCTCCTGAAAGAGTTGCACTTGTCACAGATAATTCTTTATTTTCTAAAACAGTTGTTGAGATTGTAATTAAGTCTCCATCTGAGGAAATACTATCCTTTACCTTAAGATCTGCAGAAAAAATTCCCGCATCTTCTGATACTGTTAATTCTACGGTGAAATTTATTGTCTCATCTTCTGTAATTTCTAAAGGAAGAGAAGAAACATCAAAAGCAGCATTTGATCCATCCCAAGTTAAATTAGTATAATTTGAATCAGATAATAAGCTAACTTCAACATTAATTGTTGATCCGTGAGTTGAATTTACTGGAACATTTATTTCAGTTAAAGTCAATGCTGCACTTGTAAAACTTGTAGCTAGAACTAATAAAAACATACTTGCAATAATGAAATTGAATGTTTTGATCTTCATTTGTAGTCATTCAGGAGTTACTCTGGTTTATAAAGATTTCTATTGATTAAAATACATATTTTGGATTTGACATAAAGTTTATATAATTAGTTCGACTAAGTTTATTGACGATAAGCCAATGATTTGTTTATTAATTTTTGCAAATCTTAGCAAGTCTTTAAATTCAATCGCTTTTAGCGATTTTTATTAAAAACTTATGACACTTAAATCGAGAGAAAATTCAATTGGAGCATGGGCGTTCTTAGTTGGAGTAATTTTAGCGGTTCTTATTGGAATTAGTGCAGGGTCCATTTTTCCCTTACAGAAAATTATTTCATATAGCCCTCAAATTTATGCAATTTTAGTTATGTTGGGGTTATTTGTTGGGTTTTCCATTAACGTCTCAGGAAAGTCTGATTCCCAAACATTTTTGATTGCGAGTGCAATTTTGGTAATCGTAAGTAAATTTGGTATGGAAAGTGTCACAGGATCATTAATTGGGATTGGAATTGGAGACACAGTCTCTTCCACTTTTGCAGCGTTACTTGCATTATTTGTTCCTGCAACAATAATAGTGGCATTAAAAACAGTTTTCTCTGTTGCTAAGATATAAGATTTTTCAAAAGATTAAATTATCTTTTAATATTTTTTTAACAGAATAAAAAATTAGTAAGTTTCAAATCCAGATGAAGTGTTTTCATTTGATTTGATTTCTTCTTTTTGAATCTTCGCAAATGAAGGAGTTACAATAACTAAATTTTCCCCAAAGCCAGCAATAGTTCCTTCCATTGCATCTGCAGTCTTTTTTATCTTTGAAACTGCTCTCTTTAATTCAATTGGATCTTTCTTCCTTAAGTGTTTAATATCAATTACTGCAATTGCGTATCCTTCTCTTAAGGTTGTAAGAATTTGAGTAACATCTTCATACTGGTTTAGTACGAAAAGTTTTACTAGAACTTTATTATCTTTTTTTTCTTGATTCAAGTCGATTTCTAAATATTCATCTACTTCTGGTTCACTTGTCTCAAACGCTTTTTTTATTTTTCTGAATACCATATTGAATTTATCCGTCAAATGTTTATAAAGATTTTGCCACTCTCGAATATACTTATTTTTGTTTTGCCATTAATTCTTCTCTAATTTGCTCTAACTTTTCTCTTAATGGGCCCTCTTGTTTTGCAATTGACTCTACTCTTAATTGTAATATCTTTTCTTTTTCCTTTAGCTCTTCTTCAATTTCAGATTTTTCTTTTTGGATCATTAATTGTCCTACCACCTTGAAAACTCCTTCCTTTGATTTTTCGATTTCTTTTGCTGCAGAAATAGTCTCAGAAAGTTCCATTTGGAAAGCTTGCTTCTGGTAAATCATTTGTTGAAGATTTTGCTCTAAAATTTGCATCTCTTGTATTTTATTTTCCATTATTCTGCCTTTAATGTTTTGACTTTAGTTCGTGGTTTAAAGAAAATCTTGCTTCCGCAAGCTGGGCAAACAAATCTTTTTTCAAGATTTGCATCGGTTATCTTCTTTCCACACTTAAAGCATTTATATGTTACCATTTTAATCTAAATAATATGTATTATTTGCGAATTTTTTATCGCATTTTTTACATTCCCAAATTCCGTTTGAAAGCCTTTTTACCCCAAGCTTTTCACAGAAAGGACATTTTTGTTTAACTCTTTGTTTTGTTTCAACTTTAACTAATTTTTTTCTGACTTTAGTTCCATATCTAGAACCAAACCTTCCTGCAGATTTTGTTTTTTTTGATTTTGTTGTCATTTGTTTTCTATTTGTTAATTTTCATGGGGCTACCCGGATTTGAACCGGGGTCGCGAACTCCCAAAGCTCGAAGGCTACCAGGCTACCCCATAGCCCCATTATAGGAAAAAAGAGCATAGAGATTTTATAAAGCTATTTCTTTTTCTTTTCTGCCTCAGCTTCCTTTTCTGCTTTTTCTTGTTTTAACAATTTATCTTGTACTGCTTTAACTTTTGCAAAATGTTCGTCTAATTCAGAACGTTTTTCTGCAGAAGTTTCTGTCTTTTCTTCTTTAATTTCTTTTGAATATTTTCCTTCATTTAGTTCTTGGGCCACTTCAACTGCAGGCTTTCCTTCAATTAAAACCCCTAAACTTACACAACTTCCAACAACAGTTTTCACTGCAGATTCTAAATCATTACAAAGCATTGTTGGTAATTTTGCTTTAGAAACAGAAATTATTTGTTCTATAGAAAGATTTGCAACCTGATATTTTTTTTGTTCCCCAGATCCTTTTTCGATTCCGATTTCTTTTTTCAATAAACCTGAAACAGGAGGAGAAAAGACAGTTACAGAAAATTCTTTTGTTCCAGCGTCTATATCTAATTCTACTGGAACTGTAAGCCCTTTAAATTCAGCTGTCGCTTCATTTACTTTTTGTATTACGTTATTAATATTAATTCCAAGAGGTCCAAGCTTCTGACTAAGTGCTGGTCCTGGTTTCATACTTCCGCCTTCTGCTAATAATTTAACTTGCATCTTCTTCTCCTTCACGTCGGATAACTTTAATGTTATCTATTTTTACTGTTACTGGCAATGGAACAACTGCTCCCAATAAACTTGCCACTACTTCTCCTTTCTGTTTATCTATTCTTATAACTTTCGCTTTTTCTTTCTTGAAAGGTTCAGCGATCATCTCTACAATGTCTCCGATTTTTATTGTGACTGTAGAAGCTGTTGGCTCAATCATATTTTTGATTTCTTCATAAGTGATTGTCTTTCCAATAATTCCTTTTACATATGGAAGATTGTAAACTGCTTCTTCTGCAGAATCTCTGTTCTCTGCTTCAAGTAAAATATATCCTCTTAATCCATGAGGCTTTGAAACAGAGAAAGCATTAATTTCTTTTTTGTTGATTCTATCTGCAACCATTTCTGCTGCTCTTTCTTCTTTGTTTGTTGTTACTTTTATAATAAAGATCATTTTCTTTTGCTCCGACTAAGACATAAAATATCTTAGAAAGATATACTTAATTAAAAATAAGGCTTTATAAAATTATTGTTAAATCATTGCTTTTATAATTACAGAAATCAAAAACCCCAAAAGCCCCAAAACTGCGATTCCCACTGCGGAAATCTTTGCCACCATCTCAAATTCCGGTTTTGAAGGTTTTTTTAATGCGTGCCAAACCCTTTTACACTTTAGGAAAAATGATCTCGAGCTAGTTAATGCTTTTTTCATATAATAAATATAGAGAGAGGGTTTTTAAAATTATTCAAAGAATTCTATTCCAAGTTCATCTTCTAATTCTTGATGTCGAAGATTTTCTTTTGTTGTAGAACTTCCAATTATTTGAGAACTTTTGACCCCAGTTACAATCAACAATACTCTAATTGACTTGTCCATGTCTGGAGCAATTTGTGCTCCCCAAATTAATTTTGCATTTGGGCTTAATTTATTTCCAATAACCTCAAAAATTTGTTTACATTCATCTAAGCTCATATTTGGCCCTCCAACAATATTCACTATTGCTCCTCCGGCGTTTGAAATATCAACATCTAACAAAGGATTTGTCATTGCTTTTTCTACTGCATCGAGGGCACGATTTTCTGTATCTGATTCTCCCATCCCAATTAATGAAACTCCCCCGTTTGACATTACCGCCTTTACGTCGGCAAAATCTAAATTAACTAAACCAGAAGTGGTAATTAATTCAGTTGTTCCTTTAACTGCGTTTGTTAGAATTTCATCTGAAATCTTAAATGCGGTATGAAGGGGTAAATCTGGAGCAAGTTCTAAAAGCTTATCATTAGGGATTACAATTAATGTGTCCACCATTGCCTCCATTTTCTCAAGACCATTCATTGCATTTTCTATTCTTTTCTGACCTTCAAGAGTAAATGGCAAAGTTACTATTCCAATTGTTAGTGCTCCTTGTTTTTTTGCTAACCTTGCAACTTCTGGAGCTGCTCCTGTTCCGGTCCCCCCACCCATTCCACAAGTAATAAAGATCATGTCGCTTCCAGCAATTTTTTTCTTAATTTCTGTTGCAGATTCTTTTGCTGCTTCTTGCCCAATTCTAGGATTGCTTCCTGCACCAAGCCCGGCAGTTAATTCTTTTCCAATTAATATTTTTTGATCTGCATTTGCATAAAGTAAATCCTGGGCATCAGTATTGATTGCGATTAATTCTCCGCCCTTAATTCCAATTTCTCTCATTCTTGAAAGAGAATTATTTCCTCCTCCCCCGATACCTATAACTTTAATCTTTGCCGACTGTTTTTTTAGAAGTTCTGCTAATTCGCGATCAATCTCTTTTATTTCTGGGGAAAGATTTTTCAAATTAGAATTTTCGTTTTCGTAAATATCATCCATATGTAAAATAGCTGCTAGTTGTTTATAAAAATTATTGTGTTTATGAAAGCTTATTTCTTCTCAGGTTCACTTTCTTTTGCTTCTAAATCTAGATCAAAAATTTCCTTATATTTTTCCTTAAACATTGGAACAAATTGAACTAATTGTTTATCGACTTCTAAAATTAATTTTTTTTCTTTAATTTCCATTGGAAATTCTTTTTTGAATAAAAATTCATTAAATGCATTTACCTTTTCTTTCAAATCTTCCACTTTTCTTACTACATCTATATTATATACAACTGTTTTTCCTGCAAGAGGATTATTGAAATCCACAGTTACTCTCCCCCCAGAAACCGTTAAAATTTTTGCAGGCCTTCCATCAAAATCAAACATCATTCCAGCGATTGGCCTAACTTGCTTTTCATGAAATACTTTTAGTGGAACCATTCGAATGAAACTTCTATCTCTTTCCCCAAACCCTTCTTTTGGTTCTAAAGTTATTTCATATTTTCCTAGTTCTTTTCCAATTAGAAAATCTTCAATCCCTTTCAGAAACATTCCTTGGCCTAATCCGAAAATAAAAGGTTTTACTGGAGCGTTCGAATTTATTTTTTCTAGATTTTCTTTTAAATTTGAATCAAATAATTCTCCGTCGGCAGTTTTACCAGTAAAATTGATTTCAATAAAGTCTTTTTCTGCGATTTTCATAAAAGTATTGCTGAGTAAAAGTTTATAAATGTATTTTTTTTTGGTAGTTTATGGTATTAAAAATTATCAACGCCACAGAAGCGAGAGTTGGAACAAATATTCTTATTGATGGTCGTGCTTTCACTATTAAAAAAATAGATATTAGTAAAACTGGAAAACACGGACATGCAAAATGTAGAATTGAATCAGATTCGATAATCGGAACCCAAAGGAAAGTTTTTGTTGTGCCTGGCCATGATAGACTTGAAGTTCCTTTAGTAGATAAAAAGAAAGCACAAGTTCTTTCGATTGCAGGAAATACCGTAAGTGTTATGGACCTTGAAACTTTTGAAAGTCTTGATATTGAATGTGAAGATGAAGAACTAAAAGGGAAATTAAAAGAAAATTCAAATGTTGAATATTGGGATGTTGAAGGAGATAAAATTCTTAGGAGAGCATTATAATGGCAAAAATAGAAGAAGCACAAAATAGATTATTTAAGAATATTTTCGTATGTAAGGGATGTCAAACAAAAATGAGAGCAGACCCTCAAAAAATTCTAAAGGGAAAAGTAAAATGTCGTAAATGTGACAAAGCTGCCTTTAGACCACTAAAAAAGAAATAAGCTTGCTTATTTTAATTGAGAAAAAAAGAGATGAGTTTTTTAATATACGATTTAGTTTTGTTTGGGATTTTTGCAATTTTAATTATTAGATTCTTATACAAAAATAAAAAAAAGGTTGAAAAAGAAGGACTTCTTCTATTATATAAAGCTGGCTGGGGAATTAAACTAATTAATTATGTGGGAAAAAGATATAAGAAAACTTTGACTGTTTTAAGTTACGTTGCAATCACTCTCGGATATTTTTTGATGGCGGGAATTATTTACTTATTTGGCAGACTTGTTTGGGTATATATGTTAAATCCTTCTTTGGTTAAAGCAATGAAAATTCCCCCAATAATGCCTTTAATTCCTTATTTGCCCCAAGTTTTCAAATTAGATTTCTTGCCTCCATTTTATTTTACATATTGGATTTTAATTTTAGCGGTAGTTGCAATCACCCATGAATTCTCTCATGGAATCTTTATGAAAAGATATGGAATTAAAATCAAATCAACTGGATTTGGGTTCTTTCCTTCATTCTTTCCAGTTTTCTTAGCAGCATTTGTTGAACAAGAAGAAAAGAGTATGCTTAGGGCGAGTAAATTTAAACAAATGGCGGTTTTAGCCGCAGGAACTTTTGCCAATGTTGTAACGGGAATTTTCTTTTTTATCATAACTCTTGCATTTTTTTCTTTAGTATTTGTTCCTTCAGGAGTTCAATTTAATGACTATTCTTATTCTATTGTAAACACAACAGAAATAACAATGATTAATGGGATTGGGTTAGTAAATCCTACAATGGATGAGTTAGTCCCCCTTTCAAAAAATTTTACTTACAATTATATTGAAGTTGGGGACAAAGAGTATGTTGGGATAAAGGGATTTTCAGAGGATAACTTAATTGTTGCACTTTATGACTCTGCCCCTGCCATAAAGAATAATTTAACTGGAGCAATTATTGAAATAAATGGAAATACTGTTAATTCTCTTGAAACATTGACCTTTGAATTAGAAAAATATTCTCCTGGAGAAACAGTTAATGTTCTAACGATGGCTCAAGAAGGAGAAAAAAGTTTTGAAATTGCTTTGGAAGAAAACCCAGAAAAAGCAGGAAAATCCTTTATTGGGATTGTTACATTAAACCCCCAAAAAACCGGAATTGTAGATACGCTAATTTCAAAGTTGACCTCATTTAAAGATCCGAATATTTATTATGAATCTAAAATGGGAGATTTAGGAATATTTATTTATGATTTATTTTGGTGGATGATTCTAATTAGTATAAGTGTTGCTTTGGTAAATATGCTTCCTGTTGGAATTTTTGACGGGGGAAGATTCTTCCATTTAACTATCTGGGGGATTACTAGAAGAGAAAAAATTGCAGATAAAGCATTTCAGTTTATAACTTGGATCTTCCTACTTGCAATTGCAGTCTTAATGTTTTTTTGGGCTAAAGCTTTATTTTAGAAATAATTATTGAATTATAAATCAATTACACCGTCTTTTGTTAATGCTGCAAATCTAATTCCCATTGGGAGATTAATTAAAGCAGACATTAATGCCATGTGTTCCTTTCCATCTCCAGAAGCAATTGAAAGAGCCACTTCCATTCCCTCAAATTTCCCTTTTAATTTTTCTTGGAATTCTTCCTTTAGAGATTTAAGTTTTTTAGATAAGTCTATTTGGATAAAAGTAAACGGTTTCTCATGAGTAAAGGCTTTTGCATCTTCTCCTCCAAGAAGAATAATCTTTTCCCAATCTCCATGGCTCATAAGCCCAGAAACTTGTGCCCAAGTATTTTCACCTGAAGATAATAATGCTACTAATTCCATTGTTAAAATAAATTATAATTCTTTATAAGAATATCTATGGCAAGATTTATATTTCATAGATTGGATACTAGTTTATGAAATATTCAAATTACCTATTTGGCGCATTGGCATTGTTAGCAGGGATTTTTCTTTTTACAGATATTACTAAATCAATTATGGGGACGATTCTTTCTGTCGTTGGAATTGGCCTTGCAATCTACTTCATATATTCCCTTCTCTTGAAAAACTAATTAAAACTTTTATAGAATCTCGCTGAAGTTCAAGAAATTTTATTTTAAAATTCCTAGCTATAAATTTTCCTTAACGGAAACTTTATAAACTAAAATCTTCTAAAAATTTTAGCCGATTGAACCATATCGTGACGAAAACGCATTTCTGTTTTCATGTTGCGCATAATGTGGGAGGCAAAAACTAAGATGGCAGAAATAGAAACACAAATCAAAGAAGCATTAACAAATTTGAACTCTGAGAAAGAAAGAAAATTTGATCAAACAGTAGACTTAATTATTAATTTGCAAAAATTTAATGTGAAGAAAGATTCAATTAATCTGTTTATTAATTTGCCACATAAAATTAAAGATAAAAAAATTGCAGGATTTTTAGAAGTTAAAAATGATTCAATTGATACAATTACTCCAAATGAGTTTATTAAATATAAAGATAAAAAAGAATTAAAACGTCTTGTTAGCAAATATGATTTTTTTGTAGCTCAAGGAAATTTAATGCCAAAAGTAGCTACAACTTTCGGACGTGCACTTGGACCTGCAGGAAAAATGCCTTCTCCTCAAATGGGAATTATGCTTAATGCTGATGAAAAGTCAATTTCTGCCTTAAGAGAAAAAATTGATACTGGAGTTAAAATTAGAACAAAAGAATCAAGTATTAAATTAGCTGTTGGTAAAAAAAGTATGAAAGAAGAAGATGTTCTTGAAAATGCTATGGCAATTTACAATGCAATTTTGAAAGCTCTTCCAAGAAAAATTGAAAATATTAAGAACGTTGAATTAAAATACACAATGAGCAAGCCTCAAAAAATAAGTTTAAGATGAAATCAAGACCTGTTGCAGAAATTCCAGAATTTAAAAAGAAAGCCGTGGAACAGTTAACAAAGTTGATTAAATCTCATAAAACAATCCTTCTTGCTTCAATTAAAGATTTGCCTGCCTCGCAATATCAAGAAATTGGTAAAAAATTAAGAGGAAAAGCGGTTGTAAAAGTTCCAAAGAAAAATTTTATTTTTAAAGCAATTGAAGATTCAAAAAATAAAGAATTATTGAAGATTAAAGATTTAATAAAAAATAGTACTGCATTTTTATTCTCAGATATAGACTCATATGACTTAGCTGCTGAACTTTTGAAAAGCAAGAGTCCTTCAAAGGCAAAACCAGGACAAATTGCTCCAGAAGATATTACTATTGAAGCCGGACCAACGGATTTGCCTCCAGGGCCAGCAATTAGTGAGTTAGGTTCTGTTGGATTACAAGTTCAAATTACAAATGGTAAAATTGAAATTAAAGAATCAAGAGTTATTGTTCAGGCAGGAAAAGCAATTTCACAAAATGCTGCAGATGTGATGAGCAAATTAGATATTAAACCATTCTCAATTGGATATACTCCTGTTGCTGCATTTGATGTAGAAACTGGAAAATTATATTTAGATATTAAAATTGATGCTGAAGAAACTAAGAAAGATTTGATTGAAGCTTTTGGTCGAGCCTTACCTTTTGCAGTAAGTATTGGATATTATGGATCTGAAACAACTCCATTAATGGTTCAAAAAGCAGTAGCATATGAAAAGAAACTAATTAGAGTTATTACTGGGGAACCTGAAGAAGTTGCACCAGTTGAAGAAGCAGTTCCTGCTGAAGTAGAAACTAAAAAAGAAGAAAAGACAGAAGCGCCTAAAGATTTCGCAGCTGGGTTCTTTTAATATTCGAAATAAATCACACGGAGGAAAAAATGGAATACATATACGCGGCACTTTTATTGCACAAACTTGAAAAAGAAGTTACAGAAGATGCAGTTAAAAGCGTTGTTGCAGCGACAGGAGTAACTGTTGACGAAGCTAAGGTTAAGTCAATGATTGCTAGTCTTAAAGATGTGGACATTGCTTCAGAATTAGCTAACGCTAGTTTAGTTTCAGCAGCTCCAACGAGCGGAAGCGCTCCGGCAGCTGAAAAGAAGGAAGAGAAACCTAAAGAAGAAAAGAAAGAAGCTGCAGCTGAAGGTTTATCAAGTTTATTCGGATAAATCTCGCTCAACTCATAATACTCCCTTGTCCCCTATTTTTTTATTTTCTGGGATAAGGTTTTACTTTTTTTAAACTCCAAAAAAGAGTTTTTATCACAACAACCTTTATAATTCGTTGTAAATTTTATCATCTATTCTAAATTAATTTAAGAAAAGATGTGGAATTTATATAATAAAGAAGAATTTTTGAAGCCATTGTGTTTTTCTAATGGAAAGACCCAGTCAGACATTGTAAAGGAAGTTCTAACGTCTATTGGGAACGGGAAGAAAATTATTTTTATCCGGGGAGTTTGTGGTACTGGAAAATCTGCGATTGCTTTGAATATTGCACGAAAACTTGGAAAGACTTCAATTATTGTTCCAGGAAAAAACTTGCAACAACAATATAAAAAAGATTATGAGGGAGAAAAATATCTTTTGAAAGAGGATGGTTCTAAATTAAAAATTTCTGTGATCACCGGACGGAATAACCATAAATGTAAATTTTTAGAAGATAATGCAAATGCTATTCCGGTTTTCAAACAAGAAACTGATTCAAAATTAAATGATATTTTTGCAGGAAAAAAAGAAGAAATGGAAAATACTATTTCCGATGATTTATCTGCAGACAATTATAACATCCCCTGTAAAGTTGAATTGAAAGAAAAAAATTGGAATCGTATCAAACAATATTTGAGACAAAATAATAAAGTTGACCCGACTAATTACAATGATCTTTCAGATGTTCGAAGAGTTCCAGTAGCATCTGTTTGCCCTTATTGGTCACCAGTTTTACCAGAGAAATATGATTTGGGCGGACCGATTTTTGAAGGTGCCAAGAAGAGTACTTACGAAGGACTTGGAGGAAATAAATTTATTTTTTATCAAAGAAGAAAAGGTTGTCCATTTTATGAACAGTTTCATTCTTATTTTAATTCAGATGTTATTGTTTTTAATTCTATGAAATATAAATTGGAATTTGCTATGAATCGTAAGCCACTGACTGAAGTTGAAATCGTAGATGAGTGTGATGAATTTTTGGATAGTTTTGCAAATCAAAGAAATTTAAATATTGAAAGATTGCAGAATTCCTTGATTCATGTTTTGACTACAAGCGAGAAATCTGATGCTGCAATTTCTGAATTATTTGAACTTATTAAATATATTAAGCAAGATGAAAAATTAAATGCTTCTTTGGAGACAAAAGAAATTTTGAGATTGAAAGCCACAGGAATTTATGATTTGCTTAAGATTTTTTTGGATGTTCCAGAGATTTTAAATGAAGTCGATGACGAGAGTTATTTATTTGAGGTTGAGGAAATTGCTAAAAGTTTTCAAATGTTTATGGAAGACACTTATTTGACTACAACTAAAAAAGATGGACAAATTATTGTTAGTTTAGTTACTACAAATTTGGCAAAGAAGTTTAAAGAACTAGTTGAGAAAAACAAGGTTGTGGTTTTGATGTCTGGGACAATTCATTCTGAACATGTTTTGAAAAATATTTTTGGATTAGATGAATTTGAGATTCTTGATGCAGAAGTTCAGAATCAAGGGCAGATTGAAGTTCAGAAAACTGGTTTAGAATTTGATTGCAAATATTCTAATTTTAATTCTGGGAATTTCAGTCGAGAAGATTATTTGAGATCTTTGGATAAATGTTTGGAAGTTGCAAAGAAGCCCGCATTGGTTCATGTTAATGCTTTTTTGGATTTACCTTCTGAAGAAGAAATTAATGATTTTAATTTGAAGAATTTAACTTCTCGGGAAAAGGTTCGAGAAATGCAGAGGGACGATTCGGAAGGAAAGATTGTTTCTGATTTCAAGAAAGGAGATTTTGATGTTTTATTTTCTACGCGGGTTTCTCGGGGAGTGGACTTTCCGGGAGAACAATGTAATTCAATTGTTTTTACAAAATATCCTAATCCAAATGTTCAGGATGCTTTTTGGAAGATTTTACAAAAGACTAAGCCTCAACACTATTGGGATTTTTATAGGGACAAAGCAACTCGGGAACTTTGGCAAAAAGTTTATCGTGGAATTCGTTTTCCAACAGACCATGTTTTTGTTTTGAGTCCTGATGTTAGAGTATTGAATGCTTTTAGTAAGAAGGATTAGTTATCACCTCTTTTCTAAATTAAAACAAATTGAACAAGCAATTGCGAGAAAAAATGAAAAGTAAGCGAACGCAGAAAAAACATTATATCTTGAACAACCCCAAATATTTGAATTAGATAAGGGATATTCTTGTGAAGAATCACAAAGTGATTTTGAATCTGTTGCAGTTATAATTGAAAGGATTCCGATGAGAGCAAAAGTAATTGCTAACACTCTCCACTGACTTCTATTCATCCTTCTTTGAAGTAATTTAAATTATTAAATCTTTGCAAATAGAAATCTTTAAAACCAAAAATATCTGTAGTTAAGTATACGCCTCTGTCGCATAATGGTAGTGCACCGGCCTTGAGAGCCGGGCCCTTGTGGCTCCCAGGTTCGATTCCTGGCGGGGGCGTTTAATTTTTTCTTTAATAATATTTAAAAAGATTATTTTCTAAAAGAGATTATGAAAAAGAAACTGATTATTTCCTTAGCAATTTTAGTTGTAGTTATTGTGGCAATTATTCTACTTATCATCCTGCCCGTTAAACCCCCCATTTATGAAGACAAATGCGGGAATCGTGCCTTAATCTACAATGACTCATGCCCTCCGACTCAAGTGTTAAACCATTATCGAGATTCAGTTTGCAAGGACGAGGGTTATGAAAAGTACAATCCTGAAATTACTGCATGTGAATGATTTAAATCTTTAATAAAATAAACCTGAAAGAATTGATCTTCCAACGGGACACTTTTATCCTGGGCTTGGAGGGAGCGTTTAATTTTTTTAACTAACCAAACAACCTTCCAAAGAAACCTTTCTTAATCTTAACTGGCCTATCGTATTCATCAATTATTTCATGCTTAATTATTGGTTTCTCCTTTAGAACAGGAGCTTTCATTGCTAATTCTTTTGTTACTTCTGCTGCAGCCCGATCAATTAATGCTTTAGAATATCCTTGTCTTAAAAGAGCCCACTCTAAAGATTGCATTGTATAACCTTTTTTCAAATTATTCTTAAAATAATCTATGACCTTTTGTAAGTATGCTGGCTTTTCCATAGAAAGAAATGATTCTTTTAGTTTAAAAAAATAATTGTGTTAATTTAACTGAATTGGTTTGGTTTTCTTATAGAATTTTATGGCTTCCTTTAATCGAGATTCAGATTCAGCATAAATTGTAATCAGAACTTCCCCTTTCCTTACCTTCTCTTTTGGCTTAACATCCAAGTAAACCCCTGCAGCATTGTCTGTAGGACACCCTGCAACCCTTGCAAGATTATTTATTCCCTTATTGTCCATTGACAAGACCTTTGCATCTTTCTTAGCTAAAATCTCCTTACAGAATTCTCCGCAAGGCAATTCAACAATCTTTCCCTTTTGCGCCCTAATTATTTCTTTAAATTTCTTAAATGCTTTTCCAGAATGCAAAATCTCTGTTGCCATTTCAATTCCCTTTCCTTTCTTTGCCTTCTTCGCCATTTCTAAAATTTCCCCTGCCAAGAACAAAGACTTTTCCTCTAAATCGCATGGGCCTTCCAAAGTTTGATCTAAAACTTTCAAAAGATCTTTCATTTCTAAATTGGGTCCAACGCCTCTTCCAACAGGCCCATCCCCTTTTGTTAAAACAACGTGAATCTTTATCTTAAAATATTTTCCAAGGGCTTCAAACCTTCTCTTCAAACTTAAACCATGAGCACGAGTAACCTTTGCGGTTTTCCCATAGGGAATATCAATTAAAACATAATTACTTCCAACTGCTAATTTCTTTGAAGTGATTGATGCTAAAAGTTGAGCCTCTGGATCCAACTTCAATGCTTTTTCCATTTGAATGATTTTTGAATCCGCTGGAACTAAACCTAACGCTCCTCCCCAAACCAAACAAGCATTTGTCTTCTCAACAATTCTTTGAATTTCTTTAATTGAAAAATCTACTCTCGCAATTGTTTCAATTACATCTGCTGTTCCTGCTGCGCTTGTGATTGCTCTTGAAGAACTTTTAGGAAAGGTTAATCCTGCAGCGGCGCAAATTGCCACCACAATTGGAGTTGTCCTATTTCCAGGAATTCCCCCAATACAATGTTTGTCCACAATATATTTTCTTCTTAAAGGTAATTTATTTCCTGTTTTCAAAATTGCTTTAATCAAGGAGATTGTTTCCTTCTGACTCATTCCTTGTTGATACATTGCAGAAACAAATAAAGCAACCTCTGGATCAGATAAAGAATTATTCACTATATCTGCAATAATCTGATCAATTTCTTTTTCAGTTAAAGGATTATTTTTTAATTTCTTTTTTATTAATTCTAAACTTTGTGTTGATTGAAATAAACTAATTTCTACAATTTGTCCTTTTCTTAACTTCATTCTTTTTCTAATTTCGCTAGACAAAGCAACTTCTTTTTTCCCAACTAATTTATCTTCAACAACATCAACAATTGCAATTAATTCTTTTGGGTTTTTTGAACAAGTTTTAATTAGAATTCTTCCTTGAGTGTGAACTCCGGCATGTTCTGCAACCTCTTTGTGAAGCATTGCTACAGGGATTCCTGCAGACCAACTAAGAAATTTAACTTTTAACCTCATTTGATATTAATTCGAAGATTTTATTTTTATATCTATCTGCTGAACTTTTGAAACAAAAGTTTTTGCTCGCTTTCTTCTTCAATAAAAAACTTAGATTTCTTTTTCTTAAATTGATAACCTTCGAGAATAATTAAAAGATACGCTATAACTAAAGGTCCGAGAATAAACCCCAGAACGCCAAAGAAGAAAACCCCCCCAATCATTCCTAAAATAATTATTACCGAAGGAATTTTAACTCTTCTTGAAACAATTAAAGGTCTAAGAAAATTGTCTATGTTTGTTGAAATAAATCCGAAAATAAAGATCCCAATTATACTAATGGAACTCATTTGTAAAATTGAATAGATGAATACTGGCCCCCAAACTAAGATTGTTCCAATTACTGGGAAGATTCCTGCTACAATTGCTAAAAGTCCCAAAAGAATTGCATTTGGAACTCCAAAAATTAAAAACCCAATTCCTGCAATTGTTCCTTGGATCGTCCCAATAACAACTTGACCATACAAGACAGAAGCGGTAATTCCAGAGGAAGATTCTGCTAATTTTTTTTCTACTTCTTTCGAAAAAGGGGAAAAACTTTTTACAAAATCAAACAAACGATCTTTGTCTCTTAAAACAAAAAACAAGGTAAAAAGGACTACTACTAATTGCAATAAGAGTGCGGGAATTTCTAAAACTAATTTAGAAAAAGATCTAACTAAAGCATCTGTTAAACCGGTTACAAAATTTCCTATTGCATTTCCTGCTTCAACTGCAAAAGTCTCCGAGGTAAAAACAGAAGGGAAGATAGATTTTAAAGGAGTTACAAAATCAAAATCTTGCGAAGCAAAATAAACTTTTACTGCTTGATCAATTGCAACCGGAGATAAAAACCAAATTGGGAGAATAAAAATAGCAAGTAACCCCACACAAATAATTCCTGCAGAAAGATTCTGAGATTTTGTCCAAAGGATTAATTTTTTGTAAAGAGGCATAAAGATAAATGACAAAATGAATCCCATTATTATTGCCATGATGATTGGTTTTATAATTAGGAAACATAATACTGCGAGAATTAATAAAATTATTATTGAAAAAAACTGCTTGTAATAATTATCATCCATGTTACCTAAATTAAGTAGTCCAAACTTATAAAGGTTTTTGATAAACCCTCCTTGGGTTTTAAAAAGGAAAATTTGCACCAAAAGTTTAAAAGTAATTTTGAATAGTAAAGAATATGAATTTGATAAAGAACGCCATTGACGGAAAAGCAGATGATTTTGCCCACATCCAATTTCAAAGATTTAGTAAGGGGGAATTTAGAAACAGGGCGATAATCAAAGCCAAAAGGACAAAAGATAAATTTACAATAAATACAAGTTTTGAATTTGCAAATGAACTTGTAAAATTAACTGCAGAAGAATTAGGTCAAGATAAAACAAAAGTTGTTGGAGCAATTGTTTCTACAACAGATTTGGATGATTTAATAGAATTTAAAGAAAAAAAACAATTCCAAGGGGTTAAAAGATATTTACTTGATACTGAAATGTCTGGCGAACAAATTTTAGATTTACTTAAAAAATTTCCAAAGAATTTTTTTGGATTAACATTTGAAGGAAAAATTAGTAAATTAAAGATTAAACCAAAAGCTCCAAAAGCAGGAAAACCCGGAAAAGGGGATGAAAAACCTAAGGCAGACTTTTGTAAGTTGATTACTACAAACAAAGAATGGGGAGAAAGTTTTGTTTTTGAGAATCCAAATTTTAAGAAAGCTGAAATTTACCACACCTTTTTTGTTGAAAAGATGATCATGCCTGAAGGAGAAGAAGATTACTCTAAGATTAGAGAACTTGCCAAAAGACAAGGAAGAATTATTAGATTTGCGGAAATTGATGAAGTTGAGTCGGAGAAGGAATATTCTTTTACTGCATAACCCTTTTCTCGAATGAAATTTTAAAAAAATATTAACACAAGATTTATAAACCAATTTTTTTTAACATAGATATTCCAGGGAAAGTAAATATGAACACATTACTATTATTGAAAAATGCCAACAAGAAAATCACCAAGAAAAGGAAGTTTGCAGTTCTGGCCAAGAAAAAGAGCTGCTAAGTTATTACCAAGTGTGAACTGGGATGCTATTGATTCTGAAAAAAAATTAAAAGGATTTATTGCTTACAAAGCAGGAATGATTTCTGTTGCAGTAAAAGATAATACTCCTGATTCAATGACTAAAGGAAAAGAAATTGTTATTCCAGGTACAATTCTTGAATGTCCTCCATTAAAAATTTTCTCAGTTAGATTCTATAAACATGGTAAAGTTATGACTGAAGTTTTATCTGAAAATTTGGACAAAGAATTAAAGAGAAGAGTCAAATTACCAAAGAAAGTAACAAAAAAAGTTGAGGATATCAAAGAATATGATGATATTCGAGTTATTGGATACTCTGTTGTAAAGAAAACTAAAATTAAGAAGAAACCAGATCTAGTTGAAATGGGAATTAATGGTAGTGTTGAAGATAAATTAGCTTATGTTAAGGAAAATCTTGGAAAAGAAATCTCGGTTTTAGATGTTTTTGATAAAGACCAATTAATTGATGTTAGAGGACTTACTAAAGGAAAAGGATTTTCTGGGCCGGTTAAAAGGTTTGGAATCAAGTTAAAATTCCATAAATCAGAAAAAGGGCGAAGAAGGCCAGGAAGTTTAGGTCCATGGCATCCTGCAAGAGTTATTTTTAGAGTTCCGATGGCAGGACAATTAGGAATGTTTACTAGAGCTATTTATAATAATAAAATTCTTCAAATGGGTAAATCTTCAGATAAACCAATTAAGAACATAAAGAACTTTGGAGACATCAATACAGACTATGTTATTGTTAAAGGATCTGTTCAAGGATCTGCTAAAAGACAATTAGTTCTTACTGCTCCATTAAGAGAAACACGAAAAACTAAAAAACAAAATTTTGAGGTAGTTGAGTTAAGATGAAAGGAAATTTATTAGATATAAAAGGAAAAGAAAAAAGTAAAATTGATCTTCCTAAATGTTTTGACACACTAGTTAGAAAAGATATTATTGCTAAAGTTATTGAAACTAAAAAGGTTCAACAACCTTATGCGCCTTCCCCTGTTGCAGGAAATCAATCTTCTGCTAGTGGAAATTTAGTTCATAGGAGACACGTTTGGAAATCTCAATATGGAAGAGGAATGTCAAGAGTTCCAAGAAAAAGAATGTCTCAAAGAGGATCACAATTTAATTGGGTTGCAGCAGTTGTACCAAATACTCGTGGTGGACGAAGAGCTCATCCTCCAAAAGTTCTTTCAATGATTAACACATTAAAAATTAATAAAAAAGAATTGCAAATTGCTTTGATGTCTGCGATTAGCGCTACTGCCAATGCTGCAATGGTTTTCTCCAGATATGCTAGATTGACAGATAAGAAAGTTTTGAATACTCCATATATTGTTGAAAATAAGATTACAACTTTGAAAACAAAAGATTTGTTAAATAGTGTTGAAGCAATTTTAGGAAAAGAATTATTTTCTCTTGCAATTCAAACAAAAAAAGTTAGAAGTGGTAAAGGAAAACTTCGTGGAAGAAAATATAAATCAAATCAAGGACTTCTTTTAGTTATCGGAGAAAAAGAGAGTATCAAAACAACTGCTTTTGACATTACAACTTCAAAAAGTCTTGGGGTGAATGATTTAGCTCAAGGATCTCCTGGAAGAATCACAATTTATACTGAAAGCGCAATTAAAGAATTAGGAGAAAAATTCAAATGAAATCAAAAGCAGGAATTGGATTAAGACCAATTGTTACTGAAAAAGCAGTAATGATGATTGAATTAGACAATATTTTAACATTTTCAACTGACATGAGATTTACAAAAGAGGAAATCAAAAAAGAAGTTGAAGAAATTTTTGAGGTTGAAGTCCAAAAAGTAAGAACACTAAATAAGAAAAATAAAAAATACTCTTACGTTCAATTAAAAAGTAAATACCCTGCAATTGATATTGCTACAAAATTGGGATTAATGTAATATGGCAAAAAGAATTATTGTACAAAGACGAGGAAGAGGAACTAGCACATATAGAGTTAGCAAGAAGAATTTTAGATATGAACTAAAATATTCTCCAGAACTTGAAGGAGAGGCAGAAGTAATCAAACTTTTTAATTCCTCTGTCCATAGCGCACCACTAGCAAAAATTCTTTTTAAGAAAAAAACCTTCTATGCTCCTGCTTTCAAGGGGATGGTTGAAGGACAAAAAATCAGTTTTAGCAACGAAATTAAAGACGGAAATGTTGTCCAATTAAAAGACATTCCTTTGAAAACAAAAGTTTATAACATTGAATCAAGACCAAGAGATGGGGGGACATTTATGAAGACAGCTGGAAGCCATGCTACAATTCATAAAATAACAGAAAAATCAATTTCAATTATGTTTCCTTCAAAAAAGGAAAAAAAATTGAACAAAAATTGTAGAGCAATGATTGGTGTTGTTGCAGGTGCTGGAAGATTGGATAAACCAATAATTAAAGCAGGAAAACAACATTACATCAAGAAAACTAAAAGTAAATTATGGCCAAGAACTTCAGCGGTTAAGATGAATGCAATTGATCATCCATTCGGTTCAGGAAGAGCAAAGAACCCTAAGAGTAAAATTGCAAAAAGAAATGCTCCTCCTGGAAAGAGAGTAGGATTAATCAGACCAAGAAGAACTGGTAAAAAGAAATAATCAAAATGGAATTAAGAAAAAAAGAACTAAAATACAAAGGAATGTCGCTTGAAGAATTACAAAAGTTGGAAGTAAGAGAATTTGCCAAATTTGTTGATTCGAGAAGAAGGAGATCTCTTCTTAGAAATTTCCAAGCAACAGAAGATTTTGTAACTTTAGCTAAAAAGAAAATCGAGAACGGGAAAAAAGTTAGAACACACATTCGAGATATTGTAATTGTTCCACAATTAATTGGAATGAGAATTGCGATTTACAATGGTAACGAATTCCTTCCAGTTGATGTTACAATTGAAATGTTGGGTCACAAATTCGGTGAATTTGCGCCTACACGAACAAGAACTAAACATACAAAGTCTGGAGTTGGGGCAACTAAAGGCTCACGAGCTAAGAGCAAGAAATAATAACAATGGCACAAAATACAGAAAAACCAACAGGGAAGCAAGAAAGCAAAAAACAAATAGTTGCTGCTCCAAAAGCAAGCAAGGTAGATATGACTAAAGCTCCAGTTAAAAAAGAATCAGCCAACGTTGAAGAAGAAACAAAAAAAACTTCTGAGACTGCGAAAAAACCGGATGTAAAAAAACCTGCAAAGAAAGTTAAAAAAATAGAAGTTGCAGTAAATGGGAAGAGCGTTCCAATTTCAACAAAATACTCAATGGCAATTTGTAAGTTCATTAAATACAAAACAATTGAACAAGCAACTAAAGATCTTGAAGATGTTATTGTTAAGAAAAAAGCAGTTCCAATGAAGGGAGAAATTCCTCATAGAAAGGGTAGAATCATGTCAGGAAGATTTCCAAAACGTGCTTCAGAACACTTTATCATATTATTGAATAGTTTAGCAAAAAATGCAATAAATCACGAGGTAGAAGAACCAATTATTGTGGAAGCACTTGCAAATCTTGCACAAAGACCAAGAGGAAGATTTGGAGCAGTTAAAAAGAAAAGATCGCATATAACAATTGTTGCAAAAGAAAAAAAACAAATAAAAAGGAAAAAATCAAAAAAATAAAATGGAAGAAAGAAAAACAGTAGCATTGAAAAAAGAAGAATTTGCCTTAAAAGAAATGATCAAAAAAGGAATTGGGAAAGGGAAAATAAGCAATGTTAGGATAGACTACACCCCAGTTGGAGAAAAAATTATAATTTCAACTGCAAAACCTGGACTTGTTATTGGTAGACGTGGAGAAAGCATCGAACTTTTAACAAAAATGATTAAAGAAAATTTCACTTTAGAAAATCCTCATATTGAGATTGAAGAAATCCTTGAACCAAATTTTGATTCACAGACAATTGCAGATGAAATTGCTCTAGGACTTGAAAGATTTGGTCCACTTAAATTCAAAGTTATTGCTTATCGAGCATTACAAAAAATTATTGCATCGGGAGCGCTTGGAGTTGAATTAAGACTTGGAGGAAAATTACCTGGTTCAAGAGCAAAATCATGGAGATTTGCTCAAGGGTATTTGAAGAAAGCAGGAGATAGTGCAAGCGTCGTAGATAAGGCCCAAGCAAGAGCAGAAACTAAACCAGGAACAGTTGGAGTTAAGGTTAGTATTTTACCTCCGCACGCAATACTAAAAGATAGGATTACTATCGATGATGCATTGATTGCAAAATTAAAAGAAAAAGTTGAAGAACCCAAAAAAACAACTAAAAAGAAAAAATGAAATTTAAAGAAATAAAAACACTTAATAAGGAACAACGAGAGAAAAAAATAAAGGAACTTAAATTGGAACTAATAAAATCAAAATCCGCAAATTCCAAAACAACTGGAAAATCAAAAGTAATTAGAAAAATAATTGCAAGAATATTAACATTCAACGCCCAAGAAGGAGGGTTGAAAACGAAATAACAATGGAAATATGCCCAAAATGTGGCTTGCCAGAGCAAGCATGTGTTTGCGAACAAATTGTAAAAAGTTCGCAAAGAATAAAGGTTACGACAGACCGTAAAAGATACGGAAAAATCGTTACTGTTGTTAAAGGATTCGACACGGGAATCGATGTAAAAAAAATCGGTAAGTCGCTCAAAAATGAGCTTGCTTGCGGAGGAACATCGAAAGATCGTGTAATCGAACTTCAAGGAGACCACACGAAAAAGATCAAAGATCTTTTGGTTAAACTTGGATTCGATGAAGAATCAATTGACTAAATCAAACAAAGAAAAAATGACAAAAACAAAAGTAAAAACAGAGAAAATGGAAAAACCAACATTAGTTGAAACAGTCTGTCAAGATAAAGATTGTCCTGTTCATGGAAATTTAAAAACCCGTGGAAGAACATTCGAGGGAACTGTAATTAGGAAGGCTCAAAAAAGATTAACAATTAGCTTTGAAAGAATGGTTTATGTAAAGAAATATGAAAGATATGCGAAATCTCAAACAAAAATTCATGCAAGACTTCCTCTTTGCCAAGAAAAAAATGTTCAAATTGGAGATTTAATAAAAATCCAAGAATGTAGGCCCTTAAGTAAGATTATACATTTTGCATTTATTAAAAAAATTAAAAGTAAAGAGGATTTAAAATGAAAGCAGTAAGCGCAAGAACAACTCAAGCATTTAACATTGGAGCAAAAATGATTTCTGCAGACAATAGTGGAGCAAAAGTTGTAAAAATTGTTTCGGTGAAGAGAAGTAAAGCAAAGAAGGGAAAACAAGTTTCGGCAAGAATTGCGGACTGGGTAAAAGTTAGTGTTAAAAAAGGAGTTCCAGATATGAAAGGAAAAGTTTTTGACGCAGTAATTATTCGACAAAAAAAATCTTATCGTAGACTTAATGGGGAAAGGATCGCCTTTGAAGATAATGCTGTTGCCATCCTTAAAGATGAAAAAGGGAATCCAAAAGGAACACAAATTAAAGGACCAATTGCAAGGGAGGTTATGGAGCGATGGCCAAGTGTTGCTAAAATCGCTTCAATAGTATACTAAAATGAAAAAAGAATTCAGCAAACAATGGGTTGCAAGCAAACAACCAAGAAAACAACGAAAGTATTTAGCTAATGCTCCACTTCACCTGAAAAGAAAGGTTTTGAGTACAAACCTCTCAAAAGCATTACGTACAAAGTATGGAACACGAAATGTTGTTTTAAGAAAAGGCGACTTAGTTAAGATTCTCCGAGGGAAATATGCTGGAAAACAAGGAAAGGTTGTTGAAATTAAAATTAAAATGTCAAAAGTTTATGTTGAAGGGATTCAGGTAAAAAAACAAGATGGAACAAAAGTAAATGTTAAATTACAATCTTCAAACCTACAAATTATTGAACTAAATTTAGAAGATAAAAAAAGAAACAAAATGATTAATTCCCAAACAAGTGAAACAAAAAACAAAACAGATAAAAAGGAAGTTAAAGAAGTAATTGAAGACGCTTCTTCGAAGAAGAAAGAAAAAATTAAAGATCAAATTAAAAAAACGGAAAATAAAAAATGAACCACCTAAAAAGACAAAAAATGCCAAAAAATTGGCCAATTGCAAGAAAAGGAACAAAGTTTGTAGTGAAGCCTTCCTCAAACGTTATCGGAGGAATTCCATTACTTCTTTTTGTTAGAGACATGTTGAATATTGCTCAAAATAGAAAAGAAGTAAAAAAGGCAATTCACAAAAAAAACATCTTGATTAATGGATTTGCTGCTAAAGAGGACAAACAAGCAATTTTGTTGTTCGATGTTGTAAGTATTGTTCCTTCAAAAAAGAACTATAAATTAGTTTTGAATGAAACTGGAAAATTTTCTCTTGAAGAAACAAAAGAAACAGGATCAAAGATTTCAAAAGTTGTGGATAAAAAAATCTTAAAGGGCAAAAAAACACAATTGAACTTATTAGATGGCAGAAATTATCTTTCAGAAACTAAATGTAACACAAATGACTCAGTTTCAGTTGACTTTGAATCAAAGAAAATAATCAAATGCCTTCCACTAAAAGAAAAAGCTTCAGTTTTAGTTTTCGCAGGAAAACACGTTGGATCTGTTGGAACAGTCAATAAAATTACTGAAAAAATGGTAGAATTGAATCTCGGAAAACAAAATGCAAACGTATTAATTAAACAATTGATGGTGGTAGCATAATGGTTGAACAAAAAATGAATCCGATGAGAGAAATTAAAATTGAGAAAATTGTATTTGGAATTGGGGGAACTGGAGATTATTTGGCTAAGGGAGTAATCCTTTTAGATATGGTTACTGGAAAAAAGGTTGCAAAAACTAAATCAAATAAAAGAATTCCTGGCTTTGGTGTAAGGCCTGGTTTAGAGGTTGGGGCAGTTGTTACAATTAGAAAAGAAATTGAACCAATGTTAAAGAAAATGTTGGTTGCGATTGATAATGTTTTAAGAAAAAAACAAATGAGTGAAAATAATTTTTCATTTGGAATCAAAGAATATTTAGAAATTCCAGGAATGGAATATAATAGAGAATTAGGAATGATGGGGTTTGATGTTACTGTGGTCTTCAAAAGAACCGGCAGAAGAGTTAAACTTAAAAAAATTAAAAGAGGAAAAATTCCTTCAAAACAAAAAATTAGTCGAGAAGAAATAATTAAATTCATGGAAGAAAACTTCCAAACAAAATTCATATAAAATGACAGCAAGCGATTGGAACAAAATATTGAAACAGTTAGAAAATAAGCCGGAAGTGAAGGCAAAGTTCTTAAAGCACTGTAAACCAAAAGAAAGGAAGATTGGAATCGCTGCAAAGAAATGCGAGAGGTGTGGAAGATTCGGAGCACACATCAAATCATACGGATTAAATTTATGCCGACACTGTTTTCGAGAAATCGCGACAGAAATCGGATTCAAAAAATATTCATAAGGAGATAAAAAAATAAAATGAGCCACGACATAACAGCAGATGCATTAAACATGATAAAGAATGCGAATAACGCAAAGAAAGAAATTGTAAAGATAAATAGAATTTCGAATCTTTTAATTGAAGTATTGAAAATCATGAAACAAAAAAATGCAATTAAAAAATATAAGATTAATTCAGAAGAAAAAACAATTGAAGTTACAATTGGGCAACTTTTCGATTGTAAATCCATCAAACCACGATTTACTGTGAAAAAAGAAGATATTGAAAAATATAGAAGAAGATACCTTCCTTCAAGAAATTTTGGAACAGTTCTTGTTTCTACAAATAAGGGACTTATGACTCACGAAGAAGCTCAAGAAGAAAAAATTGGAGGAAGCTTAATTGCTTATTTCTTCTAATGAAAAAAGAATTATTTCAAGAAATTGAAATTCCTGAAGGAGTCGAAATCACATTAAATGACGGAGAAGTTGCAGTTAAAGGAAAGGAAGGAGAATTAAAAAGGACATTTAATGTTGCACGAATTATTTTTGAGAAAAAAGATAACAAAATTATTATCGGAAATAAAAAAGCCACAAAAACAGAGAAAAAATTAATGAATTCCATTACAGCCCATATTAAAAACATGATCCTTGGTGTTCAAAATAAGTTTGAGTACAAACTAAAAATTTGTTTTAGCCATTTTCCATTCACAGTAGATATTCAGGGAAATGTTGCTACAATTAAGAATTTCTTAGGAGAAAAAATCAATAGAAAATGTATTATCCCTAAAGATGCAGATGTAAAAATCAATAAACAAGAAATCACAGTTACTGCAATAAATAAAGAAATTGCTGGACAGGCTGCAGCAAACTTTGAGAATGCGACTAAAATAAGAAATCGAGATAAAAGAGTTTTTCAAGATGGGATTTATATCACTGAGAAAAACGGGAAATTAATGTAATGGCACAGAAATTTTTAAGAAGATCATGGAATAAACTTTCTAAACTTGGAAAGGGAAGAAAAAAAGTCCAAAGATGGAGGAAACCTACTGGAAGAGACAACAAAATGAGAGAAAAGAGAAAAGGATATTCTCCTCTTGTAAGTATTGGTTACAGAAGCGACAAAGAAACACGAGGGACATTAAGGAAAATGGTTCCAATAACAGTTATGAATTTATCTGATTTATCAAAAATCCAAAAAGGACAAATTGCCTACTTGGGAAAAGTTGGAAAAAAGAAAAAGATTTCAATCCTTGAAAAAGCCAAAGAAATGAAAATTGAATTCCATAATGTAAAAATTGAGAAATTTTTAAAAACAAATAAATTAAAGAAAAAGGAAATAAAAAAATGAACTTAGGAAAGAAAAAATCATTAGCTGCAAAGACATTAAAAGTTGGAAAAGAAAGAATTATTTTCCTAACAACAAGAATCAATGAAATTAAAGAAGCGATTACAAAAAATGATATTCGAGACTTGACTGCAGAAGGAGCAATTCTTGTAAAGGAAGTTGGAGGAAGAAGGAAAAATTTGAAAAAAGCAACAAGAAAGAGCACAGGAAATATAAGAAAAAAAGTAAATACTCGTAAACAAGATTATGTAATCATGACTCGAAAACTTAGGAGATATACTAAGGAAATGGAAAAACAAGGCCAAATAAACCGAGAAGAAAGGCTAGAAATTAGAAAAAGAATAAGAAATAAAGGTTTTAAAAGCCAAGCGAATCTAAAAGAATATATCAAAAATTTAAGGAAATAAAAAAATGACAAAAGTATCAAAACGAAGAAGACGAGAAAACAAGACAAACTATTTACATAGAGTTAAACTTTTAAAAAGTGAAACTCCAAGAGTAGTTTTTAGAAAAACAAATAAGTATGTTGTTGCACAATATGTAGTTAGTACAGAAGCACAAGATTCGATTAAGATTGGAATTTCTTCTAAAGCCCTCCTAATGAATGGTTGGCCAGAAGAGATGAAGGGTAGTCTAAAATCTATTCCGGCAGCATATTTGACTGGATACTTGATGGGAAAAAATATTCTTAAAGAAAAACTTCAACAACCAATTGTTGATTTTGGGATGTTGAGAGTAGATCATAAAACAAAACTTTATGGTTTCCTTAAGGGAATGATTGACTCAGGAGTTGCAATCCCCTGTAAGAAAGAAGCTTTTCCTGAAGAAGAAAGAATTCAAGGAAAAAATTTGAAAAAAGATTTTTCAAAAGAATTTGAAGTAATTAAAACAAAAATAAGTAAAGAATAATGACAGAAGAAAAAATAAATAAAGAAGCCATTGAAGAATCAAAGGAAGTTGTTGAAGAAAAGGTAGAGACTCCTGAAGAAGTGGTTGAAGAAACTCAAGAAGAAGTAAAAGAAGAACCCAAAAAAGAAAATCCTCGAGATAGAAAAAGGAGAAGCTTTGAACCAACAAGAGAAGAAATTGTTGCAGCATGGACTCCAAAAACCAAACTTGGACAACAAACAAAAGACGGAAAAATCAAAAGCATTGATGAAATTTTAGATAATAATCAAAAAATCCTTGAAAGTCAAATTGTTGATGCCCTAGTAAACTTAAAATCAGATTTAATTTCGATTGGACAAGCAAAAGGAAAGTTCGGAGGAGGAAAAAGAAGAGCTTGGAGACAAACCCAAAGAAAAACTCGAGAAGGAAATGTTCCAACATTCTCAACATTGGCAGTTATTGGAGATGAAAATGGACATATTGGTATTGGAGGAGGAAAAGCAATGGAAACTCTCCCTGCAAGAGATAAGGCAATTAGAAAAGCAAAAATTAATATTCAAAAGATTACCAGAGATTGTGCTGGATTTGATTGTTCATGTGATGATGCTCACACTGTCCCTTTTGAAGTTACAGGAAAATGTGGGAGTGTTAGAGTGACTCTTATTCCTGCAGCCCAAGGAACAGGTTTAGTAGTTGCAAATGAATTAAAAAAAGTTTTAAAACTTGCAGGAATTAAAGATGTTCACAGTAAAGTTTTTGGTAGATCAAGAACAACATTCAATTTAGTTAAAGCCTGTATTGCAGCGCTAGAAAAAACAAATGCGAGGAATAAAAAATGATTGTAGCAATAAGAATTCACGGAAGAGTAGGATTGAAAAGAGAAATCAATGAAACCCTTGATAGACTTAGGCTTAGAAAAAAATATTCTTGTGTTGTATTAAAAGAAAATCCTATCCAAGAAGGAATGGTTAAAAAAGTTAGAGATTTTGTTGCTTATGGAAAAATTAATGAAGAAACTTTTGTAAAATTAATTGAAGCAAGAGGAAAACTTGTTGATTCTTCTAAAAAAATTGATGCAAAGAAAATCTTTGCAGAAGTTGAAGCAGGCAAAAAATATGATGAATTGAATTTGAAACCTTTCTTTAGTTTACATCCCCCTCGAGGAGGAATTGATAGTAAGAAACATTTTGGAGTTAAAAAAGGAGTTTTAGGAGACAATAAAGATTCAATAAATAAATTAATTGAAAGGATGTTATAAGATGAAGACTCATAAAAAAACAAAAGCCTCAAGACATAGAGGAAAAAATCAAGGAAATTGTGGACATGGAGCTAGAAAAAAAGCTAAAAAGTCTGGACATAAAGGGGGAATTGGAATGGCTGGAAGTGGTAAAAGAGCAGACCATAAAAAAACTTTAATTACAAAATTATATGGAAATGATTATTTTGGAAAACAAGGAGTTACTAGCAGAGGAACAGAAAGAGATATCCGAAAAAGAATTAATCTTGAACAAATTGAATCCAATCTTCAAACTTATGCCAAGAAAACCGCAAAAGGGTTTGAAATAAGTCTACCAAACTTCAAAATTCTTGGAACTGGAGAAGTAAAGAATAAATTAATTATTACTGCCCTTGAAGCTTCTAAAACTGCAATCGAAAAGGTTAGGAAAATGGGTGGAGAAATAATTTTACCAATAAAAAAAGAAGTAGTTAAAGAAGAAAAAAAGGTTGAAGGGAAAAAAGAATCTTCCAACAAGGAATCAAAAATAAAATCTTCGAAGAAGATTAAAGAGTAAACCTTTAAAAATATTCTTTCTCAATAATTAATATGGATTTCAGAAAAATATTCAACTTTATCCCCGAGGTGATTAAACCCGAAGATAAAAAACTAGGATTTAATGTTAAATTAAAATGGACTTTGATAGTTTTAGGTTTATTTTTTGTTTTAGCAAATATTCCTCTTTTTGGGTTATCAGTAAATGCTTTATCTCGATTTGAATATTTGGCTATTTTAATGGGAACTGATTTTGGAAGCATTATTTCATTGGGAATTGGTCCAATAGTAATGGCATCTATTATTTTGCAATTATTAACTGGGGCACAAATTGTAAATATTGATACTTCAACTGTAGAAGGGAAAAAATTCTTTCAAGGAGTTCAAAAATTATTAGTTTTCTTCTTTATCATTTTTGAAGCAATAATTTATGTAGTGATGAATGGTTTACAACCCGAACCAGGATTTGCAGGAATTGTTATTACTCAATTAATCTTAGGGGGACTTGCCATCTTTTACATGGATGATTTAATGCAAAAATGGGGATTAGGTTCAGGAGTTAGTATGTTTATTGCAGCCGGAGTTTCATGGAGATTATTTACCTCTGCATTCCAATTCTTGGGACCACAAGGACAAAATTGTTTGATGGACTTCAGAAATACTGCTTGTTCAGGAAAAGTATTTGTTGTTATTCAATCTTTGATGACTCAACAATCAACTGAATTTATCTCTGCCATTGCTGCAATAATCACAACAGTTGTAATCTTTTTAGCAGTTGTTTGGGCACAATCGTTGAAAGTAGAAATTCCTTTGTCCTTTGGTAGAGTTCGAGGATATGGAATTAAATGGCCATTATCATTTTTTTATGCTTCAGTTATTCCAGTTATTTTAACTGCAGCGTTAATTGCAAATTTCCAATTACTGGGAGGGCTAGTTGAAAATGCAGCTGCACCTTGCCTTGAAGGAGCTTGTTCTGGAATGGCCCAATTTGCTTCATACTTCACCTTCTTAGGACATTTTGTTAATGGACAGGCAGTTTCAGGATTTTCGTTCTGGCTAGGTTCAACAAACATTTTAGAACTTATTATTCGAGGGGGATTCTCTTTAATTTACCTTGGACAAGCAATAACCCACACATTGGTCTTTATGTTGCTTTCAACTATGTTCGCTATTTTCTGGGTTAAAACTTCTGGAATGGACTCTAAAGCTCAAGCCAAAAAAATTGCTTCTTCTGGATTGCAAGTTGCAGGATTTAGACAAGACATAAGAATCTTAGAAAGTATTTTAGACAGATACATCATGCCTTTGACAGTAATGGGTGGTTTAGCAATTGGTCTTTTGGCCTCTATTGCAAACTTGCTTGGAGCCCTTGTTGCAGGAACAGCAATGCTATTAGTAATAATGATTATGTACCAATTTTACCAAAATATCGCTCAACAACATTCAATGGACATGAATCCGGCAATGAAGAAATTTATGGGAAATTAAAAAAATGAATAATAAAAAGGGGAGTTTCAAAACACTTGGATGGGTAATGGCTTTATCAATGGTTATTGCTCTATTTTGGGGTCAACTTACAATTGTTAAATCCTTTGTGAATTTTCTTTTTAACCCAACTGCAGGAGCATTACTTACTTGGAATCTAGCAATTGGAATGTTCATCTTGGTAGCTATTTTGACTTTATTTTCCACTCTTGTTCAGAAATATGCAACAGATCAAAAAGAATTAAGAAGATTGAAAAAAGAACAAAAAGATCTTCAAAAGAAAATGAAGGAATTCAAAGAACACCCAGAAAAATTGGCTGAATTGCAAAAAGAACTTTTGCCTTTAACTGGAAAAATGATGAAAGTTAGTATGGGGGGGATGATTTATACTTATATCCCATTTATCCTCTTTTTTAGATGGTTTAATGATTTCTTTGTCTCAATTGGAAACCCCTCAATCTTATTCGGGTTAAGCTGGTTTTGGTTTTATTTTATTTTAACGATGATTATCAGCACTGGGCTTAGGAAACTTTTAAAAATAGCCTAAAGGTATTATTCTTATGGAAAATCAACAAGAACTTATGATGAAATTTCAAATGTTTGATCAGCAGATTCAACAAACCCAACAACAGTTACAGGCAGTTGAGCAAGCGTTTTCAGATCTTGGATCAATTCACCTCGGACTGAATGAATTAAAAGGATCAAAAGGAAAAGAAATTATGGCCCCAATTGGAAAGGGGATTTTTGCTAAAGCAACTCTTTCCTCAGAAGAATTAATTGTTGATGTTGGAGATAAGACTTTTGTTCCAAAATCTATTGAAGAAACACAAGAAATGATTAAAGAACAAACAGCAAAATTAGAAGAAGTTAAAGGACAACTTGAAGATACATTAAAAGAAATTAATTCTGAGCTTACAAGAACTATGATGGAAGCCCAAAGCAAAATGAAAAAAGAAGAATGCTGTGGAGAACATGAAAATTGCGAATGCGAAGAAGGAAGTTGTTCTCAAAAATAATTACTTTTTCATTTTTTCTAAAAATTTATCATAGCTTAAAGTTCCAAATTCCGAGATAATTCCTTTTATGTTTTCTTTTGGAACAAACTCAAATGCGGGATTTCTAATTTTTATTTTATAATTCTTTGATAATTTTTCCCAAATTTCCTTGAAATTTCTTTCTTCCATTTCAATAGATTTTTTTGAATATTTCCAAGAATCAGTTATAATATATAATGGAATTTTATTTTCTTCTGCGATTTCAGATAACATTCCACTTCCAACTTTATTAATTACTCCTTTTTCCAATATGGCATCTGCTCCAAGAAAAATCTTCTTTACTTTTTTTGTTCCCTGGGTTTTGGTTAAAGCAATTTTCATTGCAGAATCTACAAATTGAGTTACTTTTATTTTTGCTTTACTTAATTCTCTAGAAGTTTTTCTTCCCTGAAAAAGCGGACGAGTTTCAGTATTATAAACTTCAAATTTCTTTTTTTTATTCTTGGAATAAATCAAAGAAGCGGTTACAGAAGAAGAATGGCAGTGGGTAAAGATTATATCTTTGTCTTTTATTAATTTGAAAACTTCTTTATTTATTTTTTCCTGAGAAAAACTGAAATGCTCTAATACTTCTTTTTTAGAAGTTTTTTCTACTTCATTTAACACTTTAACCAACATTGGTTCTGTTGGACGAAGAGAAATTAACTTTTTTTTAGATTTCTTGGAAGGAAAAAGAAGGTAGGCCTCTAAAGCTTTTTTTGCAACATTTTTTGCTCCTTGGATTTTTATTGTTTGTATATCCTTGGCAATCTTATTAAATTTTTTTTTCTTTTCAAAATATTTTATCGCCCTCATAAATATATTAATTCGAGAACATTTAAAAAATCTCTTTTTTTTAGGAGGGTATGTTAGAATCACTAATTAATCCAAAAAAAATTGAAAGAGGGCCAATTAAAATGTTATTTATTGGTATGCTTTATGCTTCCTTATCTCTTCTTTTAGTAAAGTGGTTTTTCCAATCTGATCCAGTTTTATCCAAAGCCTCAGGAATGATTGTGATTACTTTTTGTGTTATGTTCTCTTTGCCTTTTCTTTATTTTATGTTTAGACAAGAAGAATCCGAGGATGAAGAGGTTGAGGGTTTCATGGGGGTCTGGAAAGCACATGGAGATGCAATTTGGGCATTCATGTGGTTATTTGTGGGATTTCTGATTGCTTTTGCATTTTGGAATGCAATTCTTCAAGATCCAAACTTATTTAATTTTCAAGTTGAAACTTATTGTTCAATAAATAGTCAGGGAAATGTTGAAGATTGTGTGGCGCAACATTCTTTTGATCACAAATCTCTTTCAACTGGTTCCGCGACAAAAGAAGATAGGCTATTTTCGATTATTGAAAACAATGTCTATGTAATGATTTTTACCCTCTTATTTTCCCTGATCTTTGGTGCAGGAGCAATTTTTATTTTAGCTTGGAATGCGAGTGTAATAGCTGCCGCAATTGGAATTTTTACCAAATATCAAATAACGGAAATCCCCCTTGGTCTTTTAAGATATATGATACATGGGGTCCCAGAAATTGCAGCCTATTTTATCACTGCCCTTGCCGGAGGAATCTTTGGGATTGGTTTCTTCAAAAATAAAATCAAAAGTAGAAAATTCCTAAGAGTTATTGAAAATACAATTATTTTGCTTTTTGTCTCAATTTTAATCTTAATTATTGCTGCATTAATAGAAGTTTATCTTACCCCTCTCCTATTCAAATAACTTTAAAAATTATCTTCTTCTTAAAAAAATATGGACCCAATAATTTTAATTGCAATTCTCATTAGTTTTTTTTGCACATATCTTGTTTTGCCAACCTGGATAAGGAAAGCTAAAGAAAATAAAATGACTGCAAAAGATATGCATAAAATTAATGAAGAAAGAGTTGCGGAAGTTGGGGGAATTAGTGTTTTAATTGGGCTTTCAATTGGAATTTTAATTTATGTTGGAATTCAAACCTTTTACATTGGGAATACTTCAAATCTCATTGAAATTTTTGCACTTTTGAGTGTTTTATTTATTTCATCTATGATTGGATTAACAGATGATTTGTTGGGTTGGAAAAAGGGACTTAATAAAAAAATAAGATTGATTTTAATGATTTTTGCTGCAATTCCTTTAATGGTAATAAATGCAGGAGAATCGGTAATGTCTCTTCCTCTTCTTGGAACAATTAATTTTGGGATATTTTATCCTTTGTTGCTTATTCCTTTAGGTATTGTTGCCACTACAACTGCATTTAATATCATTGCGGGATACAATGGGCTTGAAACAAGCCAAGGAATTTTAATTTTATCTGGACTTGGACTCGCAACTTATTTTACTGGAAATGCTTGGTTGAGTGTAATTTGTGCTTTTGCTGTTGCTTCATTAATTGCATTTTATATTTTTAATAAACATCCTGCAAAAGTTTTTCCTGGAGACACTTTGACATATTCAGTGGGAGCATTAATTGGAACAATTGCAATTATGGGGAATATTGAAAAAGCTGCAATAATATTTTTTATTCCCTACATTTTAGAAGTCTTTCTTAAAGCCAGAGGAAAGTTGGTAAAAGAAAGTTTTGCTAAATTGAATGAAGATGGCTCACTCGAGGTTCCTTATGAGAAATTTTATGGAATTGAACACATTGCAATTGCAGTTTTAAAGAAAATAAAACCAGGCAAAAAAGTTTATGAGAAAGAAGTGGTTTATGCCATAAATCTTTTCCAGATAATCTTTATTGTCCTTGGACTTTTAACTTTGTTATAATAAAAGAAGATTTAAAAAGAGATTTTAGTTTAAAATTATATCATGGTTCAGAAGAAAATTCAATTGTTGAAAGAAAAAAGCAAGCCAGTAATTAATTTTTTTTCTCAACAAAAAGTCCAAAATATAATTTTGATTATCTTATTTTTATCCCTTATTATTTGGACCTCTTCAATTAGACTTTCAAATGTTCCTTTGTTAAAAGATTCTACTACTGGAGAATATATTCCTCTTGCTTTGGATCCTTTTTATTTTTTAAGATTAGCGGAAACAATAAATTTAGAGGGGCACTTACCGGAATCTGATCTTATGAGATATCCTTCATTGAAAGTTGGATTTAGCCAAGAAATTTTGCCTCAAGCAATAGTCTTTTTGTACAAATTAGCGAACACATTTGGAGAATATTCGTTACAACAAATTGATGTTTTATCTCCTGTTGTTTTTTATGTTTTAGGAATGATTTTATTTTTTCTTTTAATCTGGAGTTTAACCTCAAATAAATGGGTGGCATTTCTTTCTAGCGGGTTTTTGGCAGTAATTCCTCCTTATCTTCATAGGACAATGGCGGGATTCTCAGATCACGAAGCAATTGGAATGATGTCTTTCTTCCTTGCCCTTCTCATCCTTTCCCTTTCATTAAAGTATTTAGAAAAATTAAGAAAAATTAATTGGAAATTAATTCTTTTATCATTACTTCTTGCATTTTCAACAATTTTCTCTCTTCTATCCTGGGGAGGAATTGCTAAATTCTTATTTATGATCATCCCCCTTTCATTTTTATTAATCTGGCTTATTGAATCAAAAAATAAAGGTTCTAAATCTCTTCTATCTTATTTGATATTTTATCTAATTTGGGTTATTTTCACTTTAATCTTTGGAGAATTTTTTGGGTATTCCTCAATAACCCTCATTAAAGGATATTTACTTAGCACCAGTGGAATTCTTACATTATTTTTAGCGATTTTTTTTCCAATAAATTATTTCTTTGAGAAATATTTTCTAAAAAAGGTTAATAAAACACCTCAGAAATATCCTCTCCTAACTAGCGGGGTTCTTACTTTCTTTTTGGGAGCAATTTTCTTTTCAATCTTTGTAGGAAATCTTGGAGAACTTTTATCTCAGATTGGAGGAAGATTATTACAACCATTTGGGGCAGGAAGAGTTGGATTAACTGTCGCAGAAAATGCTCAACCTTACCTTGTTGATTGGTTCTCTCAAATTGGAAAGACTGTATTTTGGATATTTTATTTTGGAATGCTTTTTTTAGGATTTGATATTTCAAAAGGAATAAAAAAGAGAAAAGAGAAGAGATTCTTTTTTGCCTCTTGGATAATTCTTATTTCCTCTATCCTTTTTAGCCGTATTTCAGGAGATTCGTTTTTGAATGGGGAAAATTTCATTAGTCAGCTACTTTATTTCATAGGGGCAATAATTTTTATTATTTACTCTGTTAGAGCATATCTCAAATCAGAGATCAAAATTAATTCAAATTTGATTCTTATTTTCGCTTGGTTGGTTCCAATGTTGATTGCCACAAGAGGAGCGATAAGACTTTTCTTTGCAATCGTTCCCTTTATTTGTTTTATGATTGCATATTTCATATTTTCATTAGTAAATCTATTTAAGAAAAATAAAGAAAGCGCAACAAAAACATTAGTTGGAATTTTATTAGTACTTGCTTCAATCGGATTAATAATTAACTTTGTAGGGTTTTCTGAAACAATTTCGGTCCAGGCCAAATATACTGGCCCTTCTGCAAATGAACAGTGGCAACAAGCAATGTCTTGGGTTAGAAACAACACTCAAGAAGGAGAAATTTTTGTTCATTGGTGGGATTATGGCTATTGGGTAGAATATCTTGGAGAAAGGCCAAGCGTAACAGATGGAGGCCATGCAAATTCTTATTGGGACCACCTTATTGGAAGATATGTTTTAACTACTCCAAATCCGGAAACAGCATATAGTTTTATGAAAGCTCAAAATGTTTCATATCTTTTAATTGATCCTTCAGACATTGGAAAATACGGGGCATACAGTAAAATCGGAAGCGGACCAGAAGGAGAAGATAGATATTCTACATTGCCAGTAATGTTTTCTGATCCTTCTCAAATTCAAGAAAAATCTAATAGTCTGGTTAGGATTTTCCAAGGTGCAACAATTGTTGATCAAGATATTATTTATACTCTGGAGGGAAAAGAAATTTTTCTTCCAGCATATAAGTCTGCAATAATAGGAGTTCTTTTTGAAACAACCACCGAAGGAAATTTGATTCAACCCCAAGGAGTTTTCAGCTATAATGGGGCACAAATACAAATCCCTCTTAAATATGTTTATCTCGGCGGAGAAATTATCGAATTTGAAGAAGGACTTGAATCTACTATTTCGATAATCCCAAGAATTATCTCTGGAAATCAAGGATACCAGGCAGATAATTTTGGAACACTAATTTACCTTTCTCCTAAAACAATGAATAGTTTGGTTGCCCAAGCTTATCTATTGAATAATTCTTTTAATCAATATGACGGGCTTGAACTGGTTCATTCGGAAGTCTCTCCTTACCTAAATGGGGCAAACATTGGAGAATTCTTTTACTTCAATGGAATTCAAGGACCAATAAAAATTTGGAAGGTAAATGTTCCAGAAGAGATTGTTGCCAGAGAAGAATTCCTAGATTTATCTGGAGAATATGCTGGATTAGATAATTTGAAATTTACTAAATAAAATGAAAAAAGCATTCATAACCGGAATTACGGGGCAAGATGGATCTTATTTAGCCGAATTACTTCTTAAAAAAGGATATTCTGTTTACGGATTAATAAGAATGAGTTCAACTTCAAATACTTCTAGGATTGATCACATAAAAGAGAAGATAAATTTAGTTTATGGAGATCTTACTGACTCAGGAAAAACAAAAGAAATTATCAGGGAGATTATGCCAGATGAAGTATATAATCTTGCAGCACAAAGCCATGTAGGGGTGAGTTTTAAAATTCCAGAATATACTGCAGAAGTAACAGGAATTGGCACACTAAATCTTCTTGAAGCAATAAGACAAGCAAACCTTACAAGGAAAACAAAATTTTATCAAGCATCAACCTCTGAACTATTTGGTAAAGTGAAGGAAACTCCTCAAACAGAAACAACTCCTTTTCATCCTCGTAGCCCATATGGTTGCGCCAAATTATTCTCTCTTTGGATTTCAAGAAATTATCTAGAAAGCTATGGCCTTTTTTCATGTAATGGGATTCTTTTTAATCATGAATCTCCTAGAAGGGGGAAAGAATTTGTTACAAGAAAAATTACTCTTGCAGTCGCAAAAATAAAAAAAGGACTTCAAAAAGAAATTGAACTTGGGAACTTGAATTCAAAGAGAGACTGGGGACATGCAAAAGATTATGTTGAAGGGATGTGGATGATGCTTCAAAAAGAAACTCCGCGTGACTATGTCCTCTCCACAGGAGAAACTCATTCTGTTAGAGAATTTCTTGAAGAAGCATTTCTTGCTGCAGGAATTGAAATAGAAAGTAATGGGAAAGCGGGAATATCAGAAGAATATTTTAGAAAAGATAATGGAAAAAGGGTTGTTAAAATAAACCCGGACTTTTATCGACCAGCGGAAGTTGATTTGCTCCTTGGAGATTCTTCAAAAGCAAAAAATGAGCTTGGATGGAAACCAAAAATCGCTTTTAAAAAATTAGTTGAAGAAATGGTTAAAGAAGATTTGAAAAAAGACACATATCTTTAAAAAATATTTTTAATTAAACTTATCATGGTAAATAAATCTAAAATTGCAATAATTATTGGGACTAGAGCAGAATTGATAAAAACTTTTCCCGTAATGCAAGAACTAAAAAAACAAAAAATTCCCTATTATTTTATTCACACTGGACAACATAATCTTCAAAATCTTTGCGAGAAATTTAATGTTAAAAAGCCAGATGCGGTTTTGACTCTTGAACCAGAAAAAACAACTAAACTTTGGTCAAAAATAAATCAAAAATCAATTGGATTTGCCCTTCTAAATGTTTTCTTAATTAGAAAAGAACTAAAAAAATTAAAGAATTTGAAATATGTTCTTTACCACGGGGACACTATGACTACTTCTGCCGCAGCAATTGGTTCTTCAAAACTTCTTAATCCATTTAAAAAATATAAAAATGTTCATCTAGAAGCTGGGCTTCGAAGTGAGAAATATTTTGAACCCTTCCCAGAAGAGATTTCTAGAATAATTGCAGGAAAATTTTCTGACATTCTTTTTGCAGTTTCAAAAAGATCAAAGAATAATTTAAAGAAATATGTGGGTAAGAAGAATATTATTCAATTAGGAAATACAGTGGTTGATTCGATTCATCTTTCTTTTGAAATGGCTAAAAAAAATAAAACAAAGAGGTTGAATAAAGAGAAATTTGCATTGGTGGTAGTCCATAGGCACGAGAATCTGAAAAATAAGACAAGATTATCCAAAATTGTAGAAATTATTTCTTCTTTGGAGCTTCCTACTTATTTTGCAATGCATGATAGCACCGAAAAACAATTGAAAACTTTTGGTCTTTATGATAAATTAATCTCTAACAAAAGGATAAAAATAATTCCTAATATGGAATATACCTCATTTATTTACCAGATTAAGAATTGTTCATTAATTCTCTGCGATGGGGGCTCATTACAAGAAGAGAGCCTTGTTTTTAATGTTCCTTGTATTCTCTTTAGAAAAGCTACTGAGAGACAAGAAGCACTTGAGACCAATTTTCAATTCTTATCTGGATTGAAAGTGAAGGAATCTAAAAAGAAGATTCAAGAATATTTAAACCCTAAATTTAAACCGCTCCCAATCAAGAATCCTTATGGGGAAGTTGGGTTGACAAAAAAAGTTGTAGAGGTTTTAAAGAAATGATGGATAAAGAAAGAATTTTAAAAAGAAACAAAGAATATTCAGAAAATTTCATCCAACCCCTAAAAAACTCTTCAATCCCCCTATATTTAAAAGAAGTTTTTAAAAAAGAGAAAATAAATTCCTTAATTGATCTTGGTTGCGGAGATGGAATTTTAATTCACGCATTAAAGAAAGAATTTCCAAAATTAAAGATTGTGGGCGTAGATATCTCCCCGAGAAGAGTTGAAGGCCTAAAAAAGGCATTTCCAAAAGAAAAATTTTACAGAAGAGATGTTTGTGATACAGAACTAAATGTAAAATTTGATTTTGTTCATTCTTCCCAAGTAATCGAACATGTGCCCTCAGATAGAAAAATGATTAAAGAAATAGGTCGCTTGCTAAATAAAGAAGGGATTTTATTTTGTTCTTCAGTAATAAAAAAACCTTGGGCAATTTACAAATATAAAAATAATGGAAAATTTGTCCTAGATCCAACACCTGAAAGAGAATACAAAAATAAAAAAGAATTTCTTGATTTGTTTAAGGAAAATTTTAAATTAATTAAATCAGAAATAATTCCAGTTAAAAGAAACTTTCTAAATTTTCAAATAAAAATTCCTGGATATTATTTAATTTGGGGAATATGGAAAAAGAGAAAATAAAAATTTATTTACAATCTCCCTGGAAATTTCCAGACAGCCCGTATTACAAATATTTGGTTTCTTCCCCTCCCAGAAATGTAGAATTTCAAAATATTAAGAAACAAAAAGGAGTCATAACCAATAAAAAAGTCTTTTGGATTTTAAATTTTTTAAAAAGAAATATTCGAAGAGGAATCAATAAATTAAATTTATCTCTTCCAAATGCCCATTTAAGTCCAGAAGGAAATTATGATTTGATTCATTGCGCTCATTGTTTAAGTAAAAATCAGAATAAGCCATGGGTGGCAGATATAGAATCTTGGTGGTCGATGTATCTTTCTGGAAAAGAATCAAAAAAAACTCAAAAAAAAGTGCTGCAAATTATCCTCTCTAAAAACTGTAAAAAAATTATTCCTTGGACAGAAAATACAAAAAAAGATATCTTGAAAACCTTTCCCGGAATAGCAAATAAATTAGAAGTGGTTTATCCTGCAATTCCAGAGATTAAAGATCTAAAAAAACCGCGAAATAAAAAATTGAAAATTATTTTTATTGCTAGATATTTTGATCTTAAGGGAGGGATTATCGCGTTGGAGGTTTTAGAAAGATTGAGAAAAAACCACAACATTGAAGGAATTGTTGTTTCAGATGTTCCAGAAGGGTTGAAAAAAAAATACTCTAATCTAAAAATTTATGATTTGATCCCCCAAAAAAAATTATTCGATCTCATGCTAAATTCAGATATTTTTTTATATCCCAGTTTTGTGGACACTTTTGGGTTTTCTTTATTGGAGGCTATGTCTTTCGGATTACCAACAATAACTTTAAACAGAAAAGATGAACCAAACTCAAGAAAAGAAATTATTGAACAAGGAAAAACTGGTTTTATTGTAGATGTTGAAGAAAAATTAGATTTGAAAAAAATTGGAGATTATGAAGAGGAGATAATTAAAAAATTAATTGAAAAAACTACCCAGTTACTCATTAATAATCAACTTCGAGAGAAAATGTCCAAAGAATGCCTAAAAACTATCAAAAAAGGAAAGTTTTCTATTGAGAGAAGAAATGAAAAATTGGAGAAAATTTATGGTGAATCAATAAAATGAGAGTTAAAAAATTATAAGTTTTTATAAAGTTTTATATATTTTTTTGAGATTGGAGTTAATCCATTTTCCTTGAAATATCTTTTTGCTTCTGCCTCCATTTTTTTATAATTTTTGGGAATCATCGCTTTTGAAATTTCTTTTGGAAAATCTCTATCCTCCTTTGCTAATTTAATACATCCATATTTTTTTGCAAATTCTCTAAAGTATCTTATATCGCTGGCCACAACAGGTTTTTTCATTGCCATTGCATCTGCGAAAATGCCACTCCCAATTCCTCCCTGGTATGGCAAAAGAATTATGTCTGCTGCAGAAAAGTATTTCCACCATTTTTCATAAGAAATTTCTCCTAAATCAAAACGAACATTTTGAAAACCATTTTCTTTCACTATTTTTCTATTTATTTCTAAAAAGTTTAATATTTTATTCTCGTTTCGATCATTTACTGCAGAAGGATTTGTTGCAACCAAAATTGTTCCGTCAATCTTTCCTGCCTGTCTTAAAATTATATCGTGTCCATGATCTGGTACCATTGACCCGATTAAAAGATAAACTTTCCCATTTAATTTCAACTCTTTTTTTGAATTCGATTTATCGGAGGTCTTTATATCCTCAATAATTGCATGAGGAAGAACAACAATTTTATTTGGAAAGATTGAATATTCTTTTATTAAAATTTCTTTAAATGCGTCTGCATGGACAACAATTTTTTTAGAAGTTAACCCGATCCACCTATTTTGTGTTTGATAAAGAAATTTCCTTAAAAAATTCTTTAACCTCCCTGCATTAAATTCTTCTTTTTGAGAAAGAACTGTGTGCATTGTAACAATAATTCTTTTATTTGCGAGAAATTTAAACCAACCAAGAAAGAAAAAATAAGGAATCCCAAAATAACCAAAAAGATTATACTCATGTTGAAAATGCAATATTTTACATTTTTTCAATAGAGAAAATTTTTTTAAAAGAGAATTAGGATTCCCAGAAATAAAATCAATTTCCTGGATTTGCCCCCCTTGAGAACGAAGATTTCTTATTAAGTTTGAAGTATATGCAGAAATTCCTTTTTCAGAACTTATATGAGGATAAATCATTGCAATTTTCATATTCTATTTATAACTTTTTCTTTTTTAAAAATATAGGTTGAACCTTTTTTGAACCGAATTAAATTTAAAAAAGAAAAAATCCTTGGAGAGGTATGAAAAATCTTGTCTTCTTAAAAAAAGAATTTGTAAAAAAAGAGCATAAAGGATTTTGTATTGCCAGGAACAAATATTTATTTTGTTTAAGAAATTCTTTCGGAGAAAAAATTAAATGAACCCTTCCCCTTCCGTAGGAATAATAATAATAAATTGGAATGGATTAGAGGACACAATTGAATTAATTAATTCGATTGCGAATATTAACTATAAAAATTATAAAATCTTTCTTGTAGATAACAATTCTTCAGATGGAAGTCAACAAAAATTTAAGGAAAAATACTTAAAAAATAAAAAAATTACTTTAATTTTTAATAAAACAAATTTGGGACTCGCCGGAGGATTTAACTCTGGGCTAAAGAAATCACTAAAAGAAAAATTTAATTATTCTTTTATAATGAATAATGACATGGTGGTCGATAAAAATTTCCTCAGTTTATTAATTCTTGAAATGGAAAAAAATAAAAAATTAGCTGCTGCTGGGCCAAGAATATATTATTATTCGGATAAAAAAAGAATTTGGAACACAGGAGTAAAATTTAATTTGATTGGTTTTAAAAATTCATTTCAAAACGAACTTGATTATAAAGTAAATTCTAAAAACAAAATAGTTGATGCATTGGATGGAGCTTATCTAATAAGAAATTCTCTTCTAAACAAAATATGCCTCCTTGAAAAAGATTTTTTCATAATGCATGAAATGTCTGGGTGGTGCATTAAAGCAAATCAAAGAGGGTATTTTTCAATGATAATCCCTAAATCCAAAATTTGGCACAAGGTCTCAAGATCCGTTAAAGAAGTTGGGCCCCTTTGTGCATACTATGGATCAAGAAATTGGTTATTACTATTAAAAAGAACTCAACCTAAATTAAATTATATCATTGGTAGCATTATTTACTTCTCCTTAATCTTCCCGAGATTTATTTATTCCAAATTTAAGGGGAGGAAATTTTACCTCACAAAAATTATAAAAGGAGCTATTGATTCTTTTTCGAAAGAATGATAAATTGATTTGCAAAGAGAGAGGGATAAATATTACAAAGATTTTCTTTTATCCTTTTTAGAATCTTAAAATGATACAAACAAAAAAATTCAAAACCCGGAGTTGAATCAATTTTAATGATTTTATAGCCTTTATTTTCAAAAAGTAATTTCATTGTTTTTTTAGTAAAAAACCTTAAATGTGTTTTATCTAAAATTCCAGATTTTTTATAATCCCACTTTCCAAAAAGGAGTTGAAATCGAATATTTATATTTGCCACATTTGGGATGCAAGAAATAATGACTCCCTCTTTTTTTAAGAGATTTTTTATTTTGTTTAAAAGATTTTCGGGATCTTTCAAATGTTCAAGGATATCTGCTAAAACAATTACATCAAACTTCTCAGATTCAAATGGAACCTCTTTCTCTAAATTGCACACAACGGAATAATCTAATCTTTTTTTTGCTAGAATTATTGCTTCTTTAGAATAATCTGCCCCATAAACAATACAATTTTTATTTTTTTTTAATGCCTCCCCAAGAAGCCCAGTATTACATCCCAAATCTAGTACCTTTTTATTTTTGTTAATTTTTGAATAAACATATTTGTTATATGTTTTATCGTATTCCTTAAATTGTTTTTCTTTATCCATCATTTTTAAAAAGAAAGTTCCCTAATAAAACTTATGAAAGATGGAAAAAGCGTATCAAATTTAATCTTTTTAGAAAATAAATTTCAAGTTGAAAACTATTTAAAAAATAAGTCAAAATATAAAGGGGTGCTACCAATTTCATTTAATTTTGAAGTAGAAAAAATACTTTTGGAAAATCATATCTCTTTTAAAAAAGATGAAGACTATGAAGATAAAATAAATCTAAAAAATATTAGTTCGGAAGCCATGAAAGATACTTGGAAAATAATAAAAAAATCAAATTTAAAATATCGGGAAATCCCAGTTTTAGAATTATTTTATTATGATATTTTTATTATTTTAGCAAATTCAAAAAAATATTCCCTTCTCTTTAAGAAAATAATTGAGTTAGAGAAACCAAAAAAAATAATAGTCTTCAATTCTAAAAATGGATTTGGGAAAGAAAATATTTTTTTATTAGCCAAAGAAAATTATTCAGGAAAAATAATTTTAGTAAACTATAAGGGAGCCCTCCTTTCCAAAAAATCTAAATCGCTTATTCTCTATCCTATAAGTTCTGTTCAAAAATTTTTAACTTTATTAAGAATAGGCCTTTCAAAAAATAAAAATAAAATTTTCACCTCGGGGGGAAAGATTTATTTTATGGATTTAATTAATAAATTATCAAAAAATAAAATAATTGATTTTAGTGATCGGTTGAGAAAAAGTTTTTTTATTAGAGGCATTTATGCTCCTTTTTATGAATTTTCTGGACAAGAATCACCTTTGCAAAAAACTTTTCAAGAAGATTTATCTAATTTTAAAAAAGAATTGGGTTCGTCAATCCATATTGAAAAAGAAAGACAACTGTATATAATAGAAAATATTTATACCTTGCTAGAATTAAAGATAACAAATGTTCTAAGAGCTTTGGAAGAAGCTTATTCCTTATTTAATAAAAAGAAAATTGATTTAATTTTTTTAAGTGAAGACAGTGCTCCTTTATCTAGAGGAATTATAAAATTAGCAAATAAATTTGGTGTAAAAACTTGTGTGTTCCAACATGGTTTGATGACATATGGAGTAGGAACTTTTACCTATGCAGATTATTATTTTGTTTTTGGGAATGTTTCAAAAAAAGCAATAGAGAAAAATTGTTCCAAAAAAACAAAGGTTTTATCAGTTGGTTGCCCAAGATATGATTCGTTTGAATGGAATTCTGCAAAAAGAAATAAAAAAGAAATAGTATATGCCATGGAAATAACAAACGAAAGAGTAATGCTTCCAGATACACATTTAACGAGAAAAAGACAAAAAGAACTTCTTAAAAAGATGTTTAGAGTAATGAAAAAAATTCCAGATTATAAATTAATTTTAAAAATTCGTCCTAATTGGGAATTAAAAGAAATTATTCCTTTGGTTGCAAAATCTGAAGAGTTTGACAACTATGAGATAATAGAAAAAACAGATAATCCTAAATTATTGAGTGAAGCAGCAGGAGTGATTGTAAATCATAGCACCATGGGAGTTGAAGCGTGCTTGCTTGGAAATGCACTTATTTCATTATCCTATCCAGATTTAGATAAAGTAAATTCCTACAAAAAATTTCCTGGAGTGAATGTTGTGTACACTGAAAAAGCGTTAGAATCCGAAATTAAAAAGCAGATAAAATCTTTTATTCCATTTAAGAAAAAAGATATAAAAGAAAATATCATTTTTGAGGGCAAATCAAGTGAAAAGGTGGTAGAAATAATAAAAAAAGAATTAATTTAGAGTTTATTCTTTTTCTTTTTCATAAGGGCCTCAACAATTTCAAAGTCAGATTCTTCATCTATATCCCATGAATCTTTTGCATCCATAAAAATATGTTTTATTCTTCCACCAATATATCTTCCAGTCTCTTTCATAGTTTTTGAACGAACAATGTATAGTGCGCCATTTTCAATAAAAAGAGGATCCATTTGCTGTCTAGGGGCAAGTTCCAAGGGGTAAAATCTTTTAAGATTTCCCTTTTTAATTTTCCAATGGTATTTATCATCTATACATCCAGAAACAACCGAATCAACTTCCAAGTTATTTTTAATTGTTTTAATCCCTTCTTGAATTTTGTCCGAAGCTAATAGTGGAGAGGTGGCATATAATAAAACTACTATGTCTGTTTCAAATTTTTCGTGTTCTCTTAACCAATCAATAGTGTGTTGCAATACAGGGGTCGTTGGAACCATGTCTCCAGAGAGTTCACTTGGTCTCATAAATAATATTTCTGCTCCATATTTTTTTGCAGTTTCTGCAATCTCCAAATCATCTGTAGATACAATAACTCTATCAATATCTTTTACTTTTAATGCTGCCTCGATAGGGTACGCTAAGAGGGGCTTGTTTTGCAAAAGTTTTAAATTTTTTCCAGGAATTCCCTTACTTCCTCCACGCGCAGGAATTATAACTACAATATTTTCTTTTCTTTTCATTTTAGATTTTTATTATTTTTTCTTCAAGTCCAAACTATTTGATTTTTGGATCATAACTATCCTAAGACTTCATCATAATAATCAAATTAGGAATATTTTTCTTTAATCCTTTTTACATTATTTGAAAAATATCCTTTATTGAATTTTGCGAAGGGGTATGCCCCAGAATACCAGGGATGATATTTTAACAAGTATTCTGTCAAGGTTCCATCATGACCGGCTAGTTTTTTGAAAGTTTCTAAAAATTGGGGGATTTTTTTTATATCTTCCCTTCCTTCTTTCAGGTATTTATTTGGCTCTATTCCCATAAATTTCATTTTATAACCTTCAGGAAATAAGTATTTGGCCATAAATTCTGTTTTTGGGAGGTGCCAATTATGAGTTATTATGCAAAAACTCTTTATCTTCAGTGGATCGATTATTGCTTCTTTGAGAAATATGAGTTGTCCGGAAGTATCAAGAGAAATATCTTCAACCAAGGGAATTTCTCTAATTTTTGTATATACGTATTCCAACATTTTTTCGGCTACAGAAAAACTGTTCCCATTTATTTTTCCCCCAGATAAGACAATTTTTTTAATTTTTCCTCTTTTGTATAATTCTATTCCAAAATCGGTTCTAGCGATTGTTTCCTTGCTTAAATTCCCAGATTTATCAATTTCATGGCATAACACAATTCCAATCTCATACTGTTCTTCCAAATTCATTTTTGGATATTTTCCCAGTTCAAAACATCTTCTTTTGAAATATCTCTTAATGCTCTTTTCCCAACAATTTCAGGTGAATGTTTTGGACTCAGACTTCCCGCGGGGGCTGGCCTTTGAAATTCGATATCTTCTTCTTTAACTAAAGAGCCCTCCAAAATATTTTTTTTTGCACGAATACATCTTCTCTGAAGAATTACTGTTTCAATTTCATTTTTTTCAATTTTTTTATTTTCATTCCCCAAGGATTTTTCAAGTATTCTTACTCTTTGAACCATTTTTTTCCAAGAAGGGGGATCCAAGGAAAAGGGGTGGTCTGGACCCTCTCTTTTAGTATCATCAGTGAAATGTTTCTCAATAACTCTCGCCCCCAAAGCAACAGCCCCCAAAACAGTGATATCTCCTTGAGTATGGTCAGATAAGCCTAATATAACCTCTGGAAATTCTTTTTGATATTTTTTTAAAACATTTAAATGAATATACTTAAAATTATCCTCACTTCCAGTATAATTTGTATTGCATTGAAATAATACAATCTCTTTATTATATTTTTTAATTTCTTTTAGGGCAAATCTAACTTCTTCAATAGTTGAGGCCCCAGTAGAAATTAATACAGGTTTGCCAGTTATTGAGACCTTTTTTAGTATTTGTGGAAAATTTATATCTCCCGATCCAATTTTAAATGCTGGAACATAGGGATTTAGGTGGTCAACTATATTTAGTCCATAAGGGGTTGAAAAAAAATCAATCCCGAGGAAATCACAATAATTTTTTAACACTGCTGTCCAATCTTCCGGAACTTCTGCATCTTGATATACATCAAACACTGCTTTTTTCCATTTTGATTGATGCGAAAATTTTCCTCCCAATCCTTTAAAACCCTTTTCACTTGCAAAAGATTTTGTCTCAAAATGTTGAAATTTTGCCGCATCTGCTCCAGCTTCTTTTGCAAGCAAGATTAATTTTTTAGCTCTTTCAATATCTCCATCGTGGTTTGCGGCAATATCTGCAATAAAATAAGTTTTATGATTTGATCCGATTAATTTATTTCCAAGTTTAATTTCCATATTTCTATTATCTATTGATAATTCTTAAATCTTCTGTTTTTAAGCTTTTTTAAAAAATCACTTTCTTCTTCTTCCTTTAATTCTTTAAGTCCTTCCTCTATTCCAAAGAGTTTTGTCTCCAGAAGATTTTTTGCAAAATCAACATTCAACCCCAGATTTTTCCCTCTTTTTGCCTTAAAATTCATAGTATCAGAAGAGGACTCAATAATTAATTTATCATTTAAATTAAATATTTTTGCAATTTTTTTTGCAAAATTAAATTTGGAGGACGTTTCAGCTCCAGAAATATGGATTACCCCCTGGTATTTTTTTTCAAATAGCTCCATAATTGCCCTTCCCAAATTAATAACATTTATTGGAGAGGAATGAATGTCTGAAAAAGCATGTATTTTCTCCATTTTTCTTAATTTATTTAACATCCATTCTGCTAGGCTAAATTTCTCCAAATGATTCCATCCATAAATATTGGTTCGAACAATAGAATACCTGCCCCCAACTGTTTCTATTAATTTTTCTGCCTCCAATTTTGTTTCTCCATAAACATTAATGGGGTTAACAGAATCAGTTTCCTTATAGTTCCCCTTGTTGCCATCAAAAACAGCATCTGTGGAGATATGAACAAAATAAGAATTTTCTTTTTTACAAGCTTTTGCAATCTTTTCTGCAGCCAGTGCATTAATTTCCCTTGAAAGTTCAAAATTCTCTTCACAAAAATCCACATTTGTTAATGCAACACAATTTATTACAAAATCTGGTTTTTCCCGTTCAATGATTTCTAAATCTTCTTCTTTACTTATATCAACAACATAATTCTTTGTAAAAGTAAAATTTGGCTTGTTCTTTCCCGCTGCCAAAACATCATGATTTTTTGAATACAAAAGAGATAAATTGGAGCCCAATAATCCTCTTGCTCCCAAGATTAAAATTTTCATTTGTTAGATTTTTCGTTTTCCAAAGAATTTTTCAATTCCTTCTGCATCTAATAAGTGATGTTCGGAACTAAATTCTCTGGAGTTAAATTTTTTACAATTTTTTAAATAGTGATATATTTTTTGATTTTGTTGATACTTTTCAATCTCTGAACGTATTACTAACATATTATGAAATTCCACTGTTCTTGGAGCTTCAACATCACTAATCATTATTTCATGCAATTTTTCTCCAGGACGAAGACCTATTACTTTAATCTTATTTTTTGCATCTGATTTATTTTTAAGATATCCGATCAAATCTGAAATTTTAAATGAAGGTAGTCTTGGAATAAAAATTTCCCCTCCTGTTGAATACTTAATGGCGTTGAAAACAAGATGTACTGCTTCTTTTGCCGTAATTAGAAATCTTGTCATATTTGGATCTGTTAAAGGAACATCTTCTCCATCTTCTATCTTTTTTTGAAAAAAGGGAATAACTGAACCAGTACTTCCAATAACATTACCATATCTAACAGAAGTGAAAACAGTTTTTGAATCCCCTTTGTTGAAATTGCTTTCAGTTATGATCTTTTCACTAACAAACTTACATGCCCCATAGCTATTAACTGGAAGACATGCCTTATCGGTAGAAATAAATACAACTTTTTTTACTTCATTTTCTAAGGCAGCTCTAACAAGATTTGCTGTTCCAAGAATGTTTGTTTTTATTGATTCTTCAACATTATATTCTATCATGTCAATTCTCTTTAAGGCCGCAGTATGGATAACTATGTCGCAACCCCTCATGGCCTTTTTCAATCTATCATAATCCCTTACATCTCCCACTAAATTTCTAAATATTTTATTTTCACCGAATTTTTGCTGAAATTTATAATGTTTTACTTCATCCCTACTAAAAATTCTAATTGCTTTCGGCCCAAATTTTAATATTTCCGTCGCCAAAGCCTGTCCTAAAAACCCCGTTCCACCAGTAATTAAAATAACTTTATCTTTTAAAATGGCCTTCATTTATTTAATTATAATTTTTATTTTTTAAATATATCTATGATTTAATTAGTTTCTTTTTTCTAAAACTTACTAATCCCATTAAATATAATCCTCTGCTCAAAAGGGTAGCTCCAACTGCTCCAAAGACTGCACCCATTTCCCCTCCAACTGAGAGGCCATAATTTATTCCAAAGAAATTAAAAACAATATTCAAAATAGCACTTCCTAAAATTAACCATGCCAATTCTTTTGTCTTTTTTTGGGCGACATAATAGCTAACATAAATCCCTAAAATTGGAAGGATAATCACCAATAAACTAAACCATCTTAAAATCGGTACTGCTAAAAGGTACTCTGTTCCATACGCAAGTTTAACAACAAAGTAAGAAATAATGTAGGTAAAAATTCCTGCAATTAAAGAAATTAAAATTGTTAGTTCTCGTGTTTTCCTAAAAATAGATTCTAATTCTTTTCCAGATTTTCTAGCAAAAATTGGCATCAGAGAAAGCGACATAAACCCAATAATTGCAATAACCCCTCCTACAAGACTAAATGCTGCTCCGTAATAAGCAATGTACTGGCTAGAAACAAAATGTCCCAACATCAAAGTATCAATATAACCAAAAAACATTCCCGCCATTGCGGTTGCACTTAGAGGATAAATAAATTTTTTCAAATCTTTTACTTCCTTTTTCTCCAATTTTTTTGGAGACTCTTGCAAAAACTTAATCTTCTTTTTTGCATTTAACGCCAAGAAAATAAGTGCAACAAGATAAGAAAAAACTAATGTTAAAAGAACTCCCGAAACGATTCCTTGATTAGAAAAATTTGCTTCTAAAAATAAAAAAATTCCCAAGGGAACAAAGATAAACCTAATTATTTGAAATAGAATTTCTTTCTGCATTGGAGTTTTGAAATTTTCATTTGTTTTGAAGATTTGTTCAAGAAACCCAATCAAAGAGATAACTGGCAAATAAATTGCTCCAACTAAAAGTGCATAAAAAATTGGCTTTTGATAATAAAATTCTGCAATGAAATATGCACTAATTAAAAGAATTATAGATGCACAAAGAATTAAAATTAATTTCCATTTGAACAATTTCTTAACATAACCCTTTGCCTTGGATAAATCCCCTCTCCCAAGTAACTTTGAACAATATGTAATTAGCGCACTTGAAATTCCCAAATCACTAAAACTTACAAATAAAATAATTGTTGCAAGAGCAAGATTGTACAGCCCCATTCTTTCTGGAAGAAGCATACGGGCAATTACAATGGTAAATAAAAGAGATCCAAATTTAAATATTAAATTTTGAGCCAATTGATAACTAGAGTTTTTCATGGCTTGGCCAGTAGTTCCAGAAAAATCTTTTTTTCTAAACTTTACCAGAATATTTTTTAAAAAACTCTCCTCTTCTCTTATTTCTCCAGAAAAATCCATGTAAAAATAAATTAAAAAGACTTTATAAAATTAAAGAATTGTTTTTTCGAATTACTCAAAATACTTTTTCGGTAAAGAGATAAACTCTTCAGAAGATTCATCTTGGCCCTTGTTAAAAAAACCAATTCCCGAATATTCGAGAAAAGCTAAAACCCTTCCAAAAACAGAATTCTTGCCTGAAAAATCCTCATTAAACAACTCTCACTTTTTTCGAGCAAATTTTGATTAAAATTCAAAGAAGATTCAGTTTCTTAAAAATTCAAAGCTTCTATAAAAAATAAAATTTATCTCTCTTTTTTTGGAAGAGTGAATCATAAAAAAATTAACAAGCATTATTTAATAATCAATCTAAAGAATTATCCTTCAATTTTTTTGATCATTTCTGTAAATGCAGGTCTTGTAATTAAAACTCCGACGGTTATTCCAATGATTGTTGTTACCGCAAATCCTTTTAATAGTCCTGCCCCTGCCCATAATAATGGAATCATTGCGACCAGCGCAGTAAAATATGCCCCTAAAATTATTGAAAAAGCTCTTTTCATTCTTTTTTTTATGCTTAAATTTTTTCCTTGTTTTGATTCATCCATTACAATAATTTGTTGATCGATTCCAGTCCCCATTGTTGCTAAAATTCCTGCAATACTTGGCAAATCTAAGTTCCATTGAATTAATGCTGCAAAACCTAAGATTATCACAATTTCTGATAAACTTGTAAGCACTAAAGCCAATGAAGATTTAATTTTTTTATATCTTAAAAAAACCACAATTGCGACTGCAAAAAGGGCAACCAAACCAGCAAGCAAAATCGATTGCATGAATTCGTCTCCTAAGATTGGAGAAATCACATCAAGCTTTACAATTTCTAATTTATAAGGCAAACTCCCAGTAACTAAAATTGTTTGAAGTTTATGCATAGATTCTTCTGCAGCATCAAATGCTTCTTGTTCTGTTAATCCCTCTCCAGAACCAGAAATAACTATCTGTGTTGTGGATTGTCCCTTTAAACCAACTCCAATATATAGGCTATCAACTAAACTATCATCCAAATATAAATCTAATTTTTCTGAAAGATATTCTGGGTTGGTTGGATCTACCTCTAATTTATTTGTTATATCTGCATGTCTTTTTGCTGCATCCTCACTTAAATAAACTGCAAATCTAAATCTGCAATAACTTCCTCCTTCTACAGCATTGCAACTTTCTACTCCAGAAGTTTGAGCATTTCTACTAACAGAAGAAACGTCTCTTGAGCCTCCCTCAAAAACAGTTTCATTTCCAATCTTTGCTTCAAACTTTCCTTGTTTTGCAAGCATTTCTTCAAGGTCACTGGGAGTTGTTCCAGCAATTTCCACTTTCATAAAATTCTCTCCAGACAAATCAGAGCTTGGAGAAACTTTGATATCAGAAAGCCCAAATTCATTTAATCTATTACTAGTAATATCTACCAAAATTCTTGCTTCTTCAGAACTTAAGGATTTATTTTCTGCCTTAACAATTGCTCTTGCTCCTCCTGCTAAATCTAATCCCAATTTAATGTTTGTATCTGAAACCTCAGAAATGGTTATTTCTGGTATCTCCTGGGAATAATAGTCTACTTCAGATTTCTTTGTTTTAAACACCACATGAATTTTCTCTCCAGTGTTAAACTTTTTTTGTAAAATTGTTGTAAACTTTTCTGGTGAAGAAACTTTCTCTCCATCAATTTGAGAAATTATTTGATTTTGCCTGAAACCTTGTTCAAAGGCAGTGGAATTTGAACCAACACTTGTAACAAGAACTCCCTTTTCTAAAAAAGCAGGGGGGATTCCAAAAATAGAAATAAATGAAAAAACTAATGCAATAATTAAAATCCAAATTTTAAAAGAAAATTTCATTTTTTCTTCTCCACATACCATTTAAGGAGAGATGCATTTGTAATCCAAGTATTTAATAAATCAAAAATTAATCCAATTGAAAGGATTGTGAAAATTTGAGTCAAAGTTATTGAAAAAGATTTTACCACGAGTAAAGCGCAAAAGACTGCCAAAAAGGATGTTAAGGTCATTGTGATTCCTGTTTTAAATGCCCCAAACATTCTTCGATTTAAGCTTCCCTCTGATCTCTTTAAAATTCTTGTAGTAAGTAAAATATCTGTATCTACAGAATATCCTATAAGCATTAAAAATGCTACAATTCCTGCACTAGACATTTTCATTCCTAATATATCAACCATTGCAAGAGTCATAATTATATCTGCAAAAGCAGAAATGATTACGGCGAGAGAAGGAATACTATGAATGAAATAAATTAAAAGGCTTATAATTAAAACGATTAAACTAAAAACTATGCTTACATTGGGGGGCAAAACAAAAAAACTCATCAATGCCCCAATAAAAACTAAAAAGCCCACAAGGATTTTAAGTTTTGTATTTTTACCAAAAATTAAAAATACTACCCATCCCATAAAAGAAAATGCTACAATTATTGCCAAAACTAATTGGGCATAAAAACTTTCACTTAGGGAAGAACCAGTAAATTCGAAACTACTATTTTCACTAGTTAGTTTATACCCAAAATAATCTTCTAGAATAATTCTTGCATCATCTGCAGAAGTTTTCGTTTCAAGGATTATTGCTTTCTGCTCTTGTGTAATTAAATCGGAAATTTTTCTCGCGCTTAATTCTTCTAGAATGGAAGATAAATCTTTTTCAATTTGCTCTGGAGAAATTTCCCCATAAATAGTAATTGAAGTTCCCCCAGTAAGAGAAATATCTTTTTTCATTATATCTCCGTTATTTGAATAAAAAATTCCCAAATAAATTATTGATAAAAGGAGTAAACTTGCGGGGATTAAAAGCAAAAGCTTATAATTTTTGTCGTGAAAATCTTTAAATTTCATTTTGTTTTTGGATGCGCCGGCCGGGATTCGAACCCGGGTCAACTGGTTGGAAGCCAGTTATACTGCCACTATACTACCAACGCATATAACAAACTTTGAGTTTTTCATTAATAAAGTTTTTGTTCAAAGAAAATTAAAAATAATTTTAAACGCCCAAGGAAGGATTTGAACCTTCGACTTCTTCCTAACTCCGCGATAAAAAGCCGATGACTTTTTCTTAGGAGGGAAGCACTCTATCCAGGCTGAGTTACTTGGGCAAGGAAAAGTTTGAAATAATATGTGGATGAAAAAAGAATTTCTTTTGTGAAATTATTAATTCACCCACCTATTCATGCGGATGAAAGGATTTGAACCTTCGTAGGCATAAGCCAACAGATCTTGAGTCTGTCCCGTTTGACCACTCCGGCACATCCGCATACATTTTATAAAAAATAAGGCTATAAAAAGCTTTATAAACCTGAATCCTCTAAAAATTTTGAAGACGGCCATAGTAAGGCGGGAAACACCTGTTCTCTTTCCGAACACAGAAGTTAAGCCCCTTATGTTGTTGGCGGTAGTGTCCCGCAAGACGCAAACCTTTCAAGCTGTCTTTCTTTTTTTTACAAATTCTTTTAAAAGTTAAAAATTACATTTAGTCTATGATGTGGAAATTAAACAAAAAAGGATTAAAAAAAGAGATTCTTTTATTTTTTAAAGAGATTGATTCTAAGTCTCCAAAGGAAATTCAAAAAGTAAAAAAAGTTGCAATGAAAATAAATTTTCCTTTGAAGGAAAAAAGAAAATTGTTTTGTGACAAATGTTTTTCCCCTCATCTCGCCTCAAAGGTTAAAATCAAAAAAGGTTTTAAAATTATAAAATGTAAAAAATGTGGGAAGGTTTCTCGTTGGAAAATTAACTCTTCTTGAATTCTCCAACTAATTCAATTAAATCTGTTTGGCCTAAAAACATCGACCTACAACAAAATCTTTCTAATTCGAGATTATCTAATACTTTTTTAGGTTGCTCTCCTTCTTCAACTTGCTTTTTGAATTCTTCCCATAGGTGACCGATTGGTTTCCCACATGAAAAACATCTAACTGGAATTATCATATATATTATGTTCATTCTCTGTTTTTAAAGGTTTTGATGAACATTCTACACATATTTTTATAAACTAAAATAAATTTTACAAATCAGAAAAAGAGTACCATGGTAAAAAAATGTATTTATTGTAACAAAGAAATTTCTTCTGAGAGTGTTATAGATTTCTGCAATTCTTGTGGAAAAGGAGTTTGGGGAGAGAAAATGTTTAATGCAATTGTAAAAAATATGGAGGATGCTAATGATCGTGGCGATCTGTGTTCAACAAATACTCTGGGTAAAGAAAATTTCTCTTCCCAAGAAGAAGAAAAGAAAAGCATAGATTTTTAAATAGATATTTCTCAAATTACTTATACAAGGAGTAAAAATGAATAAAAAACCAATTAGGACTAGAGGTAAATTGCAACTAAGCAAATACTTCCAAGAATTAAAAAAAGGAGACAGTGTTGCAGTTGTAGCAGAACGATCTATCCAATTTAAATTTCCGAAAGTAATTCAAGGAAGAACTGGAATTGTGGGAGAAAAAAGAGGGAAATCTTATTTAGTAAAAATAAAAGACCATGCAAAAGAAAAGAATTATTTGATTGCCCCAATACATTTAAAAAAAATAAAACAGATATCAAAAGAATAAAATGATAAAAAATACAACCCCCTTAAGTTTAGCAGAAGCAAAAGAATATATTCAGTCAACAGACGAAGAAAATTCAAAAATTAAAGAATTTATAAATAATTTTAGCAAACTAGATTCTTCAAAAGCAAAAGAATTAAGGAAGAAACTAGAAGATTTAGACCTTCTTAAACTTAAATCAGATAATATTTCAAAACTAATTGATTTATTACCAGAGAATAAAGCAGAATTAAATAAAATATTTATAGATATAAATTTAGAAGAAGATGAAACAACTAAGATTATCAACACAATTAAAGAATTCCTTTAAACAAGATGGCAAAAGAAGAAAATGCAATAATACTAGAATATTTACCAAATGGTTATCCTTTGGAAAGAAAGATGATGCCAGTGGCACAAGCAATAGGTTCAACAAATTTGACTCTCTTGGAATTAATTCCTAGAAGAGATGTTGAACTTGCTGCAGGAGAAGAAGTATATATCGGCGAAGGGAAAAGAGATAAAATTTACTACATTAATGGAAGACTTCAACGAGAAAAACTAACCGAACCCGCAAAAAGACAATTGGAAGAATTTATAAAAGGATTCATCAAAGAAAATACACAAAGGTTTATTGATTTCTTCAATAAGTCTACAGCAATAAATAAAAGAATTCATCAAATTGAGTTATTGCCCGGTATTGGGAAAAAACACATGCAAGAAATTTTGAAACAAAGAAACGAAAAAGAATTCGAATCTTTTGAGGAAATGAAAAATCGTGTGCAAAATCTTCCTGGTCCAGAAAAAGCAGTAGAAAAAAGGATCCTTCAAGAATTGACAAATATTGAAAGATACAATTTATTCATAAATTAAAATGGTAGAAACAAATCAAAATACAAAAGAAGAAAATGCAAGAATAGTGAGAATCCTCTCAAAAGACATTGAAGGAAAAATGTCTCTTTATGCAGGACTTACTAAGGTAAAAGGGGTTTCTTGGACTTTTGCAAACGCGGTTTGTAAAAAATTAGGTTTCACTAAAGATAGAAAAATTGGTTCTTTAACTAATGAAGAAGTTGAAACAATAACCTCTTTTATAAAAAAACCCCAAGTTTCAGAACATTTGATTAACCGAAGAAAAGATTTTGAAACAGGAGAAGATAAACATCTTGTAGGAAGTGATTTAGAACTCCAAACTGAATTTGACATAAAACGACTTAAAAAAATTAAGAGTTATAGGGGTTTTAGACACCTTTCAAACCTTCCTTCGAGAGGGCAAAGAACAAAAAGCAATTTTAGAAAGAATAGAGCTAAAGGTTCAGGAATTAAAAAGAAAAATAAAACACAATGAAACGAAAACATAAAATTTATTCAAGACCAAAAAGGCCTTTTGATAAAACAAGGATTGATGAAGAAGCAGTAATTAAGAAAGAATTTGGGCTTAAAAATAAAAAAGAAATTTGGAAAGCAGATGCTAAAATTAAATCTGCTAGAGAAAAAGCAAAGAAATTGATTTCTGCAAAACCAGAAGAACAAAAAGAATTATTTGATAGACTTAAAAAAATTGGATTAGAAGTAAATTCTATTGCAGATATTTTAGGGTTAGATAAAAGAGATTATCTTAAAAGAAGATTACAAACAGTAGTATTTGAAAAGAAATTTGCAAACACAATCAGTTCTTCGAGACAATTGATTGTTCATAAAAAAGTATTGGTTAATGGAGAAGCAATAAATAGCCCATCCTATATTGTTCCAGTAGAATTAGAAAATAAAATTTCTTTAAAGAAAACAGATAAAAAAGTAAAGGGAGATTCAGAATGATGGAAGAAAAAGAAATTGCAAAAGAAATTGTGGCGGATAAACCAAAAATAGAAAAGAAAAGGAAGGAAATTGAAGCAGTTATGAATATTTACACTTCTTTCAACAATACTCTTGTCCATGTTACAGATATGTCTGGAAAAACAATTTCAAAAGTTACTGGAGGGATGGTTACAAAACACTCTAGACTAAAAGCAAATCCTACAATTGCAATGTTTATTGCCAAAAGAGTCTCAGAAGAACTAAAAGAAGTTGGAGTAAAAAATCTTTTTGTAAGAATTCGTGCAAAAACTGGAAATCCTGCCCCTGGGCCAGGAGCAAATGCTTTAATAAAATCGCTTACAAGGGAAGGATTCAAAATTTTGAATATTTTGGATACAACAAGAATTCCTCGCGGAGGACCAAAGAAAAAAGGAGGCCGTAGAGGTAGAAGAGTTTAAATATCGACTTTTTTATATTTTAAAATGAAAAAAATTCAAGAAAAAGAAAACACATTGACATTTACATTGGAAATGGAAGAAAGTTTAGCAAATTCAATCAGAAGATATGTTGGAGAGATTCCAACTCTTGCAATTGAAGAAGTAGAAATTTCAAAAAATGATTCTGCGCTTTACGATGAAACTATCGCACATAGAATGGGTTTACTTCCCCTTAAAACAGAAAAATCTTTTAATGAAAAAACAGAAAAGAAATTGAATTTAGAAGTAAAAAAAGAAGGATATCTTCTTTCTGAAGAAATTAAAGGAGATGCAAAGATAATTTATGGGAAAATTCCAATAACTTTTTTGAAAAAAGGACAAGAAATTTCTATTGATGCAACTGCAAAAATGGGAAAGGGAGTTAATCATTCAAAACACTCCCCGGGAATAATTTTTTATAGAGAAGTATCGGAAGTTTTAATTGATAAAAGCTGTCCAAACAACCTTTTAGAAGAGTGTCCAAAAGGAGCAAAAGAATCCTTAGGGAAAAAGATTATTGTTGAAAGCCCTTCAGAAGGAGATTTATATGAAGTTTGTGAAGAAAAATCTAATCAATTAGGAAAAGAATTTATCAAAATCTCTCCAACAGGAGACCTCTCAATTACAGTAGAATCTTTTGGGCAAATGGACAAAAAAGAGATTTTTAATTCCTCAATTGAAATGTTAAAAAAAGATCTTGCAAAAATTTCAAAAGGATTAAAGTAAGATTTATAAATAGAAATTTACTACAAAAAATACCTGCGAGTTAATCGCGTAAAGCAGGAAGTAAAAATTTACTTCTTGAAAAAATAAAATGGTCAAATCAAAAACAAAAATTCAAAAACAAGTGAAGAAAAAAACAAACTTGGAGTTAGTTGAAACAATAAATCTCTCTAAAAAAAATGAAGCTTGGTTAAAAATCTCGAGTGTTTTATCTGGAACAAGAAAAAATAAGATTAGCCTAAATTTAGGAGAAATTGATAAAAAAGCAGAACAATCAAAAATTGTGGTAATTCCTGGAAAAATTTTATCTGCCGGAGAAATTAATTCAAAGATTAAAATTGTGGCCTTTTCTTTTTCAGAACAAGCAAAAGAAAAGATATTAAAATCAGGTGGAACTTTCAATACAATCCTTGAAGAAATTAAATTAAACCCCGAAGGAAAGGGAATTAAAATTTTAAAATGAAAATACTTGATGGAAAAAATGCTGTATTGGGAAGACTTGCTAGTTTCGCTGCAAAAGAAGCTTTGCTTGGAGAAGAAATTAATGTAATTAATTGTGATCAAATTCAAATTACTGGAAATAAGAAAATGCTTGAAAGAGAATTTATGGAAAAAAGATCTAGATATGGCCATAGTCAAAAAGGTCCAAAACACCATAAGACAACTGAAAAAATTGTAAAAAGAGCGATTAGAGGAATGCTCCCAGATCATCGAGAAGGAAGAGGAAGGGTTGCTTTCAAAAAAATCAAATGTTATAATGGAACCCCAAAGGAATTTGAAAATTTAAAAATAATTAAAATGGCTGTAGAAAAAATAAAGAAATCTTCTGCAGTAAAAGAATTCCTTAACTAAAATGAATATTGAAAATAAATACAAAAAAATAATTGTTTCTGGAAAAAGGAAAAGAGCTGTTGCAAAGGCAACTCTGATTGCTGGCACTGGAAAAATTACAATCAATGATAAAGAATACCAATCTATTCAACCATTTGATGTTTTAAGGATAAGAGAACCTTTAGAAATTGCAAAAGCAATTATTGGTAAAACAGAATTTGATGTTAAAATCTCTGTTCGGGGCGGAGGAGAAAAGAGCCAAATTGATGCTGCAAGACTTGCTCTTGCTAGGGCAATAGTGGAATTTACTGGCTCAAAAGAATTAGAACAAAATTATATTGAATATGATAGAAGTCTTCTTGTAGCGGACGTGAGACGCAAAGAAGCATACAAGCCAGGGGATTCGAAAGCCCGTTCTAAAAGACAATCTTCTAAGAGATAATTTTTTATTTCAATAAAAATTTATTTAATTAATCTTTTTCAAAAAGTCTATTTTATTTTGAACATGATTAAATAAGGTGGAGGAAATTAAAGGTTTGTGATTTCCTTCAAAAACTTCATTATTGAATTTGATTTTGCCGATATAAGTAAAATTTGTTAAAACTTTTTTCAGTCCATTTACAGAGAGATCATGTTTCTTGGAAAGTTGCGTAAGATTGGGAAATCTCAAATAATCTTCAAAAATTTCTTCAACTTCTCGAAAATTTTCTGCAGGGATTAATTCTCCTTCTTGGATTTCATACCCAAATGGGGCGCGAGACATAACCTTTCCAACTTTGGCTTTTTTTGACATCCCTTCTTTTTGAAGATCTCCTTTGGGGCGAAAATTTTTTCTAAATGATTTTATTTCCTCCAAATTGACTTTTTCTGCAACATATTCTTTGAAAAGGATGATATCCGAAGGAGAAAAAAATAAACAAAAGGGACAGAGGGGCATTCCTTGTTTTAAAATTAATTCTTCTGATTCATAATTACATTTTGTGCACTTCATATTCCCATTAATTTTAACTGTTTAAACAACTGTTTATTGTTCTTAAACAAGATAGTTTTCATTTTAATTTTTTCTGCAGCAAGAATATTCCATTTTTGATTATCAATAAACAAAGATTCTTCTGGGCTAATTTTCAATCTCCGAAGGGTCCTCCGATAAATCTTTGGATCTGGCTTTCTCATTCCTTCTAAACAAGAAAGAACCACTAAATCAAAACGAGAAGAATATTTTTTTGGAACTAATGGAAGGTAGGAAAGATGCCACTGGTCCGACAAGATTGCTATTTTATATCCCTCTTTCTTTTTTTTAAATGCAAACTGGTAAAGTTCTTTATTCTGTTTAAACACCCGTTTATATTCAAAACTAAAAAGAGAACGAATTTTCTTCTTGGAAAGATGAAAATTCGTTGAAAGAATATTTAATAATTCTTCTTCACTAATTTTTCCTTCAATCGATCTTGCATAGGCACTATCTAACGCATCAAAATATTGATCTAATGAAACTCCGATTTTGTTTGCGACAGATTCATGAACACTTTTTGTATTGAGATGTTTTCCAACGCTCTTTAAATTTGAACCTATTGCAAGAACTCCTCCTATATCAAAAATTAATGCTTTTACCTCTTTCATAAAATAAAGAATTAAAAATTGTTTAAATAACTTTTTAGAAAAATTTGGTATGATTAAATTTATATAATATTTTAACTTAAAAGGAATATGGGATCTAAGATATTTGTAGGAAATTTACCCTTTAAACTAAATCGGGAGGGATTAAAGGATCTTTTTTTGACGTATGGAAAAATAACTGAAACAATCTTGATTCGAGAAAGGAAAACGGGAAAATCAAAGGGGTTTGGATTTGTTACTTTTGCTGAAGAAAATTCCTCTGAAAATGCGATTGCAGAATTAAATAAAAAGAAAATTTTAGGGAGGGAAATAAAAGTTGATTTTTCCACTCCAGAGGAAAAAGATGAATAAGGAAAAAATCTTTTTAGTAAGTTTGATTTTTTTTGTGCTTTTCCTTGTGGTGGGAGCAATAACTCTTCTTAATACTCCTCTTTCAAAAGAAGATTCTTGCCTAAAAGCAGGATATAATTGGGACAAAAATTTGGAAAAGTGTATTAAAAAAGGAAAACCAGTTTATTGTTCCCAAGTTCTTGCAGAAAATTGTAAAGAAATTTACCAGCCAGTCTGTGGATGGTACAATACAAATAATATTCGATGTCTTTCTTATCCTTGTGCAAAAACCTTCAGCAATGACTGTTTTGCTTGTCTAAATGAGAATGTTTTATATTTTACCCAAGGTGTTTGTCCTGTTTAAACAGCCCATCCTTTATTTCTCAATTTATTCTGAACCCCATTAAAGAGCCTTTCGGATAAGAGAGGCGGGTGATTTCCTTCTGTTTCTTTACTTGCAAATTTAACTTTACCAAGATAAGTCGAATTTAATAATAATTTTTTAATTCCAGTTGTGGTCATCCCATTCTTTTTGGCTAATTGTGTTAAACTAATTTCTGTATCTAAAAATTCTTGAAAAATCCTTACCACATTTTCTTTTTCTTCATTTGGAACAAGCCTCTTGTCAATTAAAGAATACCCTCTTGGGGCACGAGTGATAAATCCTCCCTCTTTTGCCTTTCTTTGCATCCCAAATTTGGTCCTATCTCCGATAAGATTCCTTTCAAATTCTGCAAATGCACTAATTATATGGAACATCAATTTTCCGCTAGCAGAAGCCGTCTCAATCTTATCCTGAAGGGAAACAAAATCAATCTCCCATTCTTTTAATTTATCTACCGTTAATACTAAATCCTTTAAACTTCTAGAAAAACGATCTAATTTATAGATAAAAATTGCAGAAAATTTTCTCTTCTCAGCATCTCCCAACATTTCAACCATTTCTGGCCTGTGTTTAATATCTTTTGCGGACTTTCCTTCATCTCGATAGATCCTATAGATTTTATAACCTAATGCCTTTGCATAATTTTCTAATGCTTCCTGTTGGGCATTTAAGGAAAATCCAATTTTGGCTTGTTCTTGAGTTGAAACCCTTACATATATTGCTGCCAGGGGGATATTTTGTTCCATTTTTACCTCTTTTATGTATACTTAGGGCTATCACCAAGTAGTCCACGTCTATTTAGGGCACCCTAAGTATATAAATTCTCCCTTGAAAAACGATTTACACAGCTATTTTTTGGATTTTTTCGAGAAAAATGAAATTTTGCATTAAATTAATTGAAATGCTGTGCACTTAGGTTAGCTTAGTTAATCCCAAAAAATTATTGTGTAGAATAGATCTCAAGTGGTTGAAAAGAGGGTTGTTTAAACAATTGTTTTGTGATTTCTTTTTGAAATTCTTTTGAAAAAGGATATCTTTTTGGAATTTTCAATACTCAACTTGTATTTTTTACATAAAGGAGGCCTTCCTGTTTAAGGTTGTTTAAAGTTGTTTAAACGGGCTGTTTTACTCCAAAAAAATAGATAAACAGCTGTTTGCCTTAATGTTTTCGACACATCTTTTTTTCTTTTAAGAATCTGTTTTACCGACGAAAACAGAAAGTATTTAAAGGGATTTTTCTTAGAAATAATATGTTTGGATGGATTGCGAAAAAAAAAGATGTTGAACAGGTGATGGAAGATACCAAGGTTGGTTTTGAATCTGTCAAGAAAGATATAAACAGCGTTAGCGGGTGGATTAAACACCTTGATTCTGAAAAAAATATCCAAAAAAAGGAAATGGAAGAGATTAAAGAGGTTTTATCGACTTACCAAGAAGAAATTGAAAGCCTAAAAAATATAGTTGCCATTCTGGGAGATTTAAAACAAAAAAATGCATTTAAAACAACCAATCACTCGTCCAACAAACAGATGCCCGTTTATAGTGTTCAAACGGCCGTTCAAACAGGAATTCAAACACCAAATTTAGACCAATTCTCAATTACAGAAAGGGCAATTCTGTGGGTATTATTAAATTCTGATTTAAAATTAAGCTATGATGATCTTGCTGCAATGCTTGGAAAAGAAAAATCTACTATTAGAGGGCAAATAAATACTATAAAACAGAAAAGTGATGCCCTCTTAGAAGAGGTAATCGAGAAAAATGGTAAAAAAAGAGTGTATATCCCTGAAGAAATCAAGGAAAAAATGTTAAAAAAGGCAAAAGTGAGAGTTAAGGATCCAAAAAAAGAAAAGAAAACAGAAGAAAGTGACTAAAAAAAGAGAAAAGAGAGAGTTTGATAAAAATATTAAAAAAGAGAGAATTAAAAAAAGAGAAAAAAATAACAAAAAAGAGAGAATTAAAAAAAGAATTTTGAAAAAATAACCTCTTTTACCGACGAGAAAAGGCAAAATTAAATAAAAAATAATTGTAGAAAGAAGTTATTCTCTTTACCGAAAAACATTTTTTAAAATTAAAGATCTCTTAGGTGTAAAATGGTGGAAAGGGTTGCAACTCTCTTCAAAGAAGGAGAGATTGAAAGCCGAATAGATTTATTGTTCACCCTTGATTTTTCAAGGGGAATTCCCTTCTTAATTAACCGACTAACATAGTCTCGAATAGAACTCTCAGTTAAATTTAACCGATTTGAGAGCAATTTATGGTTAGAATAACCTTTTTCTTCGTCAAATTGATAAATTGCAGAAAAAACAAGCAATTCCTGCTCAGTTAAACGTTTAAATTTCAAACGGATTTCTTTCTTTAAATTATCTAATGAATCAAGGATTTCTATAGCATTTTCTAAACCATTTTCCGGGGGTTCGGAAGCGCTTATTTTTGGAGGATTTTTTTTATTTAAATCAAACTCCCTCGAAAGAGGATAATTTATTGTCTGTCTGTGTGTCTGTTGGTTTGTCTGTCTGTCTGCTGGAACTCCTTCATTTCCAGTGGAAGGTGTTGGATATTGAGCATTTAGGGGCTTAAAATCCCAATTATCTGTCGAATTTTGCTCCGAATAGGACGGATTTATCTGTCGAAGTGTCGAAACCCCTTGGTTTCCAGTGGAAACCTTTTTTTCATTCAATTTTTCTAAAAATTCGTTTATTTTGAGAATTTCCTTACGATGAAAAGCCATTTCATCCTTTAATTCTGCTAAATTTAACCTAAGAAACTCCCTTTCATTCTTTAATAAATCAATATCTTTCTTTACTTTTAGAAAAGCATCCTTTATGGAATCCATAAATCACCAAATCCTCCCCACTATAAAAGGTTTAATATAATAAAAAACATATTTTAACCAAATGATTTGTAAGCTTCAAATGTTGCTTTGGATAATTTCCATCTAGCGCGTCTCAGATAATTGATTCCTTTGGGATTTGTTTTGATTTCTAAGATCAATTTTTTTTCTTTTAAATCCAATAGAAGAGATTTTGTGAATTCCTCATCTCTTGCCAACTCTTTTGCGATATTTGATGTAAAAATTGCTTGAGGATTTAATGAATAAAGAAGAGATAAAATTTGTTCGGAAATCTTTTCTCTCTTTTCTTTTGAAATTTTCATAAAAGAATAAGAAGATTGTTTTTTTTAAAATTATTGAATTGTGAATTTTGATTAAAACTTTTTTTTGTCTATGGATCAAACCCCTTCACAAATTTTAAATATTTTAAAAAGAGATAAGAATTATGACTCTCCTCCATCCGAATAGAATAATTCTAAGAAGAAAATATTTTCTTGGTAAACCCCGAAAATTCAAATAAAGAAAAAAAAGGTTTTAATCAAAAAATAAATAATTTAATTTATTAGTATGATTAAATTTGATTTAAAATAAAAGATTATTTTGAAGATTTCAATGACGCCATAGGCATGTGGAAAGGAAGATTCAATTCTTCTTCTAATTGTAATGCTTTTACATTGCATTTTTTGAAGATAACATTAAGTACAGCTAATTTGAAATCTTGTGCTGTTTCTTTATCTTCCCATTTCTTTAATATCTCTTCTGCCATTTTTTCTTCTATAGAAAGTAAAATTGAACCTTCAAACTCTACTTTTGCGAAATCTGGCTCATATTTTAATAAATAAGAAAAAGAGACATTCAATATTTTTTCTTTTGAATCAACTAATTTTAAAACAACTTCTTTTATTTCAGCTATTTCAATATTTGAAGAGATTTTTATTTTTTCATTCTTTTCTTTTGATTTCTCTACACTTATTTTGTTGAAATTAAATCCTACTAGTTTCATTTTATTTTAATTTGATTTTCCTTTTTAAATTTTTATATGTTTAAATTCAATTAAAGCAAATCTTCTTCAGAAATAATCACAAAATCTCCGATTGCAATTATTGCACTATAGGGAATTAAAACCTCCTTTGAAGGAGTTCTTTCTAAATTAAGATTTTTAGTGTAAGAAGTTGTGTCTTTTACTACTAAATTAATTAATTCTCCCGAATTTGTTTCAAAAGTAATGTCTTTTACAAAACCTAATCTTTTTCCTTCTTTAGTTACAATCATTTTTCCTAAAATCATACTAAAAGGGTTTTTTTCGCTTTGCATGTTTTTTTTAAACTAAAATAATTTATAAAGTTATCTGTGAAGAGAGATAACTATCTTTTATTTTAAAGAGAAGTTATATTTATTATTATTTATTATTTATTATTTATTATTATTATTATTATTTATACTCTGTCCCCCCTTGATTTCGTTTGGAAAGATTTATTAAAAGAAATTTGATTTTTGCTAGTTCTTTTTTTCTTTAATAAAATTTATATTATAGAGTATATAGATAGTAGTAGTAGTAGTAGTAGTAGAAAATAATTAAAAAATAAAAATATATCTTCCATAGGAAATAAAGGAGTAATTCTTTTTTAGTAGTCATAATCTTTTATATAATAAAAACATTTTTTTCATTCAATAAATAATAATAAATATAACTTCTCCAGGAGAAATGATGGTGGGGGAGAGATTTAATTAATTAAATAAAATATAAAAAAATGAGTTTAGAAATAGATGAAATATTTGATTCCTTTGATAAGAATTCAATCTTCAAAGATAAATCTCTTTTACAAATAAATTATAAACCAGAGAATATCATTCATAGAACAGATCAAATAAAACAGCTAGCTTCAATTCTTGCTCCTGTTTTAAGAGGAGAACAAACAAGTAACCTTTTTCTTTATGGTAAAACTGGGACTGGAAAAACTCTTTCGATTCAATATATTAAAGAAGAATTGTTGAAGAGAAATAAGAAAGAGAATGATTTTGAATTAAGGATAGAATATTTGAATTGTAAATTAAAAAAAGTTTCAGATACTGAATATCGTATTTTAGCTGAATTAATTAAGAAATTAGGGGGAAGTGTTCCTGCAACGGGGTTGCCCACCCAATCGGTTTATAGTAAATTTATTGAGTTGATTGATGAAAAAAAACAATTAATTGTTTTAATTTTGGATGAAATTGATCAAACAGTAAAGAAAATATCAAATGATTTTTTGTATAATTTAACTAGATTGAATTCTGAACTTTCTCAAACTAAAATTTGTATGGTAGGAATTAGTAATAATTTAACTTTTTTAGATGAACTAGACCCCCGAGTTAGAAGTTCTTTATCTGAAGAAGAAATTGTTTTCCCCCCCTATAATGCTCTTCAACTCCAAGACATCTTAAATAAACGTTCTGAGGAGGCATTTAAGGAGGGAATTTTGGAAAAAGGAGTTATTGCTAAGTGTGCCGCATATGCTGCAAGAGAACATGGAGATGCTAGAAGGGCCTTAGATCTTTTGAGAATTGCAGGAGAACTGGCTGAAAGAGATACTTCTGAAAATGTTTCTTTAAAACATATAGATGAAGCAAATAATAAAATTGAAAGAGATAAAATTTTAGATGTTATTAAGACTGAACCAAAACAATTTCAATTAGTTTTATATTCAATTATTAAGCTCTCAGAGAAAAATAAGGAAAACCCAATGTTTACAGGGGATGTTTATAATTTTTACCAAGAAGTTTGTAAAGATCTTAAATCAGAAATTTTAACTCAACGAAGAGTAGGAGATATAATTCAAGAATTTGATATGTTGGGAATTATTAATGTTAGGGTTATTTCAAAAGGAAGGGGTGGAAGAATGAGGGAAATTAAACTTGTGATTCCAATTAATATTTTGGCAAAGGCTAAAGAAATAGTTGAAGAATCTTTGGGATATAATTAATTTGATGGGATCTGAAAATTTATTGAAGTTTTGTTTAGAGAAGGGTTTGTTGGTAGATAAAGAAATGTTAGGGTTATTTAGTGAAATTGAAGATATAGAATCTATTAAATTTATTTTAGAGAAAATTAAACATTCTACTTCAAATAGCATTATCACAAAACAAGTTTTTCTTCAAAATCGTGAACAAGTAAATAGTTTTTTTTCAATTTTACCTCAAGAGAACCAAAGAAAATTAGAAAAGTTAAAAATTAAATTAGGGCTTAGCATAGAAATTACTAAAGAAACTCAATTAATTCCAATCAAGAAAGAAAGAGAATTTAATGACGTGAGAATTATTTCTAAAAGTTTGGCAAGTGATAAAAAAGTAGTAGTAAAAGATTTTGTTACTTATTTTCGTAATCGTTTTGTTTCCATGAGGAACATTTTGCTTGAACATTCCGATTTAAAAAATCTTGTTTCTTTAAATAAATTAGCCAAAAATAATCAGGGGATTTCAGTGATTGGGATTGTTTCTTCAAGATCTGTGACCAAAAATGGGAATATTATTTTGGAGATAGAAGATTTAACTGGCAAGACTAAAATTCTCATTAATAAAAATAAAGAGGATTTATATGAGAAAGCAGAAGACATTGTTCTTGATTCTGTTCTGGGGTTTAAGTGTTCGGGAAATGATCAAATTTTATTTTGTAATGAAGTAATTTTTCCGGATTCTGTTCTTTTTGAACGAAAAAAATCTCCTGTAGAGGAATATGCTTTATTTTTAGGAGATTTACATTATGGAAGTAAAAATTTTATGAAAGAAAATTTCCTTTCTTTTATTGATTATTTGAATGGAAAAGTTCCGAATACTCCAGAAGTTGAAAAAATAAAATATGTTTTTTTTATTGGGGATTTGATTACCGGGGTGGGAAATTATCCTAATCAAGAGAAAGATCTGCTTGTAGTTGATTTGGAACAACAATTTAGCGAATTGGCAGATATATTATCTACAGTTAGAAAAGACATAAAGATTATTCTTTCTCCCGGAAATCATGACTGTGTTCGGCTAATGGAACCCCAGCCATTGTTGAATGAGAAATATGCTTGGCCTCTTTATAATATTGAAAACATAATTTTTACGGAAAATCCTTCGACAGTTAATATTGGGGCAAAATCTGGGTTTGGAGGATATAATGTTTTGGGTTATCATGGTTTTTCATTTCCTTATTATGCTAATACTGTTTCAAAGTTAATGTTAAAAAAATCTATGAATACTCCTGAAAGAATTATGGAATTTTTATTAAAACAAAGACATCTTGCTCCTTCTCACACTTCAGTCCAATATTTCCCTGGGAAAGAAGATTGCCATATAATTAAGGAAGTGCCAGATATTTTTGTTGCAGGCCATACTCACAAAAGTGCAGTTGTTTATTATAATAATATTTTACTTATTTCTTCATCTTCTTGGGAAACTAAAACTCCTTATCAGGAAAAATTTGGAAATGAGCCAGATCATTGTAAAATTCCTATGTTTAATCTTAAAACAAGGGCAATTAAAATTTTGGATTTTGAATAATGGTAAAATTAACAAAACAAACAACAGAGTATTTTGAAAACTTGAAGAAAGAGGTAGATGTTGTTTATTCAATGGCTGAAAAGGCAAAAGCTACTGGTCTTGATCCTGTAGATAAAATAGAAATTCCCATTGCTATGAGTATGGCGGAAAAAGTTGTAGGATTGATTTCTACGATTTATCCTCAGATGTTAAATTCCGGAATTGCTGAACGTATTTTGGAGTTTGAAGAAATGTATGGAAAATTAGATACTACTGTTGTTTTCAAAATTGCAGAAGAAGTTTCGGATCAAAAATTTTGCAAATTTACAAGCGTTTTGGAAGCAATGGATGCGGGAATAAGAGTAGGATTTGCTTATGCCACTTTGGGAGTTGTATCAAGTCCGATTGAGGGATATACTGGAATTGAAGCTTGTAAAACAAATGATGGGAAGGAATATATTCTTGCAAATTTTTCTGGGCCAATAAGAAGCGCAGGAACTACTGCAAGTTGTATAGTTCTTTTTTTAATAGACTTTTTAAGAGAAAAATTTGGTTTTGCAAAATATGATCCCACTGAAGATGAAGTTAAACGTGTTTGGACAGAATTGTCTGATTTTCATGAGAGAATAACTAATTTGCAATATATGCCTCTGGAACAAGAAGCATTATTTTTAGCAAAAAATATGCCAATTCAAATTGGAGGGGATCCTTCAGAAAAATTAGAAGTTTCAAATTATAAAAATTTAGAAAGAGTTAATACAAATAATCTTAGAAGTGGGTTTTGTTTGATTATGGCTGAAGGTTTGGCACAGAAAGCAGCTAAAGGATTTCGTCTTTACAATATGGCTCGTTCTAATGGGGTTGTTGCAACGGGTTTTGATTTTATCAAAGATTATTTGGAATTACATGAAAAGATGACTTCTGGAAAAAAAGGAAAATCCGGAGGAGGGGTTCCAACATATATTAAAGATTTGGTTGCTGGACGTCCTATTTTTGGGCATCCTTCTATGTCTGGAGGATTTCGTTTTCGTTATGGACGTTCAAGGGTTTCTGGATTTAGTGCGGCCTCAATTCATCCTGCGACAATGGCTGTAACAGATGATTTTATTGCAACTGGAACTCAATTAAAAATTGAAAAGCCCACAAAAGGAATGGTTGCGACTCCTTGTGATACTATTGAAGCTGCAATTGTAAAATTAAAAAATGGTTCGGTGATGCAAGTAAAAAACATTGCTGAAACAAGGAAACTTTACAAAGAAATAGAAGAAATCATTTATTTGGGGGACTTGCTTTTTCCTTTTAGTGACCTAGCTAATCGTAATGCAGATTTGATTAAACCAGGATATGTGGAAGAATGGTGGAATTTGGAATTAAAAGAAAAAGGAGGAGAAGTTGAAGATTATTCAAAGGTCTCTTTAGGTGAAGCTATCTCCTTAAGTAAAACTTTCGGAATTCCTCTTTACCCTAAATTTATTTTTTATTGGACAGAGATTTCTAAAGAACAATTTTTTGGATTAGTTGATTGGTTGAAACATTCTCGATTTGAAGACAAATTAATTTTACCCTATAATAAAGTCGAAAAAGAAGAATTTATTTTAGGAAAAAGAGCATTAGAACTTTTGGGAATTCCTCACGAAGTTACCATTGAGAATGTGGTGATTTCAAAAGATCTTAGTCGTGCTTTGTTATTTAACCTCGGAATTGATTTGGAAGAAGAGATTAATTTGCCTCTTATTGGAGAAAAAGAACTTTATGTGGGAGAAACAATTTTAGAAATGATCAATTCTGTTTCGAAAATAGAAATTAAAGATAAGGCTGGAGATTTTATTGGATCGAGGATGGGGCGCCCAGAAAAAGCAAAACTTCGTAAGTTGACTGGAAGTCCGAATGTTTTATTTCCTGTTGCAAAGGAAGGAGGACGTCTCCGAAGTATTCAAACTGCTTGTGATGCAGGAAAAATTAGAGGACAATTTCCTTTATATTATTGCGATAAATGTAAAAAAGAATCTATTTACAAAATCTGTGAAGAATGCAATGAAAAAACACAAAAGAAATATTATTTTTATGAATCCAAGGAAAAATCTTTTAATGAAGAATTAGAAGGTTGTGAGAAAAAAGGAACTCCATATTGTTTTCAGGATTTGGATATCAATCATTATTTTAAAAAAGCAATAGAGAAAATTGGGTTTAAGAAAACAGATGTGCCTTTATTGATAAAAGGAATTCGTGGAACTTCTTCTGAAGGAAAACAAATGGAACATTTATCTAAAGGAATTCTTCGAGCAAAACATAATCTTCAGGTAAACAAAGATGGGACTATCCGTTTTGATTGTACCGAATTGCCTCTTGTTTCATTTAAGCCTAAAGAAATTTCCGTGGGTGTTGAAAAATTAAAAGAGCTTGGATATTTAACAGATATTTATGGGGAGGAATTAATTGATAATAATCAAATTTTAGAATTAAAGCCCCATGATGTTTTGCTTCCTAGTTCTCCTGAAACTCCTGATGAGAGGGCAGATGATGTTTTCTTTAATATTTGTAATTTTGTGGATGACCTCTTGGAAAGATTTTACAAATTGCCCCGTTTTCATAACTTAAAAAAAAGAGAAGATGTAGTTGGACAGATGGGGGTTTGTATGGCTCCCCATAATTGTGCGGGGGTTGTTTGCAGATTTATTGGTTTTTCAAATACTCTGGGGCTTTTGGCAAGCCCTTATATGCATGCTGCAATTCGAAGAGATTGTGATGGGGATGAAGCTGCAATTATGCTTTTGTCTGATGTGATTTTGAATTTTTCTAGAAAATTTTTACCTAGTCATCGTGGTGGAACTCAAGATGCCCCTTTAGTGTTAAATGCAAAAATTGATGCAGGAGAGGTTGATGATCAAATTTTGGATTTCGAATATGTTAATGAATATCCTTTGGAAATGTATCGTTTAGCAGAAAAAAGGGAGCATTCTTCAAAAGCAAATGTTCACACTGTTAAGCACATTTTGAAGGAAGAAGGAGATCCTTTTATTGGCGTTGGATTTACTCATGATACAGATAATTTTAATGAGGCTGTTGTGTGCTCAAATTATAAAATTCTTGGAACAATGCAGGAAAAAGTTGAACATCAAATGAAACTTGTTGAGAGAATTCGGGCTGCAGACACTTCAGATACTGCAAGATTAATTATTTCAAGACATTTTATTCGAGACATGAGGGGAAATCTAAGAAAATTTTCCATGCAAGGATTTCGATGTGTTTCTTGTAATGAAATTGCCAGGCGCCCTCCTTTAACAGGGGTTTGTCCTTTTTGTAAGGGAAAATTAATTTTTACAATTCATGAAGGGGGAATTAAAAAATATCTGGAACCCGCTTTAAACTTGGCTAAGAATTATAATTTGTCTCCTTATATGAAGCAGAATTTGGAACTAATTAAAAGTTATATTGATAGTATTTTTGGAAAAGAGTTGGAAAAACAAGAAAGTATTGATAAGTGGTTTTAAGAAAGGTAAATCCAAATTGTTGGAATTAACAAACAACCCATCATATTAGTTTTTCTTATTTTATATTTTGTAGAATATAATCCAATTAAAGTTGCTGCAGTAAAAATCAACACTCCTTTGAGGCTTGTAATAAAAAAGACAACTAAAATCAAAATTGAAAGAGTGGTTATAGAAATTTTTGTATAATTAAAATTAGTTATTTTTTGAGAAATCATTTTTGTTAATTTTTTTGTTAGAAAAAAAGAGATTATCCCTGAGATTAAGATTGTTAAAAGTACTAAAATTAAGAGTTCTTGAGAAAGGGAGTTTGATAATTCTTTTATTGCAAGGGCAGAACCGGTTCTTGTTTTGTTTATTGCATAAAGAGAAAGAAAAGAAAAACACATTACAAAAGTGTTTGTTGCTCCAAGTAAAATTAAGAATCCATCTCTATTTGTTTTTATCAGCGAGTTTCCGATTATTGCTGCTTGTCCTGCACCGATTCCTGGCAAAAAACTACAGAAGGGAGAAGCAAGAAGAGAACCTAAGATTGGTTTTTTTATTTTAATTTTTGGGTTTATTATTTTTTGTTTCGGGATTATTGTTCTCTTCTTTATGCTTTGAATTAAAAGAGGGGAACCAAATAACCCTGTTAAGAGGGGAAGAAGAGAATTTTCAATATTTAAATTAAAGATTATCAATCCAAGGATACCAGTGATTAAGAAAATTTCTAATGCAATTGATTTTTGTTTTTCCTTTAGTATTAAAAGAAAAGAAATTATAATTAAAATAAAAGGAATTATTTTCTCAATAAGGGGAGAAAGGGTTGAAATTATTAAAATAGTTGGGAAAGCTATTACTGTAAAAAGGATTGTTGCTGCAATGCTCCCTTTGTTTGTTAAGATTACTGCAGCATATCCGTGTCCTTTTTTTAATAATTTATGGCCCGGTAAAATGGAGAGTTCTGTTTCTGTATCGGGGCATCCAAGAAAAATTGAAGGAATAAAATCTACGAATGTGTGGGTTATGCTCATTGAAGTTATAAAAACAATAGAATAAATTGGATTAACATAAAGGTATTTCGTGGAAATTGAAATTAAAATGATCCCTATTAGGTTTATGTGGATTCCGGGGATTAATCCGGTTATTGTTCCAAAAAAAATTCCCAGAATTAAAAATAAAAAAATTTCAAGCAACATTTATCTTTTTAGCTTTTTTCTTTCAATAGAGTTATTTTTTGTTTGGGATAAATATTTAGGAAATTTTGATTTTTTGAGAAGAAAATTTTAGGGCAAAACATTTAATAATTAAATTGGTTGTAATTTTATATGGATAACTTTGAATTAATCAAGAGAAATACCGATGAGATTATTGGTGAAGAAGATTTGAAAACTCTTTTGAAGAAAAAGAAAAAACCTGTTGCCTATCTTGGGACTGCTCCCACTGGAAGACCTCATGTTGGTTATTTTGTTTGGGCACTAAAAGTCGCAGATTTGCTTAAAGCAGGATTTCATGTAAAAATTCTTTTGGCAGATCTCCATGCAGCCTTAGATAATACTCCTTGGAGTGTTTTAGAAAAAAGATATGTCTTTTATTCAAAAATTATTCCTTTATTGATTCAGGCCATGGGAGTAAACACAAAAGAGTTAGAATTTGTAAAAGGAAGTGAGTTTCAATTAGAAAAAGATTATGTTCTTGATTTATTTAAAATTTCTAGTTTTGTATCTGTTCATGACTCGGAAAAAGCCGCTTCTGAAGTTGTTAAAATGGGAGACTCTCCGAAACTCTCTGGAATAATTTATCCTTTAATGCAGGCTCTTGATGAAGAATATTTGAAATGTGATGTTCAACTAGGGGGAACTGATCAAAGAAAGATTATGGTTTTAGCAAGAGAATATTTGCCTAAATTAGGATATGAAAAAAGAATTGAAATTATGAATCCTTTGTTGCCTGGCCTTATTGGGAAAAAAATGTCTTCCTCAATTGAAGGAACAAAAATTGATTTAATGGACTCTTCGAAGAAGGTACAAAAGAAAGTTAATTCTGCAGATTGTGTTGCAGGAGATCCAGATAATGGATTAATGAGTTTTTTGAAACATGTGGTGATGACCTTAAAAGAAGATAAAAAAGAAAATTTTGTTATTGAGCGTCCCGAAAAGTTTGGGGGAAATCTAGAATATTCTACTTATTCAGAAATTGAAGAGGATTTTATTTCTAAAAAATTACATCCTTTGGATTTAAAGAATGGTGTTGCTGCAGAAATTATTAAGTTGCTATCTTTAATTGAAGAGAATCGGGGTGAGTTAGAAAAATTGAGCGAAGAAGCTTATTAGTTAGTTGTAAATTCTACTGTGTCTAAATCTTTTACTTTGTGGTTTAATCCAACAATTTGTCCAGAAAATTTTGAACTTGGACCCCAGATTTTTGTTTTTTTAATTCTTCTTGAAAGCCCTTTTAGAATTTTTTCTGCAACATCTTTGATATTTGAATTTGGTTTGAGAATCATTGGTTTTTTCGATTTTGGTTTTCCGGGTTCTTTGGTGTATATTCTTAGGTTATCAAAACTTTCAAAAATTTTCTTTTTTAATTTCTCAATTCCTTCTAAAGTAACAGTCGAAATTAATACGAAATTGTATTTTTTTGATTGAAGAGTTGCTTTTAATTTTCTTTTTTCAGCTGTAGAGAGTTCATCTATTTTATTGAAAATAATTATTTGTTTTGCTTTTGACTTTGGAATTTGTTTTTTTATCTCTTCTATCTCTTCTAATTTTGTTATGAGAATTAATATTGTGTCTGTGGTGTTTGGAAGGCCTTTATCAAAATTTTCAGAATCAATTGAAGGATTTTCAACTAATTGGATTGGCACGCTCAGGTATTCCATAATTCCCACCATTGGTTTTGTTGTGGTAAATTTGTTTTCTGAAATTTTTAATTTTGCGTTTGTTAAAAGTTGCAACAATGAAGATTTTCCGGAATTTGTATTTCCCACCAAGAGCCCTTGCATGTCTTCTTTTTTTACTCCGGTGAATGTTCCTTTTCCAGTTTTTTTTGCTTTTACTATTTGAGATTCAAGCTTTTTTCTTCTTGTTGTTAGTTGTTGTCTTAAATTTTCTGCTCCTTTGTGGCCTGGAGCATGAGAAATCATTTTTCTTGTTGCTTGAAGTTTTTCTTCTAATGTTGTTGCTTCGTAATAATCTTTTTCTGCTTTAACATAATCTTGGTCGTTAATATTGATTGGCATACTTTCTTTAGTTAAAATTCTTTTAAAAATTTAGTGAATCAGGAACCTTTTTAAACTCTTAAGTGTTTTATTTTAGATGAGGGTGACAATTGAAATTACTAAGAAATATTTTTTTATTCTTTGTGCATTAATTGTACTTGGAAGTGGATCAATTGTTTATGCAACTAACTCAGGAAATCCTGCTTTGATGGGTCATACGGGAAATGAAATTGTTTCTCTTTCTGTAGACAAATTAACTCCAGGTGTTTTTAATGTTGAATCAGGGATGTTTCGAATTGAAGGAGAGGGTTCACAAGTTTTAAGTGTTGGACACCCTGGTGGAACTAATGCCCTCTTTGTTGAAGGTAGTGCAGAAATTACAAGAAACTTGGACGTTAAAGGATCAATTGATTTTCAAGATGGTTCTGACGGTGTTCATTTTTCAAGTTATGATTTAAGAAATGATGTTTATTTGAATGAAGATGGATTTAAAGTTATTCAAGATCCTGGAAGGTATGTAGAAATTGGTCCTGGCTACATAGAATTTGATGGAGAATTTTCTCATACTTGTAACGGTGCTCCTTGCCCTGTTTGTATGATTCCACAGGCTGGCATTGAGGGACCTATGCGTCTTGGAGTTTGTTAGGTTCTGCAAAGCTTTTTAATTTCAGATAGTTGTTTATTCTTATGGATGAAGAAGTTTATCAAAAGATAATTAGTAAAAAGGAATTTTCGGATTTGCCTCGTGCAGATGTTGAGGCTGTTTATTCAAGATTTGATTACTCCGATTCTGTTGAGATTGAGAAAATAAAATCTACTCGGGATTTATTGAGAAAAATGTTTAGTGCTTTTACTAGTCAAAAAATTTTAAATTTAAAAGATAAAGATCCTGAATGGATTTTGAAAAAACATTTATCTACAAAAGAACGCTTGCCTTATTATGAAGAAGTTTATCAAAGATTACTTTCGGAATATAAAACTTTGACAATTTTTGATTTGGGAGCTGGAATTAATGGGTTTAGTTATGATTATTTTAAAAAAATTGGAATTAATGTCAATTATGTTGCCACTGAAGCGATGGGGCAGCTAGTAAGTTTGATGAATAATTATTTCACAAAAGAAAAAATTTCGGGGATCGCGTATCCTTTGAGTTTATTTGAAAAAGAAAAAAATGTTGAATTAATAAAAAAATCTAAGGCTCCTTCAGTTGTTTTCTTGTTTAAGGCTCTTGATTCATTAGAAATGTTAAAAAGAAATTATTCAAAAGAATTACTTTTAGCAATTACTCCTTTGGTGGATAAAGTTGTTGTTAGTTTTGCAACTAAAAGTTTGGTTAGGAGATCGAAGTTTAAAGTTCAAAGAATTTGGCTCACTACTTTTCTTGAAGAGAATTTCAAGATTCTTGATGATTTTGAAATTGGTGGAGAAAGATATATCTCTTTTAAGAAAGAGATATAATTATTTGTAATGAATAAGTTTTAAAGTAATTAGTTGTTTATTTTATTATGAATCCAAAAAAGAATTTTTTTCGAAAAGTTTTATCTAACGGTATGACCGTGATCTTGGAAAAGAGAAATTTACCAATTGTTAGTGTTGCCATCGGAGTAAAGAATGGAGGGATTAATGAATCTTTGGAAGAAAAAGGAATTTCCCATTTTATCGAACATATGTTATATAAGGGAACTGAAAAAAGACCGAATTCGAAAATAATTGCAGCAGAGATTGAAAAAAATGGAGGGGAATTAAACGGCTTTACAGGAGAAGATATTACTGCTTATTGGTGCAGGATGCCTTCGAGAAAATTGAAAATTGGCTTAGATGTTTTGTCAGACATTGTAAAAAACCCTCTGTTTGATTCTAGGGAATTGGAAAAAGAAAGGAAAGTTATTTTTGAGGAAATAAAAATGAGGAAAGATAGTCCGCATGTTTTTGTGGTAGATAAGGCCCACGAATTTCTTTATGAAAATCCTTTTGGGAAATCAATGATTGGAGATGAAAAAACTTTGAATAAAATTGATAGAAAAAAAATTTCTTCAAAGTTTAATGAAATTTATTCTCCTAACAATATGATTTTATGTGTTGTTGGAGATTGTGATTTTAAGAAATTAGTTGATTTTGCAGAAAAAAAGTTTAAAGGTCCAAAGAAAGAAATTCCTTCTTTCGAGATTAAGTTAAAAAATGAAACAAAGATTTTTGAAAGGGCTGGAGTGGATCAGGCGAACTTAGTTTTTTCCTATCATCTTCCTTTAGCTTCGGATAAGAAAAATTATGCGGCAAGAGTTTTGGGAATCGTTATGGCGGGGGGAATGTCTTCAAGGTTATTTTCTGAAATTCGTGAAAAAAGAAATCTTGCCTATGGAATTAAAGAAGAATCTGATATTAGTTTGGATTTTTCATATGGATTAATTTATGTGGGAACAACTAAGGAAAATGTCGCGAAAGTAAAAAAATTAATTTTAAAGGAATTTAAAGATGTTGCAGATAATTTGACTGAAAAAGAGTTAAGGGGAGTTAAAGAACAAATTATTGGGAATCATCAAATTTCCATGGAAGATTCTGTTGGTCAAATGGAAAATTTACTTCATTTTGAAAGTAATGGAAATGCTAGGGAGTATTATGATTTTGAAAAAAATATTTCTTCGGTAAAACTAAAGGATGTTAAAGATATTGCAAAATCTATTTTTAAAAAAAATAGTTTTGTTGCATTGATTCCAAAAAATAATTAAGTAATATTTTTAAAGTTCTATTGGCAATCTTATTTATGAAAAAATTTCAAACAATAACTCTTTTGGTTTTATTTTTGGTGGTTATTGCTTTTTTTCTTATTCAATCGGGTTTTTTAAAAATTGGGACCGGGCAGGTTACATTTGAAGATACTTTTACTAATGAATTGGATGTTGGAGATATCCGAGATCCAGGAGTTATGCCTGTTTGTGGAAATGGGATTTGTGGAAAAGGAGAAACAATTACCTCTTGTCCTGAAGATTGTCGTTCGGTGATAAATCAATCTTGCACAGATAGTGATAATGGAATTGAACTTTTCATTAGGGGAACTTGTGTAAGAGAGGTTTTTTATTCTGAAGGGGGAAATGCAGATGGAACTGGAGATGTTTGTAGTGCTGATTTAACCAGTTTAAAAGAATGTTATTGTGAAGAAGATTCTTTAGAGTCTATTGAAGTTGATTGTGAATTTGGATGTTTTGCAGGAGCTTGTTTAGCTGAACAAACTAATTATACTCTTCAAGAAAATATTACTTGTACTGAAAGTGATTTTGGTGACGCTCCTTTTATTTATGGTTCTTGTTCAGAAACAATTATTTTTCCAGAGGGGGAAAATTCTTCTACTGGATGGGACAGGTGTTTGAATGAGACTCTTTTATTTGAATGTTCTTGTGGATTAAGTGGTTTGGAAGTTATTCCTACGATTTGTGAAAACGGTTGTTTTGAAGGGGCTTGTGTTTCATTAGAGGAAAATCAATCAATAGAATTAGAAGAGATTGATTTGGGGGAGTGTTCAGAAACAGATTTAGGAAGAGATTATTATCTTTCAGGGGTGGCTACTAGTGGGGAAAAGGAGATTGCAGATACTTGTTATGACAAAAATACTTTATTGGAAACTTATTGTCTTGAGGGAGATTTAAAGATTGCTAGTTTTGATTGCTTGAATGGTTGTTTCGGGGGGATGTGTCTGCCAGAGTCTGCTTTGGGAGTAGGAGATATAACTTTCCCTTGCAATGATTCTGATGGAGGATTAAATTATCCAATAAAGGGTTTTGCAAATGATGGAATGGGAACTTTGGTGGAGGATAATTGTATTGAAGAAGGCCCTTATGCAGGTTATCTATTTGAATACTATTGTGATGAAGTTGAAAATGAGGAATTTTCTAATGACCTGAATTACAAATATGTTGCTTGTGAAAACGGTTGTTTTGAAGGAGCATGTAATTCTCGGGGAAATTGGTTTACCAAGTTCTTTGAAGATTTGTTTAGTTAATCTTAAAAACATTTTTTCTCTTTTTATTTAATGAAAAATCATAAACTCTTTTCATCAAAGACAAGAAATTTGCTATGCAGCTTCCTAGCTCGTCCGCTATTGAATTTGGAGGCGAACGAATGAAATATGTTAGTGTCCCTTTAGTTAATGGGCTCAATAAGACAAAAGGTTGTGAGTTTGCTCCAAAAGAAATTTCTAAAATTTTGGAGAAAGATTTTTTAAAAGTGGATTTTGATAATGATGAATTGGATAAAGCGACAAAAAAAATTTATGAATTTGCTTTTGAAATTTTAAATAAAGAGAAAAAGGTTTCTTTTGTTGGAGGAGACCATTCTGCTAGTTACCCTTTAACTAGGGCTTTTTTTGATTATTGTGATAATTCTGGGAAGAAACCTTGTTTAATTATTTTTGATGCTCATCCTGATTGTATGGAACCAATGGATCCGGAATTCCCTACCCATGAAGAATGGCTTCGAGGATTAATTGATGATGGTTTTCCTACAAAGAATATTCTTTTAATTGGTGCAAGAAATTTGGATAATGTTGAAAAAAGTTTTTTGAAGGAAAAAGGTATTCGACAAATTGAGATGAAAAGTTTTTTGGAAGATTTAAATGTAACAATAGAATCGATTATGGAATTTTCTAGTGGAAAAGAATTATATCTCTCCATTGATATTGATTTTATCGATCCTGCCTTTGCCCCCGGAACAGGCTGTCCTGAAGCAGGAGGGTTATCTTCAAAAGAATTTTTGTATTTATGTGATAGGATGAGTAAGATGAAAAATTTAAAGGCAATTGATTTGGTGGAGATTAATCCAAAAAAAGATGTTGGTTCCTTGACAGTAAAACTTGGAGCAAAGATTCTTGAGAAATTTTGAGTTATTTTGAAGATAGTTTTATAAACATTAAAAATAATATTTTTTTATGAAGAGAGGAAATTTGGTTTTAATTTTTTTAATGTTGATAGTTTTACCTTCTTTAGTTTCTGCAAATATTTTTGAAGATTTATTTAATAAGATTAGTGGAAATGCTGTTGAGGAGATGTCTGATGGGGGAAGTTCTGGAGGAGGAGGTTCTAGTGGAATTATTTTGCCTAATGAGTCTGTTGTCCTAAACCAAACTTGTACTGATTCAGATGGAGGGGTGAAACCTTATGTTTTTGGATCTTGCATTGAAGCTGTTTCTTATGAAAATGGGGGTTCGGCAAGCATGATGGAAGATGTTTGTGTCGGTTCAACAATTTATTTTAGTAATGGTACAATCTATACAGAAGGAATCCTTCTAGAGTGTTATTGTTCTGGAAATGAAAGAAAAAATGTGGAAATTCCTTGTGAGTTTGGATGTGAAAATGGTTATTGTCTACAAATTAATGATACTTCTAGCACAAATCATAGTGGAGGGGGTTCTGAAATTCTCAATCAAACTTGTGTAGATTCAGACGGGGGGGTAGAGCCATTTATTCCTGGAACTTCTGGATTAATTTTTCCTGATTATTCAATTATGCAGGCAGAATCATGTATCCTTTCTATGTATAATGAATCTTCTTTTATCGGAGAATTTTATTGTGAAGGAGATAATTTAGAAATAATTAACATTCCTTGTGAGTTTGGATGTGAAAATGGGGCTTGTATTGAACCAAATGAATCTTTTGGAGCAAATACTTCTTGTAATGATTCAGATGGGGGAATGAATGTTTTTGAAAGGGGAGAAGCATATTCTAATGGAGTTTTTTCAGGACAAGATTATTGTATTGACGAAGGAGGAGTACACGAGTTTTATTGTAACGAGGGTTTAGTTGAGGAAGTTGGAGTTACTTGCCCTGGTGGTAGTGGAGGAAATTACATTTGCGAAAATGGGGCTTGTATGGTGGAAGAAGAAAATTCGAGTTTTTTTTGTACTGATTCAGATGGGGGAAAAGATTATTTTGTAAAAGGAATTTTGAATTATTCTTTTGGGCCTTCTGTTGAAGATTATTGTTTTGATGGAGATCTCCTTTTTGAAAGATATTGTTCAGAAGATTTTAATAATCTTACTGAAGAACATGTGTGTCTTTATGGTTGTTCTGCTGGAGAATGTAATACTAAGCCAATAAAAAATTGGTTTGTTCGGTTTTTTGAAAATATTTTTTAATATCTACAATTAATTAATTCAAATATTTCTGCTTTTTTCCCAATTATTTTTTTTAGTTCTTCTTGAGAGGAATTCATGATTTCTTTTATCGTTTTGAATTCTGTTAAAAGTTTTTTTGCAGCTTTTGGCCCGATTCCAGGGAACCCTTCTAGAATAAATTGCATTTGTTCTTTTTTGTTAAGAGATTTTTTTCGAACATTTAAACTTGACTCTGTTTCTTTTTTTCTAGCTAAGACTGAAATAAATTGAGCGGTGTCTTTTTGGCTTTTTGAAAAGATTAAAGGGATTTTATGTTTGATTGTTATCGAAAGAAGGAATCCTCTGATGGCGTTTGCAGAAATTCCTGTTGTTTGATAATCATTGTAGAGTTCTTGTTCTTCGATTCCTTCAATGATTAGGAGTTTGTTTTCATATTGTTGTAGGTCTTGAATTTGTTGAGAAAGTCTATTTGATTTCATTGAAGAGAGAAAGTCTTCTATGGATTTTCTTTCAATGGCAATATTATTTACAAGATAATCTGCAACCTTTAGTTCTCTGAATTCTACTTCAAAGTTTAAATTAATTAAATTTGTTGGAACAAAACAATTTTTTTCCCTATAATCTACAAAGATTTTTATTTTTGGTTTAGGATTTTCTTTAATTATTATTTTTCTTTCTTGGAAAATATTTTGAAAGTCTGTCATAAATGAGTAAAATTATTTTATTATAAAAATTTATTGGGATTTAACCCCGTGTGCAGTGCTTTCTTTATATCCTGCGCTAGAGATTTCTATAAAATCTACTTTTCCAATAAAAGATTCCATTTTATTTGCTCCGATATAGGTCATTCCAGAAGCTAGGCCTCCGAGAAGTTTTTTAATTATTGGTTCAATCGGTCCTTTGTAAGGGATTAATGTTTTTTCTCCTTCAACAGAGATTATTTCTTTTTTTGTTTTACCATCCATTTTCTTTTTCTTTAATGTTGCATCAAAACTTGCCATCCCCCTATATATTTTATAGAATTTTCCATTTTTTTTAATTAATTTTCCTGGTGCCTCTTTTGTTCCGGCAAAAATTGAACCAGAAAGAATTGTATTTGCACCTGCCCCAATTGCTTTTACTAAATCTCCTGGATATTTTAATCCCCCGTCTGCGCAGATTGGAATTCTTCCTTGAGTCCCTTCGTAGACGTCCATTATGGCAGTAATTTGCGGGACCCCTGCACCAGTCATAATTCTTGTTGTACACATTGAACCTGGACCAATCCCAATTTTAATTGCATCTGCCCCTTTTGAGAGAAAATATTCTGCTGCATCTTTTGTTGCAACATTCCCTGCCATTACATCTATGTGAGGATAATTTTCTTTAATGAAATCTAATGTTTTTCCAGCATATTTTGAATGTCCATGGGCAATATCTAAAACAATTATATTTACTCCTGCATTTGAAAGGGCTTCTAATCTTTCTTTGTAATCTTTTACTCCCAAGGCAGCAGCAGCAATTAATTTTTTTGATTTAATCATCTTTACTTGTTTTGATTGACTTTCAATTGTGTTAAAACGGTGCAAAACTCCTAGGCCTCCTAGTTTTCCGATTGCAATCGCCATTGGTGCTTCACAGGTGGTATCCATATTTGCAACTAAAATTGGAATCTCAATTTCATAGTTTCGGGTAACTTTGGTTTTCATGCAAACATCTTTTCTAGAAATAACTTTGTTATATTTTGGAACAATTAAAACATCTTCATATGAATATCCTTTTCCAATAATTCTTGCCATTCTTATTTGACTTTTTTTTCATTAATAAAGATTAATGTAATTGAAAATAGATTTAGTAAATATCCAGGGTTTTTTGTCCCATGTTTTTTTGAACTTTTTCAATTGCGGTTTTCATGCTTTTTTCTCTTGCTCTAGAAACAAAATAATTTGATTCATCTCTTGTGCCTTTTGTTATCAGCATGATTAATTTTCCTTTTTCTAATCTCGCTGTTCTTCCTGTTCTTTGAATTGCCCTAATTGCGGAAGGAACTGGTTCATAAAAGATTACCGCACTTACTTCGGGGATATCTAATCCTTCTTCTGCAATGCAGGTCGCACATAAAACATTAATTTCTCCATCTCGAAATTCATCAATTACCTTTTTCTGCGCTTTTTGATTCATTCCTGACCCTTCTTTTTTTGCTTGCCCTACAAAAACCTTTGATTCAATCCCTTCAAGTTCATTTAATCTTTTTGAAAGAATATTCGCGGAATCTCTAAATTGAGTAAAAACAATTATTTTTGTATTTGGATTATTTTCTTTTTCTCTTTTTACTATTTCAACTAATTTGATTACCTTGGGGTGTTCTCTTTTTTTTGCTAATAGTTCTGTTGCTGAACTATAAATGAAATTAAATTCTGGTTTTGCAACCAATTTGATAACTCCTTTGCTTTGTTTCTTTGCAGCTTGATCAAATAAATTTTTTAGATATTTATAGAATCCTCCAAGTGTTTGGGTTTCTAATAGTTCCATTGCATGCTGAAGTTTTATTGCTTGGGCACAAGCAGACGCCCCCAACATATAATTAAAATTTTTCCCTCCTCTTGCCAAAGTTCCCATAATCTTTTTTTGAAGGTTAATTAATCCAATTTTTGAACTTGGTCCGAATAACACTTTCCTATATCTTAGTTCTTCTATATATCTTTCAAACAATTTATTTAGAACATGTTTCATTTCTTGGAATTCTGCAGGGAATTCTAACATTATTTTTTCAAATTCTAGCTCTTGAAGATATTCCTTTACATCTGGGCTTTCTCTTGTTCTTAACTCAACTTCTTCAATAGATAAATTTTTACAGATCTCTTTAATTTTCTTTTCTTCACTTCCTGGAGAGGCGGTTAAACCAATTATCCTTTTATTCATCCCTTGAGAAACATATCGTCTAGCAACGTAGTTGTAATCATAATTTTTTACACATCGATGAGCTTCATCTTGAACCAATAAACAGGTTTCATCTAGCTTGTATAATTCTTTTCGTAAATCATTTGCTACACACTGGGGTGTTGAGAAAATAATGTCTGCAGTCTTCCAGATTTTTTTTCTTTCTGGAGCTTTAACTGAACCAGTAAATAATTGGATGTCTGCAAAAAGTTCTGGAAGGTATTTTTTGAATGAAACTAAATGTTGTTCTGCTAAAGGTTTTGTTGGTGCCAAAATTAAAACCTTTTCTCCTGGAAATTCTTGCATTCTTTTTATTGCAATCATTAATGCAATTAATGTTTTTCCAAGCCCAGTGGGTAATACTACTAAACAGTTTTTCTTAATGCAAGTTTGATAGATTTTTTCTTGATATTCTCGTGGAGTTATGTCTTTTAGAAATTTATGTGGCATAAAAGAAATAACTTTGAAGAAGTATAAAAGGTTTTATGTTGATTTAATTGAAAACTTTATAAGTTCTTTTTGCAAAAGGATATTATGGGCTTTTTGGAGTTTAAAGAGGTAAGAAAGAGTTTTGGTAAAAAAGAGGTATTATCTGGAGTTTCTTTTAGTTTGAAAGAAGGAGAAATTTTTGGGCTTGTTGGAAATAGTGGTGGTGGAAAGAGTACTCTTTTGAGAATTTTAGTTGGAATGGAGAAGGTTTCTTCTGGTGAAATTTTATTTAAGGATAAGAATGTTTTCAAGCAGACTTCTCTTTTAAGGAAAACTATTGGTTTTGCTGCCCAAAAAGATATGCTTTTTGAAGAATTGACTCTGGAAGAAAATGCAGAATATTTTTCAAAACTTTATTCAATAAAAAAAACTGTTTTTAAGAAAAGGTTCTCTGAGTTAGTTAAGCTTCTTGGTTTAGAGGGTTTTGAAATGTATCAAATTAAGAGTTTTTCTGGAGGGATGCAAAAAAGAGCGAACATCTTAGTTTCTTTAATTCATGATCCTTCTTTTTTGATTTTGGATGAGCCAACTGTCGGCCTTGACGGTTTACTTAGAGATATTTTGTGGAAGTATATTCGTAGAATTAATAAGGAAGGCACAACAATTCTTATTACCTCTCATTTGTTGGAAGAAATTGAAGAGAATTGCAGTAGAATTGGGGTTTTAAAAGATGGCAAAATTGCATCTTTGGCAACTATGAAAGAGTATAGAAAACATTTTAAAAATAAATCCTTTCCTGAGATCTTCAGGAAAATCTTATCAGATGAAATCATTTAGTATTTTTAATAAAAATTTGAAAACAGTTTCTCGTAATTGGAGTTATTTCTTTGTATTGGTTTTATGTCCAATAATTTTAATTGTTTCAGCAGGAATAATGGTTAAATCTGTTGATGTTAACAATATTCGTGTCGGATTTGTTGATGAGAGTGGCTCATCTGAAGATTTTATTTCAGATTTTATGACTGGGAGTGTCCGAAGTCTTAGAACATTTAAGGAAATTGATCATTGTTTGTCTGAGATGAAGAATAAAAAAATTGCATCTTGCATGGTCGTTGTAGAAAAGGGGGGAACAAGGGGAATTGATGTTTATATGGATAGTAATAATAAAGTAATTGAGTTTTATTCCAAGCAGTTTGTTTTGTCGAGTGTTTTAGAAAACCAAAATCAGTTTATTGAGGAATCTTCTGAAGACATATCAAATAAGATGAATGTTTATCATGCTTCAATTGTTGATGCAAGAAATGAACTTCGAAATACCAAAGAAGAATTAATTTTGCAAAGAGATACTTTGGTTGAGAAAAGAAACGAATTATGGGTTGTTAAAAATGATTTTGATTCTGTTTACATTCCCCTAAAAGAAAGAGAATTCGAATTGAATATTTTAAGGCAGGAATTACAAAATAATCAAGTAGAATCTGAAGATGCTTTGGAAAGGGTTCGAGATATTCAAGATGATCTTGAATCTTTGGAGGATATTTTTGTTGGAGGCCTTAATCCTGAAGATGCAGAGGCTGCTTCACTTATCATAAATTCTATTCTTTCTGATTTAAATCATGTTGAAAGTTTTTTGGAATCAACTGATGACTCCTATGCGGAGATTTATTCTGCTTTGGATTTGATTGATTCAACTATTGTAAAGTTAGATCGAGTTAATGAACTTTTAATTTCAACAGATGAAGATTTAGAAGAAGCTATTTATCAAACAGGAGAGAGTATTGAAAAAATAGATTCATTTATTTTCCAATTAGATTTTGCTTTAGAAGAACTTAGCTTTTTTTCAGAGGATTTTGATCAAAGTCCCATTGTAGTAGATTTTTCTCCTGGAGGAGAACAAACTTCACTAGGAAATGATGCTATGACTAGGACTTTTCCATTACTTGTTGCGATAATCATTACTTTTACTTCATTGATCCTTTCAAACATGTTTGTTTTGAAACAAACAAACCGTTTGAGTTATTTTAGGGAAGCAATTACTCCAACGAAGAATGGTTCATTTGTTTTTGCAGATTATTTTGTGAACTTGTTTTTTGTTTTTATCCAAGTAGTAATTTTATTTTTAATTGGGCTCTTTTGGATGAATCTTTCTTTAGATTTCGCATTCTTATATTTTTTAGTAATCTTTGTTTCTTCTTCGTTTTTCATTTTTGTTGGAATGGGCTTTGGATATTTGATTAAATCTCAGAGTTTGTCTCTTTTGTTGACTGTTTTTTTGGTCATGTTATTTTTTATCCTTTCAAACTTAATTGCTCCTTCAATGCTTCTTTCTTCTACAGTAAAGTTTTTTGTTGATCTTAATCCTTTTGTGATGCTTGTTGGACTTTTGGAAAACGTTTTTATCTTAAAAGATAATTTTTACGTGATGTTTGATCGTTTTTTAATTTTTGTAGTTTATCTTCTTGCAGCGTTTATTTTTGCAATGGGTTCTAAAAAATTTAGTAAGAATAAAATTGAGTATTAATAATTAAATAATTAAAAGAGCGTAAACTAATCCCATTCCTGCAATTGCTATAAGGAATGTCCACCAAATTAGACTTCCAAAGAAGATTTTATTTCCATCTAAATCTGAAAAGGGAATTAAGTTGAATGCTGCATAGTAAATACTTAGTTTTGTGAACTCCGTGTAACCTAATAGGTAACCAACTGCTCCAATTACAAAGTTTGCTAAAATTCCCCAAACTGCAATTAATCCTATGTGGTGTTCTGTCATTTCTGAAAATGCATATGTTCCATATCTTTTTGTTGCTCTGTAAACTTTTGGCTTTACATCAAAACTTAGAACTGCTAACCAGCTGATTGTTCCAGCAGACAAGAATTTTAAGATAACTGGTAAGAATGCTCCCATTTGAACTGGTTTTTTCCAGTAGCTTTTTGGTTTAAATCCGAACCTTTTCATTTCCCAAATTCTAATTTCTATCTCTGAATCTAAATAGTAACTTGCTACTTTTTTTGCAAAGACATTGGTCATAATTACTGCGAAAATGGTAAGAGAAGAATAAAGAAAGGCTTCTGTTGATTCAAGTAAACTTAGTATAAAACCTAAAATTAAGGTGACAACAAGGATTGAAATTATTTCGTTTTTGGAGAGCATAGTGTTTTTAGTTATTTTATTGTTATAAATTTATTGATATTATGTGTTTTTTATGATGGAAAAGTATTTAAATAAGTTTTAGTATTTTCTCCTATGAGAGTAAGAAAAGTAACAGAAGTTATTGGCACAAAAGTTTATACAGATTCTGGAGATTATTTTGGAGAGATTGAAGAAGCTAATTTGTGTGATAATAAGGTTGATGGTTGGAGAATAAAAGTTGGTGGTGCAATTATGTCTTTAATTGGAGGAGCACGCGGAGTAATAATTCCACATCATTTTGTCAAAGCTGTAAGTGATATTTTTATTATAAATAAAGCTGCTTTACCAACACAAGAATCTGGAATGGAAGATTTTGAAGCAGAAGACTTAGAGTAGTTTTATGGCAGTTGGAGAATTTTTTCAAGGAGCTTTTTTTACAGATTTTGCTTATCCTTTTTTGTTATTGTTCTTTATTTTATTTGCAGTTTTAGAGAAAACTAAAGTTTTGGGAGATGGAAAGCAACAACTTAGCGCATTAGTTTCATTAATTATTAGTTTAATTTTTGTTTCTGCAGTTATGCCGAAAATTATTGTTGGAAATTTAGTTTTAATCATGAGTGTTGCGATTGTTATGATTTTTGTAATTTTTGTAATCTGGGGATTTGCTGGAGGAGATACCTCGATTACTAATGTAAAAGTTAAGAATGGTGTTGGGATTGCAATAGGAATTATAATTATTTTAGTTGTTCTCGGAATGGCGAATCTTTTGGGACCTCTTGGATCCATTATTTCTGCAATCTGGGGATTTATTGGATCAATATTTGGATTCTTATTTACTAGTTCCTGGAGTGGAACATTTTGGGAAAATGCAATGTTTGTAATCATTGTTGCTGGAGCAATTTTCTGGGCAATAAAATCTGGTTCTGGAGGTAAATGATTAAATATTTAAAGATATTTAATTTAATATTGATATGATTGGAGGTGTTGGATTTTTGGCTTATGCAAGTTATTCTGGAGGTGTTCTTGGAAATACAATTGCACGTTGGGAACAGGCAGGAGTTTTTCAGTATCTTTTACCTTTTTTATTCCTTTTTGCTTTAGTTTATGGAATTTTAGTTAAAACTCAAATATTCAAAGAGAATAATGTTGTGAATGTTATTATTTCGTTGGTTGTAGGATTAATGGCATTACAATTTAATGTCCTTTCTACTTTTTTTGCAGAAATATTTCCCCGTCTAGGGATTGGACTCTCGGTAGTTTTGGCTGTTTTAATAATTGCAGGATTATTTATTGATCCAAAAAACAAAGGATGGATGATTGGTTTGTCGATCTTTTCAATAGCAGTAGTATTTGTAGTCATTGCAACTTCCTTTACTAATTGGTCTTGGACTTATTCTGTTTGGTTCCAAAATTATTGGAGGGGAGAAAATATTGCAAATTGGATTGCGGGCATAGCTTTCATCGGAATTTTGATTTGGGTAATTGTTAGCGGTGCAAAGAGAGATGATTCTAAGGAAGATGATAAAAGTATTTTAGCACAAGCTCTTCTTGGAAATCCTAAGAAAAAATAAAATTATTTTTTAATAAATAAAAAATTTTTATTTTTTACCAACTATTTTAGAAAAATTATTTTCAATCATTCCCATTTCGTTTTTGATTGAAGATAAATCTTTTCCATATGAACCAACTTTGTCTAAAACAGATAACTGAAGTTTATCCATTGTTGTTTCAATTCTTTTTATTCTTTCTTGTAAATTTTCAATTTTTGTATTGGTCAGCGTTGCAAACTCCATGATTTTTTCAATTTGAGTTTTTATTTCTTTTACTTTTTCAGATGCAACTTGTTCTGCAATTTCCATCATTGATTCTGTTCCAGAAGAAGCATAAGAAGTTTCGTCATAAGTTTGAGGTTGATAGCTTTGTTCGGCATATTGCGGTTCAGAATAGCTTTGAGGAGAAGGAGCATAGGTTTCGGGAGCAGATTCTGGTTGAGGAGTGTATTCTTGAGTATTTGGAGAAGGGGGGAGGGTTTCAGGGGTTGGAGGTTGTTCAGAAATTGCTTGTTTTATTTGAGATTGGCTTAAGGTATCTTGAATTTCTTTTGGAGAAACTCCTTGTTCTTGGAGAGATCTGATTATTTCTGATTCCTCTTTACCTTCTTGTCTCATTGAAGTTACTTGATCTAAAATTCCCATATTATCTTATTGTTTTATTTCTTTTTTAATTTAACTAATTCTTCTCGCCTTACAAAATCCAATGGTTGAAACATTTTTGCTTGTTTTGTAAGTATTTCTAGATCTTCTTTTCTTGCAAACTTTTCCATCTCTTCCGATGCTGTTTCCAAAAATCTTGTTAATTTTTCTATATTCTGTTTGGAAATTAATAATTCTTTTTTAAGTTCAAGATTTTCATGGGAAAATTTTTCTTTCAATTCAATGAGATTTTTTTCTAAAATCATTATTCTGTCTTTTTGTATTCTTTGTTTTTCTTCTAAATCTCTTGTTTTAAAATTTACGTCTGAAAAATTATCTTGAGCATATGCATCCACCATAATTTTTCTAAGGGAGCATAGTTTAAATTGTTTTTGGGGTGAAACTTTTCACAATAAAACCTTTAAACTACATTCGGCTTTTCTTATTATGCAATTTGGGAAGGATGCTCCATTGTATGATTACGAGGTTTCGAGAGAAGGTGGAGAAGATGTGATGTATGTTAATTTTGTAGGTGCGCCCTTTATTCCGAGTTTAGTTGAGATGCCAGAAATTATGGAAAGAGTTGTCGATTTGTTAATTGAAAATCAGAATGTTTCGAGAATTGTTTTTGTTCAACAGAAAAATTATAATTATGATATGAAAGAAACAAATTATCTTTTAGAGGTTGCAAATTTTTACACTTTTTTGCTAAAACAAGAGAGGATTTTATCTCATGAAAAATTAGCTAGTTCGAATGAAGCAATGTTTTCAAAAAGATACAATTCAATGTTTTCTTTTTTGAGCGTATTAAAAAAAGATCCAATCTATGCATATCATGAACTTAGAAAATTTTTAATTGAAGCAAAAATTGATTCAACAAAAGCTGGCGAAGAAAATAAATCTGATTTTGCAAATTATATTTACTATTTAGAAAAATTAATCTCTTTATTTGAAAAAACTAAATTGATTTCTTTGATTTTGCCTTATCTTTCAGATTATTCCACGGGAGACAGGGAAGTTTATCGTTTGATCTTTAAGCCAGATGTAATCCCGAATTTTACTTTTACTCGGTTAGTTTTTGATTTGCCTCGAGATTCTGAGATTATTGATCAATATGAAATTGGTAAAGATTATGATAAATCTTTAGTAACAATTCTAAAGAAAAAAGATGAAGCAAAACTTATTTATCATTTAAGTCCTCCTGAGAATTCTTTGAGTGAGGATTTTAATTCTCTTTTGAATTTAGCGAGAGGAACTTTGATGGAACACCAACCAAAAGCAAAGGAATTTACCGATACAGATAGAATTAGACAAGTATTTTTTAATATTTCAAAAGATTTGATTTCGGATCTTGCAAATTCAAAAAGTATTCGTTTGAGTTATTCGGAATTAAATAATCTTTCAATAATTTTAGTTAGGCATACAATTGGTTTTGGATTATTAGAAGTTTTGTTACAAGATAAACATCTTCAGGACATTTCATTAAATGCACCCATTCCAAAAGTGAATATTTTTGTTCGCCACGGAATTCACGGAGAATGTTCAACAAATATTTTACCTAGTGCAGAAGATGCAGATTCTTGGGCTGCGAAATTTAGAATGATTTCTGGTAGGCCGCTGAATGAAGCAAATCCGATTTTAGATACTCAATTGGAAATTGGGAAGATTAGTGCAAGAGTTGCAATTATTCAAGAACCTTTGAGTCCCGATGGTCTTGCTTATTCAATCAGAAGACATAGGGAAGATCCTTGGACTCTCCCTTTATTTATAAAAAATAAAATGGTTAACCCTTTATCTGCAGGACTATTGAGTTTTTTAATTGATGGAGCAAGAACGATGCTTGTTGCTGGGACTAGAAGTTCAGGAAAAACTTCTTTGTTGGGAAGTTTGATGTTAGAAATTATCCCTAAGAATAGAGTGATTGTAATTGAGGATACATTGGAATTGCCTGTTACTGCCTTAAGAAATTTGAATTATGATATTTTAAGGATGAAGGTTCGTTCTGCTTTATTGAAAACAACTGCAGAGGTTTCTGCAGAGGATGGAATTAGGACAAGTTTGCGTTTAGGAGATTCTGCTTTGATTCTTGGTGAAGTTCGTTCGGAAGAAGCAAAAGCATTGTATGAAGCTATGCGTGTTGGAGCTCTTGCGAATGTTGTTGCAGGAACAATTCATGGAGCATCACCTTATGGGGTTTATGATCGGGTGGTAAATGATTTGGGTGTTCCTAAAACCAGTTTTAAGGCAACAGACATTATTGCTGTTGCAAATCCAATTAAGTCTCCTGATGGAATGCATTCGTGGAGAAGACTTTTACAATTATCTGAAATTCGAAAGCATTGGACAGAAGATCCGATGGAAGAAAAAGGTTTTGTTGATTTAATGAAATATAATGTGGAGAAAGATGAGCTAGAACCCACAGACGATTTAATTAATGGGGATAGTGAAATAATAAAAGATATTGCTGCTAATGTAAAAGGTTGGGCAGGAGATTGGGATGCAGTTTATGATAATATTTTGCTTCGTTCAAAAATAAAAAATGAGCTTGTAGAGGTTTCTAAAAAAATTAAGAATGATAAAATTCTTGAAGCAGGTTTTAGTGTTATTGCAAATGATTCCTTTCATAAGATTTCAGATAATATTATTCAAGAAATTGGGCTTCCTACTAGCGAAAGAGTTTTCCCCGAGTGGCAAAAATGGTTGAATGAAAAGATAAAATCTAAAAAGTTTTAAATTTAGATAAAATAAGAAAACCTTTATTAAGGATTTTTATTTTTGGTATTTTATGGGAAAGATAAAAAATGTTCTTGGAATTTTAATTCTTTTTTTTTTATTACTCTTTGTTTTAAAGGATATTAATTTTTATGAAGTTTATTTATTAATTTCTCAAGCTAAAATTGGTTGGTTTCTTCTAGCTATTTTGGCAACGGGATTGACTTTTGTTTCAACGGTTTTTAATTGGAAAAATATTTTTGCAGGTTTTTTAAAATTTGATTTTTTTTATTTTATGAAGGTTACTTTGGCAGGGGCATTTTTTAATACCGTTACTCCTGCCGCGGGTGTTGGAGGAGAACCTTTTCGAGCACATTATCTCGCTTCAAAATATGGTAAATCTAAAAGTGAAGTTTTTGGAGGAGTTATAGCAGATAGTTTTTTCCGGATGCTGGTCTTATTTCTGTTTGTTTTATTTTCAATATGTTTTGTTTTTTTCTATGTGCCGATTCCAAGTAGTTTAAAGTGGATTTTGTTTGGAGTTCTTTGTTTTGTATTTTTGTCCAGTTTTATTGTTTTTTATATTATTTTTCAAAAGTCTCGTTCTAATTGGAAAACTTTTTTTAGAAAAGTTTATTGGTTGAAATTTCTTAAAAGAAGATTTGAGACAGAAGAAATTTTCATTGATTATCTTCGGGTTAAATTTCATTCATTTTATGGGTCCTTTGAGAAAATTTTGAAGAATAAAAAAACTTTTTTCATTGGGGTTTTATTTGGAATTTTGTTTTGGGCAGGGAATTTTTTCACGGCATACTTTTTGTTTTTTGCATTTGGGGGCCATTTAAATTTCCTTTCAATTATTATTGTTTTTACATTAGGTCAAATTATTGGTAATCTTTCTCCTGTTCCGGGAGGGATGGGGATTGTGGAGAGCATTATGACTTTGCTGTATACTGTCATGGGGGTTCCTCCTCCTTTGGCTTTATTAGTCGGATTTTTGCAAAGAATAATTTATTATTTTTATTCTCTTTTCTTAGGGGGAATTAGTTTAGTTAATTTGAAAATTCTTGTGGCAAAACTTTAATTGAATTTGGGTTACTTTTATTAACATTAAATTATTTTTTTCAATATGAAAGTTAATAAGTTTTATTTTCTCTTGGGGTTTTTGGTAATTGGTATTATTTTATTCTTTGTTAAAAATTCTTTTTCATTCACAGGAGGGGTAATTTTTGGTCCTGAGGCTCCTTTTGAAAAAAGTTTAAATTTAGAAGAAAATAATATTTCTTTAATAGATTTTCGTTTTCCAAATAATTCAATTTATTTAATCAAAATTTCTGGAGAAAAGGATTTTGATCTGAATCTTTCTGGAGTAGAAGAAGTGAATTATCCTTTTCAAGAAATATTTGTTTATGATTTGTTTAAAGTTGAATCTTTTGGAGAATCTGTAGAAAATAGAATTTATTTTAAAATCCCTCTCAGTTGATTCCAGGAGAATAAAATTGATTCTTCAAAAATTGTTTTGTTTTCGATATTAGATGAAAGGAAAAATCCTACTTGGGAAGTTTTAAGGGACAAAGAATTTGTTTATTATAATTCTATTTTAAATTATTTTGGAGAAATTGCAATTATCGTGGATAATTCAGTGGAAAAAGATTATTCTTCTGTTAAAATTGCTTTTTTAATTTTAATTTCTATAGTTGTCCTAGCAATTTTAGTTTTTTTGATTGGCTCTTATCTTGCTAAGAAGAAAAATGAAGCAAGAAGAATGTGATATAAAACTTTATTAAGGTAAAAGATATTATTTTTTTATGAATGAGGGGATTAAGAGTTATTTTTTATTTGCAGTTGTTGCTCTTTTATTAATTGGGTTCTTTCTTTCTTATATTGGATTCGGAAATCTCACGGGATATGCAATCGGAGACATTAATTGTGCAGGTATTTCTGTTGATAATTGTGAAGAAATTGTTCCTGGGCAATCTGGTGCAAATTACGAGTATCTTTCTGAATGGGATGTTTATGTATTGGATGATACTTCTGGAGCAGATTATTATTTTATTTTATCTGGAGATTTAAATTGTGATAGATCTTGCATTGTAACACGTTTTGTTGGTCAACCTGAAGAGAAATTTACAACTACAATTGACTTAAATGGATATACTCTTACTTATTCTGGAGCAGATTATCAAACTCTTTCAAATAATGGTTTTGAATTATGGTCTGGAAATAATCCTATTAATTGGAATGTTCTTTCTGGAACTGTTGAAGCAAGAAATACTTCCTATTATCAACCAATGCATGGGGACTTTGTTTTATATACTGCAGATGCACTGAGTATAGAATCTTCTTATGTTAATTTACCTATTGCACCAAGAGAATATGTGGCCTATGCCACTTTTGGCCGCGCTCAAACTGCTGACTTAACAATTGATGTATATGATGCAAATAATAATTTAATTTGTTCAGAAACTTCTGAGGGCTTTTTTCGGGGAAAATCTTTCGGTTGTAAATTTCTTGCAAATAATACTGGGCAATATAAGATGAGAATAACCACACAAGGTTATGCATATATTGATAGAACTGGAATTGTTCCTAATTCTGATTATGGAGTTATTGGTGGAAGTTCATATAATTATGGGGGCCAATTAGAAGTTAATTATCCTGGTCAAGATTTTCAAGGTTCTTGGGATTCTGGAGATTTAGGAGATTATAATTATCGGCGTCCAGTTTTAGAAGTTATGAATGGAAATATTCGTATTGGAAATGAAAATTTAAATTCTTATGCTCTTAGAACTTCTGCTGCTCCAATGGGAAAATTTCATGATTTGGATGTTAGAGTTCAAGGGATGCAATCTAGGACGGTAAGAACGGGGGGAGATGTTTACAATAATCATTTAGAAGTTAGTATGCCATGGTATTTTGCTAGAGAAAATAGCATTGAAGAAAATGTTGTTATGGGAAGTGGGCTATTATATAATAATACTTTGATTGGGGGGCAAGGAGTAATTCGTTTAGGGGGAGTTGGAACAAATGTTTCATACAATTATATCCGAAATAATGCTCAGTCAACAAATCATTATGCGATCATTCATAGTGGTGCAATAAATCCAGTTATCCATAATAATGTTTTTGATCCAATTGAAGGAAGTGGTATTTTAGTTTATTCAGGTAATGGGTATAAAATAACAAACAATACTTTTTATGTTCGAACTGCTACTTGTAATGTTGAATATATTAATGAAGATTATTCAACGAATGCAATAAGAATGAATGATTATGGAAGTGGATCAAACCATGATAATCATGTAATAAATAATACTTTTTACATTGAAGGGAGAGATTTTGAAACTGCTTATGACAATTGTATGCCTGTAACAACTGGAATATTTTATTCTGCTGCTGGAGAAAATAATCAGATTTGGAATAATAAATATTATGTTACAAAAACTTCTGCAGGAGATGATAGTCCAGTATTTGCATTTTATATTGGAGGAGATGCATATAATAATGAGGGAAACCCTTTGTTCAAAGATAATTATATTGAAACAAATGATAAGGCATTATGGATAAATTCTTTTTATGGAGATTCTGCAAATCAGTGGTTAGAAAATAATACTTTTGTAAGAGTAGACAATCCCTATTATTCGCCTTCAATGCCAGAATCTGCAATTAGATTTGGATATTATCGTGCAACAGCTCCTGGAATTAGGTTGATAAATAATCATTTTGAGAATGGTTTTGAAGAAGATGCTTACTTTTTTACCGCAAGTACAGACACTTCTCTTTATGATCTTTCTAAGCAATGGTATGTGAATGTGAGGGTTACTGATGCTTCTGGAACTCCTTTAGAAAATGCGATTGTGACTGCAATTTCAACAAGTTCTTTGCCGGAAACAATTTCCGAAATAACGAATGTTGTAGGAGAAGCGAGATTAATTGTTACAGAATATTATGAGGAAGGAGATATGAGATCTTCGGGAGTTCATAATAGGACATCCATGACACCCCATCTATTTTATGTTCAATATGAAAATACCATTGAAGAAGTTGGAGAGTATACAATTACCCAAGAAACTGATTTTAATTTTGCCTTGGGAACTGGAGGAAGTTGTTCTACTAATGGGGAAACTAGGGCTTGTGGAATTTCTGAAGGGCAATGTACACAAGGAATACAAACTTGCGAGAGTGGAATTTGGAGTGTGTGTGTTGGAGCAATTGTTCCAAGCGAGGAAATTTGTGATGGAATAGATAATGATTGTGATTATAACACTGACGAATATTTAGGAGAAACTACTTGTGGAGAAGGGATCTGCACAAATACTATTCAAAATTGTGTTGCCGGTGTTCCTCAAACTTGTAATCCTTTTCTTGGCCAACAAGCTGAAAGTCCTTTGTTAAATTGTGGGAATTCCATCGATGAAAATTGTAATGGGTTTGATGATCAATGTGTACCAGAAATAACTTCTTCTCCTTTTGATGGTGCTGGGGGAGAAACTACTGTGGAATTTATTTGTGATATTGAGGATCCAACAGGAATTCAGAGTATTTCTTTAGTAAAAGAAACTTATGGGGTTGAGCAAATCCTGGAAACAGAGGAACTTTTATCTAATAAATATTATTTTTTAGAAGCAGAGAAATTTAATTTTTCTGAATCTGAATGGGATGTTTGTTTTGGTTTAGAATCTTGTGAAGATAATAATGTCTTTGTTGAAAATACTGCAAGCGCATTAGGACATGCAATCAGTGAAGAAGGAACTGATGGAAGCTCAAATATGACTTATAATTTATTTTTAGATTCTGGAACTTATTCAGTTTTTGCAAGAAGTGATGTTGGGGGGAGTGATCGGACTTGGCAAGTTGGAATTGAAAATTATATGAGCCCAATTTTTGGGGATGGAAGCGGAGGATTTACTTGGGAAAATGGATTAAGTTACGTTTCAACTACTTCTGGAACTAAAAATATCCAAATTATAGATGCTGCGGTGGATGGATATTGGACTTATCCAGATTTAGTTTTGATTACAGACGATCTTTCCTTTGATCCAGTTTCTTCTTGCGGAGTGGATGCATTAAATTTAGTTAATAATTTTCCTGCAAGGTATTCTACTGCTCAATGTGGCTTAACTGGAATTACTGCTTCTAAAACTTTTAATATTGGAGGATTGAATGGGGCTTTTAATTGGGCTTGTTCTTATGTTAATGGTGCAGGGGAAGAAATTATTTCTGACTTTAAATATTATGATACTGAAACAATTCCTACCTGTACAGATGGAGATGAAGATGGATATTATTTGGAGGCGGGAGGATGTAGTGGAGAGATTGGATTTATTGGACATGGAGATTGTAATGATGAAAATTCAAATATTAATCCGGGAGAAGAGGAAATTTGTGATGATTTAGATAATGATTGTGATTCTGAAACAACTGATGGAATTGATGAATCTTGGTTTGGAAATGAAACAAATTGTGGAATTGGGGCTTGCTCAAATATAGGGGTTTTTAATTGTGAAGCAGGGGTTCAATTAGATACTTGTGCTCCAGGAGTTCTTGGCTCACCAGAACTTTGTGATGGTTTAGATAATGATTGCGATGAATCTACTGAAGATGGAATTGATGAATCTTGGTTTGGAAATGAAACAACTTGTGGAATCGGGTCATGCGTAAATAAGGGGATTTTAATCTGCGAGGAAGGATCGCAAGTGAGTGATTGTTCTCCTTTGGAAGGAGTTTTTGAACTTTGTGAAGATGGTTTAGATAATGATTGTGATGAATTTATTGATTTGAATGATTCAGATTGTGGGGAACCAGAGCCAGAGGGAGATACTCCAGATGATTATAGTCCTGGTTCGGGGAGTCCTAATGGAGGAGATGATTCCCCCTATTCTGGAGATGATGGAGATCTTTATTTGGGGGAGGAGCTAGATTCTATTCAAAGTAATTTTTCTTTTGAGGGGGGCTCTGTTTATTCTGCAGAAATTGAGCATGTTGGAACAGGATTTAACTTCGAAATTGGAGATTTAAATGAATCAGATTATTTCTTAGATTCGGAAATAATTAATTACGAGATTTTTAATTTGAGTTCAGATTCTGGATTTGTTCGGGGGAAAGTGTATTTCAAAGTTCCTCTTTCTTGGATAGAAGTGAATTTATTGAATGCGACAGATATAACATTATATTCTTTGTCTCATTCGAAGGAATATTTAACAAGTGAAATCAGCCGTGATGAAATTTTTGTTTATTTCTCTTCTGAAGTAGATTCTTTAGGGGAAGTTGCAATTATCGCTAGAATGGTTAATGGAGAAAAAAATAATTTTTTCAAATACTTTTTAATTGGAATTTCTTTTGCAATTTTAATTGTAATTATTTTTCTTTTGATTCATTTTTTTGAGAGGAAAAATAAATATAATTCTTTTAAAAGTAATTTAGATAAAAATTAATTTTCTAAAGATTTATTAATTAGTTTTTCTATTTTTTATAGAGGTGCATATGGGTTCTAATAAAAAACCGACTGTAGAAGAAGTTTTGCAAAAGTATGGGGGCAAAATTGAAAGCCAAATGAATGGCGGAGGGAGTGATTCTAATTATAGTCAAGATTATTCAAAGTTTCGGGGAGAAATGAGTTCTGAACTTTCTAGATATGAAAGATGGTGTAAAAGTTTAGGAAGCATAATTAAAATAAAGGTTGCTGAAAAAGATGCAGTAAAAGTTCGGAGATCTTTGGAAATTGCACATTTGGACTTAGAACCTTGGCAAGCCCTTTCATTGGGGATGATGAGTTTTTTAGCGGTTTTTTTAATTGGGTTGTTTGCTTCTTTAGCAGCGTTATTTATTAATGGAGCTTTTCCTTTTTTGTTTTTCTTTCTTTCTTTAATTTTATCCATGTTCTTGTATTATTTTATTAATGCTTATCCAGAGAGACTTGCTAATTCTTGGAGACTTAAGGCTTCTAGTCAGATGGTCCCAGCTATTTTGTATGTTGTAGTTTATATGAGGCATACTCCTAATTTAGAAAAAGCAATTGCTTTTGCTTCAGATCATTTACAGTATCCTTTAAGTTTGGATTTTAAAAAAGTATTTTATAATGTTGAAATTGGAAAATTTTCTACAATTAAGGAAAGTTTAGATAATTATTTGGAAACTTGGAGAGACTATTCTTCTGAGTTTGTTGAGGCTTTTCATTTGATTGAAGGAAGTTTATTTGAACCAGACCAAAATCGGAGAATTGCTACGTTGGAAAAATCTTTACAGGTTGTTCTTGATGGAGTTTATGATAAGATGCTTAAGTTTAGTCATTCTGTTAGAAGTCCCTTGACAAATGTTTATATGTTAGGGGTTGTTTTGCCAACATTGTCTTTAGCAATGATCCCTCTTGCATCTTCAATGTTGGGAGGATTGGTTACTTGGGTTCATGTTGTTATTTTATTTAATATGATTGTTCCTTTTTTTGTTTATTATTTAACAGACAAAGTTTTACTTCTTCGTCCAGGGGGTCATGGGGAAACTGATCTTCTTGAACGTAATCCTTTGTATCCTAAGTACAAAGATAATTCGGTATTTACAAAAGCTTTTGTGATTTGTTTTCCATTATTTTTGTTAGGAATTTTGCCTCTGATTTTCGGGTATACTCCAATTCCGGAATTAATGGGTTTGCAAAGCGATTATTCTTTTGGGGAACTTGGTTTAGGATTTATGGGAGAGAATGAGATGTTTTTCGGATTTATAGATAATGCTGGTCAAACTGTTGGGCCTTTTGGGTTAGGTGCAACTTTGCTTGGAATGTTTTTCCCTCTGGGGTTAGCTTTTTTCTTTATCATTGCATATAATGCTAAAACTAAAGATTTAATTGTTGAGCGAGAGAAAACCCGAAATCTAGAAAAGGAATTTAATTCTTCTTTATTCCAATTAGGAAATCGTGTTGGAAATGGGGTTCCTCCGGAATTAGTTTTTGGAAAAGTTGCAGAGTCTTCTCGCGGATTGAATATTGAGGATTTTTTTAGAAAAATTGATTTTAATATTCGGAATGCGGGAATGAGTGTAGAGAAAGCAATTTTTGATAAAAATCGTGGAGCAATAATTTATTATCCTTCTCAATTAATTGCGACTTCAATGAGAATTTTTCTTGAATCTTCTAAAAAAGGATTGAAAATTGCTGCAGTGAGTTTAATGAGTATTTCGGAGTATGTTAAAAATATTAATAAGATTTCTGTAAGGCTTAATGATTTGTTAGCAGAAGTAATTTCAGATATGAAAAGTAATATGACTTTTTTGGCACCTTTACTTTCTGGAGTCGTTGTTGGATTATCTGTTATGATTACTTCGATTTTAGGAAAAATGCAAACTTCTTTAGATGCTGGCCAAGATATTGGAATTGCAGGAGTGGAAAATATTATGAATATTTTTGATGTGCTAGCAATGATTCCCCCATATTTCTTGCAATTAGCGGTTGGAATTTATTTGATTCAAATAATTTTTATTTTAACTGGAACTTTGGTTACAATTGATTCGGGAAAGGATGATTTGGTAAGGGTAAATAAAATTGGTAAAAATTTAAAGATTGGGATTGTCCTTTATTTTGTAGTGGCATTAATTTCTACTCTTGCACTTGTGGGTTTAACTTCAGTAGTTCTTGGGGGAATGTTTAGTTAAGTTTATTAATTCTTTTTTGTATTTGATTTTATGTTAAAGAGGTGGATGAAATCTAAAAAAGGAATTGTTGCAGATTATTTGCCGTGGCTTTTAATTGGAATTGCTGTTTTGGCAATTATGATGATTTTTATTTTCTTTCTAAGAGAAGAAGGTGTTTCTTTAATCGACCAAATTAAAAATCTATTTAGGGGCAGATAATGGCAGAGTTAGCTATAGGGCAATTAATTAAAATTATCTTGGGAATTTTAGTGGTGGTTGTGGTGATTATTGGAATTGGTTTCTTTTTTAAGGACACTGTTTTGGATTTTTTTAGGAATTTTACTGGGGGCTCAACTGAGTTGGTTTTGAGTTTATTAAAATGAGAAATAATCAAGAAGAAATTTTTAAAAAAATTTCTCATTCTTCCGTTAGAGAATGGTTGAATCGAAAGAGAGGGGAAATTTTAGTTAATGAAACTTTGAAAATAATTTTATCTGTGATTGCAATTGGTTTTTTAGTTTTCTTTTTAACTTCACTATATTTTGCAAAAATTTATGATGAAAGTTTTATTGCTGCACAAAATACTGCTGAACAAATTGATCTAGTTGTGAAAGCGGGTGGTGGAGAAGTTGATGCCTTGACTCCGAAAGGATGGAGTATTTTTTCTTTTGTTCGGAGAGATCGTCCGAATTCTTGTTCTGGAAAAAGTTGTCTTTGTTTATGTGATGATGTCCCAAAAGTTCAGTTTTGGAAAAATCAGTTAGATGAATGTAATAAGAAAGGAGTTTGTTTAATTGTTGATGGTTTAATTGAATTTGATGAAATTAAAATAAAAAAAGAATTGACTAGTATTGAAATTTCTGAAAAGGGGGGACAGGTTTCTGTTTTGGAAAAATGACAATCGAAATGGTAATTAAATATGTGGCTTGGATAGTCTTTTTTGGAGTTGTTTTATATGGGCTTTACCTTGGGTTAACAAAAATGGGGATAATGTAATGAAAAATCGTGGAGAATTAACTACTCAACAAATTGTAATGTTAGTTATAGCAATTGCCAGCTTTTTGGTTTTGCTTTTTTTCTTTGGGCTATTAGACTTTGGACAAGAGACAGATGCAGAGGTTTGTAGAAATTCCGTGGCAATGAAGGGGGGAAGTATTGTTTCGAGTGAAGCTGCCAGATTAAATTGTCAACGAAAATATCTTTGTATTACCGAGGATGGAACTTGTGAGGGAATGACCTCCCCAAAAGTAGAGAAGGTTGAAACCAAAGAAGAAATATATGATATTCTATCAAATGAAATGGCGGATTGTTGGTGGATGTTTGGAGAGGGAAAAATTGATTATGTGGGAAAAGATGCGACAAAAAATAACTATTGTTCAATTTGTTCCCAAATTGTTTTTGATGATAGTTTGAGTGAAGTTCCGGGTATTGATTTTGAGATTAGTAAGGATGAACTATATGATTATTTGTCGAAAAAAAATATGTCGAACAATAAAATGACTTATTCGGAGTATATTTTTGGGGAAAAAGATTTGAATACTTTGAGGCAAGAGGCTTTGAAAGAATATGGAACTGGAGCGACTTTTGGGAAAATTAAGATTGGGGAACAATATTTTGTGGTGATGGGGATTACAAGTGAGACAAATAATTGGAAGTGGGTTGCAGTTGGAGGAGTTATTGTTGGAGGAGTGGTGGGAGTTCTTACTCCTGGTTTGAATGCAGTTGCAGGAATTCTTGTTTTAGGGATTTTGAGCACGGGGGGAGGAATTTGGGCAGATGCACATGATGTGGAGATTGCGGCAATTGAAGTAGAAGGCCAAGGAATAGATAATCAGTTTATGGCTCCTACAATTTTAGAAGTTGATTCTGATAAATTTAATAGTCTTAATTGTGAAGAGATTGTTACTCATTCTTGATTTTAGTTAGGTTTATTAATTATCTTTAGTTTTGTTTTTTATGGGGAGACGTGGGGAGATTTTAGTTGAAAATTTGATTTTTATAATGTTGAATTTAATATTTCTTTCAATATTAACTTTATTTTTATTAAAGCAAGGAAGTGGAGCAATTGTTTTAGAAGAAAGTTATGCCAAGCAGATTGCATTGTTGATTGATTCTGCAAAACCTGGAGCTTTAATTAAATTAAATATGGAAAAAGGAATCGAGTTGGCTAGAGAAAATAATGTGGAACAAATGATGAGAATAGATAATAATCTCGTCACAATTAAACTTAGTAAAAATGGGGGATACTCTTATTCCTTTTTTAATGAAGTGGATGTTGATTTTTATAAGGATAAAGCGGAGGGGCTATACGTTTTTGTTGTAAATGAAAAATAATCGGGGTGCGGAAAAATTGATGTCTGTTTATTGGTTTGTAATTCTTTTTTTAGTTGCAGGAGGGATTTATTCAATGGTTAATTCTTTTTATGGCCATCCTTATGATGTTCGAGAAGTTGAATCAAATTTGCTTTCTCAAAAAATTGCAGATTGTGTTTCTTATGGGGGGATAATCAATACCGAAATTTTTGATGGAGATGAATTTAATGAAAATTTTACTGAAATCTTTCTGGAAGAATGTGCTTTAAATTTCCAAGTTGAATCTTTAGATGAGGAATATTATGTTAAGATAGAATTTTTTGATTTATCTAAAAAAAGTTTGTTTGCTTTTGACTATGGAAATTTAAATTTTATTTCTAATTGTATTTTGCAGGAAGATAAAACTTATGAGACTTTAGCTTTCTGTGATAAGAATCGTTTTTATTCTACAAAGAATAATGAACAATATTTAATTGAGGTTACTAGCGTGATCGGAAAGGAGGAATTAAATGTTAAATAAAAAAGGGCAGTTGAGTGATGCAATGACTTGGGTTGTGGCGACGGTGATAATTGTAATTTTGCTTGTTGTTTTTGTTTATGCTTCAGGAGTTTTGGGGAAGGCAAATAAAATTGAAACTGGTGCCAAATCTTTGTTAATTGATGATGTGGATGAAAATGTCAATTATTTTTATGAAAAAACAAAAATTGCTTATCTGGTAAATGATGAAAATAAAAATGAAATTGATTCTTGGGTAAAGGAGGAAATTAAATGAATTTTAATCGTCGTGGCGAGATATCTATTGTAATTTTGGTGATCGGGGTTTTCGTTATTTGTACCCTTGCACTTCTAACTTTTTTTGCAAGTTCAAGTTATGTTAAGGATTCCTTCGTGGGAGTTGGTTTGATGACTAAATTAAATTCCCAAGTTGAAAATTATTTTTTAGATAAAAATTCTCGTATTGATACTCAAATTGGTTCAAATGGGGAAGAGGTTTTTTATCAAGAAGATATTCGAAGTAAAAGTTTTTTTTGGCAAGAAGATAAATTAGCTTTTTCTATAGAATATCCTTTAAGGTAATGTTTATAAATAATTAAAGTGTTTTTATTTTATGATTAAAAATAAGAGAGGTCAAGGTCTTAGTACCAATGCAATTATCTTAATTGTTTTAGGTGTTTTGATTTTAGCAATTTTAATTGCGGGATTTACTGCCGGATGGGATCAAATTGTTCCATGGATTAAATCTGCAAATAATGTGAACACAATTGCTGATGCTTGTGACACTGCTTGTATAACTTCAAGAACTTACGATTTTTGTAGTTATAATAGAACCTTGAAAGCAGATGATTTGCCTGACGCGAATATGAAAGAAATTGCAGGAACTTGTCAATTTTTTTCTACTGAACAAGCATATGAGAAATATGGCATAAAGCCTTGTCCTGGATTGTGTTAAGTTCCTTAAATTGCTTTTCTTTTTGGAGATAAGAAAAAATGGCTAATGTGAATTCTGAAAAAAGAAATAAGAGAAAGGATAAGCGTAAAGAGAAGAAGAAACATCCTTACAAAAAAGGAGGAAAGTTTCGCGGAACTGAAGTGAAAGCTTAGAATGTTTGAAATTATTTTTTTAGTTGGTTTAGCATTTTTGTTTTTAGTTTTTGCGTCTATCCAGGATTTTAAAACTACTGAAATTTCTAATTGGTTGGTTTTTTCTCTTGCGATTTTTGCAATTGCTTTTAGATTCTTTTATGGTCTTTTTTTTGATGTTAACTTTGCCTTATTTTATCAGGGATTAATTGGTTTGGGGATTTTTTTTATATTGGGTAATTTAATGTATTATGCTCATTTTTTCGCAGGAGGAGATGCAAAATTAATGATTGCTCTAGGAGCCATTTTGCCTTTTTCGAGAGATTTTATTATTAATGTGAAATTTTTTATTTTCTTTTTCCTTTTGTTTTTATGTGTTGGGGCAATTTATGGATTTTTTGCAAGTATAATCTTGGCAACAAGATATTCTAAGGAATTTAAAAAAGGTTTTCCAAAAGTTTTTTCTAAATCTAAATTGTTAATTGTTCTTGGAAATCTTTGCGGAATAGTTATTATGATTTTGGGATTAATTGATTCATATCTTTTCATCCTGGGAGTTTTAATTTTTATCCTTCCTTACCTTTATGTTTACTCTAAAACAATTGATGAGCATTGTATGATTCGCAAGGTTAAAACGAAAAATTTAATTGAGGGAGATTGGTTAGTTAAGAATCTTTGTGTAGGAAAGAAAATTATAAAATCTAGTTGGGATGGTTTGACTAAAGCGGATATAGCCTTAATAAAAAAACATCATAAGTTTATTGAAATCCGTAATGGGATTGCTTTTGCACCAGTTTTTTTAATTTCTTTTGTTTTCCTTGCAATTAGTTATTTCTTTAATTTTATTCAATTTTTCAATTGGTTTTTTTGATTTTAGAATAATTAAGGAATTCTTTTTGGCAACCAATGGGTTTTATCAGAAATGATTTTTTCTTCTTTTGGTTCTTCAATAATTTCTTTTTTAGGGATTTCTTCTTCCTTAAAGCTGATTAACTCTTTTTGGGTCTTTTGAAGTTCTTCTTGGGTGGCTTTTTGTTTTTCAGAGTTCATTGTTTCATTTTCATAAATTGGTAAAAGATTAATTATTTCATGGTCAAAAATTGTTGCTGTTGAAATATCTACTTTTTTTGGAGAAAAAGTTTTTTGAATCCTTTCTTTAATTATTTCTGCAAATTCAAATGCTTCTTTTGGAGCTTCTTTTGAATGAACTTTGGGGATTATTATTGAGTGGCCCTTTGAAATAGGATTAATGTCTAATGTTGCAATTGAATGTTCGCTTTCTGCAAATTTGTTTGTGGGCATTTTCCCTTCAACAATTGAACAAAAAATGCATTTTTGATCTCCTTCTTGAATTAAATTATTTTGGATTAAGAATTCTTCGAATTTATCTTCTGGAACAGAATTTATTTTTTCTAATGCTTCTGTTTTTTTATCTTCTGGAAAATTAGAATTAATTTGGTCAATTAACTTTTTTTTAATTTCTGTTAATTCATCATCCGATAGCATGGAAGAGTTAATTTTATTGATATTATAAAGATTTAGTCGATTTTTCTCATGTCAATAATTTGAATTGAATTCACATTTTCTACATTTTCGAATTCATCTTCAACTTCTTCAAGTGCTTGTTCTTCAGGCCATTCAAAGAAAGCAATAATTGCATTAAGTCCGAAAGCAACAGGTTCAATAATATATTCTCTGTTTCTTCCACCCTTAGATTCAACTATCTCTTTTAGTGTTTCTTCGATTTTTGTCAAATCCACTTCTGGTGAATTTGGCATAACCTTTATTTTTAAGCCCATAGTTCCCATAGAAGGAGTTATTCATTTTAGTTTATAAAGTTTATTAGATAGAATTTTATCAAAATCCTTATAAAGTGAAATCTGTTTTGTTTTCCATGGACGGAAATTACGAAAAAATTTTGGATAAAATTGCAAAATCTTCTGGTCTTGAAAGAAGTGAGATCGAAAGAAGAGTTGAAGCAAAAAGGGCAAAACTCTCTGGGCTAATAAGTTTGGAAGGGGCTTCACAAATTGTTGCTGCCGAACTTGGCATTTCTTTTGAAAATGAACAACTGAAAATTGATGAGCTTTTGTCTGGAATGAGAAAAGTTCATGTTGTGGGGAGAATTATTAAATTATTTCCTATCCGTTCTTTTACTACAAAAAAGGGAGATGCAAGCAAGGTTTGTAACTTCATGTTAGCAGATGACACTTCGAATATTAAATGTGTTTTATGGGATACAAATCATATTTCTTTAATTGAAAAAGGAGAGATTGAAGAAGGAACCTCTGTTGAAATTATTGCTGGGAGTATGAGGGACAATGAAATTCATTTGGGAAGCTTTTCAGAATTTAAAAAAAGTGATGTAGTTTTTGAAAATGTTATGACTGAAAAAGTTGTAAAGGAAAAAGAAATAAAGAATTTCATTGTGGGCGAATCTGTTAAAGTTCGTGCTTTTATTGTGGCTGCTTATGATCCGAAGTTTTTTTATGTTTGTCCTGAATGCAAGAAGAAAGCAATTAAGGAAGAAGAAGGATTCAAATGCGCAACCCATGGAACTGTTGCTGCTGAGAAGAGAGCTTTAATGAACATTGTGCTTGATGATGGAACAGAAACAATGCGTTCAGTTATGTTCCATGAGAGATTAGAAGATTTAGGAATTAATGATTTAGATAATGCAGAAAATTTAATTGTTCAAAAAAATGCTGTTTTAGGAAAAGAAATGAATTTTTCTGGAAATATCAGAATGAACAGTTTCTTTAATACCCCCGAATTTACAATAGAATCAATTGAACCAGTTAATTTGGATTCTTTAATACAAAAGTTAGAAAAATAGTTAAAACTATTTTTCTGAATGTTTCGATGTTAAAACATCTTCATTTAGAAAAAAATTTCTACTTTTCGTTTTATTTCAAGGAGAAATTTAAAATAAATTTATAAATTCTTAACTGTTGTTTTTGACATGTTACTTAGAACTCATTTTGCAATTTCTGTTTTTGCAATTTTAATTTTTATTTCAAGTGTTGAATCTAAATTGGTTTTTGTTTTAATTACTTTATTTGCAACTCTTTTGCCAGACATTGATTCAAGATTTTCAACAATTGGTAGAAGGAAAGTTGCCAGAATATTACAATTTTTTACAAGGCATCGCGGAGTAATTCATAGTTATACTTTTTTATTAGTTTTAACTTTTATTTTGATTTTGATTTGGCCTGTTTTAGGATTTGGATTTTTCTTGGGCTATTCTTTACATTTATTTGCAGATAGTTTTACTATTGAAGGAATTAAGCCCTTTCATCCGAGTAAATATAAATCAAAAGGGTTTATTAAAACTGGGGGAAAATCTGAAATGGTTTTCTTTCTGGTTTTTGTTTTCTTGTCTGCAATATTGCTTTTGCTTAAGGTTTTGTAATTATCATTTCTCACGCTACAAATCCTTATAAATGAAAACTGTTTTTGTTTTTTATGGTTGTTAATAAAGATGAAGAAATTCTTGAAGAGGAATTAAAACCCGTGGCAAAAAAGAAAGTTACAAAGAAAGTGGAGAAAGCTCCGGATTTAACTGATTTGCCTGGAATTGGGCCTGCTGTTTCTGCTAAACTTGAAAGTGCGGGAGTTTTTGATTTGATGCCTCTTGCGGTTATGAGTCCTGCAGCTTTATCTGATGCCGCCGGTGTAAGTGCTGCTGTTGCAAGAAAAGCGATTATTGCTGCAAGAGATATTTTAGATTTAGGTTTTAGTGATGGAATGGAATATGCAAAGAAAAGAGCAGATGTTTTTTATATTACAACTGGAAGTAAAAATTTTGATGAACTTCTTGGGGGAAAAGGATTAGAGTCCCGTGCTATTACAGAGGCATTTGGGGCTTTTGGTTCTGGAAAAACTCAGCTTGGATTGACTCTTGCTGTGAATACCCAGTTACCTATTGAAAAAGGGGGAGCAAATGGAAAAACAGTTTTCATTGATACAGAAGGAACTTTTAGGCCTGCCAGAATTAAACAAATTGCTGAGGGTCTAGGAGCGAATCCTGAAAAAGTTTTGAAAAATATTTTAGTTGCAAGAGCTTTTAATTCAGATCATCAAATGCTTTTATTGGACAAGGTTGGAGAGATGATTAAGGCTGGTGAGCCAATTAAGTTGATGATTATTGATTCGCTGACCGCACATTTTAGGGCAGAATATTCTGGAAGAGGACAATTGGCAGATAGGCAACAAAAATTGAATAGATATATGCATGATTTAATGAAATTAGCCGAAACTCATAATATTACTGTTTTTGTTACCAATCAAGTTATGGCAAACCCTGCACAATTATTTGGAGACCCAACAACTGCAATTGGTGGGAATATTGTTGGACATGCTTCTACTTATAGAATTTATTTGAGAAGAGGAAAACAAGGTTCAAGAGTTGGAAAATTAATTGATAGTCCAAATTTACCAGATAATGAATGTGTTTTCTTTGTAACTCAAGATGGAATTGTTGATAAAGCTTAATTTAAATTAAGGTTATTCTAATTTTTTTATTAATAAATAATTAAAAGAAATCTTCGTGAAGAAGTTTGTATTCCCAGAGTTCAGAATCTGAGAACCATAGATTGATTTCATGTTCTGAGTCTTGTTCATTTGCTGAAGCATGGATTATATTATATAGTGCTTTTACTGCAGAGTTTGGGTCGTCTGCTCTTGCATATGAAAGATGTGTATAGTCTCCTCTAATTGTTCCTGGTTCAGAAGTAAGAGGTTCTGTTTTTCCAACCATTTTTCTTACTTGTTTGATTGCGCTTGCTCCTTCAAGAACCATTGCAATTACTGGACCCATTCCCATGTATTCAGAGAGTCCTTCTAAAACTTTTCTCCCGTGTCTTTCTTCTACATCATGATAATGTTTTTCTGCGAATTCTTTTGAAGGTTGAATCATTTTAATTCCGACAATTTTTAATCCGACTTTTTCAAAACGAGAAATAATCTCCCCACAAATACTTCTTTTTACCCCATCTGGTTTGATTAAAACTAATGTTCTTTCCATAAGAAGTTCAATTTCATTTAGTTTAAAAAGTTTTGTAGATTTTTCAGTATAGAAAAGCATTAAAAGGGAGAAATTTTTGTTTTTTTATGATAATTGAAAGTATTCAAAGCTTTAATCTGATAAATGGAGCAAGTTTGTTTGTTAGAGATTGTTCTGAAAAAGATTTTGAGAAGATTTTGAATTTGTTAGTTGAACTTGATTTGAAAAGAGATATTTCTGCAGAGAGATTAATGCATGCAGATTCTAAAAAAGAGTTTGAAAAGTTTTTGAAATTTAAATATAATTCAAAGACAAAGATTTTTTGGGTTAAGGCGAAAAATGCTTTATTGACTCCAATTAGAAAAATGAATGGGCCAAAAATGATTAATTCTATTTTTTCAAATGAAGAGTCCTTTTTTAGTTCAGGATATTTACCAAAAGAAAAATTGTTGACAATTGTTTGGAAAAGTAAAGAATATTCGGTGGATGATTTGGTTAGTATTCTTTTGTCAAATTAATTTTAAAAAGAGTGTTTGTGTTTCTTTTTTATGATAAAAAAAGATTGGATGATTTCTGATTTACATATTCATTCAAAATACTCTAGGGCTTGCAGTAAAAATTTAGATATTCTAAATTTGGCTAAGTGGGCAAAAGTTAAAGGAATTAATTTGCTTGGAACAGGAGATTTTTCTCATCCGGTTTGGATTGAGGAATTAAAAAAATTAAAGTCAAATGGGAAGGGGTTTTATTATCACGGAGATTTTCCATTTATAATTACGGGAGAGATTTCTTTAATTTACACTCAAGAAAGAGGAAGGAGAATTCATGTGGTTTTATTGATCCCAAGTATTGAGGTTGCAGAGGAAATTAATTCTTATTTGGATACAAAGGGAAGAAGAGATTATGATGGGCGGCCTATTTTCAAAATTTCTGCTTCTGAATTTGCAAGAGAAGTGAAAATGATTTCTGAGGATATTGAAGTTATTCCTGCACACATTTGGACTCCTCATTTTGGGATGTTGGGAAGTAAATCTGGGTTTGATTCTATTGAAGAATGTTTTGGAGAAGAGGCTAAGAAAGTTTTTGCAATTGAGACTGGAATTAGTTCAGATCCTGCGATGAATTGGAAGGTTAAATGTTTAGAAGGAAAATCGATTGTTAGTTTTTCTGATGCACATTCTTTTTGGCCTTGGAGATTAGGAAGGGAAGCAACTATTTTTAAAAAATGTGATTCATATAAAGAATTAATTTCCCAGATTAGAAAGAATGATTTTATTGGAACAATTGAAGTTGATCCTGCCTATGGGAAGTATCATTTTGACGGGCATAGAAATTGTGATTTTTCTTGTTCACCTAAAGAGACAATTAAGTTAAAAGGAATTTGTCCAAAATGCCATAAACCTTTAATTGTTGGAGTAGATTCTCGGGTTGAAGAATTGGGCGTAAAAAATGATTTCTTGGGTAAAAAATATTTTACAATTTTACCTTTGCATGAGATTTTATCTTTATATTTGAAAAGAGGGATGAATACAAAAACTGTGTGGAGAGTTTATGATAAATTTATTTTGGAATTTAAAAATGAATTCAATGTTTTATTGAATGTTTCAGAAAAAGAATTTTTAGAAAAAGATTTTGATAAAGAATTAATTAAGTTAATTATTAAAAATCGAGAAGGAAAGATAAAAGTTGATCCAGGGTATGATGGAGAATATGGTGTCGCAAAAATTTAATTAATTATTTTTTGAAAAATTCTGCAGTGGATTTAGGAGCATTTTTTATTTTTATGAATTTATAATGTGCTTCTTTTGTTTTAATTTTACATTTATTACAATTTTCTTTTAAAGTATAAGAATTACAACTGGGACATTTCTTTAATTTCATTTAAGGTGAACTAAAAATTCTTTCAATCTTGAATGGAATGTTGTGTTAAAATATCCTTCAAGTTCTTCTGGGTCAACCCATTTTAATTCTACAAGGTCTCCTCCAACTTTTTCTTCTCCAGTAAAAACTTCTGTTAAGAAATATGTTGCAAGAAGATCTTTTTTCTCTTTGTAGATGTTTGAAAAAATTGATCCAAGATTTTTAATATTATATCCTGTTTTTTCTTTGATCTTTCTCTTTAGGGCTTCATCAACTTCATCTCCAGGTAATAATCTTCCTCCGGGAAAACACCATGTTAAATTTGGCATTTCTTTATCATTTTCTCTTCTCCCGATTAGAATTTTTTTCTCTGCAGGATTATAAATTACTCCCAATACAATTGCATTAAATTTTGTATCTTCCATAGTAATATTCCAAAATTAGGATATTTAAGGCTTTTGATTAATCAAAAAGGGGTTATTTTTCTCTTATTTTGAAGTTAAGATTCTTCTTTTTTGCTTCTTTTTCAATAGATTCTAGTTCTTCTTTTATCTTTTTATCTGCTTCCTTAATATTTTCCGCAGTGGATTTGATTAAATATTTTCCTGCTGAGATGTATTTTATTTCTGTGGTCTTTGTTTTTTCTAAAACTTCCTTTAGGACTTCTAGCCCATTTGAAGAAGATCCATTTAATTCAAATTCTTTTTTCAAAGAAACTTCTTTTTGTTTTTGGGTTGTTAAAATTTCAAGAATTTTTTCGGAATCCTCTTTTCCAACTAATTTTTCTAGTTCTTTTTTGTCTTCTTTTGATCTTTCTAAAAAATCGTATACCTTTTCTGAATTTTGGATTTTTTCGATTATTTCTTTTGCTTTTTCTTTCAAAATTGTTCTTAAAACACTAATATATCCCTTTTCAACCTTATTTTGTTCTCGGATTTCTTTTTGTTCTTTTGGGGTCACCCTTCTTAAAGATAAATCAATTCTTTCTCCAACAATTCTTAGAACTTTACAAATAATTCTTTTATTTGGAACTACATATTCTCTTAGATTTCTTATTCTTCCTGGGGCGATTTCACTTAAAGTTATTGAACCTTGTCCGTGACCTTCTATTTTTACAAAAACAAGTGTTCCTGCAATTCTTTCAACGATGCACATTACAATGTCTCCAACTTCTAAGTTTGCCATAAAAAATAGAGAATTAAGAGGTTTTTAAGAGTTCGGTTTTATTCTTGAACAACTTTAACCATTTCAATTTCAAGTTGTTTTTTTAGTTTTTGAATAAATTCTTCTTCTTTTTCTTGAGAAATCATTCCTCCGGCTGCCATTGCGTGGCCTCCCACTTCTCCTCCAATTTCATTAATAATCCTACTTAATAATTCCCTGACGTTCCTGCCATTTCTTCCAGCAATTCTTGAAGAAATTTTTATTTTATCTTCACAGTATCCCATTGTAGTAATTATTGTTCCTTCCTCATACATTGTGGAATTTGACAATATGCTTGCAATTGTTCCAATGATTGTGTCTTTTATTTTTTCTTTTGCATTAATTATTGTGAATAATTTCCCTTCTACTTTTTCAATTTCTTTTGCTGTTTTTAATCCTGCGATAATTGATTGTCTGTGTTTTACATGAATGCTTTCTGCTTTCCTTTTTGCTTTTGGAATTTCCATACAAAGCCCTATTGCAGTTTCTGGTTCGCCATATCTTGAGCAAGCATTTATTTTTGCAGAAATTTCTCTAGCATCTTCTAATTTATTGAAAAGTTTTATTAAAAATATTTTTCCAACAATTTCCCTATTTTTTGAATCTGGACTTCTCAGCATTACTGCTGTTGTCAATTTTTCCATTTCTTTTTCATTTAATTCTATTAAGCTTTTATATTTTCCATCTTCTGGTTTTAATCCCGCTTCCCGCAACAATTCTAAAACTCCTTTTATATTACCAGTGACTTCTGGAATGTATGGATAAGAAGAATATTCTAATGTTCTATTTAGGGGTCTTGTTGAAGGGTAAATTAGGAGTCCTTTTTTTCTGATGATTTCTCCTTCGTCTAAAATTTCATGATTTAATGTGTCTATTTCTTTTTCATGAGAATCTCCAATCATCCCGAGAATTGCTAGCTTAGCAAATTCCTTGTTTGTTGGATCTAATTCTTTGCAAAATAAATAAGTTAGCCCTGCCCCACTAATTCTTTGTTTTTCTTGAAATATTTCTGGATTTATGAAATTTATTTCTTCTGGAATTTCACTGCTGATTTCGTGGTGGTCTATGATGTAAACTTCTTTTAGTTCTGCGTTCTTTATGTGATTTAAACTTCCTGATGCAAGGTCTAGAAATAAGGTTATTTTTTCTTTGTTTAATGATTGAATAAATTTTTCATCTAAACTTTTTACAATTTTTAATGTGAATTTTTGATCTAATTTTTTTAAACTTTGAAGCATTATTGTTGCAGAAGTAATTCCGTCTGTATCAAAGTGCGAGATTATTTGAATTTCTTGATTTTTGGAATTTTTTAGAAATTTATTTGCAACTTGTTTTATTCTCTCTTTTAGTGTGCTATTAACCTCTTCCATTTTAAAATATGGCACAAAAACAAACTGGTTTAAAAAAATGAAGGATTATTTCTTTTTCTTTTTTATAATCGGAATTTTGAAATAAAGCTTAAGATTTCTTAATTGAGAGAAAATTCTGTCTTTTTCTCTTTTTGCTCTTTTATCCTGTTTATTGTTTTCGTAGTGTGTTTTGATTCTTTCTAATTTTTCTTCAACATTTTTTAAATCTGGATTAACATATTTTTCTCCAAGAATCTTTCCAATTTTTCCCTTAAATTCTTTTGGATGGATTCCTTGTTTTCTTAAAGATTCTCCAATTTTTTCTGAAGTCATTCCTTTTTCTGCTAAATCAAAAACCATTTTTTCATACTCTGCTTGAGTTGGTTTTTTTGCTTTAGGAGTTTTTTTTGCTTTAGTTTCTTTTTTTTCTACTTTAGTTTTAACTACTTTTTCTTCAATTTTTGTTTCTTCAGCTTTTTTTGCCATGTTATATGTTTGTGATTTTCGTTTTTAAAGTTTGCTATCGTTAAATTATCATTATTTTTATAAATGAATATATTTGTTCTTTTCTATGAAGAATGTTGAAACAAGAGTAAATGGGATTATTATTCCTACTGGGCCGACTACTGCAGAAGATTTTGTGCGCGTAGGGACAGCAATAAAATATAATCGAGATTTTTGTGATTCTTGTGCTCCATATATCGTTTCTGGAATTGGTACGGATTTGAATGAATTTTTAGGTGAAAGGGAAAATGGAGTTGATTCTCGCTTCCTGAATCACTTGGATGTTCATTCTCCTCTTTGGGATTTTATGGTTGCACGAACAGAAAAAACTGGAGAGGTTTTTGGAGTTGATTCTGTTGCAGTTAATACTGAAGGAAATATGAGAAATTGTTTTCCCTGGGATCAAAATGGACATTATGCAATTGTTTCTTTTCCCGGGCATCTTGAGCGAATGAAATCTTATGAAATGGGCTTGAGGGCTAATGGAGAATTAAGTGATGATTTAACAATTGAATACGTTCCCACAAAAAGATTTTCCGATCAAACTTTATTGGAACATGTCCATGGGTTGAAGGGGTTTTCTGACCGGGTCCTTTTTTATTTTGGAAGAAGTATCTGTTAAAAAGTTATTTAAATTGATTTTTCTTTTAAGAATTATGGGAGAAGTGATTGGAATAGTTTCATTAAAAGGAGGAGTGGGTAAGACTTCTACTGTTGTTTCTTTAGGTGCTGCGATTGCTACTTTTGGAAAAAAAGTTTTGTTAATTGATGGAAATTTATCTGCTCCAAATTTGGGGCTACATTTGAATATTGTTGATCCAGAAGTTACATTACATGAAGTTTTGGCAAGGAAAGCTAAGGTTAAAGATTCTATTCAAAAAATGGGAGAGTTTGATTTAATCCCTGCTTCGTTAATTTTTAGGGAAAAAGTTAATCCATTAAAATTGAAAGATAGAATTAAATCTTTGAAAAATAAATATGATTATGTAATTATTGATTCTTCTCCTTCATTAAATGATGAAACCTTGGGAGTAATGCTTGCTTCAGACGGAATTTTAGTTGTTACAACTCCAGACCACCCAACTTTGAGCACTACAATAAAGGCAGTTAATCATTCTAAAAAAAGAGGGACTAAAATTAATGGTTTGATTTTGAATCGTGTGCATAATAAGAAATTTGAATTGTCTTTGAAAGATGTTGAGAAAACTTCTGGGGTTCCGGTTATGGCTGTTGTTCCTCATGACACGGATGTTTTAGAAGCTTTGTCTAAGTTTAAGCCTTTTACAAAATATAAACCAAAGTCTGCTGGGGCTGAAGAATATTTGAGGCTTGCTGCAGCGTTGATTGGAGAGAAGTATAAGCCAGTTAAAATTAAGAGATTAATGAAATGGATTAATCCGAAGAAGCAGGATATTAATCGGACTGTATTTTATAGAGAAGTTTTTGAAAATTGATTTTCAAAACCCTTATAAATCTTGAATTATGAATTATTTTATAGCCCCATAGTACAGTGGTCAAGTATGCGGCCCTTTGAAGGCCGTGACCCCGGTTCGAATCCGGGTGGGGCTATTATTTTCCAAAAACTTAAAAATCTAATTAATTATCTTTTGTTATGCGGGAGTGCCGGAGCGGTCAAACGGGCCTGACTAAGGATCAGGTAGCTTATGCTTGCGAGGGTTCGAATCCTTTCTTCCGCACTTTATTTTTTAATGTTTATATCTTCCTCTTTTTTCTACTGTTTTTAATCTTTCAAAAACAATTGATGAATCTTTTGATTTTTTGTATCCCGAAAAAACTTCTTTGATTAGAATTTCCCAATTTTTAAAATGTTTTGCTTCTAATGCTTGTTTTAATAGATGTAAATCAACTGCTTTGTCTTCGTATTTACGACTAATGTACCCTAATCCGAAGTCAATAAAGTAAATGCTTGATTGGGCTTTTTTTGGATCTGATTTTTCTCCTTTTGGGGTTTTGTTTTTAGACAAAATCATATTTGAAGTTGTTAAATCTCCATGAATTATTTCGTTGTCATGTAATTTTGAAATTGATGTTCCGATTTGTTTGCAGATTGTTTTTTGTTTTTTTAGTGGAAATGAATCAAGATGCTCTGAAAGTCTTTTTCCTTCAATGTAGGGCATTTGGATTTTGTCAAAATCTTTTGTTTCAATTGGTAACGGAGAATTAATTATTTCTGCTGCTTTTGTTAAAAGTTTGATTTCTTTTTTGGTTCTTTGTTTTCTTATTTTTTCATCTAATTCTGAAATTCGATATGACTTTTTTATTCTATTTTTTAAAATTAAATTTTTTTCTAAGGTGATTATTGCTTCTGCTCCTTGTGCAATTATTTTAGTAGTCATGGTTTCGATAGTAGAATAATGCAATTAAGCTGAAGATGCTTCCAATGTCTACGATTAAACAATATTTGCAAAATGCTTTAATTACAAAGAATTGTAGGAATAAAAAATAAACTGCCATTATTGAAGAGAGAGCAATACCAATCATGATGAATCTCTTTTTGTGTTTTGTGGGTTTTTTTATTTGTGAAACTGTTAGTACAATTAATGCCAAGAAAGCAATAATTCCGAAGTAACTATTATTTATTCCGATTGTTTGTGCATAGGAAGATTTTTCTACAATTTGACAACCATTAATCCCTTCGTTATCTGTTCCGCAAGCTTCTTCTGCCGGGATTGTTGCCAGGACGATTGAAGAAATCAAACAAATTGCGAATATTACTAAAAGTATTTTGTTTTTCATGTTTTTAATTAAACGATTTTGTTATAAAAAGGTTAGGGTGGAACTGGTTACTAAAACCTCATCTTCTTTGTTTTACCAAATTTCTTCATTAATTTCTTCATTTGCTTTTCATCCATTCCTTGCGACATGTCCATGTCTGGTCCCATTTTCATCATGTCATTTAACATGTCATATTGTTTTAGAAGTGCTCGTATATCTGAGTTATTTACTCCTGAACCTTCTGCGATTCTGCTAATTCTTTTTGTTTCTTTTTTTAGAATTTCTGGATTGTCTCTTTCTTCTTGGGTCATTGATTTAATGATGTGTTCCCATTTTGCAATTTTATCTTGTTGGTTTTGCATTAAGTTGTCTGGGATTTTTGCATTGTTCATTCCTGGAATCATTCCTTTTAATTTATCAAATCCTCCTAATTGGCTCATGGATTTTACTTGTTCGATAACATCTGTCAATGAAATCTTTCCTGCTTCAAGTTGCTTTTGCATTTTTGCTTGGCCTTTTTCGTCAATTACTGATTTGATTTTCTCCATTAATGAAGAAAGGTCTCCCATTCCAAGAAGTCTCGATAAGAATGTTTCTGGATTGAATTCTTCAATGTCATTTACTTTCTCTCCATTTCCAATAAAATAAACTGGAGCTTTTGTTTCTGCACATGCGGTTAATGCTCCTCCTGCTTTTGCTGTTGAATCCATTCTTGTAATAATAACCCCTGTGATATCAACTGCATCTTGAAATTCTTTTGCTTGAGTTTTTGCAGTTTGTCCAATGTCTGCAGGCATAACCAGAATTCTTTCTGTGGGCTTTATTTTTTTATTTAAAGTTTTAATTTCTTTAACAAGATCTTTGTCTAAGTTATGTCTCCCTGCGGTATCAATTAAAACTACTTCATATTTTTTCAAATCTTTTTCAAATTCTTTTAAAATTTTCTCTGGGTTTTTTTCTGTCAAATTCACAAATGCAGTTAATCCATTTTGTTCTGCTAATTGTTGCAATTGTTCTGGGGCTCCTGGCCTATGAACATCTAAAGAAATTGTTGCAACTTTTTTCCCTCTCTTTTGGTAATAGTTTGCAAGTTTAGAAATTGTGGTGGTTTTTCCTGCACCATAAAGTCCGAGAAGCATAATCCGATTTTGTTTTTGCAATTCTAAATTTTTATGTTCTCCAAGAATTCTTAATAATTCTTCATGCAATAGCTTGATTACATGTTCTTTTTTATCAATTTCTTTGATTCTTTCATCAATTGCAGCTTGTTTAATTTTATCTGAGATTTCTTTTACCAACATGATGTTCACATCTGCTTCAATTAATGCTCTTTGTAGGTCTTTTACAATCGATTGAACTAAATTTTTATCAAGAAAGATAGCATTCGCTATTTTGTCTGTTGCTTTTTTTATTGCTCCACCAAGTTTCTCTAGCATAAATAATAAAGAAATAGCGTGTTTTTAGGGTTTTCGATTGATTTAAATAAATGTTTTTGGTGTAAGTTTTATGAAGAAAAAGAGTGAAGGGCCTTTACCTATTTCGGAAAAGACAAAGAAACAAAGACACGATAATATTAAGCTCCTTGGGAGATCGAGTTTTTTCAATGATATTGGGAGTGAGATGGTTGCCCCTATTTTGCCATTTTATATTCTTGCCCTCGGAGGAGGAGGAGTTGCGGTTGGTCTTATTAGTGGATTGAAAGAAGGATTTTCAAGTTTGTTTAAGTTATTTGGAGGTTATTTTTCAGATAGAACTGGAAATAGAAAATCAATAATTTTATTTGGATATTTTATTTCTGTCTTGTTTAAATTTTTGTTAGGGATTGCTGGATCTTGGCAACAATTAATTGCATTTGTTTCTTTTGAACGTTTTGGAAAACTTCGTGATGCTCCAAGAGACACTATTATTGCTGAATCTACTGCGCATCGTGGTAGGTGGTTTGGATTTCATAAAATGATGGATACAACGGGTGCGGTGATAGGTTCTCTCATTGTATTATTTTTACTTTGGAAATTTAGTTTTGATTATAAAACAATTATTTTTATTGCTGCAGGGTTTTCTCTTTTTTCAATTTTAACAATTAGTAAATTAAAGGTGAATAAAATAAAAACAACTGAACGGAGTGTTTTTTATGGTGTTAAAAGTTTGAGTTCAAAATTAAAATATTTTATTTTTGTGGCGGCAGTTTTTACCTTTGCTAATTTTGGAATGTATATGTTTTTGATTTTGCGTGCTAAAGATTTAACTGGAAATATTTTCTTACCTCTTTTGCTTTACGCAATTATGAATATTTTCTTTGCTAGTTTTGCAATCCCTTTTGGAAAGCTTTCGGATAGGTTTGAGAGAAAAAGTATTTTATTATTAGGTTATATTTTGTTTTTAGTCGTTTGTTTAGGATTTATTTATTTTAATAGTTTGATTTCTTTATTTTTCCTATTTGCATTATATGGGCTAGTTTTGGCAATTGTCGAATCAAATCAAAAAGCATTTGTTGCAGATTTGGCAGGAGAGATGAAAGGAACTGCCCATGGATTTTATTATATGATAATTGGGTTGGTTGGAATTCCCGCAGGAGTGATTGCAGGAATTCTTTGGAATGTTTCTTCTCAAGTAATGTTTGGATATTTGGCAATTGTTTCAATCATTTCAATAATTTTGCTTAATTTTTTGAGAAAGTAGAGTTTTTACAAATCTAGTTTTTCTAAGAATTTCTTTTTATCAAATTTTTCTAGTTTATCATATTCTTGCCCTGTTCCTAAAAAGAGAATTGGTTTTTTTGTGATGTATCCAACTGAAAGAGCAGTTCCACCTTTTTCATCAATGTCTGCTTTAGATAAAATTATTCCATCAAGGTTTACAGCTTCATCAAATGCTTTCACTTGTTCAACTGAATCGTTTCCAGTAATTGATTCACCAATGAATATTTTTGTGTCTGGTTTGCAGATTCTATTTATTTTTTCAATTTCTGCCATGAGATTTTTTGCAGTGTGGATTCTTCCCGCAGTATCAATTAAAACACAATCAATTTTGTTTTTCTTTGCATACTTTATTGTGTCAAAACTAACTGCTGTTGGGTCTGTTCCATAATCGCTAGATATTACTGGGATGTTTAGTTTTTCTCCGTGCTTTTTTAATTGGTCAATGGCTGCTGCACGGAATGTGTCGCTTGCAGACATTACACAAGAGATGTTTTCTTTTTTTAATTTATTTGCAAATTTTGCAATTGTAGTGGTTTTTCCTGAACCATTAATTCCGCAAAATAAGATTACATATGGTTCTTTTTTTTCTTTAATTTTTCTAATTAAATCAAATGGTTCAACCAACACTTCTTCAATTATTTCTTTTAATGTAGTTCTAATTAATTCTTCTAAATCCTTTTTTTCAAATTCTTGGTTTATTATTTTTTCTTTTAATTCACTGATTATTTTATCTGCCACTTCTAAAGCAACGTTATTTTCTAAAAGTAAAAATTCTAGGTCTTCGGAATATTTTTCAAAATCTTCTTCAGAAATTGTTATGTTTTTAGAAGTTAATTTTTTGAAGAAGGATTTGGTTTCTTTTTTTGTTTCTTCTGCTGGCAAGGGTTCTTTTTTGATGGGGTTTTCTATTGGTTTTTCTTTTTTTAGAGGAGACTTTTTAGGCTTAATTTCTTTTTTTAGTGATGTCTTTTTTTCAATAGTCTTTTTAGGTTCTGGTTGGTCAGAGTCATCTTTTTGAGAGACTTTTTCTGTCCAATCTTTTAACTTATTTTTTAATTTTCCAAACATATTAATTTAAGAATTGTAAGATTTATAAATTTAGTTAAGTTTATTTTTTGATGAAGAATATTTTGTTTTTGGCTGCATTTCTATGTGTTTTGCCTTTAATCTCTTCTGATTCCGTTATTGGCGAAATTCACATACAAGAGGATGGAACTCCTTTATTTTATTTAGAAAGTGAACAAGCAATAAATGAATCGGGAATTTTCTTAGAAAAAGGAGAGATTTTAACTTATTCGAATAATTATTTGGATTCTCAAGAAGGAATTTGGGAATTTTCGTTGGATTTAGGAGAGTATGAAATTATTCTAATTGATTTGTATCTCCCAAATAATTTGCAATCTATTATTAGCACTGAAGGAATTGAAGGAGTTGTAAATTTTGATAAAAAAATGATTCATTTAATTGGGAAAAATGAAAAACTTTCTTTTAAAGTAAAATATCAAACAGAAGTTAAAAAGAAGAATTATCTTTCTTTTTTTCTAGGATTCATTTTAATTGTTTTAGTAGTTGTTATTCTTTTATTTTTACGAAAAAAGAAAGAGCGAAAAATGAAAGGGATTTTTCCATTTGTAAATAAAAATGAAGAATTGATTATTAATAAATTGATGAAGAAAGAAATGAGACAAAAAGAGTTGAGAGAACTTTTGAAAATTCCTAAGGCTAGCTTTACAAGGTATATTTTGAATCTGGAAAAAAAGAGAATTCTCTATCGTGTTGGGGAAGGAAAAAATAAAATCTTGAAATTAAGATAGTTCCAGTTGGTTCCATCTACAATGATATATAGTTTTTTTATATTTTGATTATGTAAAATTAAATCGCGGGAGTATAAATAAAGCGTTATTAAAATATAAAAAATATGAAAATACAAAAATCAAAGTTATTTCTAATTTTGGGGTCTTTTGGAATAATCTTTTTTCTTACTTTTGGAGTTTTTGCAAATTCTTTAGACCAAAATTCGGCCAATTTATTTTCTTTGAATAATAAACAGTTTTTTTCTTCAACAATTGAAGAAAGTTTTTCAAGTCTAGATATTACACCATTTATTCAAAAAACAGAAGATGGTTCTGCAAATTATAAATTAATTGTAACTGATAAACATGATTCTCAATTAAATAGTTCTTATTCTTATAAATTAAAATTTTCTTCTGAAGATAATCTTGTGGGGGGGATTTTTAATTCAGAATTTAATCTTAATGCAGGAGAATCCAAAGAATTTTCTTTAATGGTTGTTTCAAGAAACATGGGGGAGGGTTTGTTTAATGTTCAGTTAATTGGAGAAGATTCAAATTCTTCTGTCTTTGGAAAAATTATTTACCTTTTTGAAGGGCAATTATCTGGAGATTCTTTTTTTGAGGGAAAGGGATACATTCTTTCTGGAAATGAATCTATTGGTTATCCTCTTGAATTAAGTTTATTGAAGAATCAAAAGGGTTTAGTTGGAAAGGCATTAATTGACGGAGAACATTATTTAATTGACGGAGATTCTTTTTCTGAAGAAATTAATTTTAAATTAGTTCGTTTTGGAAGTGAAGAAGAGCTTGGGAGTTTTTCCGGAAGATTAATTGAATTGGGAAATCTTAAAATTATTAAGGGAATTTTTGTCTTTAAGGATTCTCTTTGGGAAGTTAGTTTAAGCGGAATTAATGAAGATGTTTTCCCTGAAGATTATGAAATTGAGATTAAGTTATAATTAATTGAATTAAATATTTATTTTTATTTATTTTTATTATTGATTTTCCAGTCATTTCTTTTGGCTTTGGGATTTCCATTAGTTGTAGGATTGTTGGAGCAATATCTTTCAATCCTTTCCCTTTTTCAAGTTTTATTTTGTTTAATTCTTTATTTGACGAAACTAAAATGCAAGGCACAGGATTTATTGTATGGCTTGTAATCCATTTTGGCCTTTGGTCTTCTGCATTTCCATGGTCTGCTACAATTAAAACTGTATAATTATTTCTTAATCCTGTTAAAGTTATTTTTTCTAACGCTTCATCTACTGCCGCTGTTGCTTTCTTGATTGCAGGAGTTATTCCAGTGTGCCCAACCATGTCACAATTTACTAGGTTAGTTACAATGAAATCATATTTTTTCTTTTTGATATTTTTTACAAGTTCATTTGCGATTTGATTTGCTTTCATTTCTGGTTTTAAATCATAAGTTGCAACTTTTGGAGAGGGGATTAATATACGGTCTTCTTTTTTATTTGCTTTTTCAATTTGCCCGTTGAAGAAAAATGTCACGTGAGCATATTTTTCAGTTTCACTTATTCTCAGTTGAGATTTATCTGCTTCTGAAATTATTTCTCCTAAGAGATTTGGAATTTTAATGTCCTTAAATGCAATATTTGCATTCATTGGCTTGTAATATTCTGTCATTGCAACAACATATAGATTTCTTTTCTTTCGTTGCCATGGGGAAAATTCTTTCTTTACAATCGCTTTTATTAATTGCCGCATTCTATCTGTTCGGAAATTATAAAAGATTATTGAATCTTTTTTCTTAATTCCATTATAACTTTCTTTTGCGGAAGGAAAAATAAATTCGTCTGTTATTTTGTGATTGTGGTTTTCTTTAATCTCCCATTCCGGAGTTTCAAATTTGAATTTTGTTTTTGAATTCATTATACAATCATATGCTTTCTTTGTTCTATTCCATCTTTTGTCTCGATCCATTGCATAATATCTTCCAGAAATTGTAACAATTTCTCCAAAGCCAATTTCTTTAATTTTATTTTCCAGAAGCTTTAAATTTTTTAGGCTATTTTTTGGAGGAGAATCTCTCCCATCTGTGATTACATGGATTTTCACATTTTTGAATTTTTTTTGTTTGCATAAATCTAAAAGTGCAAATAAGTGATTTAAATGTGCATGAACTCCCTCTGTTTGCATAAGCCCAATTAAGTGAAGTGAAGATTTGTTTTTCTTTGCATAATTTATTGAATTTAAAAATTCCTTATTTTTAAAAAAAGATTTGTCTTTTATCGATTTGTTTATTCTGACTAAAGATTCTTCAATTATTCTTCCAGAACCAAGAGTTAAATGTCCTACTTCTGAGTTTCCTTGGTATTTTGTTGGGAGTCCGACTGCTCCGTTTGATGCATCTAATAGGGTGGTGGGAAAATTTTTCATTAAGTAATTGGTAAAAGGAGTTTTTGAATTTGCAATAGCATTATTTTCTTTATCTTTTCTGTAGCCCCAGCCATCTCTTATTATTAATATCACCTTTTCCATAAATTTTTTCAGTGATGGGACTTAATAAATTTATCTTGAAAAACCCATTTAATCGCTTATTTATCTAAATTTTTATAAAGAATAATGGGATTTTTGTAGTGGAGAGATTATGATAACTTATAATGAAATTTACGAAGCTGCAAGAAAAGAAAGATATTCTGGTCAATTACAACCTATTGCTAAGAATTTTGTAAATGAGGTTTCTAAATATTTGAAGGAAAAAAAAGAGGCAATGTCTGCAAATGATGATGTTTTTTCAGATGTTTTGCTTAAAAATAAGAAGCAATTAGAAAATGCTGTTACTTTATTTAAAGAATTGATTATTCGTAGAAGAAAAAAAATTCTAAATTTAATTTTGGTTGCAGCAGAGACTGGAATTTCTAAGCAAGATTTCAATAACATGTTAAGTTTTGAAAAGGCCTTATTTGAGGATTTAATGAAATGTCTTGAAGCTTCTGAAAAAAGGTTGAATGAAAATTTAAATGGGCAAGAAGTTATCGATCAAAGTAATGATCTTGTTGTTTTTTTAGAAGACGTTTCTGAATTTGTTGGGTTTGATGGTAATTCTGTTGGCCCATTTAGTAAGGGGCAGATTGCAAACTTATCAAAAGAAATTACAAAGATTTTGATCGAAGGATCTAAAGTAGAAATTTTAGAGAAGTAAGGTTTATTAATCTTTTTTTGTTAGATTTATTATGGATAATAAAATTTCAGGGATTTTGGTTTTGGGAGCAGGAATTATTTTTTTACTCTTGGGAATTTTTATTTCTTTTGTATTCTATATTTATGGGGGAATTTTATTTCTCTTAGGAATTTTTATCCTGATTAATAATAATGAAGATAAGATTGAACAAATAAATTCTTTGGGAGGTAAAAAATGAATAAAGTAATTGTTACAACCGGAGAAGTGATTCCTGGAAAAGAAGTTGTAGAAATTTTAGGGGTTGTTAGGGGAAGTACTGTTCGAGCAAGAAATATTGGAAGGGATATTGCTGCAAGTTTAAAAAATTTAATTGGGGGAGAAATTAAAACTTATACGGACATGGCAAATAATGCAAGAGATGAAGCTTATAATCGAATGGTTAATTCGGCAATTGAAAGGAAAGCAGATGGAATTATTGGAATGCGATTTGTGACTTCGATGATTATGGATGGAGCTTCAGAAATGGTTGCCTATGGTACTGCAGTTAAATTAAAATAATTTTTAATTTTTTCTAGCAGAATAAATATAGAAGGTTTTTGTTAGAGTTTCTGCTTTTTGATAAGATATTTTTTCAGTTATTTTTCTTTTTGATCTTATTTGAAGAGGGATTTTAAAATATTTTGTAACTCCATTAATTCCTCTTTGACTAATTTGAGAATCTGTTTGGCATAAATCTCCACAAAATAAAGAGATTTTTCTGAGGCTTCCTTTCAGTTCTTCTAGTTCTTTTTCTGAAATTTCTAATTTTAATAATATCTTATTTTTAGAGTTCAGCTTTGAATTAATTATTTCTCCCACCTTGTATCTTTTTTATTTATTTATCCCAGAATGGGAATAGTGTTTATAAAATTGAGCCTTTATTCTATTATAATCGAATTTTTAAATTAGGATTCGTTATCATTACTGTGGGAACAATTATCGGCATAAAAGCTACAAAAGGAGAAAAAGTCCATGTGGAGGTTGAAATGGACTATGAGGAATCTTTAAAATTAAAAGGACATATTAAAAATATTTATCTTTTCTCTGAAGAAGCTACAGAGATTACTACAAATCTTTCTCAACGTGGAACAAATGAAGCAACAAAATATTTTCTTATTCCGCGGGAATTAAGAGAGAATTTAAAATTTGATGAGAAAGTTAAATGTCAGAGAATTGAAACTGATAAAAAAATAATTTTTGTTTATGCTGTGGAGAAGATCTAAAAAAAGCCTGGGCTGAAAATTTTTGAAAAATTTTCGCCCGCATATTCTTAGATCTTTAAAAAAAATCTAAGCCTGCGGAGACATTTGAACTCCCGACCTACTGCTTACAAGGCAGCCGCTCTGCCACTGAGCTACGCAGGCTTATGTAATTTATTGAGAATAATTAGTTTAAAAGAGTTATTCTTTTTTAACTTCAACTTTTTCTTCTTCTTTTGGAGCAAGGTCAAGATCTTTTTCAATTTTTAATGCTCTTATTTCACAAAGAGACAAAGGATAAATCTTCTTTAATTTTAGACTCAATTCTTTTTGCAATTTGTTTTTTAAAATATCTTCAAATACAACTTCGGTGGTGTTTTCTTTTAGGTAATTTACTAGTTCTTCTTTTGCCAAGTTTCTTAATGCTTTTCTAACATTTCTTGAAACTTTTCTTCTAGTTACTAAAAATGGTTTGATTCTCACTTGCGCATCTTTTGTTTCTGTTGAAAAAGAATCTTCTACATAGTTTGTTCCCTTTCGAACCATTCTTTTTAGGAAAAAGGGAAGTAATTGAATTTTTCTTGGAGTTGCAATTGCTTTTTCATCTTGCATTTTAACTTTGAATTGCATTAAAGTTCCTTTTCCTCTAAGGAATCTTGTTAAATCATATTTCAAATATTTTCCTTCAAGTTCCTTCATCTCGTATGCTCTTAATTGAGTTTCTTTTTTGATAATTGGAATTTCTACATCAAAAAATCTTTTTTTTCTTTTTGCTATTGCCATTTTATTCTTGTACTAATTTACTTGTTCTTGTACCTTTCTTTTGGTATTTAGATTTACCACATACTTTACATGTGTACATCAAGTTAGTTTTTTTAGTTGTTTTAGTTTTACGTTTATGTTTTGCTTGTGCTGGTTTTGAGCCCCATTTTCCAAGGTTTCCAATTCCAGTTCCTAATCCTCTTAGTTTTGCACGGATTCTTCCTCCTCCACGTGTCATGCTTCCCCTCTTGAATCCAGTTCCAACTGATTTTATTTTTTGATCTGTTTTTTTATTACAGGTTGGACAAAATCTATTTGTTTCTTTAGGGAGCTTCATAGTTTTAGGATTAATTTTCGCTTTATAAAGTTTTTTATAGTGTGGTCCCGGAGCGATATTATGAAGAGAATAAAATTTAGTCCGGGGAAACAAAGAGAATTTTTTAAAGAAGTTTTAATTGCATTGGATTGTCCAACTTTGAAAGAATTATCTGAGAGATTTGATTTAAATTATTCAACAATGAAAAATTATTTTTCTGAAAAAAGGCTTTTATCTGAAGAAGTTTTTTCTGATTTATGTTTTGTTTCAAAATTAGATAAGGAAAAGTTTTCCTTTCAAACATTGAAAGGAAATTTTGGTCAAATCTCTGGAGGGAAAAAGGGCCGGAAAAGTTTAAATAAAAGAAAGGTTTAATTTTTTTATGAAAAAGGGTTTTATTAATTTTGGATTTTTTATTTTTTTAGTTTGTGCAATTTATTTAATTAACGAGGCTTTGAATTTTTTTATTCTTCCTGAAATGGTTTTGATTGCAGAACCGATTATTTATCTTCTTTCAGGTATTTTGCTTGTTTTTTCTGGTTTTGGTTTTTTAAAGAAATATAAACATTCTATTCAATTCCAATAAGATTTATATACATAATTTGCATATTTTTTTTATGGAATTAAAGGGGAGTAAAAGAGGGCAAGTTACTATTTTTGTCATAATTGCAATAATTCTTGTTGCTGCAACAATTATTTATTTTTTAGCGAGGGAAAGTCCTTCAAGAGTAGACCTTTCTCCAGAATTATCTCCAATATATAATCATTTTTTATCTTGTTTGGAAGAGGACGCTTTGTTAGGAATTAAAATTTTAGAACAGCAGGGAGGATATATTGAAGTTCCCGAGTTTGAATCTGGATCTAGTTATTCTCCTTTTTCTTCACAATTAGATTTTGCTGGTGTGCCTGTCCCTTATTGGTATTATTTAGATTTTGCTGGAAGGGTGAGGGAACAAATTCCGACTAAGACAATGATGGAAAAAGATTTAGCTACTTTTGTTTCAAAAGAAATAGAAAATTGTAATCTTGATGAATATTATTCGGAAGGAGCAGATATCCAATTTGAAGGGGCAGAAAGCAAGGTAGAAATTGTAGAGGGGGAAGTAATTATTAAAATGGATTTGGATTTAGAGCTTTCAAAAGCAAATGAAACTGTTGTTGTTAAAGATCATGAGGTGGTGGTTTCTTCTGAACTTTCAGGGTTGTATGATTCTGCAAAACAAATTTATGAAAAAGAACAAACAGATTTATTTTTAGAAAAATATGCAATCGATATTTTAAGACTTAATGCCCCTGTTGATGGAGTTGAAATTGGTTGTGCTCCAGAAATTTGGGTTGCAGATGAGGTTTTTTCAGATTTGGAATCTTCTATCGAATTAAACACAATGGCATTGAAAAAATCTGGAGAATTAATCGAAGATGAAGAAGATGCTTATTTTGTAGTTGATTTGGAAATAGATTATGGCGTGAGATTCATGAATTCTAAAAATTGGGCACATTCTTTTGAGGTGAATCCTAGTGAAGGAAATTTGCTTATGGCTGAACCTGTTGGAAATTCTGCAGGCTTGGGAATTTTAGGCTTTTGTTATGTTCCTTATCATTTTGTTTATAATGTTAATTATCCTGTTTTGGCTCAAGTTTATTCTGAAGAAGAGATTTTTCAATTTCCAATGGCTGTTGCAATCAGGGGGAATAAAGAAAGAGAAGCATTGCCCGCAGTTGCTTCTGGTTTTCATGAAAGTGAAGTTTGTAAATATCCGGATACTTTAATTTTAGTAAGAACCTATGATAAAAATTTGAATCCTGTTTTAGCAGATATTACTTACGAATGTTTAGGAGAATCTTGTAAGATTGGAAATTCTTCTGAAGAGAATTTATTTTTCCCTCAATGTGTTAATGGAAATTTAGTTGCAAATGCTGAAGGCTATCGAGAGCAAATTGTTTCTCTTTCTACAGTTGATGAGGGAAGTATGGAATTAATTATGGATAAAGAATATGAATTAGAGATTAATTTAAAGTTAGATTCTAAAGATTATAATTTAGATGCAATGGTTATTTTTGATTCTCCGGAATTCTCAAGAACGATTCTTTATCCTCAACAAAAAACTATTTCTTTGGCAGAAGGAGAATATGAAATCCATGTACAAATTTATAAAAACGTTAGTTTAACTTTAGGCTCAACTACTCAAGAACAATGTGTCGATGTTCCTCGCTCTGGTATTGGAGGATTTATCGGATTAACCGAAAAAGAATGTTATGAAATTAATTTGCCTGAGCAAGCGATTACTAATGCTCTTTCTGGAGGGGGAAAAGATGAAGTTTATGTTTTAGAATCTACTTTGGAGAATTCAAATTCAATTGTTATTGATGTAGAAAGTTTTCCAAAGCCAGTGACAATTAATCAATTGCAAGATAATTACAATTTATTTGAAGAAAAGGGGGCAAGCGTTTATTTTCAATGAAAGATAAAAAAATAATCTTAGGTCTTCTTTTTATTGTTTCACTTTTTTTAGTTGGGACTATTTCTGCTTATTCTTATTCTACATATAGATATGATTCCCCGGGGGTTTCAAAATATGGTGCAGAAAATTATCAACAAAAATGTGAAGAAGGACAAGATTTTATTTTTCAAATAGCTCCTTTCGGATGTACACCTTCAATCGTTCCAAGTGCTTTGCTTGAAGAACAAGATGTTACTGTTTTTTGTCAAATTGAAGCATTTAAAGTAAATCCCTTAATTGATGTTGATGCAATCAAAAGTATTTCAATCACTGGGCAATATCCTCGTTCAGTTAGAAGCGTTGGCTTCTTCCCTTCGAGAGCTGCAATTGATAGGGAAGTTTATTTAGATGAATCTTTTTCAAATAATGTTGGATATGTGGCAATTACTTTAAAACAACAAAGAAATGCAAGTGCTATTGAAGAATTTATTTCTGGCAATTTAACTGCAAGAATTTCTTATGATATTGAAAATGCATTTAATATTGGAAGAGCTACTTATTATATTCCTTCTCTTGGAGATGATGAATGGGATGAAAAAAGAGGACAATATTCTTTTTGGAATAAGTTAGGAATATTGAAAGTAGAGGAAATTACAGAAAATTCTGCAGAAATTGAAGTTTATCAAGAGAATAAAAAAGTTGCAGGAGTTAATTTAGATGAAGGAGAAAGTTCAAATTATATTTATTTGCCTGGAATGGATTGTTCTGCAGGATTTAAATTAAGATTAGATTCAATTGAAAGTCCAGACATACGAGCAAAGTTAAATATTAATGGGGAAGTTTTAGAGTTACAGAAAGGAGACACTTTTCAAGATGGAAAATGTCAAGTCCGAGATGTTGAAAAAGTTGGAATTTTAGAAACTACCACTATATCCTGCAAAGATGATTCACAAGGAAGAAAAACTGTTGAATTAACTTCTGTTCCAAAAATAGAATTAAAAATTGATGGGATTTCTGAAGAATTTGATTTTGGGCAGAGAATTTTTAAGACAGAAGATAATGGAGAGGATCGTTTTGTTTATTTGGGTTATGTTCAAGAAGTAGATGTTTTGGGAGAATCAAAAACTATTGATGCAGAGTTTGTAATTTTTCATGAAGATAAAGGGGTGAAGCTTAGTCTTTCTGACCTTGCAACCGTTGAAAGGGTTGCAACGAGTTTTGAATATCAACAAAATAAGGGCCAATCAAATGTATTCGAAATTACAAAAAATATGTTTAATTCTGCAGTTGGAAATATTCAACGAGCAATAAAAGGAGTTTTTGAAGGAACTAAATTTGTAGGAATTAAACAAGGGGGAACAAAAAAACTTGTAAATTCTCAGGTCGAATTTGTAGGTCTTGCAGAACCAAGAGATTTAATTCTGGAAGGAGAAATTCTGGATAATTATAATTCTGCAATTCATGAATATGATTTAATTTTGGATGGTTTTGCTGGAACAAGATATCCGGATGGTGAGGAAAAGACAAAAGGACAAGAGACAATTGAAGCCAAAATTAAATTAATGTATTTTCTTGATTTGAAAAAAAGTGTTCAAGAAATTTGTGACCTTTATGTTGAAAAATATGGGGAGATAAATGATTCTTCTCTTGAAAAAATTTGTTCAAAAGAAGGTCTTTCAAATTCAAAAATTTCTGTTCAAAGATTTACGATCAATAAAAAATTGATTGACATTAATTTGGAGGGAGTTTATGAGCCAACTTTCTCTGACGCAGGAGCAGTGGTTTATGTTAAAGGTGTTGAGGATTCTAATGCTCTTGAAAAATATAATTTGGAATTAAATAAAGTTGTTTATTTAGATGATGAAGGAAACTTTATGCGACTGGTTGATTTAAGTAAAGATTCTATTAAGGTAGAAATTTCTCTTCAAAAAGGACTTTTCAAGGAAGGAAAGGATATTTTGTTTGATTCTAATGAGGTCTTAAGAATTGATGAATCTAAAAATTTTGGAAGCAAATATTCTTTCACATTGGATAAAGTTAATTTAGTTGAGTCTGCGAAAGTTACTGTTTTACCAAAGATTGATCCTAATTATGGGACAGCAGATTTTAGATTCAATGTAGCTGTAGAAAAAAGAGCAATTCAATTGTCTCCAACAAAGATTAAGGAAAAAATTGCTGGATTAAAAGATACAATTGCTCGGTGGGAGGGATTTTCAGATAATGTTGGAAAAGTTGTTGATGGATTGAATACTGCTTGTATGGCGACTGGTGCTTATTTCACTTTGAAAAATTTATTATCAAATGCTTTCTTTTCTGGAGGAGAAGGTTTAGCAAGAGATAATGTTATGAATGGAAAAGGTGGATGGAATGATCGTTGTGAAGCATTGGTTGAAGAAGGAGATTTTGCCAGCAAGGAAAAATGTTTGTTAGAAAAATCGGATGAGATAGATTTAGAAGTTGAAGAATATAGGCAAATTATTGAATCTCAAAATGAAAAAATTAAGGAAATGCAAGCTTCAGGAGATTATACTCAAGTTTCTTCTATTTTTGGGGATCAATTAGATAATGATGCTTTAAGAAAAGCTTATTTATCTGACTCTTATCGTACTGAGTTAAAAACAAATTTGAATGATATTTTTCCAAATGGAAATGTTGAGATTCAAGGAAGAACTGTTGGTATAGAAGAATTTGTTGATGGTTTGAATTCTTCTTTGATTTCAATGGACGAATTAAAGTCTTTGGAATTAAATTCTCAACTAAGTGGGGGATTAAGAGAAGGAGAATTGATTTCTGTGATTGGAGGGATTTCTTCTGTTCAAGCAAGAGAATTAGAATTAGCTGATTTTAATCAAAGAACTGGAATTCCTTTAGAAAAAACTAGTTTTGTTTCAACAATTGATTACAAATCTATGCCTTATCTTGGATTAACATTTGGAGAAGCAAAAGAAGGTTTTGGTTTGAATACTGAATTTTTGGATGATGTACCTGTTGCAATTATTTATGATGCTTCTGGGAAAAGATATTTGTATATTTTAGAAAACCAAGGCAATAAGTATACTGAAAAAAAGGTTTACGATTCTGCGGGAATTGAAATTAGCCCTCCCTATAGTTTTTATTTTGAAGAATATGATGAGAATACATATAAGAATCATTATTCTAATCCTGTTTTGAGATATTATGAAGAAGAACCATACAAGGGATTGCCTGCAATTGTTCCATTTGATTTGAATGAAGGATGGTATGCAACAATACAACATCGTTCAGGATCTTATGATGCTTCTGGAAGGGTTGAATCTTTTT
>JABIDC010000006.1 GCA_018651925.1 archaeon | reverse complement strand
TATTTTTAATTATAAAATTATCTAACTTTCATGTTTTCTCAGCACATGTTTTACAAACTCTAATGTTTTTCTCTAAATTTGCCGCTTTCCCTAAATATATTTTACCACAATTTACACATACGCTAAATCTTTCATCTCCTTTTTTACATGATTCCTTCCAGGCTTTTTTTAATTGTATTTTTTTATTAAAAACTGTACTTTCCTCTAAGTCATTTAAACATTCTCTGAATAATGCACTTGGGCTTATATTATTTTTATCTATAAATCTTTTTTCTTTTTCACTAATCCTTAAAGTGAGCATTACATCTTTTTTATCCGACTTAAAAATATTGTCAATGTCCATGTAATACCAATGTATTACTTCTTTATAAAACTTTCAATTTAATATTATTTAATTTTTATTGTTTTAATTCAGAATTAAGTTTTAATCCAATTATTTCCTCTTTTGGAACTTCTAATGTTATAATTGTTTTCTTTGTTTCTTGGTTATATTTAATTTGAATTATTTTTCCCATATTATTTAATGAGAAGAATGAATTAAGATTGTTATCTTATTTTTTGGATAAAAAATTGGATAATTTTCATAAATAAACTTTAAATTATAATTTTTACACGATAATTCGTAGTAGCTATTGGACTCCACTCTTCGGAGGGATTTTTCTTTTTTATTTAGAAAAGATTAAATATGAAGAAAATCTCAATTATTTATGGAGAATTATGAAAACATCGGATTAAAAAAAGGAGAAAAAGTCCTAAAGCAAATAATTCCTAATCCTGCGGAATTTTTTTTACATTATATATTTGGAGGGGCTCTTTGTTTCCTTTATGGAATTGGAATTATCTACATTTTATTAATAGAAGTTGATAGAAGAAAAACAAAATATTATATTACAACTGAAAGAGTTATTTACGAACATACTTTTCTTGGTAACAACGTTTCAAGCGTGAATTATTCTAAAATTCAAGACCTTCATTTAAAACAAAACTTTTTAGAAAAATCTTTTGAAATTGGAAACATTGAGATAAATACTGCTGGTTCTAATAAAAAAGAATTAAAATTAAAAGGAATAAAAAAACCAGTTAAAATAAAAAACATAATTGAAAACCAGTATTAAATAAATAATTTATGTTATATTGCTAATCTGGACCTTTCGGGGTGGGCAGGTTCGACTCCTGCCTGAGGCGTTCTTATTAAACTAAATAAAATTAAAAAGGAGGAAAAATAAATGAAAAAAGCTATAATCGAAAAATTATCTGCATTGATTATTGCTGCTTTTGGACTTGTTGCTGCTTTGGCCTGGAACGGTGCAATTCAAGCAATTTTTAAAAGTCTATTTGGAGAAACAGGTTCTCTTAGCGCAATGATTAGTTATGCTGTTATTGTTACAATAATCGCAGTATTGGTTACAATCTGGATTGGAAAAGCAGAAACTAAAGCTAAGAAGTAATTATTTCATTGCGATAAACTTGTCTCGGCCAGTTTCTTTTGCCTCATAAAGAGCTTTATCAACTCTAACCTTCATTCTTTTTTTATTATCCATTTTTCGATATTCTGTGATTCCACCACTTACTTTAATTCCATGTTTTTTTAGAAACTTATCTTTTGCAATTGCTTCCTTTAATCTTGCTGCAAGTTTTTTTGCTTTATTTAATGAAGTTTCTGGTAATAACATCATAAACTCTTCTCCTCCAAATCTTGCAGCGATATCTGATTTTCTAATTTCTCTTTTTACAACAGTTGCTAATTGTTCCAATAATTCATCTGCTTTCATATGGCCATATGTATCATTAACTTTCTTAAAAAAATCTATATCAATCATCATCATTGAAAGTCTTTGTTGCCCTCGCCTTGCCTTTTCTAATTCCATTTCCAAAGTTGCTTCAAAAAATTTATTATTGTATAAACCAGTTTTTTCATCAGTTGTTGCAATATCATAAAGGAGAGAAATTGAATCATTCATGTTTGCAAAAAGTGCCTCAATTTGATTTCTCGCTTTTGGTTCAAGAAGTGCAATTTTTGCTTTTAACTTTTTGTTCATACAGTAAATAACAAAATTGATCTTAATAAAAGTTTTGAAAAGCTATATAAATAATATTTATTTTTTAAATTTAAGGAGGTGATTTAATGGCAAAAGGAAAAAAAGAAGTTAATTGGGTTCTTGCACTTATTATGAGTATTGTTTTTGGTACTCTCGGAGTAGATCGTTTCATAATGGGACATATTTGGCAAGGAATTTTAAAACTAATAACTGCAGGAGGATTTGGAATCTGGTGGTTAATTGATGTAATTTTAATTGCAACCAAACATAACTTTGAAGGAATTACTTGGGTTCAGAATTAAAACCCTAAATTTTATTTTTTATTTTTTTATTCGTATCACAGAATATAAACAAACTTTTTCTTTTAATTAAAAGGAGGTTGATTTATGACATATAATTTTACAGATATTGCTTCAATGAACTTTACAGATATTGCTTCAATGAAGGAAGGCCTTCTCGGTGGAGCTGCACTTGGTTCAATCGGCGGATTTACTCTCGCGCTAGGACTTTTTGCAATGATTCTTGTATACATTGGATTTTATGTTTATTTTGCTCTTGCATGGCAATCTGTTGCAAAGAAGAAAAAATATAAAAGACCCTGGCTTGCGTGGATTCCATTTGCAAACTTGGCAATGTGGTTACAGCTAGGCAAGTTTCATTGGGCGTGGATATTTTTATCTTTAATTCCAGTTTTTGGATGGCTCGCATTTTTTGTGTTGCTTGTAATCTCTCATTGGAGAGTTTATGAAACACTAAATTATCCTGGATGGTTGAGTTTAGCTAAAGTATTGTGGATTCTTCCTGGAATTGGTCTTATTGGAAATTTAGCATACATTATAATTATCGGTTTGGTTGCTTGGAAAAAAAGATAATTTGAGTTTTATTATTCATAAGTCCCAATTAGAAAATTGGGGCATTATTTTTTTTATTTTTATCTATTTATTTTAGAACTACGCTTATATCCAAGATAGGATTTATCAAGAATTTCGGTAACCTGGTTTCTACTTTCCACTTTCCCCAATCCTTTCCAATCAAGAACAATAAAATCTACTTCTTCCGCAGTTTTTTCTATTGCCTCTTTTATCATTTCTTCTGTCAAGGGCAAAGCATACTGAGGGATTACATGGGAAATTGCAACATTTGATTTTAATTGTAATTTATTAAATCCAGGGCAATAATGTGGTCCGCCAATTGCAATCGCAACTTCATTATAAGGATTTTCTTTAAACTCTTTTATTGTTTCTAGAATTGTTTGTGCTATTGCAAACCCCGCTCTTCTGTCTTTCCATTCTGTTTCTGTTGAACCAATTTCAATAAAAACACAGGGTTTTTCTATTAGGGGGCCATGATGTGTTGCTTCCATTGTTGTTTCATATTTATTCAAATTATGTTCAACTTTCTTATTTTGAAGTTTTTCGAAAAGTTGTTTTAAAAAAATTGCAGAAGTCTTACAAACTTTTTTTGATTCCCCTCCAAACTCTGCCACCCCCCAATTTCCAGGAGCATGAACGGAAAGAGTTTTCCCCCCTTTTTTTGAACTATGCTTTGATGCAAAAATTACAAAATCATATCTATTAATTTTTTCTAAATCTAAATTTTCTGTCTGCAACATATCTTCTTCAACCAAATAAAAGTCAAAACCAGGTTTATCTTTCATAGAAGAAAGCATTGGATTTTCCCGGTATTGTGAAAGTTGTGTGACAATATTTGTTCCTGCCAAATCTTTTTTACTTGCAACAATAAGATATTTTTTATACATAGTTAAATCTAAAAAGAATTATTTATTAAATTATGTATGTATACCCTCATTCAAATTGGTTTTGGAATAATTGCTTTAGTTATCGCATTTTTTTTAGGAAAACTGGTGGCATCAATCGCAAAAGATGAACTGCATGTAGGACACAAATGGTTTGAAACAATTTTATTAATTTCATTTTTGGGGGCAATTGCCAGTGCAATCTTTAGAAATGATGCTTTAATGTTCACTTTTTTATTTATTTTAGTTTTTACTAGCAGAAGTGTTAGATACTAACTAGAAGCAACAAAACAGAAAAGTCTATAAACCTATTATCTCGTTCTTTTGGATGGCAAAATTAAATTTTTACCCCCGAAGGCAAGAAATTTTTTCAAAATTCCTAGTTGGCCTTTTTCAATTACCAGGAGGCTTTGAAAAAAACCAATGGCAAAATTAAAAAACCAGGACATTGGAGAAAAACTCGTAGGAATTGGATTAAATAAAGATCAAATTAATATTTTTTTATCTTCGATAAATGATAAATATTGGAAAGATTCCATTAAGATTTATAAAAAATTGAATATTATCAGAAAAGACCTTGATTCTCAAAATGAAATCTATGCCTTGCTTAAATTAGATAAAAAAAGCTATGACGTGAATTTGGAAGTTGCAAATAAAAAACTTATTTCTTTTTGTAATTGTTCGCATAGGGAAGATGCAAAAGGATGTCAACATATTGGAGCAGTATTGATTTCAAAATTGCTTCAAGAAAAAGAAAATTCATTCAATGTTGATTTGAAAATGGAAATTAAAGAAAAGAAAAAAGGCAATGATTTAGATTATTTTAAAAAATTATTTCTTGAGGAAAAGAAAAAAGACAAACAAAATATGATTTATTTTAATTTTGAAGATTTTGATTTACATAGACAAATTTTAAAAATTGAAAGAGGACTTGTTTTAAAAAGTGGAAACTACGGGGAACCGATGAAGTTCTATGGGAAAAAATTTGATTCTCATAATTGGAAAATTAGTAAAAATGTAAAAAAAGTTTTAAATTTTATCTCAGAAGGAGATTCTTATTCAAATTATGATTCTTCTAGAGGATTTTCAAAAAGTAGATTCCGCGATATAAATACAGATTTAATGATGCCTACTTTAAAGAACTTATTTTTTGAAGAGCAAGAAATTATCTTGAACGCAAGTTTCTCGCAAGAAGATTTTGAAATTGTTTGGGATATTTTGAGAAAAGAAAAAGATACTTACATCCTAGAACCATTTTTTGTTTCTGGAAGGAGAAAGATTAGCCTATTGAATTTGAATCTTTTTGAACTTGGATGTACCACTCTTTGGGTTTTTGACACAGAAAAAAGAATTTTTTATAAATATAAGGGAGAAGAGAATTTAGATAGGATAAAAAATATTATTCGATTTCCAAAACAGCTTGAATTTAACTCAAAAGAATTAAAAAAATTCTTTTCAGAATATTATCAAAAAGTTATTAATGACTTTAAAATAAATGTTTCAAACGATTTAAAACGAGAATCAAGATCGATTGTTCCAAAAACAAAACTTTATTTAGAAAAAGCAGGAAGCAGCATAAAAATAAAAATTCGTTTTGAATATTTGGGAATTGAAGTCGATTATTTTTCCCGCAATAAAGAACTTGTAGTTATTGATAATGATGTAATTTACGATATCTCTCGAGATTTTGAAGAAGAAGAAAGAATTGTAGAATTGTTAAATGAATTCTCAGTTGTAACCCATGAAGAAAAGGATGAATTTGCAATTGATACTGATTTAATAAATTTTGTTTCTGAAGACTTACCAGAGATTGCAAAGAAAGGAATTTCTGTTTTAGGAGAAGAAGGTCTTTTTACTTTTAAAATATCAAAAGCCAAAGGGAAAATGGAAATTGGAATAAAACAAAATAATGACTGGTTTGAAATTAAAGGAAAAGCTAGATTTGGAAATGATGAAATTGACATTCAAAAAGTATTGGAAGCAATTTTTCAAAATAAAAGATTTGTTGAATTAACTGATGATAAAAAGGCAATTATTCCAAAAAAATGGGTTAATCAACTTAAGAGTTATTCTGGTTTTTTTGATTTTTCAAAAGAAGTTCGACTCTCAAAAAACCACATTTCAATTGTGGAATCTCTTTCTCAAATTTCAACAAATGTAAAATTGGATCCTTATGTGAAAAAAGCAATCAATACATTTAGTAAATTTAATGAAATTAAACCGGTTCCTTTGCCCAAAAAATTAAATGCAGAACTAAGAGAATATCAAAAAGTAGGTTATTCTTGGCTTTCATTTTTAAGAGACCACCAGTTTAATGGGATTCTTGCCGACGATATGGGATTAGGTAAAACACTTCAAACAATTGGAATTTTACAAAAATTAAGAGAAGAAAAAGATTCTCTCCGCAGTTCTGCGACCTCCAAAACAAAGAATTCGGGAAGCCCTTTCCTCGTAGTTGTTCCTACTTCATTAGCTTTTAACTGGAAAAATGAGTTGAAAAAATTCACAGAAGGTATGAAAGTTTATTTGCACCACGGACAAAAAAGATTTTCTGGTAAAAAATTTGAAGAGGCCTTAGAAAAAAATGAATTGATTCTTACTACGTATGGAGTTTTGAGGAATGACTTGGAACAATTCAAACAAATCGAATTTGAGTATATTGTTTTAGATGAAGCACACGTAATTAAAAATCCCATGAGTATTGCTGCGAAAAGTGTTTGCCAATTAAAAGGGAAAAATAAACTTGTAATTTCTGGAACACCAATACAAAATAATTTAACTGAACTTTGGAGTCTATTCAATTTCTTAAATCCCGGATATCTAGGGGGATATGACTTTTTCAGAGAAAATTTTGTAATCCCAATTGAAAGGGAACACGACAAGAATGTTAGTTCTTCATTAAAGAAATTAATTAGACCATTCTTGCTTCGAAGAACAAAAAAAGTTATTTCTGAAGAACTTCCTCCGAAAACAGAAATGATTTTAGAAAGTACTTTTTCCCAAGATGAAAAAGAAATTTATGAGAATTGGAAAGATTATTACAAACATGAAATTCGTACGAGTATTAAGGAAAAGGGATTGAATAAATCTAAAATGAAAATCTTGGAAGGGCTTACAAAGTTAAGGCAAATTTGTTTGCACCCCAAGATGATTGATCCACAATATGAAGGCCAAAGTGCTAAGTTTGATTTGTTAATGATGCAGATTGAAAAAATAATCTCAGAAGGTCACAAGATATTAGTATTTTCTTCTTTTGTTAAATTACTTACAATTGCAAAAGAAGATTTGGAAAAGAGAGGAATTAAATATTCTTATTTGGATGGAAAAACAAAAAATAGAGAAAAAATTGTTTCAGGATTTCAAGATAGCGAAGAGGCACAAGTATTTTTAATTAGTATCAAAGCAGGAGGACTTGGACTTAATTTAACTAGTGCAGATTATGTGTTTATTGCAGATCCTTGGTGGAATCCTGCAGTTGAGATGCAAGCAATGGATCGTGCACACCGAATTGGGCAAAGTAAGAAAGTCTTTGTTTACAAAATGATTGCAAAAGAAACAATTGAAGACAAAATCCTAGAATTACAAAAATCTAAACAAAAACTTGTTGAAGATTTAATTGTCGAAGAAGAAAGTTTAGTTAAGAGTATGGATATGTCTGACATCAGAAAAATCTTTGGATAGTAATTTTGTGGGCTTTTTGAGAAAAATACTTACAAAATTTAAATCTAAAAAATTTATATAGTTTATTTTTTTATTTATTTTATGATAATTCCTAAAAAATTAAAAAAAGGAGATGAAATTCGAATTATTGCTCCTGCAAGAAGCTTATCTCTTCTTTCTGAAGAAAATATCAAACTAGCTAAAGAAAAATTTGAAAAGGAGGGTTTCAAAATAACTTTTTCTAAAAATTGCTCGGAGTCAGACATGTTTAATTCTTCTTCAGTAAATTCAAGAATCGAAGATTTACATGAAGCATTTCGAGATAAAAATGTGAAAGCAATTATAACTGTAATTGGAGGATTTAATTCCAACCAACTCTTGGATTATTTAGATTATGAATTAATTAAAAATAATCCAAAGATTTTATGCGGATATTCAGACATCACTGCTTTATCTAATGCGATTACAAAAAAGACTGGACTTGTGACTTATTATGGGCCACATTTTTCGACTTGGGCAATGAAAAAAGAATTCGAATATACTTTAGAACATTTTAAAAAATGTTTAATAGAAAATAGAGAATTTCTTATTGAACCTTCAAAAACCTGGAGTGACGATGCATGGTACATGGATCAGAATAAACGAAATATTAAGAAAAATGAAGGCCACACGATTATTAATGCCGGAAAAGCAGAAGGGAATATTATTGGAGGAAATATTGGAACCTTCTCTTTATTATATGGAACGGAATTTATGCCAGAGATTTCTAATTCAATTCTTTTTATTGAAGAATGTTTTAGTGGTGAACAATCTTTTCCAGAAGAATTTGATAGAAATTTGCAATCCTTAATTCACCAACCAGGATTTGAAAAGGTTAAAGGAATAGTTATAGGAAGATTTCAAATTGAAGGAAAAATGGATCTTGAAAAATTAAAAGATATTATTGAAACTAAAAAAGAACTAAAGAAAATTCCAATAATTGCAAATGTTGATTTTGGACACACAAATCCATTAATTACTTTTCCCATCGGAGGAACAGCTAGATTGGAAGTGACTGATAAAATTGAATTAAAAATTTTGAAACACTGAATTCTTAAATTAATTTATTTTTAAGACTTCACTTAAATTCTTTCGAAAATTATCTCTATGAATTTTACAAAACATTTATATACTACTATGCATCACAAAGTACTAAGTAATACACATAAAATGAAACATGGACACACAATTTAAAAAAGGAGTAATGGATTTGTGCGTCTTGTCCATCCTTGAAAAAGAGGATTATTATGGATATAAATTAGTACAAAAGATTTCCAAAGATATTGCAATCTCGGAGGGTACACTTTACCCGATATTAAGGAGATTAAAAAAAGAAGAATTGCTTCAAACATATCTTGCTGAATCAAAGGAAGGACCTTCAAGGAAATATTACTCCCTTACAAAGAAAGGAAAAATGAAAAGTAAAGAATTAAATTTAGGATGGAAAGAATTTACTATCAAAGTAAATAAAATACTAAAATGAATAACCAAAGGTCACGAGAACCTCTTCGAGGTAGAAAAAAATTTCTAGAAGAATTAAAAGATCACTTGATTGGAATTCCTGCAGAAGATATGAAAGAAATTTTGGAAGATTATGAAGAACATTTTAAAATGGGAAAAAAAGAAAAAAGAAAAGAAACTGAAATTGCAAAATCTCTTGGAAACCCAAAAGAAATTGCACGAGAAGTTCGAATAGAATTAAAAAAAGATCAAAAAGAAATTCCTCTTGAATCAAGAGTTGTTGAAATATTTGTTGAAACAAAGAAATTTATCAAAAAAATAATTAAAAGAATTAATGATGAAATTCCGTTTATTAGAGAAAGCATTAAAAAATTCTTTAACCCAAAAAAAAGATTATCTGAAAAAAAAGAGCAAAAGAAAACAAAAGAAGTTCCATCCAAAAAGAAAGGAAGAAATGCTTGGAAAATTGTTTTGTTAAGTTTCTTGGATTTATTTGTTTTTATTGCAGTATTTTTTTCTTTGTTGGGTGCAATCTTTAGCTTATTCATCAGCGGTATTGCAATCTCTCTTTCTGGATTAATTATTTTCTCTACTTCAATTACAATGCTTTTTTCTACAATTAGTGAAGACTTAAGAAATTTATTTTCCGCGAGCTTATTTTCTGGAATTGGAGTTAGTTCATTCGGGGCCTTAATTTCACTTGCTTCAGTCCAAGTTGGAAAAGCTTTCTTTAAAGGAGTTAAATGGTATTTTGGTTTACACAAAAAAGCATTTGGAGGTAAAAATGAATAAAAAACTCACTTGGACAATAGTTTTAATCATACTTATGATTGCTTCATTCATGGTTTCTGCAACTTTCTTTGCAAAGTCTAACTTTTTTTATCCAGGTACAGGAGAAGTTAATTCTGATTTGATAAAAGAGTTAAATGATGTTTCGAATGATTTTTGGTGGAGTGAAGATCTTACTTATTCTTCTTGTGGGACAGACTCTGATTCTCTCTGTATTGGTTCTGAAAAAGATTAACCCCAAGCTTAATAAATGTAATTTCTCTAATTTTTTTATGTTATACTTGGTAGGATTAGGTCTTGATTGTAAATCAATTTCAAAAGAAGGAATGGAAGCAGTGGAACGAGCAAAAAAAATTTATTTAGAAGATTATACTGTTGATTTTCCATATACTTTTGGCCAAATCCAAGAAGTAATTCAAAAGAAAATTCATTTGGCAAATCGAGAGAAAGTTGAAAGTTTGGAAATTGTTGATGAAGCAAAGAAAAATAATATTGTAATTTTAATCTATGGTAGTCCTTTGTCTGCTACAACACATATTAGTTTGATTCAAGAAGCAAAGAGAATGAAAGTTAAATATAAAATTATTCACGGAGCTTCTATTTTTGATGCAATTGCTGAAACAGGATTGCAAGTTTACAAATTTGGGAAAGTTACTTCAATGCCTGCTTGGAAAAAAAGCTTTACCCCAACCAGTTTTATGAAAATTGTTCAAGAAAATATGAGTATGAATGCACATAGTTTAATTTTAACAGACATTGGATTAGATATTCAAGACGCAATAAAAGAACTAAAAGTTTCTGCAAAAGAACATGAGATTACACTTAAAAAAATAATTGTTTGTCAAAGCCTTGGAACTGGAAAGGGAAAAATATTTTATAAAACAATTCAAGAACTAGAAGAATTTGATAATGTTCGAAAACCTTTTTGTTTAATTATTCCTTCTAAAATGCATTTTGTTGAGAAAGAAGCTTTAGAAATGTTAAGCCAGAAGTAAGGTTATTCTCTTGGAACAATGTGGTGTTTGAAACATCTTGCTTCATATTCTTCCTTTTTTCCTTTACCTTCAATTGAAACGATTGGGGCGCCATAAGGGGCAGGTTCTCCATCAATCAATCTTTGAGTATAATATGCTGGCTCTCCACATTGATTACAAATTGCATAAAGTTTGGTTAATTCATTTGTATGGAACATTAATTGTTCCATTGATCCAAAAGGTTCTCCCCGAAAATCTCTATCTAATCCTGCAAAAATTATATTTTTCATTAATTTTTGCAATTTTAAAATAACTCCTACAATTTTTTTATTAAAGAATTGTATTTCATCAATTACAATTAAATCATGAGTCTGTGTAACATGTTCAAAAATTTTTTCGGGATTATCCGAAGGAATATTAATCCACCCGATAAAATTTTCAGTAGACCTGCAATGCTTTTCCCTATTGTCTGTTTCTGGCTTAAATCCAATAAAGCTTTTTCCATGAATCCATCTCAAAGGATCAACTCTTTTTAATAAAGCTGAACTCTTTCCAGATTTCATTGGCCCCGCAAAACCTTCAATTACTCCTGGCCTCACAAATATACTTGGCATATTTTTCGAAATAAAATTTTCTTTAAATAAATTATGCCACTGGAATTTTCCTCCATTCCACAAAAATGGTTTAATCTGTTACTATTTCTTAGAAATAACAAAACAAAAGCTTTTTATAGGAAAATTTTCTTTATTTTCTATGGGAAAAAAATTAGAAAAATTAATTAATGGTACAATTAGCACAGCAACAAATGTTAGTCTTGGGGCTGGAGCAATTGAAGGAATTAAATATCTTAATTCTACAGATGTTAGCGATGCCACAACAGGTCTTGTTGCTTTAGGGGCTGGAGCTTCAATTTTTGCACTAAATAAAAGTAAACTTAATACAAAATTAAGTAAAAAAATTAGGGGAAAGAAAAAATTTGCTAGAAAAAAGAATGCTTCAAGACTTTCAACACTTGCCATGGTTACCCATCTCGGAATTGCCGCTTTGCTTGGAACAAATCTTGGGAAAGATGTTGCTTTAGATATTAAATCTGTCTATAATTCCATTAAATCCAAATATAATGAACAAGCAGAAGAAGTTATTAGTGATACTTCCGGTGAAACATTTCAAGAACCAAGAGAAAAACCATCAATTATTGAAATTATTGCTAATGATAAACATACTTCCCAGGGAAGATTTGATAGAACTTACAGATGGGATGACGTAATTGATTCTGTTGAAAAAAAATATGGAATTGAAAAAGGAGTTATTGCTGGAACAATTATGCAAGAAAGTTATGGGAATCCGACTCAACTTCCAAAAAGAAACGATGCGGGCGCAGGAATTATGATGTTTCAACCTGGAACTGCAAGACAATATGGGTTGGATGTTTGGGGAGAATCGAATGTTACTGGGGCAGATAGCACACATGGATCAAAGTTAAGAGAACTTGCAAGAAGCCATGGTTATAGCTATGAGGAATTATCTAAACTTGATGAAAGGTTTCATGTTCCAAAAGCAATTGATGCCGGAGGAAAATTTTTACAAGATTTACATAAAAGATTTGGAACTTGGGACAAAGCAATTTCAGCATATAACTCTGGAACTCCTGAACCAAATTGTAGTCAAACTAGACATGTTCAAAAAGTTAGACAATTTCAAAACTATTATAATAAAAGAGATTCTAATTAAATTTTCCTAAAATTTAAAAACACTACAAAACTTAATTTTTCATGGCAGAAATTAATGAAGTTGAAAATAAGATTCTTGAATTTTGGGATAAAGATAATACTTTCCAAAAATCATTAGAAAAAACAAAAAACGGAAAGCCATATATCTTCTATGATGGCCCCCCTTTTGCAACTGGGTTGCCACACTACGGACATTTACTTGCTTCAGTCCTAAAAGATGTTTTCCCCAGATTTTTCACAATGCAAGGAAGACTTGTTAATCGGAATTGGGGATGGGATTGTCATGGATTGCCTGTTGAAAATATTGCAGAAAAGGAACTGAAGATCAACTCAAAAGATGAAATTGAAGAAATGGGAGTTAGGAAATTTAATAATTATTGTAGAAGCAAGGTTTTGACATTTGCAGATGAATGGGAAAAATATGTAGATAGAATTGGCCGATGGGTTGATTTTAATAAAGGCTATAAAACAATGAACACCAACTATATTGAATCAGTGTGGTGGGCATTTAAACAACTTTATGATAAAGGCTATTTATACGAAGGAGAAAAAATCTTAATGTATTGCCCTCGTTGTTCAACCCCCTTGGCAAAGTCTGAAATTGCGATGGATAATTCCTATAAAATTGTAAAAGATCTTACTGTTACTGTTAAATTTAAATTAAAAGGAAAAAAGAATACATCTGCTATTGCCTGGACAACCACTCCTTGGACCTTGCCTTCAAATTTAGCTTTGGCGGTTGGACCAAAATTAGAATATTCTTTTGTAAAAGATAAAGCAGATGGAAATACTTATCTGATGGCCAAGGAATTAATTGGAAATTTTTACAAAACAGAAGAGGAATATGAAATTACAAAAACTGTTTTGGGAAAGGAACTTGAAGGAATTGAATATGAACCTCTTTACCCTTATTTTAAAGATACAACAAATGCTTTCAAAATTTTAGTTGCAGATTTTGTAACTGCAGAAGATGGAACAGGAATTGTTCACACTGCTCCTGCTTTTGGAGAAGAAGATAATGTTATTTGTAGAAAATACAAAATTCCAATGGTTCAGCCAGTTGATGAAAAGGGAAATTTTACTTCAGAAGTAACTGATTATGATGGAGAATATATTCACGACACAAATGAAAAAATTGTTATTGAATTAAAAAAATCCGGCAAGGCAATAATGTCTAGAAAGATGGAACATGAATATCCTTTTTGTTATAGATGTGATACAAAATTAATGTATCGTGCACTTCCTGCTTGGTTTGTGGATATTCAAAAAATAAAAGACCGATTACAAGAATTAAATATGGAAATTAATTGGATTCCAGAATTTTTGAAAGAAGGCCGAATGAAACATAATATTTCTACTGCTCCGGATTGGAACATTACTCGAAACAGGTATTGGGCAACTGCCATTCCAATTTGGAAATCTAAATCTGGAAAAATAAAAGTTGTTGGTTCAATTGAAGAATTAAAAAAGAATGCGAAGAATTTACCTGCAGGAGAAATTGATTTGCATAAAGATTTCTTAGATGAAGTTAAATTTGAAATCAAAGGAGAAGAATATTCTAGAATTCCAGAAGTATTAGATTGTTGGTTTGAATCTGGTTCTATGACTTTTGCCCAATTTCACTACCCCTTTGAAAACAAAGAATTTTTTGATAAAAATTTTCCTGCTCAATTTGTTGTAGAATATATTGGGCAAACACGTGCGTGGTTTTATTACATGATGACTTTATCTGCAATTTTGTTTGATAAAATTCCTTTTGAAAATGTTTTAACAACTGGAACAATTCTTGCAGAAGATGGTCAAAAGATGAGTAAATCAAAAAAGAACTTTAAAGACCCCTTAGAAATTGTTGAAAAATATGGTGCAGACACACTAAGATTTTATTTGCTTTCTTCCCCCTTAATGAACGCAGACAATTTTAATTTTTCTGAAAAGGGAATGGAAGAAATTTACAAGAAAGTTCTTGTTTTAATTTACAACGTGAATAATTTTTATTCTATGTATAAAAAAGAAGGAGATGAAAACTATGAACCTTCAAAAAATTTAATGGATCAATGGATTATTTCATTAACCGAAAAAATGTCTCAAGAAGTTAAAGAAAATTTAGAGAACTATAATACAATTAAGGCCTGTTCTTCGATTCGTAAATATGTGGACGATTTATCTACTTGGTATGTACGAAATTCTAGAGAAAGATTCAATTCAGAGGATAAATCTGCCAGAAAAACGTTGAGGTATGTTTTAGAAAAATTATCTAAAGTGGTTGCTCCAATTATGCCATTTATCTCGGAAACAATTTATCAAAATTTAACTAATGAAGAAAAGTCAGTTCATTTAGAAGATTGGCCAAAATTTGACAAGAAATTAATTAATCAAGATTTAGAAGATAAAATGATAAATGTTCGGGAAGTTGTTTCTCAAGGACTAAGACATCGTGATCAAAATCGTATTGGATTAAAATGGCCTCTTGCTCTTGCAACAATTTCTTACAAGAAAGCTTTTTTAGAAGGAGAAAAAGAACTTCAAGAAATTATAAAACAAGAATTAAATGTTAAAACGTTGAAAGTTTTAGAAAGTTCTGAGGAGCAATTATCTATCGAATTAGATTTTAATTTGACCCCTGAATTGGAAGCGGAAGGGTATGCTCGGGAAATTTCAAGACTTGTTCAATCTGCTAGAAAAAAAATTGGATTGAATAAAGAAGACTTAGTTGACATAAACATTGTAATAGATAAAGATTTTAAAAAAATTATTGAAACTCAAAAAGGATTTTTAAAAGAACGGACGAATGCAAAAGATTTGAATATTGCGACGGAAAAGAAGAATAAATTTAAAAATAACATTAACTTTAAGGTTAAGGAAAAAGAGGGAATAATACAGATAAACACTCCTAACTAGGGGTGGAAATTGGTTACCCCTTTTTATTATAACAAAGTTTAAAAAGAAAAAAACCCAACAAATAACTATGATAGTAAAGGATGAATTTTTAGGAAGGCTTCGAAAAATATTTGATTTGAATCTTTATGAGGTAAAAGTTTGGACGGCTCTTCTTTCTCGTGGCACTTCTACTGCCGGAGAATTATCCACAATTTCTGATGTTCCACGATCAAGAACATATGATATCTTAGAATCTTTAGAAAAAAAAGGATTCATTGTGATGAAACTTGGAAAACCAATTAAGTTTGTTGCAATAAAACCAGAAGAAGTTGTTGAAAGAGTTAAGAAAAATTTAATGGTTGATGCAAAGGAGAAAACAAAAAGATTAGAAAAATTAAAGGGAGATGAAGTTTTAGAAGAATTATCTGGATTATTTACAAAGGGGATTAAATTTGTTGAACCAAGTGATTTATCTGGAAGTTTGAAAGGAAGACAAAATTTGTATAATCATATAGACATGATGCTACGTGAAGCAGAAAAAACAATAACTATTGTTACAACAAGTGAAGGAATAAATAGAAAATTTGAAGCATTGATGCCAAGTTTCGAACAAGCAAAAAAGAGAGGAGTAAAAATTAGAATTGCTGCCCCAATTGATAAAAATAATATGAAAATTGCAAAAGAACTAAAAGCAGTTGCAGAAGTAAGAAATATGGAAAAGATTCAAGCAAGATTTGTAGTAATTGACTCTTCACAACTAATGTTCATGGTTCTTAATGATGAAAAATTCCATCCAAATTATGATTTAGGAGTTTGGATTAGTACAGAATTCTTTGCTCTTGCATTAGAACAATTATTTGACTTGGCTTGGAAAGAAATGAAGACGAAGTAATTGAAGCGTCTTCATCAACAAAAATTTCTAACTTTCGTTTTGTCTCAAGTATAAATTTTTGCGCATGCTCGCCGAACACTGTCGCTTCGCATGATGAAATAATTAAATAAACTAATTTTTGATTGGATTTTTTTAAAAAATAATTATCACAACGCAGTTGCATTGTATTAAATTTTTCAAGGCAAAACGCCTTGAATAAATTATAATTTAAAAAATAAAAAATAAAATATATCGAATTATTTCTTTTTAGAAAATTTTCTATCGAGAGCTAATTCTTTTTTTCTTGCTGTCTTTGTTAAAACTGCTTTTTTCTTAACTACTTTCTTTTTTACAACTTTCTTCTTTGCCGGTTTTCTTTTTGTAGATTTTTTCTTAACTACCTTCTTCTTTGTAACTTTCTTTTTCTTAGCTCCTGAAGAAACTCCAGAAAGAGTTGCCTTAAAAATAGTTGGTGCCTGATTTGCAGTTAATTTTTTTGCAGTATCTGAAAGAGATTTTGCACGCACAATTAACCTCCGAATATCTTTATCTAAGCGCATTAGTTCCTTGTTTGTTTTTTTAACTGAAGATGCCAAAGCATTCTCAGAAATCTTTCCAAAATAAAACCTCTTGTTTTCCGAAGCAAATTCATCTAAAATAGCTTGTTTTTCATCTTGTCTTGCACGAATTAATTCACCTGTTACAGTAAAATCTTTTAAGATTTTTGCAAAAACAGACTCGTTCATTTTTTTTGTTTGTACCATTTAATAACCCCCTTTTGATTATATATTTTTATTAAGAAAAAAGCTTTTAAATAATTTCCGCGAAATTACATTTCTTCCAAAACATTTATTCCTAATAATTTTAAAGAATTTCTTAAAACAATTCTGAAGGCCTCGACTAATGCAAGACGAAATGCAATTTCTTCTGAACCAATTACTGGACAAGAATGATAAAACTCATTAAATGATTTTGCTAGCTGATAAGAGTAATTTGCAATCAATGAAGGGTTTAATGAAGTATGTGCATCGAATGCAACTTTTTCGAAATTCAATAATCTTGTAACCAAATCAATTTCTTGATCAAATAATTCGGAGACTTCAAATTTCTTTGTTGGGATATCTTTTCTAATAATTGAGCTCGCCCTTGCATAACTGTATAGGACATATGGTCCAGTATCTCCCTCAAAGGAAACAAATCTTTTCAAATCAAAAACAACATTATTTTTCCGATTATTTTTTAGATCTCCGTAAAAAATTGAAGCGATTGCTATTTTTAATGCTCTTTTTTCTAATTCCCCTTTATTGAGTTTGGTTCTTTTTTGAATTTCTTTCTTTGCAAGGGAAATTGTTTTGTCCAAAACTTCCTTCATTAAAATTGTTTTTCCTTTTCTTGTTGCAAATTTCTTTTTATCCTTATCTAAATAAAGCCCATGTTCAACATGAACACAATTTTTCGCCCAAGAATATCCCATTAACTCTAATATTTTAAATAATTGTTTAAAATGAAGTTTTTGCTCTTGCCCAACTTCATAAACCATTTTTACAAACTTGTATTTCTTTTGTCTATCAATTGCGGCGGCTAAATCTCTCGTCATGTAAAGTGTTGCTCCATCCGATTTTTGAATTAATGCCACTCCGAGATTATACTCGTTTAAATCCACAACCAATGCTCCTTCTGATTCTTTTAATAATTTTTTTTCTTTCAAAATTTTTACAACTTCTTTCATTTGTTTTTGATAATCTGACTCTCCAGAATAAACATCAAATACTATTCCCATTTTTTTATAAAGGGATTCAAATTCTTTCAAACTTAACTCCCGGAATACTCTCCAAAGAACAACTGCTTTTTGATCTCCTTCTTCTAATTTTTTAAACCACTCCCTTGCCTCTTCATCGTATTTTTTATCTTTACTAATTTTTACATATAATTCTAACATATGGCCAATTGGGTCTTTTTCTAATTTTTTTTCGCTTCCAAATTTAGTAAATCCCAAAATTATTTTTCCAAACTGAGTTCCCCAATCTCCAAGATAATTAAGTTTTACAGATTTAAATCCTTGAAATTCACATAAGTTTGCAATTGAATTCCCAATTATTGTTGAACGGAGGTGCCCAATTCCAAAAGGTTTTGCGATATTTGGCGAAGAAAATTCAACTACCACTTTTTTATTTTTTCCAACTTTTCCCATCCCATATTTATCCTTTCGGGTTATTGCTTCAAAAACAACTTTTCTTGCAAGATTTTTTCTATTGAAAAAGAAATTAATATATGGCCCGTTTGTTGTTATGTCTTCAAAATCTGTTTCTTTATATTTTATTGTTTCTCTAATCTTTATTGCAATTTGATGAGGAGAAATTTTCATCTTCTCTGCTAAAAAAAAACAAGGAAAAGCATAATCTCCTAAATCCGAACTTGGGGGAACCTCTACAAATTTTTCTATTTCTTGTTTTGAAATCTTTAATTTTTGTTTTTTTAAAGAATTTTCTAGAATTGAAATTACCTCTTGTTTCATAATTGAATTAAAGAAAAGTAGTTAATAAAGATTTTGTGGAAGGTTAAATTAATCCTGCTAAAAAATAACTCCCAAAACTAGCCAAGATCCCAATTATTAATCCTAAGCCAATTTTCTTAAAAGATTCTTTTAAATAAAATAAACTTCCCAACATTAAGAAACCTACAATAATTGCGAATATCGAAAAAACTAATTGGTGATAAAAGATTATTGTAAAAACCACCAGAATAAGAATTCTAGATAAATGCCTATTAAAATCCAATTTTATTCCAATTGCATGGAGAATTCCTAATGCAATTAATGTTTGAAATAAAAATAGATAATGATTTCCGACCAGTGATCGTGCCATGACTAAAAAATAAAAGGGTATGCTTCCAAGAGCAACTAAATCTCTAGCTGCTTCTTTTTTCCATTCCTCCATAAAACGCTTGAGAAAAAACAATTAATAAATATGTTTAAGAATGAGTTGAAAATTAGATGCGAGGGACAGGGTTCGGGCTAAAACTTTCTTACAGAAAGATTCTAACCTATCACTTGAATGAATTCAAGCACTAAACTAAAGTTCGAACAAAAAACAAATGCGAGGGACAGGGTTCGAACCTGCGTAGACATAAAGTCACAGGATCTTAAGTCCTGCCTGTTTGACCACTCCAGCACCCTCGCATAATAAAGAGAACTCTTTACTAAATTTTTAATAGAATTATTACTTAAAAAGCTTGTCATAAATTTTATTTTAGAAAATTTCTAACTAAATTAAATCAATCTTAATTGATTTAATTTACTGAATTACTTCTTTTGTTGTTGAATTTTTACTCCAAGCTCCTCTAATCTTTTCATATGGGCCTGCATTAAAGATTCTACAACTTGAGCCATCTTAATCAATTCATTTCGTTCATTGATTAGTGTGCTTAGAGATCCTTTATGGTAACCAATTTCCTCTTCTTTTGAAATTTGAGGTTGTTGGCCATCATTAAGCGCATCTTCAAGATTTTCTTTATTCACTTCCATCTCTAAAGGAAACTGATTGTTTTTATAAAACTTTTCTCATTAAAAAAGAAAAAAGATTCCAAGGCGAACCTTGGACCCTATGTTAAAAAATATTGTTTTACGCAGCAGGCATCCTAAAATCTAGCTCTTTTTTTAGGGTAGAAAGATAAAAATTCATGGTTTTCATCTCTTCTTCTAAAACAAGTTTCCGCTTTGCCACTGCATACAATTCTTCTCGGAGCTGTGTTATTAATTGCATGATATCTTGAACTCAAAATAGTATATATAGATTCATTTTCACTCAAAAATTGATTTCAATAGCATCCCAACTTAAGGTAACAAAACATGGTAACTATATAGGACTAAAAAGCAAAATTGATGCTTAAATGAAAAAATTTATCCTAAAAATAGCATATAAATCTTAAAACAAATAACTACATTAAATTATGGAAAAAGAGATTTATTTTTTGATTTTATTGCTTGGTATCCTCATACTCATTAATTATCCTTTCTTGGATTCACAACTTGAAGAATATCTTAATGAAGAAAGGGAAATCGGAATTGTTAAGAGGATAATTGATGGAGACACAATTATTATGGAAAACATAACAATTAGATTGTTAGGCATCAATACTCCGGAAAAAGGAGAAAAATATTTTACAGAAGCGAAAGAATTTTTAGAAGAGCAAATACTCAACAAGACGATTAGTTTAAAGTTTGGTAAATCGAGGGAGGACAGATATGGACGCACTCTTGCATATGTTTTTTTAGGAGAAAAAAATGTGAACCTTGAAATCATCCAAAAAGGATTTGCAAATCCTTATTTTCCCTCTGGCAAGGACAAAGATTCATTGTTATTTTATGATTCTTGGGAAAATTGTGATTTAAATTTGTGTGAAAAATCAAGAGATCAATGTGCCAATTGCATAAAGATAAACAAATTTGATTATCTCTCCGAGAAAATAGTTTTAGAAAATACTTGCTATTTTGATTGTGATCTAACTAATTGGGAAATTAAAGATGAGGGGAGAAAAAAATTTATTTTTCCTAATTTTGTTTTGAAAGAAAAACAAAAAGTTTCGATAGTGGTAAATACAGAGGGAGATTTTATTTGGGAAGAAGAGAATTATGTTTGGACAAAATCTGGAGATACTTTGTTTTTGAGAGATTCTGAAAATTTCCTTGTTTTGTTTCAAAACTATTAAAATAGAATTAATAGTCTTTAATCTTAAAAAAAGGCAAAGAAGAAAGTTTATTGTAAATTATTCATAAAGATTATCCAAAATAAAGACTAATTATTTTAAAAAAGATTTAATTAAATTTATTGCAGTGGGGCTCCTTAGGAGCTCTTTTCTGCCGGCAGAATTAAAATAAATAAAAGGAGGATAAAATGAGAAAATTAACATTAACTTTACTTGCTTTCGGATTTGTTTTCGTTTTCATGGGATTTGCAACTGCCGCAGATAATTCCAGTGACGTTATGACTGTTGAAGCAAATATTTTTGAATCTAGTGTTGGAATCAATGTGCCAGATAGAATAGCCTTTGGAGATATTGCAAAAGGATACATTTCAGAAAGACAATCTGCAGATATTTCAAATACTGGCACCACAGATATTTTAATTACCCCGGAATTGGCAAATTCTTCTGAAGAAATCTTTAGTTACCTTTCGTTTAGGGAAATTCTTGATGACCCTTTAACAAGAGTTGGTTTTTTTGATTTTGAGATATTAAGGCCTGCAACAATTGGAGTTGCGAGAGAAGAGAATCTCTACTTATATCTTGATTTGACAAACTATATTGGGGAAATCGAAGAAGAACAAATGAACCATGAAGCAGAAGTAATTTTTTGGGCAATGGAAATTTAAAATGAAAGTTTTTATTTTTTTATTTTTTATTTTTTTAATTAGTTTTTCCTCTTCTCTTGAATTAAAAGCTTCTCCTTCTCAACTTAATTTTGAGGGCCTTGAAAATGAGAATATTTGTAAAACTCTCACAATCTTTACCGATTCAAAAAGCATAATTTTGGGAGAAGATAGATGGGCAGAAAAAGGAATCATGGATAGGACTTTCTTAAACCACAAATTAGAATCCTCAGATCTAGATTTAAAGATTGATTACCCCAAAAACAAAGAAATCTTTGGTAGCGAAAAGATTAAAATTTGCATTTCAGGAGAGAAAGATGGAAATTATCATGGAATTCTATTATACAAAACAAAAAAGAATCCTGCAGGCGTGGGGATTTGGTTAAATATCAAAATCATCCAGGGGGAGGGAAAATTTGCAAAAATTACTGGTTCTGCGATAAATGATGGTTCGCACACTTTTGGGCTTACAATTGTGTTTGTTTTATTATTTATCATTGCATTCATTTTATCCCGTGATTTCAAAAATAACGCCGCTCGGACGACCTCAAAAAGCACTGAAGGAAAATCTTAAATACCCTCAAAATCACCTATTTTTGTAGACTAGGTTGGCGGGTTAGTCCTCCGCTATTTGCAAACGGACTTTAGGCAAACTGCAAGGGAATTGGTCAAGAGCGCGTTAAAGAGTCTTTATTTTGACGTTGACGTTTTGTCTGTTTTGATCTTGTATTTGCGAATCGGGTCAGGTGGAGGAATCCAAGCAGCCCTAAACAAATGTTAAGATGCTTAGCAGGTCGCAGAACCGAGAAGAAATAGGGGTTGCTTTTTAGCAAACTTGGAAGCTGATTCCTGGGTCTACACTTAATCTAAAATCAGCTGATTGCTCGTCGAACACAATCACTTCGCACTAAGCAGATTCCGGAGTCACACTTAATTTTTAATAACATTAATAAATTACTTTTATTTTGATTAACTATGAATAATAGAGGTCAGATGTATTTAATTGCTTCAGTGATTATAATTTCTCTTGTTGCGGCACTACTTACTGTTTCAAATTATTCTAAAAAAATAAACCCTATTGAAATTTATAAATTGGGAGAAGAGTTAGAAATTGAAAGTGCAAGCCTTTTGGAATATGGTACCGCACAAAATTTCGACAACACGGAAATGCACGATCTGATGAGTTTATTCATTGAAGAATATATTGACTATAGCGACATTGAAAGGCTCTATTTTATTTTTGGAAATGAAACAGACATAACCTTTGGGGGATATCATGAATTCATTGAGGAAGAGGTGTCTCTTAAAATTGGAGATGCTGCACCAGTTACAATTGATATTCCTCAAGATGATTATATTGAAGCAGATTTTCCAGGTTTATCTGCAAACCAAAAGGTTAAAATAAATACAAGTGATTTAAATTATGAGTTTGAACTTCGAGAAGGAGAGAATTTTTATTTTGTCCTTTCTCAAGAGGTTGACCAAGAACACTATGTGGTGTCAGGAGGAAATAAAGATTAAAAATAATAGAGGGGTAAGCGCAATGATTGGATATGTTTTATTAATTTCACTTGCAGTAGTAATGGGAGGAATTGTTTATACTTGGGCTACAACTTATATTCCAAAAGAAGATGTCGGGTGTGATGATGGAACTTCGCTTATTTTGGAAAAAGCAAATTGCGAAACAATCCTCTCTGAATCAAAAATCTTATTAAATATTACTTTGAAAAATAATGGAAGATTTTCTGTTGGGGGCTTTTTGATTCGTGGAACAAATGACACCGAACAAACTATTGCAACATTTGATTTGTCTGGAGGAGCGAGTTCATATATTATAGGTGGTGGGCAATGGCTAATGCCTGGAACAAAATTCCCTGGGACTACAAATTCTTTCAATCCAGGATATACTTCAGACACAATACAATATTCAATTCCAACATCTGCTGTAAATGCTATCGAATTAATTGAAATTATCCCTTTAAGATGGCAAGAAGTTAATGGGAAGTCCAAAGTTCTCTCTTGCGGAGATTCAAAGATAAGAGAGAAAATTTCATGCTAGCTAAAATTTAAAAACTAGAAAAGGAATATAAAAATATGAATAAGAAAAAAAGAGGATTGTCTCCAGTTATTGCGACCGTTTTATTAATTGCTATTGTTATTGCTATTGCACTAATAATCTTTTTATGGGTTAGAGGGATGACTGAAGAAAGCGTCACTAAATTCAGTGGAGAAAATATCAAACTTAGTTGTGATAAAGTCTCTTATAATGCCCAATATGAAAATGGAAATTTATATTTTTCGAATGATGGAAATGTTCCAATCTACCGAATTGAAATTGATTCTATAATTGGCGGAACCCATGAATCAAAAAACATTGAAGATTTGGTTACAAATTGGCCTTCAAATGGGCTTGGACAAGGGAAAACTTTTTCAGGAAATCTCGCAAGCCACCTTTCTGGTGCAGAAAGTTTTAAGATAATTCCAGTTTTGATTGGGAATTCAGATGATGGAAAAAAGACATATATTTGTTCTGAAAGTAAAGGTGTAAGAGAATTTGAAATTTAAAATGAAAACTAAAAAAGGAGTTTCTGGAGTTATTTCTATGCTTTTGATTGTTCTACTTGTCTTTGTTACAGTGGGAATACTTTGGGCAACAATTAGTGGATTGATAAAAGATAGGACAGGAGAATCTGAATCTTGTTTTGGAAACTTTGGAAAAATGGAAATTAATTCAAAATACACTTGTTACAATAGTTCTGCAAACGAAACAGTTTTCTCGATTGAAAGAAAAGATATTGATTTAGATGAATTACTTATTTCAATTAGTTCAGAGGGTCAAGGGCATTCGATTGAATTGTTAATTACTCCAAGAAGCGATTTAGAAGAATTAACCAATTATCAAAGAAATGATGAAGTTGTTCTCCCGGGAAAAAATTCTGGTTCAACATATTACTTGGATATGAATAAAATTTCTTTTCAAACAAAACCAACTTCAATAAAAATCGCGCCAGTAATTAATGGACACCAATGTGAAGTTATTGATACTTTAGAAATCATTGACGATTGCGAAGTTCTTTTATAACAAAGAACTTTTAAACTAACTTCACTTTGAAAATAAAAGAGGAACATTTTTTCAAAAAAAGAGGATGGCAAAAGGACAAGTATTAATTGAGGCAGTAATCTATATTTTAATTGCCTTGGCTTTAATCGGAATTGTTCTTGCTTTTGCATATCCAAAAATTGAAGAAATTCAAGACAGGACAATTATTGCACAATCCGAAGAGATTATGCAAGACATTGCAGACACAATTACTGAAATCCGGCAAGGAGGGAGTGGAAATCAACGACTTGTTGAACTCGGAATTAAAAAAGGAGAATTAAAAATAGAACCAGCAAACGACAGCATTATATTTGAGATTGAAAGCTCCTATACTTATAGTGAGCCAGGAAAAGAATATCTTCGAGGAGATATAATTGTGAGAACAGAAAAGATTTCAGACTATAATTTAATTACTTTAAAATTAGATTACAAAGATTTATTTAATATAACTTATAATGGGGAAGAAAGCCCAAAAACTCTTAGCAAAGGAGGAGTTCCTTATGAATTATTATTTAAAAATTTAGGCGAAGATGAAACAAGTAGCCTCGTGGGGATTGATATTTCACGATGATAAAAAAAGAAAAATATAGCAACATTATGGAATTTCCAAAAGTAGAAATAGACTTTGCTCCAAAAATAAAAATATTAAAAAAAGAGAAAGATAAAACAAAAATTAATGTAAGATATGCTTTGGTTTCTCCTTTTTGTTATGCACACATTAAATGGGATTCTAAATTATATGAAGTGGTTTACAAAATTGAAGAGCCAATTCTTACAGAAAGAGAAAAGTTATACAAAGATCAAATAGTTACTGCAATGAGAAATTTAATTAATTTTGAATCTGTGATAGACAACAAAAAAAATACTCTCTTAGATTATATTGATAAGAGGTTTAGAATTTTGACTGTCGAGCTAGGAATAAAATTAAGTTATGAATCATTTAGAAAGATATTTTATTATTTGACAAGAGATTTTATTGGGTTTGATGATGCAGATCCATTGCTAAGAGATTATTTTGTTGAAGACATTGAATGTAATGGTTCAAATTCTCCAGTATATGTTATCCATCGTGCGTTTAGAAATCTTAAAACTACTTTAAAGTATGATAACAATGAAGACCTTGCAAGCTTTGTTGAAAAGTTAGCACAAAGGTGCGGGAAATATATTTCTTATTCAAATCCTATTTTAGATGGAAGTTTGCCAGATGGTTCACGTGTTAATGCAACCTATACAAAAGACATTACAAGTAAGGGTCCAACATTCACAATTCGTAAGTTTACTAAAACTCCTTGGACCCCTTCCCAATTGCTTGAATTTAAAACACTTAGTCCTGAAATGCTTGCATATTTGTGGCTTTTAATTGAACACAAAATGAGTTTAGTAATTGCGGGAGGAACTGCTTCAGGAAAAACTACCTTATTGAATGCTATTGCATTTTTTATCTCTCCTGAATCTCGTGTTGTAAGTATTGAAGATACTAGAGAATTAAATCTTCCTCGAGAAAATTGGCTTCCAAGCGTAGTTAGAAATGCAACTGGAATAGAAAAAGTTGGGGAAGTTGATTTATTTGATTTACTAAGAAGTTCATTTAGACAAGCCCCAGATTATGTTATCGTGGGAGAAGTTAGGGGAAAGGAAGCATATGTTTTATTTCAGGGAATGGCTTCTGGACACTCTTCAATTAGCACCATCCACGCAGATTCTGTAGATACTTTAATTAAAAGACTTGAAACGCCTCCAATTAATCTATCTCCAACTCTTTTGAATGTTCTTGATTGTGTTTGTATTATGACTCATGCAATTGTAGATAAAAAAGAAACTCGAAAATTAAAAGAGATTGTGGAAATAATGAATGTTACTCCGGAAGGAATTGCTCTTACAAATACTCCTTTTGTATGGAATGCTGCAGATGATAAATTTTATTTTAAAAAAGATAGTAAAATCTTTGAAAAAATTTCAAAAAGATATGGGAAAAGTCTTGATGAAATAAATTTGGAATTCAAAAGAAGAGTACAAATTATTTACAAAATGTTTCAAAAAAATATAAATGGATTTGAAGAAGTACAAGAGATTATTAATAAATATTACAAAAGACCTGCAGAAGTTTTAAAAGAATTTGACATTGAATAGGCAGAAGATTTAATAATACTTTTTTACTAAATATTTTATGGAAAAAGGTGATTTGACTTTTCTTACACAATTAATTGATAGCCTGGATGAAACCTTCTTAAAATTAGAAAAAGCCAAGTTAGAAAAAGACAATATTTTATTTGACAAATTGAAAAAAAATATAATGGACCTACAGAAAAAAATTGAGGAGACATTACGGTGAATGAAGAAACAATTCAAAGATTGAAAAAAATTATTAGTCAGGAAAAAAAAATAATTTCTGAATTATCTTCTCTTGAAAGAAATAATCATAATTCTTCACCACTTATTAATTCACAAATAAAAGAATTAGTTCAAAAATTAAGGGAGCAAAATAAGAAAGGAATTGTAGAGATGTCTCAAATTCATCTAATAAAACCATTATCTTCTCCTGAGAAAGTTCTTGAGAAAAAAATCCCCTCCAAAAAACTTGAAATAAAAAAACTTTCCTCTCCCAATGATAAAGAACTAAAAAGGATTTTTAAAAAATCAGAAAAAAATATTTTGAGAAAAGAGGAACATTACAAACTTTCCGCAATGGAAAAAAATACCCTTAAGAGACTAAATAAAGTTGAAAAAAAGGTAGAAATAAAAGTTGATAGCAAACCAAGTTTATTTATTAATCTTGCAAATAAAATGTTTTTTAACATTTCACGAAGTCTTTCAAAAGAATCATTTTTTAAAAGTTTAGAAAAAGATCTAAATAAAACAAATTTGCAATTTATTTTGCCTAGCTATATTGCAGTTATGTTTTTTTCCATGTTTGTTACATTCATTGTCTCAATTTTTGTTTCAATCTTTTTCTTATTTTTTAACATTGAAGCAAATCTCCCAATCATAACTTTAGTTCAAGAAGATTTGGGATTAAGATTTCTAAAAGTCTTTTGGATTGTAATTGTTTTTCCAATTGCTGCATTTATTTTATCTTACTTTTATCCTTCTATGGAAAGAAAAGCCTCTGAAACTAAAATTAATCAAGAATTGCCTTTTGCAACAATCCACATGGCAGCGATTAGCGGATCGATGGTTGAACCAAGTAAAATCTTCAAAATTATTCTTTCTACAAAAGATTACCCTTTTATTGGAAAAGAATTAACAAAACTCCTTAATGAAATCAGCATCTATGGGAAAGATTTGGTTACTGCTTTGAAAAAAACTGCATATAATTGCCCAAGTTCAAAATTGGCAGATTTGTTGAACGGGCTTGCCACAACAATTAATTCAGGAGGAAATCTTCCAGACTTCTTTAGTAAAAGGGCTGAAACATTATTGTTCGAACATAAATTAGAAAAAGAAAAATCTGCAAAAGCAGCAGAAACATTCATGGACATTTATATTAGCGTTGTAATTGCCGCACCAATGATCTTAATGCTTTTACTTGTGATGATGAAAATTAGTGGTTTTGGTCTTGCTCTAAGCACACAAATGATTGGATTTGTTATGGTTTTAGGAGTCTCTGTATTAAATGTAATCTTCTTAACATTTTTGTTTTTGAAGAATCCTAAAGAATGATAGAAATAAAAGCATCACACATTTGGGGAATCGGAATTGGACTTTTCTTAATTTTGATTTCACTTTTATTTGCAACTGGCCCAACTCAAACTCTTGTTACCGGAATGGGTTTTTTAATAATTATTTTACCTTTCCTGTTTGAGATTATTCAGCAAACAAGAAATCAAGCAGAGAAAGAAGAAATGTTTTTAGAGTTTTCAAGAAATTTGGTTGAATCGGTAAAAGCTGGAACCCCGATAAGTAAAAGCATTATTCAAATTAGAGGAAAGGCATATGGTGCGTTAAACCCCCATGTGGGAAAACTTGCGAATCAAATCTCTCTTGGAATTCCATTAAATACTGCATTGAAAACCTTTTCTAGAGATATTGATAATAAAACCATCTCGAGAGCAATAACATTAATTGGTGAAGCAGAAAGAGCAGGAGGAGATATTGGAGAAATTTTAGAATCAGTTACTTCTGCTGTAAGTATGTCTGACAAATTAAAGAAAGAACAAAAAGCCTCTGTTTCCACATTAGTTGTTCAAGGGTACATTGTTTTTGCAGTGTTTATTGTAATTATTTTAGTTATGCAGTTTCAAATTTTACCAATGCTTTCAGGAGTTGCAAATGTTGGAGATATTGGAGTTGCAGGATTTGGGGGAGGAGGAACAATCGATCCAATTGAAATTGCAAATGCCTTCCTATATCTTTTATTAGTTCAAGGATTTTTTAGCGGACTTACAATTGGGAAGTTGGCAGAAGGAAATATCAAATATGGATTCAAACATTCTTTTATTTTAATGGTTTCTTCTTTCTTAGTTTCAACAGGAGCAAATATTATTTTAGGATAAAATGAAACTTAAACAATTAAACAAAAAAGGCTCGCATGCAGGGATGATGATCTCATTTGTTATTTTTATTACTTTTCTTGCATTTATTTATTCGACAATTGAACCTTCATTAAGAACTCAACCAAGCAAAACTTCCCTCTTGGGTTATTTAAAAAATGAAATAATGTTTGCTTCAGAAGGGGAATTAATTACCATTACGGCCACAAACACTTCAAATCTTACAGGAGTTGAATGTGCCTTGCTTAACCATTCAAAATTTTTAGACCCATTAGAATATCCTGATTCAGAAATAAATCTCCTAATAGAAGATAAAAATCAAAATAAATTATACTCAGAAATAAGTTTAAACATTGAGGGGCATTCTTTTCTTAATATTTCTGAAAATAAAGAATATGTAAAAGCTTATTATTCTAAAGAAAATTTTTCTAAATTGAAACTGATAACTCCTCCAGAATCTTGCACTCTTCCTCTTGCGGCACCATACATTCCAAGCATCGCCTTAACGAAACAAATTGTTTTTGAAACTAAATTAACCAATTTAGTGGATATATACAACGAATCTTATTCTGAATTAAAAGAAGAATTTCATATTCCTAGAGATACTGATTTTAGTTTTAGTTTTAAATTAGTTAATGATACTCTAGTAACCACAGAAGAGGTAGAAGTTTTAGCAAATGTTTTTTCTGGAGAATATTTAATTCCCTATCTTGATTCGGAAGCAAATACTGTTTTTGGAACATTAAAAATAAACATTTGGTAGATTATTTAAAGTTAAAAATTCTTTATTTTTTATGAGGAAAAATAAAAGGGGGTGGGTTAAAATGATTGAAGTTGTCATCGCACTTCTTTTAATTACAGGGGTTCTTTTACTTTTAGCTTCAAGGGATTTTGTAAAAAAAGAAAGTATTTCTATGACAGTTTATGAACAAGAAGCTTTAATCCTTAGGGAAATTCAACTAAATAATAGTTTAAGACAAGGAATTCTGACACTGAGCCCCTTGCCAATTGAATGGAATGATTTTGATTCCCCTGATCTTACCCCCGTAAAGGAAAAAATTGAAAAAAGAACTCCAACCAATTTAGTTTGTGAGGCAAAGATTTGTTTTATGAATCAAACTTGCGAATCCCCTTCTTCAAACAAAGAAAACATTTATTCCCAATCTGCTGCAATTACCTCCACAAATAATCTCCAAGATTTTAGGCAATTGAAATTATTCTGCGTAGTTAAGTAAATAAATGAAATTTTCTAAGTAATTTCATGGAAAAATTTGAGTTTTTAGAACATACTGCAGATATTAAATTCCAAGCTTTTGGTGAAACCCTTGAAGAAGCTTTTTCAAATTCAGCATTAGCTTTATCTAATTCCATAACTGAAGAGAAAATTAAATCAAAAAAAGAACTGAAATTTCAAGTTAAAGGGAAAAATATGGAAAACTTGCTATATAATTTTCTAGAAGAATTTTTATTTTTATTTGATTCGGAGAGTTTCCTTTTATCTAAAGTAAAAGAAATGAAAATAAACAAAGAAAAGTTTGAATTATCTTGTGTGGTGGAAGGAGATGAGGCAAACAAATATTCTTTTCACTCAGATATCAAAGCCATTACTTATAATGAAATGTTTATTAAAAAGGAAAAGCATTGGATTATTCAAGGAGTGTTTGATGTATGATAAAAAAAATTAATAAAAATATTTATGAAATCCCGAAAGAAGAAGGAATGAATGTAAAAGGAATAATTTATGCGAGTTCTAAGATTATTGAGGATATTAAAAAAGATAAAACAATTGAACAAATAAAAAATGTAGCTAGTTTGCCAGGGATAATTGGTAAATCGATTGCATTGGCAGATGCGCATCAGGGGTATGGTTTTAGCATTGGAGGAGTTGCAGCCTTTGATTTGGAAAAAGGAATTATCTCTCCGGGAGGAGTGGGATATGATATTAATTGTTCAGTTAGATTGCTTCGAACAAATATTAAGAAAAAAGAATTTATTAGCAAACAAAAAGAAGTTGCAAATGTTTTGAAGAAGAAAATTCCTTCCGGGGTTGGAAGAGGAAGCCCTTTTCAAATTTCTTACAAAGAATTAGATAAATTGCTCAAAGGAGGATCACAATATTTAGTTGAGAAAGGATATGGAAAAAAAGAAGATTATCTTCACACAGAAGAAGAAGGAAAACTAAAAAATGCTAACCCTTTGAAAGTTTCTGCACGAGCAAAAAAAAGAGGAATTGGCCAGGTTGGGACACTTGGAGCAGGAAATCATTTTTTAGATGTTTTAGTGGTGGATAAAATTTTTGACAATGCGGCGGCAAAAGCATACGGAATTTCAAAAAACCAAATTGTAATTATGATTCATTGTGGTTCAAGGGGGCTTGGACATCAAGTTGCATCAGATTACATTAAATTAATGGAAGAAAAATATGGTTTTGAAAATCTTAGAGATCGAGAATTAATCAATGCTCCGATAAAGAGTAAACTTGGGAAGGATTATTTGTCTGCGATGAATTGTGCTGCAAATTTTGCTTTTGCGAATAAACAAATGCTCACTCATTTTACAAGAGAAGCAATTAGAGAAATCTTTCCTAATTCTGAATTAGATGTAATCTATGATATTTGCCACAATATTGCAAAAATTGAAAAACATAAAGTTGGTAAAGCAATAAAAGAAGTTTGCGTGCATAGAAAAGGGGCTACAAGAAGTCTTGGTCCGGGAAGAATTGAAGTTCCGACAAAATATCGAAAGATTGGGCAACCAGTAATGATTCCTGGTTCGATGGGAACTTCATCTTATTTAATGAAAGGGACAAAAAAATCTGAAGAATTAAGTTTTAGCTCAACAGTTCATGGGGCTGGAAGAGTGATGTCTCGAAGCAGAGCAATAAGGGAATTGAATTATTCAAAAATTAAAAAAGATATTCAAAATAAAAAAATAGAAATTTGTTCTGGAAGTAAGAGAGGATTTATTGAGGAAGCCCCCGAGGTTTACAAAGAAATTGATGAAGTTGTGGAATCTATGGATTATTTGGGGCTCAGTAAAAAAGTTGCCAGGATGAAACCAATAATTGTAATTCAGGGTTAATAATAATTTATAAAAATTTATAAACTATTTTTTATTAAAGGTCATATGAAAAAAGAGTTGATAATAATTTTATTTGTTTTTACATTTCTCTTCTTTTTTGTTTCTGCAGATTTTTTTCCAAAAGATTATCCAAGCACCTATGATGGGCGAATTTTTGAAGGAGGAAATACTACCGGAGCAGTTGAAGGGAGCGCAATTCTTACGGAAAATTACATTTGTGGAACTTACCAATACCTTTGCGGTATTGATTGGTATTGCTCATCCAATTGGTATTGTAATAATTTAGCAATGGAAGCAGAATTAGATTTTGCAGAAGAAGTAGATACAAATGATTTAATATTTTCAATGGATCCAATTTATTGGACAGAAACAATAACAGATTTAATCGTACCATTAAGTTACGAGGATGGATGGGTGGAAGCAGGAGCAAAAATTTATTTCTTAGACTCCCTAGGAGAAGAAATTTACTTTGATGATGGAATCGTAAACCCTGGAGAAGATCAAATAGTATATCATGAAGAACCTTATACATATTATACTCCTTGTTGGGGAGACAATTGGGATGATGATGGGAATTCAAATTATATCCAATTGCAAGGACACTATTTTGACAAAAAATGTAATATTACAATAGTTGATCCCGTCTTAAGAAATCAAATTAAATCTATTCGTTTGGAAGTTTCATTAGATTCAAAAATGAAAATTAACCCAGAACTTAAATTTTATCCAAAGATTACAGGCCCATTTGTTCCTCAAATAATGGAAGATTGTAGTAATAATTATGATGATGATTTGGATGGATATAAAGATTGTAATGACCCTGACTGTAATGGATATATAATCCCCAATCAAATATCTCCCTCCTCTTGTCTAAAGTATGGAGAATATTACTATGCAGGCATTGGTTGGAATGGGACAGATTGGGAAGAAACAAGTTTTTGGTGCGACTCTTCTTATTTTGATGGATATGTTGATGGATATGCAGAAGGAGTTTGTTGCCCTTATCCCGATCGATGGAATGGGACAATGTGTTTGCCCTTGGAAGATTGTGATGATTTAGTTGATAATGATTTAGACGGGTATACAGATTGTGCAGATTTAGATTGTGCCGAATATGGGCTTGTCTTGAAAGATTGCATTGTAGAGATAATATTGATAATGATTTAGACGGGTATACAGATTGTGCAGATTTAGATTGTGCAGTAGATAGTGAAGAACTTTATGTTATTTTTGAAAGATCTTGTTCAGGAACAACTCAAACTCCAGAAAACTGTCTCGATGGAAGTTGTATTGGGGAGAATGGAATAAACACTTGGTGCCACACTTCTCCAGAATATCCGGGGTTAGGATTTTGTTGTCCAGAAGAAAGTAATTTAGAACTAAATTTTACTTCCGCATATATTTCTTGTAATGCTCCAATTATTGAACTCGGACCCTGTAATTTAATTAATGCTTATTGGAATCCAGATACAGATATTGAAGCTGGAAACTCTGTTGGATTGTTTGTTGAAGGAGAAGGGAATTGTAATGGAAAAACTCTTTCAATTGAAATCGTGGAAAGTGATGATTTATCTGGAGATGATGAAGTTACTCTTTCTAGTCCTCCTTCAAACATGAATTTTGTAGGATTAATGGCCTCCCAATCTTGGGCCACAGAATGGGTTAGTGAGGGCGGATCAAACCCTGATCCAGAATATAAATTTATTGCTACATTGCTTGAAGATGGGGCTGAAATAAAGAGTGGAGAATTAAAAGTTCTTGAACATACAGAAGAACCAATTTGTGGGACTGAAACTCTCTGTAAAGATTATTTAACTCCTACTTCTTGTGAATTTGATGCTTGCCATGTGGGAAATTCTAGTGTGATAGAAGGGCTATGTAATACTACAACTCAATGTGAATGGAATGGAACTGGATGTAGCAAGGAAGAAGAACCAATTTGCGATTTGGGAGGAACGCTTGGATCAATCTCAATTGGAACTTGTAATTATGAGGAAGATACTGAAGATGATTGTGAAGATGGATATTTAACTTATAATTGGACAGGAGAATGGGATTGGAGTCTTGAAAATAATTTTACAGAAGCTGAAGTGAATGGTAGAGAAGGATTTTTTTTATTAGATGGTGTATGGAGATATAATCCTAATTCAGATTATGAAGAATGTGATGAAGGGAGTAATTTACTTGCATGTCCTGCACATATTGAACTTAGTTTTTTTAATTGGATTAATATTGTAATAATTATTTTAGTAATTGGATTAGTTTATTATTTTTTAAATAAAAAACCTTCTAAGGTTAATTCTAAAAAAAGTAAGAAAAGTAAACTTAAAAAATAAAGTTTTATAAAGAATTTTTTCTT
>JABIDC010000005.1 GCA_018651925.1 archaeon | reverse complement strand
TAAGCGGTTTTATTAAAACCAAGTGTGTTATAAAATTCATGTGCTTTTTTTCTTTTGAATGTTGACGGGAAATGAATTTCTTTACATTTCATTTTTTTTGCTTCTTTCATAATTTCTTTTAATAATTTTGTTCCTACTCCTTTTCCTCTTCTTGATTCATCAATTATCAATTCGGATAAATACCCTATTTTTCCTTGGGTTTGGATGTCATTTCTAAATTTAATTGCTCCATATCCTATGGTCTTTTTTTTATCTTTTAAGACTAATTCCATGGAATTTTTTGTTTTTAGTTCGTTTAGAAATATTTCTTTAGTTTTTTTCTTAGATATTTTGTTTTTTAAGAATAATTGCTTTAATAAATCAAATATTTCTTCAAAATCATTTGGTTTTGCTTTACTTATTTGATGCATAGTAAAAGAGAATGTTTTTTACTTTATAATGTTTTCTTTTAAGTCATCATTAACTCAGATTTGTTTATGGTATTTGATATTTATCATGGGATATCTTTCTATTGTTTAAATTTTTGATAGTTTGGATATAACATCTTTATGATTTAAAAAAAGTAAATAGCCAATTTGTTTCATACTGTGCCGGCTCTTTGCAAAACTATTCTGTTGTTATCTTTAAAATGGTTTTGCCTACTTCAACATATTCATTAAGTTTAAGGATATCTTCCCCTCTCATTCTTACGCAACCACCGGACTTTTTCCGAATGTTAGTTTCTTCTTTAATAATACCATGAAGACCCGTTGTTCTGAAACGTATTTTTCCAAACCCATTTATTGTTAAGACATGTTTCCCAGGGATGCCAATACGACCAGCTTTAACTCCAAAGTATGCTACTTTTACGTTATCAAACGTATTCTCGGCCAACTTTTCAAGAAATTTCTTAATATTTTTCTTAAAAAGATCATGCATCAAAAGATAATCTTTGGCTTTCTTTAATTTATCATAAGTTTCAAGATCCAACTGAATAAAACTTATCCCTTCTCTAGAAATATCATTGTATTCTGGATGCCCCTCAACCAATTTGATAAAAAATTGTTTTTCAAATAGTGATGTTAAATCGGGATTCAAACCAACCTCCATGGAAAATATTTCTTTGCAAAATAATCCTTTCAAAACAGTTAGTTTATTTGGATAAATTTTACCACTTTTTATAACTCTAATTTTATAAGCCATAATAATCAGAAGAATTTATTGCTATTTAAAATTTTTGGGATATATTCACTTACGTGCTACAATCTAAGGTAAACTCTCTGAAACATAACTTTGTTAATCTTGTAATTGATGTTAGGGAGAAAGATTTTTAATCTAGTACTGACTCATTTCTAAAATGGCAGTAAAATGTGTGGTTTTTGACGCTGACGGGGTAGTCATAAATTTTGAATATTTCACTGTTAAACTTGAAAAAAAGTATGGTATCTCACATGAAAAAGTTCAACCCTTCTTTAATGAAAAATTCAATGATTGCTTGATTGGTAAAAAAGATCTTAAAAAAGAAATTCAACCGCATTTGAAAGAATGGGGCTGGAAAAAATCAGCAGATGAATTTCTAGAATTTTGGTTTAAAACTGAAGATAGACCTAATGCGAAGATGATTAGTTATATCAAAAAACTTCATGACCAAAATATCAAAACAATTTTAGCAACCAATCAAGAAAAATATAGGACAAAATTTATGACTAAAAAAATGAAATTTAATGAAGTATTTCATGAAATTATTTCCTCCGCTGATGCAAAATCTAAAAAACCACAACAAGAATTTTTCTCTTTTATCTATAAAGAAATAAAACAAAAATATCATTTTAAAAAAGAAGATGTTGTTTTCTGGGACGACATCGAGAAAAATGTTACTGCTGGAAATGAGTTTGGTTTTCAATCATTTCAATACAAAACCTTTAATTATTTCAAAAAGACAATGAGCTCGTTATTTGATAAACCCTCTGAAACTTAACATCGTTATATCTACTTTCTAAATAAGAACTTTAACCTAGCTTCAAATCGATCTCTTTGGCGACGTCTTTTAACTCAGAGAACATTCGTTCCATATCATGGTGTAAGTCTTTAATCAGATCCTGCATATTGCTTTCACGAAGAATATAGCCTTCTTTTTCTCGCAAAACAATTCCCGACTCCATTAATTTAGCTAAATGGTGGACGACTGTTCCTCGAGAGAGATTTAATTTTTCAGCAATTTCATCAGAAGTAGCGTGTTTGTTTTGTCTGGCTCTTCTTACTAATGTAATAAAGACTCGGAAGCAACTACTATCTCTATCTCTAACATTAAACAAACCTAAAGAATTCCCCATCCACTGCAATTCTTGATTAATGTTTGGAGAGGCAATTTTTCTAATTCTGATGATGGTTACTTTTTGGCTCATAAAACAAGAATTCTTTTCAGATATATAAATATTTTCCAAAAACTTTATATACTAGATGCGTTCTAAGTACTCTACGTTGACTTAAAGTTGACAAAGAGACCATTAAAATGAAAGAAAAATTTGAAAAAATTTTGGAACTTGCCTCACCCTATTTGAAACAAGGGGCAAAGAAAGATTTTGTAATTCATACTCAAGGCGTTGTTAAAGCAATGGAGTTATTATTAGAAAAAGAGCAAGGTAATGAAGATATTTTAATTCCAGCAGCAATATTACATGATGTTGGTTGGGCAGACGTTCCTGTAAATCTTCAGAAAAGTGATCAGCGTGAAGAAAGACTTGAAGGGATGAAATTACACATTGAATGTGCTCCTCCAATTGTTGAAAAAGTATTATTAGAAGCGGGTTATAATGAAAGTGATATTAAAAGAATTATAGGAATTATTGTTGCTCATAAATTTCAAGAAAATTTAATTGATGCAGGCAAACAACTTTTAGTTGATGCTGATGCTTTATCTGATGCTTTTAGTGAGCAGTTCTATAGTGATTTGAAACATTATGGGAATACTCCTGAAGAAGGATATAATTATCGAAAAAAATCAAACCAGTTTTACACTAAAACTGGGCAAGAAATATTTGATAAAGAAATGGAAAACAGAAAAAAAGAATTTGAGGTTCAATAAAAAATGGATGAAGAAAAACAAAAAGAAAACGGGACTGAAGAAAAACAAGAACCTAAAAACGAATTGTTAGAAATGAGAAATCTCTTGCAAAGAAAACAAGCAGAGTTTGAAAATTATCGAAAGCAAGTTGATAAACGTTTTATAGAAATGAAAGAATTGGCAAATAAAAATTTAATTTTCAAATTATTGCCAGTAGTTGATAATTTTAATCTTGCTTTGAAATCAGCAGATACTAATAGTAATCCTGAAGATTTTATCAAAGGAGTAGAATTAATTTATTCACAATTATTTAGTTTCTTAGAAAATAATAATGTTCAATCAATGGTAACTGAGAAAAAGAAATT
>JABIDC010000003.1 GCA_018651925.1 archaeon | reverse complement strand
ATGGTTGAATAAATAGATCTTTTTTCCATAAATTTCTTAGCAAAAAAGATTATTTAAATCTTTTCAAGACTTCAAATTTAATTGACATTTATTACCCAATCCTTAAAAACTCATCCTCCTTTTTTGCTTGATGTTAAAGAAGAAAGAAATTGAAGAAATTCGAGAGCATTTGGAGCGAGCGCAGAATCCGGTTTTTATGTTTGATAATGATCAAGATGGGCTTTGTAGTTTTTTGTTGTTACAGCGACATTATAAGAGAGGACTCGGGGTTTGTATAAAATCGTTCCCTGAATTAGATGTTAATTATTTTCGAAAGGTCGAAGAGTTGAATGCAGATTATATTTTTATTTTAGATAAACCGATGGTTTCGGAAGAATTTTGGAAAGAAGTAGAACAAGTTAATATCCCGGTTGTTTGGATTGATCATCATAAGATTGATAAAAAAACTATTCCGGAATTTGTTAATTATTATAATCCGATTTATAGTGATGGGGAAAGTGAACCAGTTACTGTTTTATGTTATGAAATTGTGAAAAAAAATAAGAAAGATTTGTGGTTAGCAATTGTTGGGGCTATTTCAGATTATTATTTGCCTAAATATTATAAAGATTTTCAGAAGAAATATCCTGATTTAGCTACAAGGTCTGTGGAAAAAGATCCCTTTAATGTTTTGTTTGGTTCTGAAATTGGGAAAATTGCAAAGATGTTAGGGAATGGTATGAAAGATACAACAACAAATGTTGTTTTAATGTTGAAATTTTTAATGAAAGTTAAATCTCCTTACGAAGTTATGGAAGAAACAAAAGCGAATTTTGCTATGCATCATCGTTCAAGAGAAATAGAAAAGAAATATAATATACTTTTAGAAAAAGCGAAGTTAAAAGTAGACGATACCAATTTTTTGTATTTTGGATATTCTGGAGATTTAAGTATCAGCGGAGAATTGTCAAATCAGCTTGGTCATTTGTATCCTGAAAAAACTATTATTGTTTCTTTCTTTCGTGGAAGTAAAGTTAATCTTTCTCTTCGTGGAAAAGATGTTTTGTCAAAATTTGAGGTTGCAATAAAAGATATTAAAGAAGGTCGTGGTGGAGGCCATAAAGATGCTGTTGGTGGACAATTGCACATGGATGATTTGGATAAATTTGTTGAAAATATGCGAAAATTAGTTGAATAGTTCATTGGGCATAAATATATAAATTTCTTTTTCTTAGTATTTGTATGAGTTATAAACTTAATTTTGGAATTTGTAATTGCATTATTAGTTTAAACTCTAAACCAATTAAATACCTTAAGTAATCCTGTTTTATCTCTGGATTATTGAAGTATTTTATAATTCTAGATAAAGCAATTAGCAAAATGTCTAAAGAACAAGAAAAGAAAGATGTTGAAAAAGAACTTTCAAAACTTTTAGAATTGACTCTGCGACTTGAAAATGAACTTTATAGTTTGAAAGTGAAAGAATAGAAACTTTTTAGTTTGTGTTAATTTTATTAGATGTTTCTGCGGCAAAAGGTTTTTTTTTTGCCGCTCGGCGTACCCCTACGCATTGAATTCTGGGGCATCAATAACTTCTACCAATGTAAACAACTGCTGTTGCTTTTTTGTTACAAACTGGGCAATTTCCTGTTGGCTTTTCGTCTTTGTTTGCCATTGTTCCGCGGATAAATGCTTTTACCTTTTTTTCAACAATCTCTGCACAAGCATTTCCTTCTTTCTCAATAGAACAAAAGTTTACTCTTGCTATTTTTTTATCTTCAATTGTTTTCTCTATCTCTTCAATTGTTTTACAATCTTTTGTTTTTCCTTTAATTCCTTTATCTGCAACTGAGAGTAATTCTTTATCATATTTAATTCCTAAATTTTTTATTGTTTTCAAATCTTTAATTAAAATTTTTGACTTTTTCTTGGTATTTCTTGTGAAAAGAGTTAGTTCTTTTTCTTTGATTTCATTTTCTCCAATATCTAATCTAAATGGAACCCCTTTTAATTCCCATTCATAATACTTTTCTCCAGGGCGTTTGTCTCTTAAATCAATTTGTGTTTTGATGCCTGCATTTTCTAATGTTGTTTTTATTTTTTCAATTCCCTTGAGAACTTTGTCTTTGTTATCTTTTCGGAAGATTGGAACAATTGCAACTTGAATTGGGGAGATTGCAAAAGGTAAAACTAATCCAGCATCATCTCCATGTGTTGAGATTATTGATGCTAAAATTCTTGAAGGTGCCGGGCCATAACAAGTTTGCCATACGTATTTTGTTTCTTCATTTTTGTCTTTGAATGTCACATCAAATGCTTTTGAGAAATGTTGTCCTAAAAGATGAGTTGAAGGTTGTTGTATAAATTTTCCGTCTGGCATTAGGCAGTCTGAACCTACAGTGTATTCTGCTCCTGCGAATCTGTCCCATGCGGGTCTTTTCATTGGAAAGAAAGGAACTCCAAATTTTTGATGCATCACTGTTTCTGTGATTTCGATATCTTCTTGAACTTGAGATTCTGCTTCTTCTTTTGTTTCAAAACAATTATGTGCTTCAATCCACATGAATTCTCTCCCCCTAATTAATGGTCTTGTTGCTTTTGTTTCATATCTGAAAACATTTCCTCTTTGGTAAATTTTTAACGGTAAATCTCTGTGACTTCGAATCCATAAAGAATACATTTGATACATCGCTGTTTCTGATGTTGGTCTTAGTGCTAGTTTTTCGTCGCCTTGCTTTTGTTCTAACCAGAAAACTTCTGGAGTGAAACCTTCAACATGACTTGCTTCTTTTTTAAAATTCTCTTCTGGGATAACTGTTGGGAAAAATGTTGGTTCGTGTCCTTTTCTTTGTAATTCTTTTTCAAACAACTGATACATATTTTCTAGAATTCTTGCTCCCCATGGTCTAATTACCACAAACCCTTTTACCCCATATCTAAGATCTGTGATTTCTGCTTTGTCTAGAACTTGGCTATACCATTCACTAAAGTCTTCAGATTTTTTTACAGTTAAACCTTCTTCAGATTTCTTTGCCATATTAAATTTTAGAAAGAAGGTTTTATTAATTTAATGTTTAGAACAAACTTTGATTTAATTCTTGTTTAATTATCTCGTTAACTATTTCTTTTATTTTGTTTGATTCTAATGCAAAACCTAAATTTTCTGTTTCAGATATCTTGAAGTTATTGATTCCAATCGCAAGTCCTTTTTTGTTGATTAATGGTCCGCCTGAATTTCCTGGATTTAATGCTGCGTCGGTTTGGATGTAAATTTCTTCATCTAGGATTCCTGTTCTTTTTGTCGCAGAAACTATTCCTTCAGAAACAGAGAATTGTAGTCCCAATGGATTTCCAATTGCAATAACTTTTTCTCCAATTTGGGTGTTGTTAGAATTTTCTAAATCCAAGTATTCATGAATTCCAGAGATTTTAATTAATGCAATGTCGTAGTTTGTGTCATATCCAATTAATTGCCCTGGGAGATTTTCTTCTAAATAATTTGAAATTGTTAATGATTTTCCTCCTGCTAAGATGTGCGCATTTGTTATTAGGAATCCATTTTCTGATAAAATAAATCCTGTTCCTTGCCCAATATCTGTTTTTACTGTTACGACTGCTTTTATTGAGTCTTCAATTATCTCAGAGAAATCTTCGCTCGCTTCATTTTTTAGTGTTTTAATTTTATTTGAAATTGAACCAACTTCTGAATCAATTAAAGTTAAATCGCTTCTTGTTTGAATCATTGAGTCTGTTAATTCATTTAATTTAATTTGTGTTTCAATTTCTAAGGTTGAAATATCTTGGTTTATTTTTGCGAATTCTATATTTTGTCTCAGAAACATTGTGTAAGTTAGAATGCTCATGGCGAGCATGAAAATTATTAAAACTGAGCTAAATCCTCCAAGAATTATTTTGTGGTGTTTTTTCATGTAATTGTTAGAATGATAAGATATAAAAATGTTTTTTCTAATCTAATTGTAGGAAATAGGAGTTGAATAAAGCTGTCAAAGGCTCGTCGTTCAACGGATAGGATCTTTGGTTTCGGCCCAAAGGATGAGGGTTCGAATCCCTCCGAGCCTGTAATTCAGGTTACTTTGTGCTACTTTCAATGCGAGTCGCTTCTATTTCTTATTTTTACTTAAATCTTAAAAACTCCTTTTTGTTTTGTTTATTATGAAAAATGAAGCTCAAATTGGAGATAAGGTTGAAGTCCATACTGGGAAGAAAATTTATGAAGGAATTTTATTGGAAGCTCCGGCTGATGAAAAGGGAATAATTTTAGTTAAGCTGAATTCAGGGTATAACCTTGGGTTGATTAAAAAAGATATTTTGGAAATCAAATCAATTGAATCTCGCGGAGATGGCTTTCGCAAGCAAGAGCCTAAGTTATCTAAAATAAAATTAGATTCAAAAAAACCAAATGTGGCGATGATAATTACTGGTGGAACAATTGCTTCTAGGTTGGATGCAAAAACCGGAGGGGTTTCGCCGTTGGATTCCCCAGAAGAATTGTTTAAATTTTATCCTGCAATGTTTAAACATGTTAATGTTTCTCGAGTTGAAATTCCTTTTATGAAATTTTCAGAAGATATGGATTATTTGGATTGGAAAAAATTAGCAAAAATTACTGGGGATCTTTTGAATGATTCAAATATTCAGGGAGTTATTATAACCCATGGCACTGATTCTTTACACTATACTTCTGCAGCTTTGTCTTTTTTCTTGAGAAATTTGAATAAACCGGTTGTTTTAACTTATAGTCAGAGAAGTATTGATCGTGCTAGTTCTGATGCAAATTTAAATTTGGAATGCTCTGCCTTGGCTGCGATTTCAGATATTGCAGAAGTTATGCTTGTTGGGCATGCAGAAAGTTCTGATTCTTTTTGTTATGCTATGAATGGAGCTAAGGTTCGGAAATTACATTCTTCAAAAAGGGATGCATTTAAACCAGTCAATACAAAACCTTTTGCAAAAATCTCTGATGGCAGAATTGATATTTTATCTGAACATAATTTGAGAAATAAAAATAAAGTTTTAGTTGATTCAAAATTTGAAAATAAAGTTGCTTTGATTAAATTTTATCCTGGACAAGATCCAGATATTTTGGATTATTATGTTGAGAAAGGATACAAGGGAATTGTTTTAGAAGTTTTAGGTCTTGGACAAATTGCCACAAAAAATTCAAGAAAGAGTTGGTTGCAAAAATTAAAGGATGTTCAAGAAGCAGGAATTTTTGTTTGTGCTGCTTCTCAGACTATTAATGGAGCTTTGAATCCAAAAGTTTATTCTTCTGGGAGGGAATTAGAAAAGATTGGAATTGTTTATTTGAAAGATATGTTGAGCGAAACTGCTTTTGTTAAATTGGGTTGGGTTCTTGGGCATGAAAAATGGGATGTAAAAGAAAAGATGTTGGAAAATATTTCTCGAGAGTATAATGGAAGATTGAATTAATTATAGTTTTAGTATTAATTGCATTAATAATCTTTATTATTATGAGAAGAAAAAATAATTAAAAAATTATTTTATTTTCTTTTTGAGAATATGGGTTTCTATTCTTGTTAATTGTTTTTTGATTTCTCTTATTTCTCTTTCTGCTTTTTTATTTACTGTGTAATCATATTTTGCGCGGTTACCATCTTTTTGATTTTGTCTATTTTGACTCATTAAGATTATTGGCGCTTGTATTGCTGCAAGGCAGGATAATGCCAAGTTTAGTAGAATAAATGGATACGGATCCCATTCCCCCATCCAAGCATAAATATTCAAAATCATCCAAACCACTATCACAACTAAAAATCCTGTTATGAACCCCCAACTTCCTGCAAAATGAGTTAATTTGTCTGCAGTTCTTTGTCCAAGGGTTCTGTGATTTTTTCCAAATGGAAAATAATTAATTTTATTTGAAATTAAATTGATCTCTTTTTTCATATAGAGATATATTAATTGTTTTTTATAAAGTTTTGTTGCAAGGATTATTATATTGTAACTTCATAGTAGATACAAATAGTAAGCTTTAAATATGTTGAATTCTATAGTATTTTATGGCAAATAATGGTAAAAAAGGAACTCCTTATGCAAATTTTGTTGATGGGGTTCAGGCACTTTCAAGGGGAGAACGCCCAGAAAATCTTTCTCGTACTATTGATAAAGCTCATACTCTTCTTTATGGAGGTTTTAATCCTAGTTATTTGCCTGATTCGGATTGGGGGGCTCAAGTTGTTAGAGATTTTACTAAATATTGTGTATCTCTTGGAGAGCGTAGAAAAATTGATATTGGCGGAGAAAAAAGAATGATTACTACAGAAGATGTAGCATTTGATTCTTTGGGTGCTGCATTAAGATTAACACAAGATTTTGTTCTTCCTTTTAATGTTGGAGTTGAGAGGCATAGTTCGTTTGTAGATCGGGTTATGAAAGACATTTCTGAATTAGGTTTATCTTATGTTGATTCTGCTGTTTCTGCTGTTTCTGATGGATATGTTTCAGGAATTGAAGCTCCTATTTTAAAACATTATGCAATTGATTTAGCAAAAGCGGGTATGAGAACTCGAGGAGTTACAAGAAGAGAGTTGGGGACTTTAGTGGGGGATGCAAGGAGAGTTTTTGAAAAATCTCCTAAAGATTTTTTAAGACCTTTTGAAAATGTAACAACCGATAGGAAACATATTTATAAAAAAATTCCTCTTACAAGAGAAGTAATTGAAAAAGTTCTTTTTTGTTCGGATTTAAGGAAGAAACCCTATGTCCCAGATATGATTGTTCCAATTGCTCATGGAGGAACAGAACTTGGAATCGAAATTGCTTTAGAATATGAGAGAAGAGGGTTGGAAGTTCCTTTTGTTTATCCTTTATTTTTCTCAATGAAGACTCGAAGGCAAGAATCTCCTTGGACAAGAAATGATCATACTTTTTTTGGGAATATTGTTGGAAGAAATTTGCTTGTAACAGATGATTGGATTACAACTGGAAAAACTCTTAAGGGCATTTTATCTCAGTTGGAGGAACAATCGCCTTCAGAGGTGCGAGTTGCTGCATTAAAGAGAGATTCCGAAAAATCGGATACTTCTTTTTTGGAAGAGGATAATTTATTTTTGGGAAGAGAGGCAGTATATCCGGGGGAAAAAGGAAATTAAAATGGTAAAAGATAGAAAAAATTTAGCGCATGACCGGTTGGTAGATTTAGTTAGTGCACGATTTCTTTTAGCAGGATTTGAAGTTCAGAATGAAACTCCTTTACCTAGTGGCCGAGGGGCAGTAGATATTTCTGGAAAACTTGGAGATTCTCAATTTCATGCAGAAGTGAAAATTTCGCCGACATCATTAAATAAAAAGAAAGTTCAAAAACAATTGGAGAGATATGAGGCTCATTTTGGATCAAATGCAGATTATTTATTAATTTCTCCAGGAGCAAATGGGGAAGTTATTGTTCAAGATTCTGAAAGAAATTTTAAAGGAGGTCTTGATTCCTATATTTCAAGAATTGCTGCATGAATTTAATTACAATAAAGAAGTTAAATAGGGGATTTTTTTGTATTTAAGATGGTTAAGGATATTTATTTGAGATATAATCCCTTGTTAAAGAATTATTTTTTTACAGATTCGGGTAATCCTGCAGATTTTTCTAGAAGAAGAGATCTTGGTTCTGAAACAACTGGGCTTGTTAAAAAACTTGATTTACATGTTGATTCTGGTAGAAAATCTGTTTTACATTTGTATGACGTTCCAGAAGAAGTTAGAGAAGAAATAATTGAAGCATATGATGGAACAAAAGTTTCTATTGATGTTGCTCGAGATAGAGAATTAAATTAATTTTTGGTTTTCTAAACTTTTATTAACTTATTTTTTGTATTTAATTTATGACTATTAATTATAAAAAATTAGGATTTAAATCGGGATTAGAAATTCATCAGCAACTTGATACTTCTAAATTGTTTTGTAATTGTCCGAGTCTTTTAAGGCAAGATGAGCCGGATTTTGTTGTTTCAAGAAAATTGCATGCTGTTGCAGGGGAATCTGGAAAAATTGATATTGCTGCAAAACATGAATCCGAGCAAGAGAAAGAATTTGTTTATCAAGGATATGATACTACTTGTTTGGTGGAATTAGATGAGGAACCTCCTCATTCAATTAATCCTGAGTCTTTGAAGGTTGCTTTACAAATTGCACTTTTGCTTAATTGTAAAATTTTTCCTATTTCTCAAGTTATGAGGAAAATGGTGATTAATGGTTCTAATACTTCTGGATTTCAAAGGACTGCTTTGATTGCATATGATGGATGGGTTGAAACTTCCTATGGTAAAGTTGGGATTGATGCAATCTTCTTAGAAGAGGATTCTGCAAGGCCTGTTAGTCGCAGTAAGGAGAAGGATGTTTATCGTTTGGATAGGTTGGGAATTCCTTTGGTGGAAATTGCGACAAAACCAGATATTTGGAATGCTTGGCAGGCAAAAGAATGTGCCTTGAAGATTGGTGAAATTTTGAGAAGTTGTAAGGTTCGTCGAGGAATTGGAACAATTCGGCAGGATGTTAATATTTCAATTAAAGGTTCAAATCGAGTTGAGTTGAAAGGATTTCAGGATCCAAAAACAATGGAGAAAGTAATTGATACAGAAATTATGAGGCAAAAAGCAATTTTAGATAAGGGAGAGGTTAATGTTTCAGAGGTGCGAAATGTTTTGCCTGATTCAACTTCAGAATTTATTCGCCCAATGTCTGGAAGTGCAAGAATGTATCCAGAAACCGATTTAGAATTACTTAAAATTTCTAAAAAATTAATTGATGAAACAAAAAAGAATTTGCCAAGGCTTTTGGGAGATATTGAAGAGGAACTAGAAAAAAAGGGATTAAGTAAAGAAATGATTAAGATGATTTTGAAAGGAAATAAATTTGATAAGTTTAAAGAAATGTTTGAAGTTTATAATAATGCAAATTTGGTTGCAAAGATTTTGTTGGTTTTTCCAAAAGATATTGCAAAAAGAGAAAATAAAGATTTATTTGTTGTTGAAGAAACTTTAACAAATGATATTTTGCAACTTGGTTTAGAAAAAGTTAGAGATAAAAAAATTAGTGAAGATCAATTAAAACAATTTTTAGAAAGAGTTGTTCGAGGAGAAGAGATAAATTCTGCGATTAAATTTGAGAAAGTTAATTTGAATGAGATTGATGAGAAGATTATGAAAATTATTAAGGGAAAACCCGGTTTAGCCGCCAATGCTTACATGGGTCTTGTTATGAAAGAGTTTAAAGGTAAGATTGATGGGAAGCAAGCGATGAGTCTTATTGCTAAACATCTTTAATTAGATTTATAAATTAATTTCCCCTAATAATATTATGAAAGCAAAACTTCATTTTCATCTTATTCTTTCGATTTTTATTTTTTTATTGGTTTTGGCAGGAGGGACTATTACTTATCACCAGATTGAAGGATGGAGGGTTCTTGATTCTGCTTATTTTGTGGTGGTGACTGTTACAACTCTTGGTTATGGGGACGTTGCCCCTCAAACAGATACGGGAAAAATATTTACAATGTTTTTTTCTTTTTTTGGAATAGCTTTCGCGCTTTATTTTATTTCTATGATTAGTGGAACTTTGTTTAGTGAACATTTGAATAAAAAAGTTGGGCAAATAAAAAGGGAAATTGTGAGGAAAGAAGAAATTGAAGAAATAATTGAGAAAGGGAAAAGAAAAAAGAGAAAGAAATAATTTTTGACAACCAACAAATTAATAAATCCCTTTTATTAGAATTCTTTATGGAACGAAGTTATATTGGAAATTTGAAGTCTGGAGAAGTTTCTATTTCTGGATGGATTTATGAAATGCGTGTTATGTCTAAAATGGCATTTTTGATTATCCGAGATGTTACTGGTTTTGTTCAAGTTGTTGTTAAGGGTGATGAACTTTTGGCGCAAGTTAATGATTTAAGTTTAGAATCAGTTGTTGAAATTCATGGAGAAGTTAAAGAAGCAAATGTTAAGGCTGAATTTGCTAGAAGCGATGTTGAATTAGTGGCAAAGGAAATTCTTGTTTTGAATAAAGCAGAAGAGATTCCAATTCATGTTAATGAGAAAACCGTGGAGAGTTCTTTACCAAATAGATTAGATAATCGAAGTCTTGATGTTAGAAAGCCAAAGATTAAAGCAATTTTTGATATTCAATCTACAATTGTTAATGCATTCAGAGAATTTTTTTATAAGGAGAAATTTACAGAAATTCAACCCCCTGGAATTATTGGAACTTCAACTGAAGGGGGAACAGATTTGTTTAAAATAAAATATTTTGATCGAGATGCGTATCTTGCTCAATCTCCTCAATTGTATAAACAATTAATGGCAATTTCAATGGAAAAGGTTTTTTCTACTGGTCCAATTTGGAGAGCAGAGAAACATGACACTTCTAGACATATAAATGAAATTAGACAAATGGATATTGAAATGGGTTTTGCAGATGACATGGATGTTATGAAATATTTGGCTGCATCTGTTCAATTTATTGTTGAGAAAGTTTTGAAGGATTGTAAAAAAGAATTGGAATTATTGAAGTTAGATTTGAAAGTTCCTGAAGCAAAATATTTGAAATATTCTGAGGCAATTGGGGAGCTGAATAAGAATGGATTTTCAATGAAAGAGGGAGATGATTTTGAACCTGAAGCTGAAAGAAAACTTTGCGAGTTATTTCCTGACACAATTGTTTTTACGTATGAGTGGCCAACCGAAATTAAGCCGTTTTATATTTGGCCAAAAGAAAATGGAGTTTCTGGAGGATTTGATGCACTTTATGGGGGATTGGAAATTTCTTCTGGAGGGCAACGTGTTCATAAGCCTGAAGTTTTAATTGAACAATTAAAATCTAAAGGCTTGAATCCTGAAGATTTCAAATGGTATGTTGATGCTTTTAGATATGGAGCTCCAATGCATTCTGGTTGGAGTATTGGTTTAGAAAGATTAACTCAAGCAATGTTAAAAATTGATAATATCCGAGAGGTTACTTTGTTTCCTAGGGATAGAAAGAGGTTAACTCCTTAAAATGGAAGAAAAGTTTATTTCAATCAAAGATGCAATGAAAAAAGGAACTGGTTTAGTTTCTGTTAGGGGATGGGTTTTTAGGGAACGTGGTTCTAATAAGATGAAGTTTGTAGTTTTAAGAGATTCAACTAATATTATTCAATGTGTTTTGAAGAAGGAAGATTTTGAAAAACAATGGGATGAAATTGATTCATTGAAGATTGAAAGTTCTGTTGAGATTGTTGGAGAAATAAAAAAAGATGAGCGAGCTCCAACTGGTTTTGAGATTTCTGTTAAGAAGTTTAGGTTAATTCATTTGGCTGAAGATTATCCAATAAATAAAGATGTTAATGAAGAGCTTTTAGGAGATAGAAGGCATCTTTGGTTAAGGTCACGAAAGATGACTGCGAGCATGAAGATTCGTTCGACTGTTTTGTTTGCATTGCATGAATGTATGCATAATTTAGGTTACACTGAAATCCAGGCCCCTTCTATGTCTGGTGCTGCAAGTGAGGGGGGTTCAGAAGTTTTTGAAGTTGGTTATTTTGGAAAGAAAGCTTATATGACTCAATCTTGGCAATTTTATGCAGAGAATTTTATTAATGCTGTTGAAAATGCTTATGCGATTGCACCTTCTTTTAGGGCAGAAAAGTCAAAGACCCCTTGGCATGTAACTGAATTTTGGCATTTTGAGGTTGAGACTGCTTGGGCTGATTTGGCAAAGGATATGGAGATTGCAGAAGAGTGTATAGTTCATGTTATTAAAAAAGTCTTGAAAGAAAACTTAACTGAATTAGAAATTTTGGAAGCAGATATTGAAAAATTAAAAAAAGTTAAAGCTCCATTTAAGAGGATTAGTTACAAGGAAGCAATTGAGACTTTGATTAAGAAGGGTCATAAAATAAAACAAGGAGATGATTTCAAATCTGCTGAAGAAAGAAGTCTTGCTAAATATTATGATGATGCTTTTGTTTTTGTTACAAATTATCCAATGCATCTATTGAAGTTTTATCATGGAGAGAATCCCAAAGATCCTACTACTGGAACTAATTTTAATTTACTTGCTCCTGGAATTGGAGAAATGGTTGATGGTTCGCAAAGAGAGCCGGATTTAGATAAAATTGTTGAAAGATTAAAAAAAGCAGAAATTGATTTAGGTGCATCTGATTGGTATTTGGATTCAAGGCGCTATGGTTCTGTTCCTCATTCTGGTTTTGGCCTTGGTATTGAAAGATTTGCTGCATGGATTTGTGGTTTTGATACAATAAAAGATTCTATTCCTTTTCCTCGAACTCCAACAAGATTCAATCCTTAATTTTAAAAAGTTAATTTTGTTTTAGAGGTTATGAAGATTTTAGTTATTGGAGACTTGCATGGCGAAATGCCAAAAATTCATTTCAAAGATTTTGATTGCATTGTCCATATTGGAGATGTTTGTTCAGATAAAGGGTTTCGTCCTTTTGTGGATGAATATATGAGGGAGTTAGAAGAGAATCCAGATACAGAAATTACTTTCGAGAATTTGATTGAAAATAAACTTGGAAAAGATGGAGAAAAGAAGTTAGAAAGAGCATCTTTATTGGAAGGAAATAAAATTTTAAAGTTTTTAGATTCTTTTGGAAAACCGATTTTTATGGTTCCTGGAAATTGGGATCAAAGTTATGGGGAAACTAAAATAAAAGATTTGGATAAAAATAATTATAATTATCTTAAGTATTTTTTAGATTCTTATTTGGGAGATAAGATTAATCCTTTCTTGATTAAAGGAGTTAAGAATATCCGAGATTGTCAATTCCAGTTGCATGAATTTCTTGGGATTAATTTTGTTGGATATGGCTTGAGTAGTGCATACGAAAAACCTAATATGAGAAAGAAAAAAGGATTTTCAAATAAAGAGTTGGAAAAATTAAGTAGGGCGTATTCGAAAATTAAAACTAAACTAAGCAAGGTTTATTTGAAAAGAGATAAAAAATTGCCAACTGTTTTTTTAACACATAATGTTCCTTATGGAACAAAATTGGATTTGATGAGAAAAGGTTCAAAACATGATGGAAAACATATTGGTTCAACGGTTGCAAGAGAATTTTGTGATAAATATCAACCAATGATTTGTGTTGGAGGACATATGCACGAGCATTTTAAAAAAGATAAAATTGGAAAAACAATTGCAATAAATGCTGGATTTGGAGAAGATGCTAATATTTTAATTGAAATAGATACGATAAAAAAGAAAATTAAAAAAATTGATTTTTATTCTGGGTATAAGTTTAAAAATAAAAAATAATTAAACTTATTTATGGCAGAGAAATCTTGTGAGGGTTGTGGAGCGAAATGTTGTAAGTATATTGCAATAGAAATTGATGCTCCAGAAACAAAGGAAGATATGGAAAATATTAGGTGGTATGTTTTGCACAAGAATGTAAATGTTTATGTTGATTGTGAAGGGGTTTGGCATCTTGAATTTTTAACTCCTTGTGAGAATCTTGGAGAGGACAATAAGTGTAAGATTTATGATAAGCGTCCAATTATTTGCAGAGAATATGATGCAGATACGTGTTTGCACCATAATGAGTATGAAGAAGAATATACTTTTACAAATATCGAAGAAGTTGATAAATATATTAAAGAACATTTCTAAAAAAGAATAACTTATAAATTAAAATTTCTATGGTATTTTATGAAAAATCAAAGATTTTCCACCGAAGGCAAGAAATTTTTCAAAAAAAAATTACTAGTTCGTCCGCTAGTGAATTTGGGAGCGAACGAATGGAAGAATTAAGTGCCTTGAGATGTGAGATTGATCTGGTTGATAGAAAGATTATGGAGCTTTTTGAAGAGAGATTTAAAATTGTTGAACGAATTAAAGAAATCAAAAAGAAAAAGAAAATCCCAATTGAAGATTTGAAGAGAGAGGAAGAAATAAAAAAAAGGTTTAAAGAAAAGCTTTTGCCCAAAGGATATGTTGAAAAAGTTATGGATTTGAATTTTTCTGAAGCTAAAAAATGAAAAATCGTAAATTCTTTTCATCACAGACAAAAAATTGTAAACAATTTTTAGTTTGTCCGCTTCGATTGCTCGGAGGTTTTGAATCGAACAAATGACAAGAGACTTAATTGTTATTGCTGGACCTTGCGCGGTTGAAAATGAGGAGCAAGTTTTAAAGATTGCAAAAAAGTTAAAAAAATTAAAAGTTAATTATCTTCGTGGAGGGGCATTTAAACCTAGAACGAATTCTTCTGATTTCCAAGGATTGGGAGAAGAAGGATTAAAGATTTTATTTAAGGCGAAAAAAGAAACAGGGATAAAAATTGTAACTGAAATTTTAGATTATAATCATTTGTCTTTGTTTGAGAAATATAATGTGGACGTTTATCAGGTTGGGAGTAGGAATATGCAAAATTTTGAATTATTAAAGAACTTGGCTGAAAGGGCTGGAGAGAAAACAATTTTGTTGAAAAGAGGTTTTGCAAATACTAAAAAGGAAGTTTTGGGAGCAATTAGCTATCTTAAAAAATATGGGCACTCGGGAGATATTTGGTTTTGTGAAAGGGGAATTCGAACTTTTGCAAATGGGGAATATGATAGGTTTACTTTAGATGTTGCAATAATTGCGGATTTGTCTAAGGAAAAAAGATTTGATTATAAAATAATTGTAGATCCTAGTCATGCTGCAGGAAGAAAAGATTTGGTTGAAAATCTTGCAATGGCAGGTGTTGCGGCTGGAGCAGATGGAATCATGGTGGAAGTAAAAAATGAAGAAAAAGATTGCCCCCTTTGTGATGCTAGCCAAGCCATGAATCTTGAAATTTTTAAAAAAACTTTAAATAAGTGTAAAAATATTTTTAATATAAGATGAAAAGAAAATTTATTTTAACTGGTACAGATAATGATGGTTTTCGACATAGATATTCTGCAAGAAAGATTGAAAAATTTAAGGTTGCTTTTTCTGATTTAATGAAAGATTTGGGTTTTGAACCAAATCCTTTCTTGAAACTCTTTGAAGGAGGATTTTATGATGAAAATGAAGAGTTTATTGCAAAAGATCGTCTGGTAAAAGAGATCATTGACGAATGTTTTCATTTTCAAAATGAAAATTATGATGTTGATTTATTTTTTGGAGATAAAAGAATAATTTTTGTAATTCGAACAAAAGCTCGGGATTTGCTTGTTAATCATTTATATAAAAATTCAAATTGGATAAGGCCTTTAGAAATAAAGAGGATTCCTGAAAAAGAGAATTTAAGGGAAGAACTTCCAGTTGTTGTGAGGAATAAACAATGAATTATTTAGTTGGCTCAGAGAAAGAGTTTCATTCTTTTATTGATTCAATTACTTCTGAGGACAAAATTGGAATAATAACTCATATTGATTTAGATGGATTTGCTTCTGCAATAATTCTTGAGGAAATTTTAAAATCAAGAGGATTTAATGTGGAAAAGATTTTATTTATGAATTATTCAAAAAATATGTTTGTTGAGCCAAAAAAGCTTTTTGAAAATTTAGGGATTACTAAAGTTTTAATGGCAGATCTTGCTGCAGACAATGATGATTTTGAAGGTTTTTTGGATTTTAGGAATAAATTTGATTCTTTTTTAATTGATCATCATCCGATGAATGAAAAGACAAAAGATCTGGATAAAGTGATTAAAACTGAGTCTGTAGATTGTGCTACTTGGGCAATTTATAATTTGGCGAAAAATTATTTTGATGTTAAAATTTTTGATGAATTGGTTTCTGCTACAATGGTTGCAGAATGGAGTTTTAGAAATGAAGATAATTTTAATTTTTTAAAGGAGAAAAATCCAGGAGTAACTAAAGAAACTTTTTTTGATTTTCCTTGTGGGAAGTTGGCAAAAAAAGTTGGAGCTGGAGCAATTTATTATGCAAACGATTTGGAAAGGGTTTATGAGATTATTAAAAATAAAGAGTTTGATAAATTAACTGAAATCGATAAACTTCTTTCAATGGAAATTGATAATCAAATTATCGCATATAAAGAGAATGCAGAATATTTTTCTGAAAAAGATTTATATTTTTATTATTCTACTCCAAAACATAATATTGCTTCTATTGTTACAACAATATTATCCAAAGAAAAGGGAATTTTTATTTTTGCAGTTGATATAGAAAAGGAAATGATTAAAGTGAGTATTAGAAATAACACTACTGAAGAAGATGTGGGGGCATTGATAAAGAAAGGAATTAAAGGCTTAGAGAATGCGATTGGTGGAGGACACAAAAGAGCCGCTGCTGCCAGGTTTATGAAAAAAGATTTACAAAAATTTAAGGAGAACTTACTTGAATGAGATTTTTAAAAAAAATCCAGGAGAACTTACTTGAATGAAAATTGGAGATATTAATTTAAGGTGGCTCGGGCATGCAGGATTTTTAATTCAAAATTCTAAAGTGATTTATATTGATCCATACAATATATCAGATGGTTTGCCCAAGGCAGATTTAATCTTAATTACCCATAGTCATCATGACCATTGCAGTTTTGAAGATTTAAAAAAAATTGTTCAGGAAGGAACAAAAATTATTATGACTGCAGATTGTCAAAGTAAGATTGCTAGATTTGATTTTCCAATTAAAATGGTTATAATTGGCCCTAATGAAGAAATTTTGATTTCGGGAATTAAAATTACTGCTTTGCCATCATATAATCTTGATAAAGATTTTCATTTAATGGATGAGGGATGGGTAGGATATTTATTAAGAATTGGGGATGTTTTGATTTATCACGCAGGAGATACTGATTTAATTCCTGAGATGAAAAATCTTACAGGGTATAATCAGAAAGGAAAACAATTAGTTGCACTTTTGCCAGTGGGAGGAAGATTTACCATGAATGCAGAAGAAGCTTTTGAAGCTGCAAAAATGATTAAACCTACAATTGCAATTCCAATGCATTGGGGGGCCATTATCGGAGCCCGTGATGATGCAGAAGAATTTAAGGAACTTTGCGAGGAAAAGAATATTAAAGTGGAGATCTTAAAAAAAGAATGAGAATTGGAATAATTGGGCCAGGAAAATTAAAGAAGAAAGAAGAAATAAAAAAAGTTGCAGAAATTCTTTCGAAACTTGATGTTGAAATTGTTATGACTCCTGATAAAAAAAGTACTTCTGAATTTTTTGCAAAAGAATATTTGGAGTTTGGGGGGCAGAAAGTTTTTATTGTTGTTCCTCTTGAAGATAAAGAATTTGGATATTCTTGGGTGAATTTAGAGTTGGGTGAAAATATTAATTGCATTTCTTGGAGAAATCAGCCCGAAAGGTTAAATGAAGAATGTGATGTATTAATTTCATTGGGATATTCTGTTGGAGGGTTAATTGAGATTGGATATTCAAAATGGTTTAAGAAAAAACCAGTTTATATCTTGGAAGAATTTGTTGACTCAAAATTACCTGAAGAGCTTGAAGAAAGTCTTGATTTAATTTATTTGAAAATTGATGATCTTGAGGATAGATTGAAAGATGAAAAATAGTTTTAATCAAAGAAAAAAAGATATTTTGTTAAAGTCAGATAAATCTTCGATTGGAGGATGGGATGAAAAAATTGTTGAGCTTTGCGAAAAAATAAATAAATTAGATAATTATTATACTACTTCTTCTTGTGCTGGAAGAGCTGTAGTTATGGAGGATGTTGAAAAAAAAGGTCCTGGCTTATTTTTGTATGTTAGTCATGATAAGATTATTTTAGAAGATTTGAAAAAGGAATTAGGAAAGATTTCTTCTGAGGATGTTGTGAAATTTAAACAAGAACCAATGATTTTGCATGTTGCCTGTAGGGCGATTGAAGATGCCAAAAGTCTTTTGGATAAGGTTAGAGATTTGGGTTGGAAAAAGGTCGGGATTATTGCGTTAGGAAAAAATATTGTTGTTGAGATTAATGGTTCAGAGAAAATTGAGTTCCCAATTATGAATAAAGGGAGTTTGTTGGTTAAAGAAGAGTTTTTGGAATTAATAGTAAAAAAATCTAATGATAATTTGGAAAGGAATTGGAGTAAAATTCAAGAATTAAGTAAGAATATCTAAAATATTGACTATACAACGAAAATCTTTAAATAAGAATGTAGTTTTCTTTTTTTATAATATTAATTTAACTTGGCGGTTTGATTGATATTATCCCTTCGGGGTTTTGTTTCTAAACAATAGCTGGAAGTATGTTGAATATTTAAAGATTTCGACAATTTCCGATGCAGAAAACCTTAGGTGTTCTGTCGCATGCGATAGAGTCAAAAGGGAGGAAATCAAAAAAGAATGGTATTAGATTTTGCAAAAGAGGCAATTGAGAACACTAGTAGCCACAGCATTAATTTTGATGAGTTAAGAGCTGGAAAAGCTAACATTAAAGTTATTGGTGCTGGAGGAATGGGTTGTAATGCAGTTACATGGCTTTTTAATAAAGGAATTAACGGCGCTACAATTTATGCTATGAATACAGATGCACTTCATTTAAGTGTTACAAAAGCAGATGAGAAACTTTTAATCGGTAAAGAATTGACTCGTGGTTTAGGATGTGGTGGAATGCCTCAAAGAGGGAGAGAAGCTGCTAAGGAAGCTATGGTTGATGTTAAGAAAGCGGTTGGAAATGCGGACATGGTCTTTGTAATTGCTGGAATGGGTGGTGGAACTGGAACTGGAGCTGCTCCAGAAATTGCGAAACTTGCTAAGGAAACTGGATCTGTTGTTATCGGTGTTGTTACTATGCCTTTTGAAGCTGAAAAAGCTAGAATTGATAAGGCTGAATTTGGACTTCAAGAGCTTAGGGAAGTAACTGACACATGTATTGTTTTAGATAATAATAGACTTGTTGATATTGCAGGACAACTTCCAATCGAACAAGCTTTTGCTGTTGCTAACGAACTTGTTAGTACAATGGTAAAAGGAATTGTTGAAACTATTACATTACCTAGTTTAATTAACTTGGATTATGCTGATGTTTCGTCAATTATGAAGAATGGTGGTGTCGCAGTTATTGGAATTGGTGAAAATGATTCTACTGACCGTGTGAACGAAGCTGTTAAACAGGCTCTAACTCATCCTCTACTTGATGTGGATTATTCTGGAGCTACAGGAGCTTTGATACACATTACTTGTGGACCTGACTTAAAGTTGGAAGAGTTTGACATTATTGGTAGAACTGTTTCAGATAATTTAAGTCAAGATGCTCAAGTGATTATTGGTGCTAGAATTTCTAAAGACTTTGTTGGTAAAGTTCGAGTTATTACTATTATGACTGGAGTTAAATCCCCATATGTTTTAGGAAAAGAAATTGAATCACGAAGTGTGCCTGTTTCAAGAGAAGTGTCTGACTTAGGAATTGATGTTTGGAGATAAATCCAAAGATTAATTTCTTTTAATTTATTTATTTTTTAATTTAATTTTCTTCCCCGGGACGAATAGGGAATCTCGGGGGATACTCTTTTTAATTCGCCAATAGGCGCACTCCTTATTGTTGAATATTAGGGCATGTAATATATATTTTACAATATGTAGTTTAGAATATGTGCTTTGTAGAAGTAGTTTTAAGAATTAAAACCAAGGTCTTACTGAATCTTCTCCAGCAACATTTGGTTGAGTCATTCTTTTATTTTTGTATTTGTCGTAATAAAGAATTCTATCTAATTCAATTAATCTTTTTTCTTTGGTTTCTTTTTTGTATTCATATCCAATTGGGAAAATTGCAACAACTTTCAATTCTTTTGGAATGCTTAAGGTTTCTTTGACATTTTCTTCAACAAAGAGTTTTATCCATGTTGTTGTAAGTCCTTTTTCTTCTAATGAAAGAAGAAAGTTTTGGATTGCCGCCCCATTTTGTTGTTTGATGTAATCTTCTGAATCCGATCCAAAATGAATTTCTGTTTTGGAATTTTCTGAACACATTACTACAAGGTATTTTGCAGTTGAAACAAAATGTTGTTGTGTTGCGGTTGCAACTTCTTGAATTTTTTTTGAATCATGGATTAATACAAATCGGGGAGTGAATATTTCCCCCGCCATTGGAGCATATCTTGTAGAATCAATGCATTCAATAATATCTCTCCAATCTGGAGATTTTTCTTTGAACTTTGAAACACTGTGTCTTTTTTTTATTGCATCGCCTAATTTCATATTCTACTGAGATATTTTAGATATAAAAATGTTTAGATAAAATTTTATTCAAAACTAATTACTCCTCCTCCGAGAGTTTTTGTTTTGTCATAAATTACAATTGCTTGTCCTGGAGATACGCCGGTTATTGCTTTGCTTAATTCGATAATTAATTTTTTATTTTCTAATTTTATTTTGGATGATAGAAGTTCCCCTACCTGTCTTATTCTTGAGTGGATTTTTTTACTTTTATTTTCAATAGATTTTTTGAATATCTTTTTATCTAAGTCAATTAAATGAAAATCTTTTACAATTATTCTTTTTCGTAAATTAAGTTTATGTCCTTCTGGAGCTGCAATAATTATATTTTTCTTTAGATTTTTCTTTGCAACATACCACTTTAAGGGTTTGCTGCCTCCTTGTTTTTTAATTTCAATTCCAAATCTTGGCCCGATTCTTTGTCCAATTGTGTAATAAAAAATTCCATCGTGTTCTCCAATTTGTTCTCCTTCTGGATTTAGAATTTTTCCTTTCTTTGGCTTAATTTTCTTTTGTAAAAATTCCTTTAGATTAACTTTTCCAATAAAACAAATTCCCACAGTTCCTTTTTTATCAAAATTTGGAAATTTTTCCTTTTTTGCAATTTCTCTAATTTTTACTTTGTTTAATTCTCCAATTGGAAATATTGTTTTTTCTAAATCTTTTTGAGATAATCTGTATAAGAAATAGGATTGGTCTTTTGATTCATCTTTTCCTCTGTGTAGTTCGTATTTGTTTGATTTATTTTTTTTAATTCTTGCATAATGGCCTGTAGCAACATAATCGCATTTTAGTTTTTTAGCTGCTTTAATTAAAAGAGGAAATTTTATTTTATTATTGCAATCAATGTCTGGGTTAGGAGTAATTCCTTTTTTATATTTTTCAAACATTGGATCAACAACGTCTTTTTTGTATTCATTTTCAAAGTCGAGTGTTATTATTGGGATGTTTAATTTTGCTGCAATTTTTATTGCAAATCTTCTTTCTTCCATCCAATGGCATTCTCCAGTGATTTTGTTTTTTGTATCTGACCAGTTTTTCATAAAGGCTGCAATTACTTCATAACCTTGTTTTTTTAATAGAAGTGCTGCAACAGAAGAATCGACTCCTCCTGAAAGTGCCAATAGAACTTTTCCTTTTGATTTCATTATTTAGAAAATAAACTTTTTATTTTATGTTTAAATCCTTCTTTTAGAATTGCAGTTTCTGGCAAGGGTTTTAGATAGTCCATTGTGGGGAAGGTTTTTTTTGTTTTTGGATTATTAACTAGTTTGTTATATTTTTCAAAATCAATCCAAGTGTGCCATTTTCCGTTGATTTTTAAATTATTTTTTACAAGAAGAACTACTCTTGATTCATAGTGTTCTGAAACTAAACTGTATTCTGGAAGGAATTTCAATATTTTTTTTGCAAACTTCATTATTTCTTTTGATGTTGGCATGTGTTCGAAGTTGTGGCGTTTTTGTGAATCCCCCACCCACATGTATGATTTTATTTCAACAAAATCTGCATCTCCTTTTTTGATTAATTCAGCGTATTCTTTTAGATGAGTCATATTAATTCCTTTCATTAATGTTAGTCGAATTGCAGTTCTTTGTTTTTTCTTTGCAGTATATTCTAAACTTTTATTCATTCTTTCCCAATAGTCTTTATAGACCGGATTGTCAATTTTTTTTAAAAGTTCTTTTGTTGGAGCATCAATTGATAAATATAGTTGGGTTACTGGTTCAAGTTTTTTAATCTCTTCTGGATACTGGGCATTTGTTACTAAAAAAGTTGAAATGTTTTTCTTGTTGAATCCTCTAATTAATTCATTTATTTTTGGATAATTTATTGGTTCTCCTGTCAGGGAGAGTGCAACGTGTTTTACTTCTTTTGATTCATCATATATTTTTTGAATTGTATTTTTCCCCTTATTGAATCCTTCAAGTAGTTTATCTTGGGCTTTTAGGCTACCCTCAATTATTGTTTTTGGTGAATCAATTTTCCATTTCCAATCTTTTGAAACTGGCGCCTTGTAATCTCTCCAACAAAAGGTACATCTATTTGCACAAGAAATTGAAGAAGTCATTTGAAGACATTGGTGGCTCATTATTCCGTAGAATTTCATCTTATAACAATAGCCAATTCCTCTAATTGCGTTTTTTGTCCAACCGCAGATTTTTACTGCACTATGTCCTCCAACTACTCTGTATTGTTGTGATTCTAGTTTTTTCTTTGTTTCCTTATCAAGCATGTCTTTTTTCATATTTAGATAAAATATTGTGGGATTAAAAAGGTTTAGAATTTTTTATTGTAAGAAAATAAACGACCCGAGCAGGACTCGAACCTGCGACCTAACGGTTAACAGCCGTTCGCTCTAACCAACTGAGCTATCGGGTCTTTTGTTTTGACTTTTGAGCGAAGATAGTTAAAATTCTGTGGATAATAACCAACTGAGCTATTAGGTCATAACTTTACATAGAAATTTTTCATTTAAAAAACTTGTTAATTAATTATTTTAATCCTAAATCTTCAACTGGCTTGGGTCTATTTTTTTCTAAGAAGGAATAAATATTTGTTTGTTTTGATCCTTGAATAATTAAGATTATTCCGTTTTGAATTGCTTCAATGTTTTCTGCAGGCGCAATAATTCCAAGTTGGTTGTCTTTTAGCTCTACATGAGAATTAGACAAATCGGTAAGTGTTTTAAGAGTTCTTCCTCCTGTTCCGATAAGTCTTCCTCTTATTGTTTTCATATCCTTTCTTTTTGTGTAATTTTTAATATCTAGAATTTCAAATACGTTTTCTTCTGTTTTAATTAATAATGCCGTGGAAGTTAAAAATCCAAAATTTATGGCATCAATTACTTTTTGTCCGATATATTCATCTTCTGGACTCCCAACAATTGAAACTTCTTTTCCTCTATTTGTAATTTTAAGGTTTAGAGTTTCTTCTAGCCGTTTTTTTGATTTAATGATTCTTCCAATTTGTTCTGAGAGTATTTTTATCATATTAAATTAAGATTTATTTTTATTATAAAGATTTTGGGGAAAACAATTTTTAAGATAGAACTAGAATTCATTACTTTCTGTTTCCAAATATCCTTCTTTTCTAAGCCAACTAATTTGGTTTGGGCGATACTTGTATAGAACGTCTCCTTTTGTGTCATCAAGTTCCCAAGGTTCAATGATTACTACATCATTTGGTCTAAGCCATAGGGCTCTTTTTAATCTTCCTGGGACTCGGCAGTTTCTTTCTTTTCCATCTAAGCAGGCAACGTTCATTTTGTTTCCTCCATGTCTGTTTTCAATAGTCCCTATTACTTCTTTTCCTCTGGGAAGTCTTACTCTAACTTTTTTCCCAGTGTTTGCTTCCCTTTCCTCTTCTTCTTGTTTCTTATAACTTTTAGCCATAATAATTATTTGTGATTTCAACTTATAAAGTTGATGATTTAGATTAAAACTAATGAAAATGGAATGTTTTCTATTTTTCCAATAGCATTTTCGTTGATTACTTCTGCTTTAATTGCAGCATTAATTGACTTTTCCCCAACAATGTTGAAGGTCGCATCTTCTCTCTTCATATTTTTTAGAATTTGAATAGTTTTTTCTTCATTCATTTCTTCTCCTTTGTAGAAGTTTTCTTTTACATCTAATTGAAATTTTCCTTCGTAAAATTTTTTTCCAATTAGTTCTTTGTCGCATATTGCAACTACATCCCGATAAGTTCTTATTATATTTACAAACATCTTTTCTCCTTAAAAATTTTAAACTCAGAGATTTTTTTAAAATCTCTGGATTAATCCTTGAAACAATTTCAATAATTAAAATAAAAAAAATAAAAAGCCCTTTCTGGGCCAATTTGCAATCTTAGAAGGCTTTCTTAACTCCTTCTGTAATTGCTTTTTCTGCGTTGTCTTTAGACATCATAGCACACATCTTTGTCCCACAAGCTGGGCATGTTCCTTTTGCCATATATCCGCCTCTTGCAGTTTGATGAATCTCGGGATCTTTCATTTCTTTATTCTTCCCAGACTCTTTATCTTGTCTTCCGCATTTAACACAATATCCTGTTACCATATTTTATCCTCCTTTGATTTAATTATAGATTCATTGAATCTCTAAAATTAGTATGAAGTTTCTTTTTATAAAGATTTGGAAAGTTAAATTTTTCCTCTAATTGGATGTTTTGCCCCGCAGGCAAGACAATGTAGAAAATTTAATCTGTCTTCTTTTTCTATTGCTGTATCCGGTTTTCCACATTCTTTACAGATAACAAATTCTTTTGCATATTGTTCGACCTTAGAATTAATTTTAATGCTAGGAACTTTATTATTTAACACGACTCTTTCTTTATCTATGTGTCCTGAAGTTGCAAGTTCTTTTAACAAGAATTTTAAAAATTGTTCTGGTTTTCTTCTTAAGTGGGTTGCTATTTGAAAAAAGTTTGTAAGGATTGTTTTTTTCCCTTCGAAGTGTCCTTTAATTTTTGGGATTTCAAATCTTTCTCCAGTTCCTTCTACTTTTTTTACTTCTTTGTAAGCTTTTTTTAATAATTCTTCGTAACTCATATAATTTAGTAAATCCGAAGGTTTATAAATTTTATATTGTTAACTTTTTTATGGATTTTAAAGATGGTGCTCTTGGACTTGCTATTGCGATTATGACAATTTTTGTGGTAATCTCTGGAATAGGTGCTTTTTATTCTAATCCTGAGTATAGTGACTTTTGCCCTTCAGTTTATAATTTTCATACAGAAGTAGAATGTGTGGATAATGGGGGAACTTGGAGCATTAATGAGTATGGTCCAACTTCAAAACTTGTTAATGGGGTAGAAGTTCCTTTTGAAAGCGGAGATTGTAAAAATGATCCTACTTGTAGTGAAGAATATAGTGCTGCAAGGAAAGTTTATTCAAGAAATATTTTTATAATTACATTAATCCTCGGTTTAATTTTTGTTTCTCTAGGAATGTATTTTTTCAAAATAAAAGCAATTGGTTCTGGAATTCTTGGGGGAGGAGTAATTACTCTTTTTTATTCTGGAATGAGTTATTGGTCTCAAGGAGAAGATTGGGTTCGGTTTTTAATTTCTCTTGTAGGTTTAGGATTTTTGATTTTTTTGGCTTTTTGGTTTAGAAAAGCAGATCATGTGCAAAGTCAATAATATTAGAATTATTTTTTGTAAAAGATGTATTAGAATGTATATGTTGTAAAATATATAATTAAAAGATTATATTGGATTAACCTAAATATCTAACTTTTCCAGGCCTAGGTTCGAAGACAATTCCTTCTTCAAGTAATTTTTGAACTTCTTGGTTAATGATTTCAGTATCAATATCTCTGAGGTTCATGATAATCTGATCCATTTCAATTCCACCTTCTTCTTCGGCAGCTTTAATTGTTCCGAGAATCTTATCTTTTATTGCTACGAATTCTGCTTTGTTTTCAATTGGTGCTGCTTCGTTATTTCTTTCTTTTTCTGTTTCGAGTTTTCTAATTAATAAATATTTTGGATCTTGTTCTTTAATTATTTCTGGAGTAATGTAAGTTTCATTATTCCAATTCCTTAAAAATCCAATTACAGTAACGGTTAATCCTTGCCCAATTGATTTGAATTTATCTACGTCTTCTCCAAATATTTTTAAGCTAATTTGTCCAGAACCATCATCAAGTTTTAGAAATGAATATTTTTTCTCTCCTTCACTATCGTATCTTTCGACAATATTTCCAACAACATTTACTCTTGAGACATTTTTGCCCCCTAGTTCAGAATATTTGTATTTTTCTTGATCAAAAATTGGTTTAGCTATCAACAAATCTCCTATTCTTAGTTTGAATGCAATATTTCTTTTGTATTGATTTTCTTCTGGCATGGGTAGAAAAATTAGTTATAGTTTTTAAAGATTTATATGGATTTTTGAGTAGTTCTTAAACTTTCTCAACATGCCCACGTTTTGGTTTAAAGATTTCTCCCTGGCTTGCTAATTTGGATATAGCGTCAGTTATTTCATCTTTTGTCAATTCTCCATTAAGTTCTTTTTCAATTTCTTCTACAGGAATTAATTTTCCAATTTTTTCTTCTAATGAAGTAATAGTATCTCTAACCAAAAAGACTTTTCCTCTTTGAGAGTTTGTCATTTTTGCGGTTGCCTTATCTATGTCAAATGTTTTTGATTCATAGTCATATCCCACTTGCATAAGATAGTATTTCATTAAATCAATTGCAATTTTTGTGTCTGGAATTTCTACTGTTTTGGCAAGTCTTAATTTTGCGGCTGCTTCAGCTAACCGTACTAATGCTTGAAGCTGTCTTGCTGAAATTGGAATTGGCCTCATTGCACTTTCTGAAGCAACTGGCTTGTTTCTTAAATCTACATAGAATTTTTTTAATTCTTCTGCAGCATGAGGAGTTAATGCTGGTTTAATCTTTTGTTTTGCATATGCAATATATTTTCTAAATAAATCTCTTTCAATATGCATTTCTTGTCCATCTTTTTGATGTTCCATTAAAACGTGATCTGCGATTTTGGTATCGTTTTCTCTATTTGGAATATCTCTTAAGGTAAAGATGATGTCAAAACGATTAATTAAAGTTGGGGGTAAATCGATTTGTTGAGCAATTGATTGGTAAGGATCGAATCTTCCGAATTTTGGATTTGCTGCTGCAAGCACAGATGTTTCTGCTTTTAGTGTTGCTTGAACATTTGCTTTGGAAATTGTAACTGTTTGCTGTTCCATTGCTTCGTGCATTGCGGATCTATCTTGGGGGTCCATTTTTTCTAACTCATCAATACAAACTAACCCTTTATTTGCTAAAACCATTGCTCCTGCTTCTAATGCCCATCCTTTTAGATATTCGTCCCTTACAACAGTTGCAGTTAGTCCTGCTCCGGATGCGGATTTACCTACAACATATCTTCCTTTTGGAGAAATATCTGCCATAAATCCCAATGTTACTGATTTTGCAACTCCGGGATCTCCAATTAAAAGTATGTGGATATCCCCCCTATTTTTTGCCCCATTTGGTCTTGCTTTTTGAACCCCTCCGAATAATTGCAAGACTAATGAATGTTTAATTTCTTCAAATCCCCACACACTTGGAGCTATACTTTTGGACAATTTGTTGAAAATATCTGGATCTTCTCCTAATTCTAAAATTTCTCGTTCATCTTCTTCGGAAATATTTAATTCTTCAAATGTTTCTTCCAAAGCTGTTAAACTATTTACTTCCACTGCTAATTCAAATCTTGTGGATAATCCTCCTGTTGCAAGTGGAACTGGAACTTCTTTTAGAACTCCCACAATTTTTATTTTGCTTCCTGGAGTTGTTCGTTCTTCCATTTTTGGTTCAACTAAATCTTCCTTTACAAAGGTGTTTAATCTTTTTGGTTGTTCTCCTCCAGTTAAATTTTCTGGGGATTCTTCGATTACTAATCTTTGAGTATCAAGCATTTCTTTAGAAATTAATTTGAAACTTCCTCTTCTTCCACAAGAACATCTTGTGGGTTCTCTGAATTTTTTTTCTAATTGTAATACAGAAATAACTGTCCCACAACTTGGGCATTCAAATTTTGCATTTATTACTTGGGGCCTTACATCTGATGCTTGCCGAATAATTCCTTCAATTACAATTAATTGATCTAAATGTTTGGCACGAATATTTCTTATTTTTTGTTCTTGACTTTTAGGTAAATTATGCAATCGTACCCTTACTTTTTCAGCAAGACCTGATTCTTCAATTGCTTGTTCTAAGACTCTCAAACTATCTTCTGGTTCGACTAATATTTGGTCAGATAAGGTGGTTGAAAATTCTGAAATTTTTTCAAAATCAATAAAAATTACATTTGAAGCTTCACGTAAATTTGCTCCAATTTCTTTTTTGTATGAATCAAAGAAGTTTTTTGCTTCAATTAAGAGGCTTTCTTTTGCAGAAGAATATTCATTTGTTTGATTTTCTTCTCCTTCTGGCAAATCGTCTTCCGCAGGTTTTAAGTTTTCTGTAAAATCTAGATCTCCCATGTAAATTTTTCGTAGTCTTACTTTTTAATCATTTGTGTAAATTATTAAATAGTTTCTTAAAGATATGATTTTTGGATTATTAATGGAATATAAAGATAAATTTTTTGATTTATGTAAAGAAAAATATTCAAAAAAACAGCTTTCTAAATTTAAAGAAGCAATCTCTTTTATTGAAGAGGTTTTTATTGATGAAAAAAGATTGAATGGGGAGTTATTGATTGTCCATAATTTGAAAGTAGGGGCGATTTTGGCTGAGAATCATTTATCTTCTGAAGTTATTTTGGCTGGGCTTTTACATGGGGTTGAAGAAGATATTTTAATTACTGATTTAAAGAAGAAATTTGGAGGTTCTGTTTCAGAGCTTGTTTTTGGACAATTACAATTGAGAGAGATTAAAGCGAAACATAAAGATTTGGAATCTGAATTATTGAGAAAAGTTTTATTTGTTACTTTGAGTGATCCAAGAATTATTTTTGTTAAGCTTGCAGACAAGTTAGAGAATTTGAAAGATGTTTCTGTTTTTGGAATTCGAGAACAAAAAAGGATTGCTAATGAATCTCTGGAGATTTATGCTCCTTTAGCAAATAGATTGGGATTAGAACAAATAAAAAGAAATTTGGAAGATATTTCCTTGAAAATTTTAAACAATAAAAAATACTTTGAGATTGCAAAATTTTTAGATGCTACGAAAAAAGAAAGAAAAGATTTTATTGATTTATTTATCCAAGAAATTCGAAGAAGTTTAGATAAAAAGAAAATTGTAAAAATCAAGGGTCGTGAAAAATCAATTTATAGTATTTATAAAAAAATTACTGAAAGAAAAATTCCTTTGGATTTACATCGGGATCATTTTGCAATGAGAATTATTGTGAATTCTGAAAAAGATTGTTATGATGTTTTGGGAATTTTACATGAAAAATATGAATCAATGCAGGGTCTTTTGAAAGATTATATTGCTAATCCAAAATCAAATGGATATCAATCTTTGCATACGATTTTGATTGTAGATTCAAAAAAAATTGAAGTTCAAATTCGAACAAAGAGAATGGATGAAGAAGCAGAAGAAGGTAGTGCTGCTCATTGGTCTTATAAAAATATGAAATCTGATTTAGGTTTTGAGAAGAAGGTTTCTTGGCTTCGTTCAGTAATGGAATTAAAAGGTGAAGATCGAGATTTATTGGGTTCAATTAAAAAAAGTATTTTTGGGGAAAAGGTTTATTGTTATACTCCTAAGGGAAAAGCAATTGAACTTCCGGAGGGTTCTACTGTTTTAGACTTTGCATATTATGTTCATCAAGAAGTTGGGAATAAAGCGGTTGCTGGAAGGATTAATGGTTCTTTTGTTCCATTGAAGAAGAAATTAAAATCTGGAGATGTTGTTGTGGTTTTAACAAATAAGTTACAAGTTCCTAGAAGGCATTGGATAAAATTTGTTGTTTCTTCAAGAGCTAAAACTTTTATTAAGAAAGCAATTAAGAAAAGAGATAATATTGAAATCAATAAAAATTATGTTATTTCTTCAAAAGAAAAGCTTTCTTTTGATTCTTTGGTTTACTCTAGGGATTTTAATCATTATGAATTTAGTTTGGCCAAATGTTGTTCTCCAATGCCTGTGGAAGAAATTGTCGGAGTTATTAAATCACAAAAAAGAGTTTTAGTTCATAAAACAGATTGTAATTATGTTTCAAAAGTAAAAGATAAAATCATCCCTGTTTCTTGGAAGGAAGAATTTAGTCGGCCGATTAAAATATTTGTTGAAGCTAAAGAAAGATCAGGAGTTTTGAAAGATTTTTTGAATACAATAATTCATGGAGGATTTATTGTAAATGATGCAACAATTAAGGGTCTTGATGAGGAGTTTGTGGAGTGTTCATTTGTTATTGTTCCAAGAAAACTTAATGAAGTTGTAAAGTTAGTAAAAAGAATAAAAAATATTCGAGGATTTAGGAAGGTTAGATTTGAATAAATTTAAATCTGGAAAAATTTAATTTGAAGAACGTTTAGCTTTTTTGTAGTTTTTCAATGCTCTTTTAACATTTGCTAAAAGCATAACCATTGATTCTTCAAGTTGTGCTTTATTTTTTGTTCCGGTGCAAACAAGTTTTCCATTTGAGAAAAGTAAGAAGGTTGCGTTTGGTTCTATTAATTTGTAAACAAGTCCTGGAAATTGTTCTGGCTCATATTCTGTGTTTTCCATTTCTAATGCCAAGAAATTCAAATTAAGTTTCAAATCAATTGATCCAGAAGCTACAATATTTTGAACGGTAATTTTTGGTTTTATTGTGATGTTTACATTAATTTTCTTAAGTTGTTTAATTACTGCTTCAATTACTTTTTTTACTTGGGCAACAGATTTTGTTCCAGTACAAACAAGATTTCCTGAAGAGAAAACTAGAACTGCAGATTTTGGTTCTTTGATTCTTAATACTAATCCTGGAAAAGTTTCTGGATTATATTCTGTGTTTGGTTGAGTTCGTGCTAATTTTGTAAGCGGAACCGGCTTTTCCAAAGAAGTAGTTGCAACAATATTTTGAATTTTATATGTGCTTTCTTTTGTTTTTTCTACCATTTTATTATAAGTAGGTGGCAAATTTCATTTATAAAGGTTATGAAGCGGAAATGCTATTTTATTATTGTTTTCATTACCTTAATTTTTATAAAGTCGTTTTAAATTTGATCATTGTTCAAAATGGAAAATTTAAAAAAATTAGTTCGGGGAAAGAAGATTATTTCTGTTATTTGTAATCAATGGGGAGATACTGGAAAAGGAAAGTTTTCTGATTATTTTTCTTGTTATTGGGCTGATGTTGTTGCTCGTGGAACTGGAGGAAATAATGCAGGTCATACTGTTATTTTGAATGGGAAAGAAAAAGTTTTTCATATTTTGCCTTCTGGAATTGGCCATGATGAAAAAGGAGTTATTAGTCTCCTTGGAAATGGGATGGTTATTGATTTGAAAGTTTTATTGGAAGAATTGGCTGAAATGGATGCAGAAGGAATGACTTACAAGAATTTGATGATTAGTCAAGATGCGCAAGTGATTATGCCTTATCATATTTCTCAAGATTTAAAGAAAAATCAATCTCAAAAGAAAGGCGGAATTGGTTCTACTGGTCGAGGAATTGGTCCTTGTTATATGGATAAGATTGCAAGAAGAGGAATTCAAATTGGAGATTTATATGATGAGAAAATTTTGAAAGAGAAATTAAAAAAGATTCAAGAATATTATCCTGAAGAAAAATTTAATGTCGATGTTTTGGTTGAAAGATTAAAGCCTTATGCAGATAAAATTGAGTCTTATGTAAAAGATACTGTTGCAGAGATGCATCGGTTTAGAGAAGCAAAAAAGAAGATTCTTTTGGAAGGCGCACAAGGTTTGTTGTTAAGTATTGAACATGGAAGTTATCCTTATGTTACAAGTTCAGATTGTTCTTTGAATGGAACTGCTACCGGGGTTGGATTAAATTCTAAAGATATTGATTTGGCTATTGGAATTGTTAAGTATCCTTTTATGACTCGTGTTGGAGGGGGACCTTTGCCAACAGAGCTTGGAGGGAATAAATCTGAGAAATATTGTAGTGAAGAAGGACATGAAAAAGAATTTGAATTAAAGAAATATGAAATTTCTTATGAAATTATTGAAGGGGAAATTAAATATGATTTACAAGATAAAAAAATTATTGAATTAATGAATTCTAAGGATGAGTTTAAGCAAGGTGTTGGAATTCGTTTGGCTGCAAATGAATATGGGGCTACAACAAAGAGACCTCGGAGAACTGGTTGGACTGATTGTGTTGCTGCAAAATATGCTCGAAATTTAAATGGTGTTAAAATGGTTTTAACAAAACCTGATTGTTTGAACGGATTGGAGGAGTTTAAACTTTGTTTTGGATATAAAGTAGATGGGCAGAAGTCTGTGGTGAAAGATTTTTCAAAGAATAAAGATTTCTTGTATTCTGTAAAGCCTGTTTACAAAACTTACAAAGGTTATGGGGATTTAAGGAAAGTTAAGGAATATAAAAAACTTCCAACAGGATTTAAGAAATCTATAGATGATTTTGAAAAGTTTACTGGGGCAGAAGTTATTGCTGTTTCTACGGGACCGGCACGAGACGATTTAATTTTGCGATAGTTATTTTGTGTTCTTTTTGGTTAAAATTTAAGATTTGATTTTTTATGTAGAGAACTACGCGGCAAAATAAAATCATTAAATTCTATCACAAAAATTCCTACAAAATGTTTTGGGAAGAATTAGTTAAAAAGCAAAGGCCAAATAAATCATTAAAATCCATAAAATAATAAAAAGAACTGCAGAAATAATAATTGTGCTAATTATTTTTAATGCAAGATTCCATTTGAGTTTGTTAATAAATCCAAAAGTTAAGAAAAGGTATGCAATTGATGGAAAAACAAAGTACGGAAAAACTGAAATAAAGCTTTCTTGAAAACCTAAATTGTTTACTAAAAACATTAACAATAAATTTACAATTAAAATAATTCCTCCAATTAAACTTATTTTTGTATTTTTGTTCATATTATTTTTAATTAAATATTATTTATTAACTTATCCATAACGATAATTTCTTTTTTGTTTTAGGAAATCTTCTTGTACTTCCTTTAGGTCTGCAATTTCTGATAATGGTTTATCGTTTCGAAGAGCAGTGAACCTTGGGAAACGTAATGCCCATTTTGATTCATAGTTTGGAGATTTCTGAATCTCTTGATATGTAACTGCAACAATTATTTTTGGTTTTAATTTAACTTCATTTCCTTTTTCTTTTATTATTAATGGAGTTAACATTTTAGTTAAAGATTCAAAAGTTATGTCGTTATCTTTTTCAGCGATTCCTGTTCCAACTTTTCCAATTTCTAGGTATTCTCCTTTTTTATCTCCCTTGCAAGATAAAATGAAACTCGACATCCAACCTTTTCTTTTCCCTTTCCCATATTCTGCTCCAGTGATTACTAAATCTAAATCTCTTTCCGAAGGTTTGATTTTTAACATATGTCCAACTCTTCTTCCTGGCTTGTATTCGGCATCTAATGCTTTCATCATGATTCCTTCTTGATTGTCCTTCAGTGCTTGTTTATAGAATTTCTCAACTTTTTTTACATCGCTTGAAATCATTGTTTTTGAAGAAATTATTTTGTAAGGATGATCTTTTAAAATTTTTCTTACTAACTTGGCACGTTTTTCAAATGGAGTATCTAATTCAGATTTTCCATTATAGTATAAGATGTCGAATACATTTACTTCAACAGGGAGTTTTTTTTGTAACTCTTCAATATTGTGTTTCCTTCTAATTCTTTGAGAGATTGCTTGGAAGTCTGTATATTCTTTTGTTTTTTTATTAAATCCAACTGCTTCAGAATCAAGAATGCAAGAATCAGATTTTACATATTTATTTACATATTCAGTTACTTCTGGAAATTGTTTTGTTACGTTTTCAAGCATTCTTGTAAATAATGTTACTTTGTCTTTGTCTTTGTGAATTAATAATCTGAATCCGTCGTATTTGTATTCAATCATACAAGGTTTCCCTACATTTTTGAAACCTTCTTCAATTGTTTTTGCTTTTTGTGCAAGCATGGCTTTTATTGGTTTTCCAAGTTGTAAATTTATTTTTTTCAAATCTGTTAATTTCTTTTTTCTTGCAATTACAAATACTAATCCTAAATCATTTGACTTGTCAATTGCTCGTTGAATAGTTTCTGCAGATTCTTTGTCTCCTTTGAAATATGCTAAAGCTAAAGCTTCTCTGATTGTTCCTTCTTGAACTCCAATTCTTAAATCTCCAATTAATGTTCTAACCAAATAAAGTGCTTCAATTGGTTCAGCCGAAGTTAGTAATTCTGTTATCAATGCAATTTTTTTATTTACTGTTCCAGCACCAACAAGTTCTGGAAGTTTTCTTAAATTGTCAATTACTTTTTTTGTGGTTACTTTTGTTGAACCCAAAGTTGTTTGTTTTTTATGAAGTGTAAATTTTTCTGCAACAAGTCCAATGTCTCCAATTGCTTTCCATTCTTTTACAAGTTTTGAATTTGGTGTCCCTGTTGCTTTAGCAATTGCTTTCAAAGCTAGCTGTCCCGAAATTCCAATTTTTCTTTCGTCGTATTCAGGGTAAATTCCTCCTTCTAAAAGATACAGAATGTCTTTGTCTTCTTCTGTTAATCCTTTTAGGAATTTTGCAAGGATTGCTGTTTTTTCTAATCGCTTTGTTGTAGAAGAAACTTCCTTATAGAATTCTGCTAATTTAATATATTTCATTTTGAAAACAACCCCTTGGTTTTTTTCGATTTTCCTCGAATCACTGAAGGGCGAGTTTTTTTCTTTGCCTCTGATGAAACTCGCGTAGAGTAATGTTGGTTGTGTATTTTAATTATTCCGTAAATAGAAGCGATAATGAAAACTCCTTGAAGTATTATGAAGATAAAATCTCCTAGATAGATGCTATAAATTTCAAGACAAATCCCTCCGATTAAAAGTAATGGGTAGGTAAATCTTCTTCTAATTTTTCTTTTCATAGAAATCATTAGATTTCCGGCAATGATACAAAGAAGTCCCATAATTGCAATTACTTGAAAAAGATTTATCACCATAATTTAATTTAAGATTTATTAGTTTTTAAGAGTTCGGTTGTTTTTTCCCCGCTCGGTGTACCCCTAATTACTGAATTCTGGGGCATCATTTTTCCAAAGTCCGTGAATATTACAATAGCTTCTAACTTTTATTATTTCTGTTCCAACTGGAAATTTTTTCTCTGGCTTTTCTCCTGGTTTTAAGAATTTTTTTGAAGTTCCATTTTTTGTAGTTATTTCTATCCATTCAATAAAATGTTTATCTTCCATTGGATGTGGAATTGAACTAACTTTCACTTCAACTCCTTCTTCATTTTTTTCTAAGATTGGCTTATGTTTCTCATTTCCTTCTTCGGAAATTTTTTCTTCCATTTTGTTCATGTTTTGATTGCAACAAACTAATGTTCCAACTCCATTATCCAAAACTTCAACAATATTTCCGCAAATTGCACATTTGTAAATTTCTTGTTTTTCTGTCATTTTTAAAATTATTTTTGATCTTCCCAATATTCTTCTGCTTCATTTTCCATTTTTTCTAACCTAGTATAATAATCACTAAATTCATTAAGATGTGCTAGCGCAATTTTCCCAGTCATTAAAGGATCATCATTTGTCACGTTTGTATTTTCATCGACTTTTCCGTGTTCTAATTCAATATCCATTCCCATGCGAAATTGTTCAATATCAAATTTTTTCCAGTTAATTCCTAATTTTTCACCAATTTCTTTTGCAGTTTCTGTTGTAAAAACTTTTTTTTCTGACATAAGATTAAATAGAATTCATCCTTTATATAATTTGCCGAGAAAAGAATTTTTTAGAAAATGGCGCTGCTCGACGTACCCCTAATTGGAGAGTTTTAGGAAACTATTTTCCTCTACGTTTTCCAGCTCGAACTGAAGGTCGAACTTTAGAAGTTGGATGCTTATTTCTAAGTCCCCGAGATTTTGTGGCAGCAGAAGTTAATCCTCTAATTGCTCTTGTTTGATTAGCTTTTGTAGTAATCCAAGAAGTTGTTCTATCTGTTTTGATTTCTTGTTTGTCTGGGTCAACACAGATTACTTCAAAGAAATAATTCATTCCGTCTTTTCCTACCATGTATGAATTTAAAACTTCTAAATTAGGATATTTTTTGTCAACTCTTTGTTCTGCAATCCATTTGTAAGACATTTTTAGAGTTTTTCGGGTATGCATTCTTTTCCCTCTTCGACCTTTGTTTGGCCTTGGTCTTTTGTGTCCACCACGTTTAACTCTTATTCTAATAATTACAAATCCTTTTTTTGCCTTGTATCCAAGTGCGTGTGCTCGATCCAATCTTAAAGGATTCTCTACTTTTGTGAATACATTTGATTTTCTCCATTCAACCATTCTTTCTTTCAAAGTGGTTTTATCTGGTTTTTTCCATGCTTGTCTAATGTAGTGATATAATCCTTTTACCATGATGTATTTAGAAAAAATTCATTTAAAAGCGTTTGGGTTATTATTTTTATAAAAAGCTTTAAATAACCAACATCTTATTTCATAAATATATGAGGCTGTAGCTCAGTCTGGCTAGAGCACTGCTCTGATAAGGCAGGGGTCCACGGTTCAAATCCGTGCAGCCTCATTTTTTTAGGATTTGAACATTGTTTGGTGAATGAAATTTATTTTCAGGTGCCATGTCGAATATTTCTGTAATAAATATTCGGCTCAATCCGTGCAGCCTAATTTTAATTTTGAATTTGATTCATTTCAAGAATTAGTTTTTCATTTGAGAAATTAAAATTAGTAATTGGAAGATTAATTGGAATTAATTTTGAATATGCATTTTCTTTTGAAACTGCTTTTATTTCAATACTGCTTTCTAATTGAATAATTGAAATGTTTTCTATTGATTCTACTTGGGGCAGTTCAATTTCATAAATTATTGTGTCTCCTAATCTTTTTAGTTTTGTTTTTGGTTCTGTTTTTCTTAGATTTGCAAAATTTTTTAGAATTCTTTTTGGGAGAATAATTTTTTTTGGTTGATTTTGAACAACCTTGGGTGCGCCATTCAAACCAAGTTCTTTTCCATTAAGCATTATTTTAACTTTAGTTTTTGGCATTTTTTTTAAATCTCCTTGCATTCCCTTTTGCATTTCCTTTTCCAACATTTTCATTGCCCCATTTAACATTTTATTTAACATTTTATCATTTAAGTTGCCCAGAATGCCATTTGAATTTGTTTGTTTATTTTCAATAAAATCATTTTCTCCGAGCATACCATTCTTTTTCATTTTTATCTCTCTTAATTGTTTTCCACAATTAGAGCAAAAGCTATTATTTTTATTAACTTTTTTTTCACATTTTGGACATTTGTCTTTATTAAACATATTTTATTTTAGATTTGTACAATTTAAATATCTTTGGAGGAAACTTTTAAACTTCTAAATATTTCCTGATTGACATTATTTCGTGGACTTCTTCAGAAATTGTAGGTTTTGCCTCTTTTAATAACATGTGTTTTAGAACTCTTTTACTATTAAATTTTTGGGTTTTTCTTACTTCTTTAATTTTGGGAAGAAAAATAAAAACTACAGTCATTCTTAATATCGACCCAATTATAAAAATTAAGATTATTGGTTCAATCCAAGTTGTGTTAAGGATTTTGATTAAAAGGGCCCCCAAACTTGCTCCCAAAAATATTCCTATTCCGATTAATAAATTGTAATAGGAAATTTCTCGACTTCTTTTTTCTGCAGAAATGTTGTCATAGAAGAAATTTGTTGCAGCAAGATTGAATCCTGCCCAACCAACTCCGCTAATCACTGCTGGAACTAAAATCATGTAAATTGGAGAAGGAACTAAAATCCATAAGATTGGAACTGTGGGAGTTATAATTGAAGTTAAGAGAAGCGTTCTGTAATTTCCATATTTGTCTGCGAATTTTCCCCATAGTTCAATTACAAATAAAGAAAAAATTGTACTGGACATTATTACAATCATATAAGTGGGATAGGAAAACTCAAGATATCTTAAGAGATATACTGCTAAAAAAGGCCCAGAGATTGAAGCAACTAATGCAAATGATGCCCTGAAAATTGTAAATTTTCCAAAGTTTGTTTTTGGAGTATTTTTTACAAATTTAAAAAAAGAAGATTCTTTTTTCTTTTTTCTTTTTAATTCTGGTTCATATTGTTTTCTTATCGCTTTGTAAGATAAAATTCTAAAAATTAATGCTAAAAAGAAAAGAGTTGCAAAACCAAACATTGCTAATTCTTTTGATTTCAAGTAATCAAGAAAGAATGAAGCAGAGATGGCTAGCACTACTGTAACAAATCCAAGTAAAAGATTTCTTTTTGCAAACCATCTCCCTCTGTGGCGGTCATCAACAATATCTCCTATCCAAGAGTACCAAGCAGGAATCCCCACATTTAATGCAATGGTGGAAATTGCAAAAAAGAATAAAAGAATATATGGGAGGTATCCAACTAAAATCCCTTTGTAAAATAAAATCGCTGTGGCGATAAATGGAATCCAAATTATTGCCTCAATTAACATTGCTCTTGAAAGAACTTTTTTTCTTGAATTATTTTTTAGAAGTTTTGGACTTGCTAGTTGACTGATTGGCCCCAATAGTCCGGAGACCGAACTTAATAATGCAATTAATGGATTGCTCGCGTTTATTGCAATTGCAAAAGGAGAAATATAGTTATTTCCAAAAGCAGAATTTGCTGAAGCAAAAATTCCTTCTTTTATGCTGTGGTCTCTTGCTTTTTTCTTTTTCTTTTTTATAATCGGAGAATCCTTTTCAATCACCATAAAATTTTAAGGATTTTTTTATTAATAAAGATTATCTAAATCTTTTTAAAAAGAAATTTTATAGGTGTTTTATGGGTGGAAGAGTTTTAAGAAATAGCAGGCACATTCGTTGGAATTGGGAGCAATCTCCAGATAATGAAGAAATGGCAAGGTATCATTTTGTCATAGTGGATGATAAAAATCGTGCACAATCTCTGCAGGTTTTGATTTCTCAATTAGTGAGATATAATCCTGGAATAGAAAAAATTAGAGAAAGTGTTGAAGGGAAAGTTTTTGATAGTCGTTTGAAATATTTATTTTCTAGTTGGGATTCAGTTACAATTCCAGAGCATTTAGAAATTTTTCGTTTAGGAAAGCCAGTTAAGAGAGATCATGATTTGGTCGAGAGAGTTAGAGGGAATATAGTTGATTATGTTGCAAATACTTATGAAAGAAAATAAGTTAAATTTTTATACGATTAAGTTCTGATTTTTTTATGAAAGATAAATTTTACATTACAACAACAATTCCTTATGCAAATGCGTTTCCTCATATTGGGTTTGCGCTGGAAATTGTTCAAGCAGATATTTTGGCTAGATGGAATAGAATGAATGGGAAAGATGTATTTTTTTTAACTGGAACTGATGAGCATGGGGTTAAGAATTTTCAAACTGCTAAAAAAGAAGGTCTTGATGTTCAAGATTTTGTTGACAGGAATTCATCTGGATTTAGGGAGCTAACAAGAGTTTTGAATATCTCAAATGATGATTTTATTCGAACAACAGATAAAGAAAAACATTGGCCAGGAGTTTTGGCTCTGTGGAACATTTTGAAAGCGAATGGAGATATTTATAAGAAAAAATATACTGGAAATTATTGTTCTGGATGTGAGAGATTTGTAACAGATAAAGATTTGGTTGAAGGCAAATGTCTTGACCACCCTAACTTAGAAATACATCAAATTGAAGAGGAAAATTATTTTTTTAAATTATCAAAATACTCAGATCAAATTAAAGATTTAATTGTAAAAGATGAATTAAAGATTACTCCTGTTCATTGGAAGAATGGATTTTTAGCTTTGATTAAAGATGGTTTGCAGGATGTAAGCTTCTCTAGACATAAGAGTGTTTTGCCTTGGGGTATTCCTGTTCCAGAAGATGATGAGCAAGTGATGTATGTTTGGTGTGACGCATTGACTAATTATTTGACCGGGGTTGGATATCCTGGTGAAAAATATAAGAAGTATTGGCCAGCGGATTTGCATGTTGTTGGAAAAGATATGCTTCGATTTCATGCTGGAATTTGGCCTGGAATGTTGTTGTCTGCGGGATTGCCTTTGCCTAAGGAGATTCCTGTTCATGGTTTTTTGACAGTTGATGGAAAGAAAATGTCTAAGTCTTTAGGTAATGTTGTTTCTCCACTTGATTTGGCTAAAAAATATTCAAGCGATGCAATTAGATATTCTCTTGCAAGAGGTTTTGTTTTTGGTCAGGATGGAGATTTTAGCGAGTCTGTTTTGGTCGAGAGACATAATAATGAGCTGGCAGATAAGTTGGGAAATTTGGTTGCAAGGGTTGGTGGGCTTATTGAGAAAAATGGAATAGAAAAGGTTGAAAATAATTTAATTAAAAAGTTAGATAAAGAAAAAATTGGGAATTTAATTGGGGGTTTTGAGTTTGATAAAGCGTTAAATGAAATTTTTAAATTTATAGATGATTGTAATTTTTATGTTCAGAATAAGAAACCCTGGGAAACTAAAGATAAAGGGGTTTTGTTTGAATTAAAAGAATCAATTTTGGAAGTTGCAAATTTGTTGTTGCCTTTTATTCCAGAGTCTGCACAAAAAATAGTGGATCAATTTAATTCAGAGAGTATTGTGAAGGGTGAGATCTTGTTTAAAAAAATTGAATAGCTCTGGGATAAAATTCTCTTTTTATTATCCTGGTCTTTAGATTCTTGAAGATATAAATCTTTATAATAATATTTTTGTAGAGTATTTTATGAACCTTGATGCAGATTCAAAATATCCTTATTGGAGGGGAAATATTTCTGAGGCTACAAAAGTTTTTGAGGCAAATCGTAGAATTGCTCAAGGAGAAGATGTTGCTCAAGCAAGAATAAAATATGGCCCGGTTATTTCTGATTGGCTTGCAGAAGATTTTTATCTTGGAAGTATGGTTCTTTTTCATCCGGATGGTAGAGTAAGGGTTGCAGATTCTTCTTTTTTAGAATTTATTTTAGGCGAAGAAATGAGCATGTCTGAGGGAGGAATAGTTGTTTCTCCTAGGAATTATGATTTTGCTCAAGGAAAATAATTTTCTCCTGCTGAAGTTCAAAAATATGCTTCTGGAGAGAGATTAACTGAAGAGGAAGCAAGAGAAAATTTATTTTGGAGAGAAGTTTTATCTGGAAAAAAAGTCTCGGATGAATATGTGGAGATGGTTAGTTTTGATAATGGTGGTTTTCCTGCAATGGCAGTAAATTTAAATTCTCCAAATCACGCTATCCGCGCAATGCTTCTGAGATTAAATGGGAGAAGTAAAAACTTTTCAATGGAAGCTGTGAATCCAAATAATCTGGGAATTTTTGTGGGCCTTTCTCGTTAATTTTTTAAAGCTTAGAAATTTAGTTTCTTTATGGCAGAAGGAATTGTTGAATTTAGTGATTTTATGAAGTTTGATTTTCGTGTTGCGCAAATCACTAATGTGGAGGATATTGAAGGTGCAGATAAATTATATAAATTGACTTTGGATGTTGGGGAAGAGATTGGAGAAAAAACTATTTGTGCTGGGCTTAAGGAATTTTATTCTAAAGAGGAATTGAATTATAAAAAAATTATTTTGTTTTTGAATTTAAAACCGAGAATGATGAGGGGAATTGAAAGTCAGGGAATGCTTTTGGCTGCTTCAATTAGTGATCATGCTCAAGTTGTTTTAATTGGTCCAGAGAAAGAAATCGAAAATGGTTCAAGAGTTGGTTAAATGAAATTAGTTTTTATCGGTAAACAAGGTTCTGGAAAAGGAACTCAAGCAAGAATTATCTCCCAAAAATTAAATATTTGTCATGTTTCTACTGGGGATTTGTTGAGGCATGTAAAAGGGAAATTGGGAAAAAAGATTCATTCTTTAATTGATGAGGGAAATATGGTTGGAGATGAATTAATGCTTGAAGTCTTAATGGAAAGACTTCGGAAAGAGGATTGTAAAAATGGATTTATTTTAGATGGCTATCCTAGAGATTTAGTTCAAGCAAGAATTTTGGAAAAAGAAATTGGTGTGGATTTAATTGTTGAAATTTATATTGAAGATAAAATTGTTGTGGATAGGCTAACTAATCGATTGAATTGTGGAAACTGCGGAGCAATTTTTAATTTAAAAACTAATCCTCCTCATAAAGAAGGAATTTGTGATAAATGTTCTGATGAATTATTTGTTCGAGAAGATGATAATGAGGCTGCAATATTGCAAAGGTTGAAATTGTATAAGAAAAAAACACAGCCAGTAATAAATTTTTTTGGAAAGAAAGTTATTCGGGTTGATGGAAGTAAAAATGTCGAAGAAGTTGCTAAAGAAATTGAAGAGAAATTAAAACTTTAAGCCACTAATCCTAATTTTTGAAGAAGTCTTTTTAGTCTTCTTTCTCTATCTTGATCAGAGTCATATTCGACCCCAATTAAATTTGCTGCGATTTCTTTATATGCTCTAGCAGATTTACTTTTTGGATCTGTGTGGATTACGGCATCTCTTTCACTTAAGGATTTCTGAATTGTGATGTCCTCGGGAATCATTCCAAGGATTGGAACTTCTAACATTTCCTTTACTGTTTCTGGTTGCATTTCTGTTTTATTTCTTTTAACTCTCGTGATTATTATTCCGAGAACATTTTTTTTCAATTTTTCTGCTAGTTTTATTGTTTTTAATGCATCCGCAATTGCAGGTATCTCGGGGTTTGTAACAAGAATCAATTCATCAGACATTTCTATTACTGCTTTTGCTTCAATTCCAAGTCCTGCTGCAGAATCAATAATTACATATTCCGCAATTTCTTTAAAATCTTCTTTAAAATCTTTCATTTTTTCTGGTTTAATTTTTTCTAGTTCATTAATTGAAAGTGAAGAAGGTAAAATTTTAAGGCCAGATTCATGTTCATAAACTGCTTCAGAAACATCTGCTTTTTTAGATAAAACATGGTTTAAATTTATTGGCACTTCCGGGGAATTTAGGTGAATTCCTACGTTTGGAGTGCTTAAATTAGCATCAATTACTAGTGCTTCTTTTCCAAAATAATTTATTGCCGCACCGAGGTTAATTGATGTAGTTGTCTTCCCAACTCCTCCTTTTCCAGATGTAATCACTATAACTTTTTTCATTTTATATAGACTTAGATAATATTTACTTTTATCTTACGCTAGAAGAAATTGTTTTGTAGTGTTTATAAATTTTTCCAAAATTTCTGCATAAATTTTTAATTGTTCAAGATTAACATTGACTTCTTCTCCACGATAAAAGATTCTTAAATTTACATTTTTTCTAAATTCTCCAATTCTTTCTTTTCTTAGATCAGGAGTTTTTCTAAACATTTCATATAACTCAATTACTTCTAAAAATTCTGGATCATCTTTGAAAACTTTTTTTATTGCTTCAACTTTTTCCATGGGACTTTCTGGAATAATTTTTATTTTCTTTTTCTTTTTCGCTTTTTCTAATAAAGCATCAATGCTAACACTTATCATTTCGGTCCAGCGTAGAATTAGATTCATAATTACGTCGCATGTTTTTGTATACTTTAAACTTACATACAATAAATGGTCTGCACTAATTTTTTCTTTAATAATTTCTTCCATATTTCCTCTGAGAAGTACTATTAGAGAGTATAAAAGCCTTTTTATATTTATCCCATTTAAGGAGTAAATAACAATTTCATTTTGTCTTTTGTTTTCTTGAGAAAATTCTTTGTTGTCAATAATAATTCTTTAATTTCTTCAATTTCTATTTGTGTGGGGTCCATTTCTGTAGAGAAAATTATTACTTTTTTGTTCCGAATAAATTCCATTGGACTTTCTTTTTGCTTTTTTGCAATTTCAGAGGTTTGAATTATTTTTGTGATTTCTTCGTTGGTTATTCCATATTCTTCTGCACAATCTTCTACAAATGTTTTGAAATTTTTTCTTGGATCTTTGAACAGTTTTACTTTTTTCTTTAAAAATTCATATTGAAGGATTGAATTAATTAAATGATTCATTGCTAAATTTATTTCTTTAATGGCTTTTATCAGAATTCTTTTATCTTTTAGAAGTGGAAAACTAGAGTAAATTAAATGGTCTGCTGTTTTAATATTTTTTTCAGCGGTATTAATGTTATCTAGAAATTTATTCATTTGAGAAATTCTCTTTATTTTGTAAGATTAGAATAAAATACGGATTAATAAGGATATTGGTGATGACAATAAAGTTTATTAGTTTGGAATTTTTTTGTTTTTTATGAAAGAATATTTCCCTAATGTAAGAATGGTTGTTCTTGGGTTGGCTTGTGTTGCTGGAGCATATGTTGGAAATGTTTTTGCTCAAGATTTTAATTATGCTGTTTCTGATGGAACAAGGGTTTCTGCGGAGAGAGTAGGGTTGGTTTCAAAATTAATTCCTTCAGGAAGTTTTTTTGATTTTACTAGTGTTCCGAAGGAGGAAGAAGGGTCAGATATAATTCCAGAAATTAATTATGCTATTTTGCCAAAAAGATTTAGGTTAAAAGAACCAAATAGGGAAGATTTTGTTAAAGATTAATTTTATTCACTTAGTTCAAGGATTGCTTCTGCTAAATCCCCATTAACGTTTTCAAGAACTTTTTCTGCTTGTTCCTCTGTGCAACCAGTTTTTTCAACCACTGTGTTTATGTCTTCTTCTGAAATTGTTACTGCGCCTGAACTTTCTTCTGTTTCTCCTGAGATTTGATAATTATCTTGTCCTTGCATTGTTATTTTGGTAACGCTTGGATTATGAAAAATTATGCTAGTTCCATCATTTCTTTCAATTGTTACTTTAAATGCGTCAATTTCTTCCTGGCTCATTCCCATTTGTTTCATAACTGCCTGCATTTTTTTTGGGTTAAGTCCTGGCATCATTTAAGCAAATCCTAGAAAAATTCTAAACGCAATAATTAATGCAACAAAAATAATTACGTGAGTGGGTTTTAAATTTATAAAACTTGAATATTCTTCAGAGAATCTAGTAAGTCCTCCAAATCCTGCGGGCATGTTTATTTTATTGTCTTGTGCCATGTTGAATTAAGAAAATTCAAGTTTTTAAAAGTTATTGTGGGTTCTTTGAAAAATTTTAAATAATCTGGGGGGTTAAATTTATCATGGAAGATTGTGTGTTTTGTAAAATAATTAAGGGAGAGATTCCTTCAACTAAAGTTTATGAAGATGAGTTTTGTTTTGCTTTTTTAGATATCGAGCCAGTTAATGTTGGTCATATATTAGTTATTCCGAAAAAACATGTCGAAACGATTGATAAAATGACGAAAGAAGATTTATGTAATTTAAATGAGGGAATTTTAAAAGTAAGTAAGGGGATTTTGAAAATTGCTGATGGATTGAATGTTATGCAAAATAATCGTTGGATTGCAGGACAGGAAGTATCACATGTTCATTTTCATTTGATTCCAAGATACGAGGGTGATGGATATAAGTTTAACTGGGTAAGGGACGAAGGAGTTACAGAGGAAGAAAATAAAGAATTTTTAGAAAAATTTGGAAAATTCATTTCATAATCAATTTTAAAAAGTAGTTTTCGGTATATTTTTATGGCAAAACCAGATTTTCATGAAATAGAAAGTAAGATTCAAAAATTTTGGGAAGATAATAAAATCTATTCTACAAATTTGAAATCTAAAGAAATTTATTCCGTCGATACTCCTCCTCCAAATATTTCCGGAAAGATGCATATTGGCCATGCTTTTGGTTATTCTCAACAGGATTTTATTGTTCGATTTATGAGGATGAAAATGGGTTCTATTTTTTATCCTTTTGGAACTGATGATAATGGTCTTCCAACTGAAAGGTTGATTGAAAAAACAAAGAAAATTAAAAGCATTAAAATGAGTCGCGCAGATTTTGTTAAATTGTGTTTGGAATTTTTGAAAGATTATACCCCGGAAGCAATTAAAGATTGGAAGGATTTGGGAATTAGTTGTGATTATAATCTTACTTATTCTACGATTGATCCTCAAGCTCAGAAAGTTTCACAAAAATCTTTTTTAGATTTGTATAAAAAAGGTCATGTTTACAAGGAAAATTTTCCTACTATCTGGTGCCCTCATTGCCAAACTTCAATTGCTCAAGCAGAATTAGAAGACAAAGAATTTTCTACAAAATTTTCAACTTTAAAATTTGAATGTGAGGGAAAGGATTTGTTAATTGCTACAACTCGTCCAGAAATGCTTCCTGCCTGTGTTGCGGTTTTTGTTAATCCTAAAGATGAGCGGTATAAAGATTTAGTTGGCAAAAAGGTCAAAGTTCCTTTGTTAGATTTTGAGGTGCCGATTCTTGAAGATGAGTCTGCTCAAATTGATAAGGGAACCGGGGTTTTAATGATCTGTTCTTATGGTGATCGATTTGATTTGGATTCAATTAATCGTCATAAGTTGGAAGCGAAAACAATTATTGAAAAAGATGGAACAATTAATTTTGGGGATTATTCTGGATTAAAAGTTAAGGATGCTCGTAAAAAGATATTGGAAAATTTAGAATCTGCAGGAAAAATTAAGAAAACAAAAGAAATGGTTCATGCAGTTAATGTTCATGATAAATGTGGAACGCCGATAGAATTTGTGAATACTCCTCAATGGTTTATTCGAATTATGGATAAAAAGCAAGAATTAATTGATCAAGGAAATAAGATTAAGTGGTATCCTGAATTTATGCATAAAAGATATGATAATTGGGTTAAAGGCTTAGAATGGGATTGGTCAATTTCCCGGAATCGTCATTTTGGTGTTCCGATTCCTGCGTGGGAATGTGAAAAATGTAATGAATTAATTTTTCCTGAAGAAAAAGATTTGCCTGTTGATCCTTTGCAAAAAGAAATGAAATGTAAGTGCGGGGAAATTGCTGTTCCTGAAAAAATGGTTTTAGATACTTGGGCTACGAGTTCGGTTACTCCTCAAATTGCTTCTGATTTGGTTAAGGGTAAGATTAAACTTCCTTTTAGTCTTCGTCCGCAAGGACATGATATTATTCGGACATGGGCATTTTATACAATTGTTAAATCTTATTTAGTTGAAGAAGAAATTCCTTGGAAAGACATTGTGATTTCTGGAAATGTTTCTCTTGGTGGAGAAAAGATGAGCAAATCAAAAGGAAATGTTGTTGGTCCAGAAGAAGTTATTAAAAAATATTGTGCAGACGCTCTTCGTTATTGGGCTGCTGGTTCAAAATTAGGAATGGATTTAGATTATCAAGAAAAGGATTTGGTTACTGGTAAAAAATTAATTAATAAAATTCTTAATGCAACAAATTTTGTTTTTATGAATTTAGAAAACTATGATGGAAAAGCTTGTCCTAAGAAGCTGGAAGAGGTTGATCAGATTTTTTTAACAAAAGTTGGAATGTTGGTCGAGAGAGTTACAGAATATTTTATGAATTATGAATATTCAAAAGCAAAACAAGAAATTGATGGCTTTTTTTGGAGCGATTTTTGCGATAATTATTTGGAAATTGTAAAAAAGCGAGTTTATCAAGGAGAAGGAGATAAAAAATTATCTGCTCAATATGCTTTGTATAAGGGATTATCAATAATGTTAAAATTATTTGCTCCCATTGTGCCATTTGTTACAGAAGAAGTTTATCAAAAACATTTTAAGAAAATTGAGAAAGGAAAATCTATTCATTTGTGTTCTTGGCCTGTCCCAGAATTTAATTCTAAAAAGGAATTGAATGAAGTTTACAAGTTTGATAGATTTGTACGGGTTCTTGAAGAGATTCGGAAAGAAAAATCAAATGCTCAAAAGTCAATGAATTCTGAAATTAAATTAGTTTTGCAAAAAGAGGATTTTGAATTGTTTAATGGAATGTTGGAAGATTTGGGAAATGTAACTGGAGCAGTGGAAATTATCGAAGGTCAAGATTTTAAAGTGGAGTTTGTTTCGAATTAATATGGCAATCTTAACAAAAATTGAATTAGGGGATATTTTGGAAGAACTTGAAGCATATAAGGGAAGGCAAACTGAATTAATTACAGTTTATATTTCAGAAGGTTATGATGTGAATTCTGTTCAAAAACAACTTGAAGCTGAAAAATCTACTGCCAAGAATATAAAATCTACTGCCACTCGAAAAAATGTAACTGACGCTTTAGATAGAATTGTTCGGCATCTTAAAGGAATAAAAAAAACTCCTGAACATGGGTTGGCAATCTTTTGTGGGAATGTTTCTGAAACAGAGGGAAAAGATGATTTGCAACTTTGGGAAATTGAACCCCCGATGCCTTTGAAAATTAGATTATATCGTTGCGATAAAGAATTTGTTTTGGAACCTTTGCAAACAATGAATGAAGTTGATGAAATTTTTGCTCTTTTAGTTATGGATAGGAAGGAAGCAACAATTGGAGTTCTTGAAGGAAAGAGAATTGAAACAATTACAAAGATGACTTCTGGAATTCCGGGAAAAGTTAAAGCGGGTGGGCAATCTGCTCAGAGGTTCCATCGAATTACTGAGGGATTAACTAGGGATTTTTATAAACGAATTGCAGAAGAAATGAAAGATGCTTTTTTTGAGAACCCGAGATTGAAAGGGGTTTTAGTTGGGGGCCCAATTCCAACAAAAGATGAATTTTTGGAGGGAGAATATATGACCAATCAATTACAGGAGAGAGTTATTGGAAGGCTTGATATTGGAGACACTTCTGAAGCGGGATTAAGGGATTTGGTTGAGAAAGCGCAGGATATTTTGGCTAGTCAAGAGATAATCCATGAGAAAAAGGTTTTAGAAAAATTCTTTACTACATTGGGAGAAAAACCTGATTTGGCTGTCTATGATGAAGAGGGCATTAGAAAGGCTTTGCAATATGGGGCTGTGGATATTTTGCTTTTGTCAAGAGAACTAGATAAAACTTTAATGAAAGATTTAAGAGATACTGCAATAAATATTGGTTCTACAATAGAAATGATTTCTACTGAAACAACAGAAGGAGATCAGTTTCAGAAACTTTCAGGGATGGGCGCTGTATTGAGATTTAGAGTTTAAATTATCTAGAAGTATATTTTTTAAAGTCATTTTAGTTTTATTATTTCATGGTTAGTGGAAAGACTTTCGAGGAAATTGAGAATACAAAAGAAAAAGAAAATGTTAAATTAATTGAAGCGATTTTTTTTGTTTCTGGGAGATTTCTTAAAATGGCAGAATTAGTTACCTTATCTGATTTGAATCCAATGGTAATTTCTGAGGCCTTATCTAAATTAAAAGAAAAATATGAAAAAACAGATTCTGCATTGGAAATTGTTGAAAAAAATGGGCTTTGGAAAATGGATGTTCGTTCAGAGTATGTAAATATAATCAATAAGCTTGCAACTGGTTCTGTTGAATTTACTAATGCGGAGCAAGAGACTTTGGCAATTATTGCATTTAAACAACCAATGAAACAATCGGTGTTAATTAAGATTCGTGGAAATAAGGCTTATGATCATATTAAGAAATTTGTTGATTTGAATTTAATAAGAAAGAAAAAAGAAGGACATACTCATGAATTGAATTTAACCGAGGAATTTTATGATTATTTTAAGGTTGATTTAGATAATCCTTTGAAAAAAGATGTTATTTTTGAAGATGAAATTAACGAAGGAGATGAAGAATAAATGGGATTTCATTCTATTTTAGTTTATATCTCTGGATATCTTGGTTTGTTTGTTCTTTCATTTTATCTTTTGAGCATGAAAAATTATAACAAGAAAAAGATTTTGTATAATTATGACAATGATAAAACTGTTTCAATTATTATTCCTGCATTTAATGAAGCAAGAAGTATTGAAAAAACAATCAAGTCTGCGTTAGCAATTGATTATCCTAAAGAAAATTTGGAAATAATTGTTGTTGATGATGGAAGCACTGATGATACAGCAAAGCTTGCAAGAAAGTTTGTTTCATATAGTCATCCAAGAGTGAGAGTTTTTAGTAAAAAGAATGGGGGAAAAGGTTCTGCTTTGAATTTTGGTATTTCAAAAAGTAATTTGGATCTTGTTATTTCTATGGATGCAGATACTTTTGTTGACCCCGATGCGGTAAAATTGATGGTTTCAAGGTTTTATGATAAAAAGGTTATGTCTGTTACACCTTCAATGGGAATATATAAGCCGAGATCTGTTTGGCAAAGAATACAACAGATAGAATATTATCTTGGAACTTTTTTAAGGAAAGTTTTCGCAACAATTAATTCTATCCATGTTACTCCTGGGGCTTTTTCTATTTATCGCAGAGAATTCTTTTTGAAGCATGGAGGATACGCAGAGAATATTTTAACTGAAGACATGGAAGTTGCTTTAAGAATTCAAACACATGGGTACATTATTGAGAATGTTCCTGAAGCGGTGATTCATACATTAGGTCCAAAATCTTTCAAGGAGCTTTACACTCAACGTAGAAGATGGTATACTGGACAAATTGGGAATCTTTTGGATTATAAGCATTTGTTTGGCCCCAAGACGGGGGTTCTCGGAACAATTGTTTTGCCAATGGCATTGATTTCAGTATTTTTATCGATGGTAGTTACATTTTATTCTATTACAAGAATTGTGACTGAAATTAAAAAAGAATTAATTTTTATGCAATCTGTGAATTTTCAATTTAATGGTTTTCTTGAAATAAGTTCTTATCTTACGGGAGAGTTTTTCCAAAGGTTTTTATTTAAAATTTTTAGTGAACCAATTGTTTTAATTGGAATTTTATTCTTTTTCATCACTTTGTTTTATTTGAATTTTGCAAAAAGAAAAATGAAATTTAAAGGATTTTTATGGTTTAATTTGGCTTTATTTTTAATTGGATTTGCAATTTTGAAAACCTTTTGGTGGATTGTTTCAATATTTTATTATTCATCTAAGAAAGAGGTGGGTTGGAGATGAGCAGAGATTTTGAAAGGCCGGTTGTATTGAGGTTGTTTTGGGCATTTATTATAGCAACTTTAATTTTTGTAATAATTTTTGTAATTGCTAATTCTGTTTCATATTTGAATTATCAATATATTGCGAATCAGAATAATTTAATTGGAGAATCTATTGATGTTTTAGAAAATTATCCTGCTTTTGAAAGTTGTGATGATTCTTCTTTATTTTTGGCCTCAGAAAAGTTGGATGAGGTTGGGAAGAATATGGGATTACTTGAACAAAGATTTGGGAAACAAGATAGAAGAGTTTTGGAACAAAAAAAATTATATTCTATTTTAGAATATAGACATTTTGAATTAGTTAAGGAATTTTCTGAAAATTGTTCTAAAGATTATATTACCATTTTATTTTTCTATTCAAATGAAAATGAAAAGGAACTTGCAAGTGAGACTGTTTCACATATTTTAAGTTTGTTTAAGGGACAAAATGAAAAAAAAGTAATGATTTATTCTTTTGATTACGATCTTGATTCGGAATTTATTAATCAATTAAAAAAAGATTATGAATTTGATTTTGCCCCAAAGATTTCAATTAATGAAGGAGTTCCCTTCTATCCTCGGAATATTGAGGATTTAGATAATTATTCAGAAGATGAAAATTAAATTAATTCTCACCAAGTTTAAGAATTTTATTTTAAAAAATCCTTTGCTGTCTTTTATTTTTTTCATTTCGACTATTTATTTTTTATTGCAGCATTATTTTTATTTGGGATGGGATTTTTCGGCATATGTTTTGAATGCAAGGCATTTATTTTTTGGAGCAGATTATTATGAGGTTGTTAGGCCCCCGTTAGTTAGTTTGATTATTGGAATTTTTTTATTTTTGGGAAAAATCTCCGAGTATATTTATATCCTAATCGTTTCAGTTTTGTTCTTTTATTCGATTATTAAATTGTCTGATGTTTTATATGAAAAATATTTTTGTAAATTTAAGATTAAAAAAGAGTTTGTAAGATTTTTATTTTATTTTATCGGATTAAATGGTTTTGTTTTAGTTTTTGGTTTAAGAGAAGGAAGTGAATTGCTTTCTATTTCTTTTTTTATTTTGTTTTTATCTTCTTTGATTAAAGATAAAATTTCTGGACATTATTTGGCCTTGGCCTTTTTGACTAGGTATAGTTTTTTTGTATTTTTGCCTTTACTTTTATTTAATTGGAATCTTAGAAAAATTATAAAGAACTTGATAATTTTCTTTTTAGTAAGTTTCCCTTGGTTTCTTTATAATTATCTAAAGTGGGGAAATTGGTTTACTAGTTTGGCTGATTCTTTTTATATGAATGTTGTTTCGAGACAAGATGCAGTTTGGGAATTCAGTTTTTTAAATCTTTTTTCTACAATTAATATTTTTATTCCTTTTTTCATTCTCGGACTTTTTTTCTTTTTTTATAAATTATTCCGAAAAAAAGAGAATCTAAAATATGATTTATTATTTTTTGTTATTGGTATTTTTGTTTTGTCTGATATAATTGTTACTCCGACTAAACTCCAAAGATATTATTTTAATTTTATTATTCCGGTAATTTATTTTTCTTCCTTGGGGATTGTTGTTCTTTTTAATAAATTGAAAAAAAAGGAAAATTCAAAGAAAATTCTTTTAGGAATTTTAATTTTTTCTTTTTTGATTGTTGTTTTTGTTGTAGGTTTTAATTATTTTCAAAACAAAGAAAATTCTAAAGTTTTTTTTGAGGCTTCGAAAGACATACAAGAATTAAATTTGAGTCATTGTAGTATTGTTTCTCCTCACTTTGTTCCAGTTAATTATTATTCTGGAAATGTCCATTATCTGGGAGATTTTGAATGGTCTATCAACCGGGGGGAAATTGTTTTGATTTTTAATTCTAAAACAAGGGATGATTCATATTTGGAGGAAGATTTGGGAAATTATAATCTTCTTTTGAAAAGGGAAAAATATTCTTTTTTTGTAAAAGAAGGAATCAATTCTTCTAATTGTTTTTTGAATTATAAAGATATTTTTCCTGGAATTTCTGATCCTTGTAAAGATTTGTCTTTTAAATTTGAAAAAATTGGTTTAGGCAATTATTTTCTAAAGTTTTGTAAATTTATTAATTAAGAAACTTTATTAATTGTTTTTTAGTTTGTTATTTATGAAATTTATAAAAAAATTTTTGGCTTTTTGTATGGTGGGGGCTTTTGCCGCAATAATAGAATATTCTTCATTTAATTTATTTTTTTATTTAAGCTCTATTTTTGTTTTCTCCAAATCTTTTGCTCTTTTAATTTCAAATACCTTTGTTTTTATTGCTAATCGAAATGTAACTTTTTCTTCAAAATCTGGGGGAAAGAAAAACCAAATTGTAAGATATTTTTTTGTTTATTTGGTTGCATTTTTTGTTAGTGTGGGGGTTGGTTCAATTGCTTTTGATTTAATTGGAGCAGGAACTTTGAATGCAAATATTTCTGCAATAATTGGAACACTTTGTGCAATTCCAATAACCTTTTTTGGTTCTCTTTATTGGGTATTTCCTAAAAAATGATACGTTAAAGTATACAAATATTAAAAAAGCAAAATTGCTCATTTTTTCTATGGGATGCTTTAAATGTGGTGCAACAAAAGACAAAGCTATTTTGTTTGATGTGATTTCTTCAAAAGGAATTAGGAATATTTGTAATGATTGTTATAAAAATGAGAATCTTCCAATTGTGGAGAAACATGATTTTCGAGAAAGGAATGCAGAAAGGCATCGAACAGTTCATGAGCGCCTTGTTGCAGCTTCTGGTCTTGATAATGTTCGTAAAAAGACTTTTGAGGAAAATAAAGAAATTTTAAAACAAAATTTAGAACTAAAAGATGTGATTAATACTAATTTTAAAAAAACATTGGATGAAATACATCCAAGAGAGGATTTGATTCCAAATTTTCATTGGGTTGTTATGAGAGCAAGAAGAATGAAACATGTTACTCAAGGTAAAATGGCTGAAACAATTGCTGAACCTGAACTTTCAATTAAGATGCTTGAAGAAGGTATTGTTGGAAAAGATTCAGATGTTTTGATTCAAAAAATTGAAAGATATTTGGATATTAATTTATTTAACCGCCCAGCCATGAAAATTGAAGAACCAGTTGCTGTTGGAGAAATTGATGAATTTTCAATTGATGATGTTAAAACTCAAGATTTAGTTATTGAGGATTTAAAGGAAGAAAATTCAGAAAAAAAATCTCCTTTTTGGAAATCTTGGGGGAGAAAAGATAAATCTGAAGAAGTTGTTGATGTTGAAGATTTAGATGTGGAGCCCTATTCTCAAGAGAAAGACTTGGAAAAGAGCCAATTATCTGAAAAAGAAATCGATGAGATTTTATTTGGAAAGTAATTTTGCTTAATTTTTCTAAACAAAAGTTTTTTAAACTAAAATGTTGAATTCTTATTATGGAAATGAAGATTCTAACTGCAGCAAAAGATGAGATTGAAGTGGAACTTGAAAGTTTAACTCTAATCGAAATTTTGAGAGTTTATTTGAATAAAGATTCTGCTGTTACTTTTGCGGCTTGGAAAAGAGAACATCCAACAAAGAATCCGATTTTACGTGTAACAACTAAAGGAAAAGATGCAAAAAAAGCAATTAATGATGCTGTTCTTGCAATTACAAAAGAGTTGGATAAAGTTTTAGTTGATTTTAAGAAACTTTAATTTTTTATTTTAGTATACTAATTTTTATAAGTAATTTTTATGTCTTTTATCTATGGAATATAAAAGAACTGAAAAGATTTCTGCGGGTTCATATGATTTGAATAAATGGCTTTGCGGGGGGTATGAAGCGGGGGTAATTAGTATGATTGCTGGCCCTCCGGGAGCAGGTAAGACGAATTTTGTGCTTTTGGCAACATGTAGTTTGGCGAAGAAAGGAAAACGAGTTATTTTCATTGATACGGAAGGAGGATTTAGTGTTGAACGGGTTCGGCAAATTGTTGGAGAGGGATATTCTGAAATTTTGGAGAATATTTTACTTTTAGAGCCGACAACTTTTGAAGAGCAAAAAGAATTTTTTGAAAAATTGCTTTTGACAATGAAAAAAGAACATGTTGGGTTAATTGTTATTGATTCGATGGCAATGCTTTATCGATTAGAGTTGGGAGATGCAATTAAAGAAAAAGATTCGGGGAAGATTCGTGAGGTTAATAGGGAAGTTGCAAAGCAGATGAGAAGTTTGGCGGAAATTGCAAGAAAACAAAATATTCCGGTAATGGTTACAAATCAGGTGTATTCTGAATTTTTGAGTGATGAAGATATTTTGAAAGGAGAAGAAAGAAAAGTGAATATTGTTGGGGGAGATTTATTGACTTATTGGAGTAAATGTATTTTGGAATTGAAAAAAGATGGATCAAAGAGAAAAGTGGTTTTGATTAAACATCGAAGCATCAAGGAAAAGCAGATGGCGTTTGAGATTAAAGAGAAGGGAATATTTCGAAAATCATGGTTGTAACGAAATAGTCCCATTAGCTTGACTAAATCCAAACTAAAGGGAATATTTAAGAGAAGTTGGATATAGGAATCTTTTTATATGATTTTTTTGCTAGAATTTTATGGCATCAATAGGGGAAATTGTAAATACCAATGAAATAGTTTTGTTAGATAATTCTGCGATTAATTGGGCTTTGGGAGAAGATCAATTTTCATTGTCCAATCCAAATGTTATTTATCAATTTAAGAGGAGATCAAGATATATTGGCAGATTGAGGGGACAACTTATAGATGAAGATGCACCTTTTTACATTACTCCGGGAATTCTTGATGAATTTTCAGGTAAATTACAAGGAGCTCTTGATTTGCACGCGGATTTTTCTCGTGGAAGAAAGAAGTGTAGAAAGAAAAAAGAAAGATCTTCTAGAGGTTTCATAAATAATTCTTCAATTACCAGTGCTGTAGAAAAAGAACAAAGGGCAAGGAGACTTTTTGTTGAAGAATTGACTGCAAGGGGTAGGATTTTGAGTTTGAAGGATTTTGGCAAAATTCAAGGAAGAGATTTTGATGCAGCTTATGCGGAACTTTCGGAACAAGATGGATTATCTTGGCAAGATTATGAGTTTTTAAAAGTGGGCTATCTTGTATCTCGGGAAGTTGGTCCGGTATCACTAATTTCAAATGATGGGGCGGGAAATAATGGAACTGGGATTTCTTATGCATGGAAAAGAGTTGTTGGGAGAGAAAAAATTCCTTTTGAAGAATTTGGGTTTTATTTTAGGATTGGAGAGGATGAATATTTTCCTGCAAATTCTTCAAATTTATCTCAAAAATTAGGAAAAGCAAAAGATAGAAAGGATCTTGAGAATAGAGTATAAATTAATTTAAACTTTCTTTGTTTTATTTTTTTATGGATAAAGATATTAAATTTGAACTGGTGAAAAAGATTTCTAATCCCCGATTTAGAAATAAGGAGATTTTGAATTCTTCGAAATTAGATAGTACTTCTCCTCCAAGCGTTTTTATTGGTTCAGGGTTGTCTTATCCAAATGTAAATGTGGGAATTTTGTCGCCTTTAGAGAGAGATTCTGATGCTTGGATATATGATTCTGCAAAAACTTGGTCAAAAGAAAATTTTTCAATTAATGATGTTGTAAAGTTAAGAGAAGGGCTTCTTAATTCAAGATTTACTTCTCAACTTAAAAACTTTAAGGGAAACTCTAAATTTGTTGAAGTTGCAAAAGAGATTGCAATTGCTGCAAAGCCGGTAGATTTGGAAATTGAATTGAAAAACAAAATGGCTTTTGGAAGAAAGGTTGATCGGGTTTTGACTCCTCATGGATTGAAGGCTCCTTTGAAAAAAGCGACAATCACTATGAATGTTAAGGTTAATCAAAAATTGGATAAGATGATGAATGATGAAATAAAATCTAATTATGGGATTAATTATTTGTATAAAAATAATTTTGATGAATATTCTCTTGCTAAAATTCTATCTGTGGGGGTTTTGGGAATGAAGAAAGATAAAAAATTAGTTCCTACGCGGTGGAGTATTACTGCAACAGATGATACAATTGGAAAAAATTTATTGGAGAAAATTAGAACATATAAATGGATTGAAAATTATGAATTATTTTTTGGAGACTTTATGGGGAATGAATATTTAATAATGCTTTTTCCAAATGTTTTTAGTTATGAGTTGTTTGAACTTTATTTGCCCGGGAGTAGTTGGAATCCTGGAAAAGAAATTAAGGCTTCTACAGACTATGAAACTTTTTCTGGAAGAAAAAATTATGCAAAAAATTGTGCTGGAGGATATTATGCTTCAAGACTCCCAATCTTAGAATATTTAAATTCAATAAAACGTCAAGCAAGCGTGTTAGTTATTCGTTTAGAAACTGCAAGCTATTGGGCTTCCCTCGGAGTTTGGGTTGTTCGGGAATCTGTTAGGAAAGCCTTGAATAATCGAAAGTTAAATTTTTTGGAAGAAGGGGAATTAATTGAAGGATGTAAAAAAGTTTCAATGATAAAATATGGATATGATGTAAACAAAATTCTGAAAAAAAGTAAATTATTATTGGGATTAAGAGAGCAAAGCAAATTAAGCGAATGGTTTTAGATTTTCGTAACCTTTATTAAGTATTTTTGCATATTATTTTTAGGGAGGTGTAATATGAATAATAAATGTTGTGGGTGGATTTTGCCAGTATTGATAATTGTTTTCACTTTGTGGACTTTTAGCTGGTCAATGTGGATCGTGCTTGTAGCGGCTTTACTTATTTTATTGGACAATTTTAATAATTATGGCAGTTGCGGGGTTGCAAAAACAAAACCAGTTGCTAAAAAAAAGTCTGCTAAAAAACGTAAATAGTTTTTTAGTTTAATTTGTTTTACCGCAAGGTTTATTCCCAATAATAAAATATTGGGAAATAATTTTTTTTAATTTATTTTTGAGAATTTTCTTCTCGTTTTTTTACCCACTCTGCATTTGTTGGGCATTTGGGATTGAAACAGAATTCCCATGGACGTTTTCCTTTTGATAATCTTTGTAATTTTGGAAATCCGCATTCCTCACAGATTTTATCTGTTTTTTTAATTTTTCCATTTGGCGGCAAAGAATAAATATTTTTACATTCGGGATAGGCATTACATGCGATAAATTCTTTTCTTGTTTTTTTAGAATAAGTTATTGCAAGATTTCCTTTGTTACACTTTGGGCAAAGATTTAGAGTATTCTCTTTTTTTTGTTGAGCATAAACTTTTGTGTTGGCGTCTGTCAATTCTCTTCCGATTTTTTCTTCATTTGCTTCAAAGTCTTTTGCAATTTGAGTAATTGTTTTTTTAGCTTCTTCAATAATTTTTTCTTCTTTTTCTTTTAGTTTTGTTTTCGCTTGGTTTTTGTTTTCAATTATTGAATTCATTTGTTGTTCGAATTTTCTTGTTAGGGCTTCGTCAATAATTATGGGGGAATGTTTTTGTAATGTTTCTATTAATGAAATCCCCAAAGGTGTGGCTTCAATTGATTTATCTTTTACATATCCTCTGTCATAAAGTGTTTCTAGAATTGCTGCTCTTGTTGCTTTTGTTCCGAGATTCTTTTTTTCTAATTGTGTTAAAATTGATGCTGGGGAAAATCTTTTTGGAGGTTGTGTTTCTTTCTCTACAACTTTTGAATCAATGATTTTAACTTCTCCTTCTAAATCTGGCAAGCTTTCTTCTTTTAGTTTTGAGGGATAAATTTCCATCCATGCCTTTTTCTCAATTTCTGAACCTCGAGCTGCGTAAATTAAATCCTCTACTGTGGCTGAGATTCTTTTATTATTTACAATTGCGTCATCGCAGAATAAACTTAAGAATCTTTTTACAATTAATTCGTAAACTTTTTCTTCATCTCCGGATAAAATTGGGGGTTTATTTCCAGTAGGATAAATTGAAGGATGTGCGGGGTCTGTTTTTTTTCCTTCAATCGGGGTTTTTCTTGTGATTAATTTTGCAACTTTATATCTTATTTTTAAAATCTCTAAAATTTTATCATAGCCAAGTTCTTTTGGCAATTTTTGGGAAGAAGTTCTTGGGTAAGAGATCAATCCTGCAAGGTATAGTGATTGTGCTGCTCGTAATGCATTTTTCGGGGTTATCCCATGGAATTTGTAACTTTCTGTTTGAAGTGTTGTTAAATTAAATGGGGGATTTGGGGGCATAATATTTTGGGTTTTTTTCGTATTAGCAATTGCAGTTTTTCCAATTAAATTCTCAAACTTTCCTAAATCTTCTTTGTCAAAAATATCTTTGTTGTGTTTTAATTCAACTTTTGGAGAAGTTACGGTAATGAAAGATTGCCAGTAAGGTTGAGATATAAAATCTTTGATTTCTTTCTCTTTGTCTACAATTAATTTTAATGAAGGTCCTTGCACCCTCCCAATAGACATTATTTTGAATTTTCCTGTTGTCTTTATGGCATTCATTAATGCACGAGATAAATTTATTCCATAGAACCAATCTAGGTGGTGACGGGTTTCACCTGCAAGTGCTTGGCCCCACTCCAATGTTTTTGATCGTTTATCATATGCGTCATTCAATTCTTTTTCAGTCAATGTCGAAAATTTCATTCTTTTGGCATCTTGTTGTGCGCAAATAAATCTCACAACATTTAATCCAATTACTTCTCCTTCAATATCAAAATCTGTCGCAACTGTTAATCCTGATGCGCCTTTTGCAAGAGTTAGTAATGTATCATAATAATTTTTTGAAAAATCTCTTTTTCTTGAGATGTAATTTGGCATCCAAGAAATATCAAAATTTGGAACTGTTGTTCCTGCATTATTTTGAGTTAAGGTGAATAAATGCCCAACTGCACATCCAACTACTATTTTCTCACCATTTCTTTCTACTTCATAATAGGGGACTTTTTTATTTGTTTTTTGAACTGCTTTTCCTAATGCATTTGCAATTTTTAATGCTGCTTGGGGTTTCTCGGTGATAACTAATTCATAACCTTTTTCTTTCAATTTTATTTTTGGAATGGAATAAGTTTTTTTTGCAGTTGCTCTTTTCTTTTTTTTAGTTGATTTTTTAACAACTTTTTGTCTTGCTTTTGCCCCTGGTTTTTTATATTTTTTTGAGATTGCTTTTTTTACAACTGTTTCTGTCTTTACTTTTTCTTTTACTTTTTTTGTTGTTGCAGTTTTGATTATTGTTTCTCTTGGTTGAGATTCTTTTACTTTTTTTGTAGTTGTAATTTTAAAATCATCTTCATCCGCTGGAAAGAATCCTTCGGAAGCTTTTTCATAACGGCTTTGTTGGGGTTTTTTTGTCATTTTCTCTAGAATTAGGTATCAAACTTGTTTTTAATAGTTTTTGAAAACTAGATTTCAAAAATAAATTCTTTTTTTGAAACATTAATTACTTTTGTTTGTCCAATTTTTTCTTCAAGTCCTGCTGCTTCATGAATGTGCGAGCATATTGCAATTGTTGGTTTGAATTTTTCAATTGCAAGTCTTACTGCAGGAGATCCCTTAAATCCGGTGAATTCTGACTTGGAATTTATTGGATGGATATGGGTTACCATAATTTTATGATCTAAATCTTTTATTTTTTCATGAGATTTTTTTAATAAATCAAAAATCATTGAATCGGGAATTTGTCCTGGCCCCATGTTTGCAGTTCCTGCCCCAAAGAAGCCAACGTTTCCTTTTTGAAAATGTGTTCCATGTAGGTGATGAGTGTATGGAGAATACATTCTAGATAAGAATTCAGAAGTTTCTGGAGTTTCATGATTTCCTGGAATTAGGAGGATTTTCTTTTTTTCTTTGGCAAAAGGTCCAATTAAATTTTTTATATCTAGGTTCGCAAGAGTTATATCTCCTGCAAGAATTACAATTTCTATTTTTTCTTTTTTTGCTTTTTTTGCTAATTGTTCTGCAAGGATTTGATCTCCGTGAAAATCTCCCACCGCCATGATTTTTGTCATGTTCATTAAAGTGATTTTGGATTAATAAGTGTTCTGAACCCATGTGTTGTGAACCTATGTGTTCTGACATATAGTTTAAGAAAGTTTTATAAGTTCAATATTGTCTGGATATATACATCAAAGTTCATAGCTTTGATGGTGAGAAAGATTAATTTTTTTCTCATTACCGGATACCAAAAATGAAAGACAATTTTGACGTATTTTTTAGAAGGAAGCCAGCATTAATGTTGGTCCATCTGAAAAAAAACTCAAGGATGAGGTATGGTAGTTTATTGGCTAAGGAAGTGGATTGCACTTATAGTCATGCAGTGAAAATACTGCAGAAGCTTGAAGAGCTAAAGTTGGTTGACTTCGAAAAAAAGGGGCGAATTAAATTGATAAAGTTGACCAAGAAAGGACAAGAAGTTTCAGATGCGATTAGCGAGATTCAACGTCTTGTTAAGTAATTCTACCGCCCCAGATTTGAAGTAGGACTAGTAAATAGTGCTAACACCTTATTATTTTGGCCCTTGAAACCCAAGGGCATTATATTTTTTAATTATAATAATCTTTAAATAATAATATTTTTAGGAGATAATATGAGTGAAAAATTTAGAAGAAATAGATTTGCTGTTTCACCTGAAGGTAGAAGAATTGAACAAGAAAGAATTGAACATTTACAAGCAAATGCTCCAAAAGGATTCATGTATGTTCCAAAATTAGGCATGTATGTTACTGAAGGTTTAGTTGCTCGTGGTGAAAATTGGGATAATCAAAAGAGAATTTCTAGAGAAGAGGGTGGAAGGGTAGAAATGATTACTGAATTTAAAAAAGTAGCAATTTATACAAAAGAGAATAGGCCTGAAATTTATAATCAAATTATGGGACAAAATGGCTTGCAAGGAGAGAGGTTTTATGCAGAATTTGATAAAGAAGACGGGGAATTTTATATTATTACTCCTAATGGAATAGAAAAGGTTCATAAAAGAAATTTAATTGAAGATAGAGTTCTGGGAATTTCTTTAGATTCTTGGTTAAATGATAATTCAAAACAAGGATTGCCCCATAAAAAAATCGACTCTGGAAAATTGAATTTCTGGTCCCCAAAAGAGGGAGCTGTTGCGAGATTTTATGCAGATCCCTTCAGGTCTGGTTTGGGTTGCGAGGGGCATCCCTTGTATAGTAATTCCTTCCTTGGGGTAAGAGTTGTTCGGGAAGCTGCATAGTTTACCTTGATTGTAAAATGAATTATAGTTTTGACAACAATTGAATTTAAAAATTAAAATTCGGTTTATTGTTATGCAAAGAAAATATTTGGTGGTAACTGGAGGTGTTTTATCTGGTCTTGGAAAAGGAATTGCTATGGCAAGTATTGGAAATCTTCTTTCTTCTCAATATAAAGTTGTTCCAATTAAATGTGATGGTTATTTGAATGTCGATCCTGGAACCATGAATCCAATTGAACATGGAGAAGTTTTTGTTTTAGATGATGGTGCAGAAGTTGATATGGACTTTGGTCATTATGAAAGATTTTTAGGAATTACTTGTAAATATGATTGGAATTTAACGATGGGAAAAGTTTTTTCAGAAATTCGAGAAAAAGAAAGAAGAGGAGATTATCTTGGAAAAACTGTGCAAATGGTTCCACATGTTTCTAATTTTATTCGAAATCATTTTTTGAAGGTTGGTGAAGAAAGTGATGCAGAGATAGTTTTGATTGAAATTGGTGGAACTGTTGGAGATATGGAAAATGATTTGTATGTTGATGCGGTTAGATCTTTGATGCAGACTGTTGGAAAGGAAAATATTTTATTTGTTCATCTTACTTATGTTCCAATTCCTTCTGGGGTTGATGAACAAAAGTCAAAACCCACTCAACAAAGTGTGGGGTTTTTGAGACAAAAAGGAATTGAGCCAGACATTATTATTGCTCGTTGTAGTGAAATGCTTACAGAAAATGTTAAGCAAAAAATTAGTGCTTTTTGTAATTTGAGTGTGGAAGAAATTTTTACTGCTATTGATGTGGACGATGTTTACAAAATTCCTCTTGTTTTTGAAAAACAGGGGTTGTCTCAACTGTTGGCAAGAAAATTAAATTTTTCTATTTTGCCTGATTTGGGGAGATGGGAAGAATTAATAAAAAAGAGAGAAAATTATGAAAAAGAAATTACAATTGCAATTGCGGGGAAATATACTTCCTTGGAAGATTCTTATGCGAGCATTATTGAAGCATTAAATCATTGTTCTTCGAATTTTTCTACAAAGATAAATGTTCGGTGGATTGATACTGAAAATAAGGATTTTGATTTGAGTGGAATAGATGGAGTTATTGTTCCTGGAGGTTTTGGTTCGAGAGGAATTGAAGGGAAGATTGATGTTATTAAATATTGTAGAGAGAATAATTTACCTTTTTTAGGAATTTGTTATGGATTGCAAATGGCGGTAATCGAATTCGCAAGAAATGTTTGTGGACTTTCTTCTACAAATACTACTGAAGTAGATGAGAATTGTGCTAATCCGGTTGTTAATATTTTGGATGAGCAAAAAGGAATAAGTAATTTGGGCGGAACTATGAGGCTTGGAGCATATCCTGCAATTATCAGGGAAGGAACAAAAGTTGAAAAGTTATATGACTCACAAGAAGTTTCTGAAAGACACAGGCATAGATATGAAGTAAATCCTCAATATCATAATATTTTACAAGATAGTGGTTTGATTCTTTCGGGAGTTTCACCTAATGGGAAATTAGTTGAATTTATCGAATTACCAAATCATAATTATTTTGTTGCGACCCAGGGGCATCCAGAGTTAAAGAGTACTTTGTTAAAACCGGCCCCTTTATTTTTAGGTCTTGTTGAATCCGCAATCAGAAAAAAATTTGAATGATTTTTTAACTAATCTATTCGTCTGAGATTCTATAAATTAAGTTTGGTTTAATTTATTGGGGTATTATTCCCCGCTTTTTTCAGAAACATATTAGTGTTAAGATATATATCTTTTTGTTTTTATTTTTATTTATGGGAGAATTTTATCACATTGTTGTTCGGCCGAAAAAGGATTTTGTTGAATTTAGAAATCAAGATGTTGGGGAAAAGGGACATATAGAGAGGCTTGCCGGAAAGTTGAAAAATGGAGAATGGGCAACGCATTCTTGGTTAATTGAAAAAACTGACGCAAAAGTTAAGGGAAAAAGTTTAATTGGAAAAACAGATGATGCTAAGGATTTAATTAAAAAATTACCTGTCAAGCCAAAATTAGAGGAAGGAGATGTTTTTTATGCAATTAGATAAAGAATCTAATGAGATTGTTTTGAAGTTTAATTTGCCGGATTTTAATTTTGAAGATATTGAGATTAAAGTTACTGAAAGCTCTATTTTGATTGAGGCCAAGAATGTTGATGAAAATGAAAATGAAAGAGAGAATTTTTTGCAAGTAGAACGAACAAATAGGGATTTTTCTTATTTTTCTAATTTACCAAAGGTGGATCCAGAGAAATATAAGGTTGATTTTTTTGAGGGTATTTTAAAAATAGTATTAAAGAAGAAATAATGGTTTTACAATATAAATTGAAAACTGCGCGGGCTTGGAGGGATTATCCTGGAAAGACTAAGATAGAGTGTGATGTCTCAAAATGTGACTTTCGATTACTTTCTAAGGATAGGAAAAAGATTTTAGTAGATAAAGGAGATTATGAATCTGTAATGACTCGCTTTCGACAAATAGAATTTTTTAAGAGAAGGGGAAAGTAGTTATTTTTTAGGAGTTACATATAGGAATCTTTTTAAAGAAAGTTTTTTTAAATTTTTTATGGATAATGAAGAATTCTTAAATGGTTTGAATGGAAGAGAATTGTCTTCTTTAGATGATGTAAAATTAGAGGATATCGCGAAAAATGGAGTTCGTGCTGAGGATAGACTTATGGCGATTAAGATTTTGGGAAGAAATCTTCAATGGAATGCTACTTTTTTGAGGAAAATTGCAGGAGATTCTGGAGATCCTTCTGCTTCTGATCTTGCAAAAAAATTGTTGGAAGAAAACGAGGTGAGGGAATTTGATCCAGAGGTTATTTTTGGAATTACTGAAATGATTTATGCTTCAAAAAATGAAGGCCAAAATTCTACTTTTATTTATTTGCCTGATTCAGGAATCAAAATTTCTTCTCATCCTTTTTTGTCAAATTATTCTTGGGAAGAATCTATTGAAAAATTACATGATAAGGGATTTTTTATGCCAAACATTTCTCAATTTAGAGAATTTCAGAAAGTTTCAAAGTTTGGTAAGGATTCAACATATTATTCTGGTCCTTTGAGAAAAGATTTTCCAAGAATTTGGTTAAATGCTCGAGCGAGAAGAGTTGGAAGAGATTTATTTTTTGGTTCAAAGAATTTTTGTGTTGGTGCAACTTCGTTTTCTGGTCCAGATTTTAAGGCTCCAAAAAAATCTGGGACGAGCTTTGTAAGTTTTGCTGAGTGGGTACGAAACAATAATCCTTCTGGATTGCCAAGGGATGCAAAAGAGGTTGGGGGAAGTGCAGGTTCTATGAGATATGTCCCATTTCAAGAGGGGGTGGTTGCCACATTTTATGAAGATGCGGCAAGATTTAATTTAGATTGTGCCTCTTCTCCTTTACATGTTAGTAATCATGTGACTTATGCTTGTAAGATGGATTAAATTATTTAAAAGAAAGATTTCCAAAAGGAAAGGATAAAATTATTTTTTAAATAAAAATAAAGATTATGGCCCCGAAGGTTTTTGGGCTGAAAATTCTTTGGGGAATTTTCGCCTGGCATCTGAAATAAATTTCAGCCACCAAACCAAGGTTCAAATAAAAATAAAGATTATGGCCCCGAAGGGATTTGAACCCTCGACACCTAGATTAAGAGTCTAGTGCTCTGACCAGGCTGAGCTACGAAGCCATAATGAAATAACTGACGTTATTCTAAAAATATATTAAGATTTAAGTTTAAAAGGTTTATCTATTAACGATACTCTCTCCAAGTATGCTCACATTCGGTGCATTTGAAGAATTTTGTTTCTGCTTCGTCGCTTGCTCTTGTTTGAAGTGTCCAAAAGTAAGCTTCTTTATTTTTACATTTTTTACAAGGTTGTTTTACAACTGGCCTTGTTTCGGTTTTAGAAGAGATAATCGGAATTTCTTTTCTTTCTTCAATTTTTTCAGAAGTTGTTATTTTTGATGTTCCTTTTTTTGTGTAACTGCATCGTGGGCAACCATCGTTTTTTCGCTTTTGTATAAGTATCGCACCGCATTTTGGGCAAAATTCCATTTTAGTTAGTATGTTATTGTGTTTAAAAAGTTTTGGATTAAGGTTAATTTTCGTAACAAATTCCTCTTTGAGATTCAGGTCTTTGTAATTCAAAGAATGCTAATTTTACCCATCCCAAATAGGGAGCCAATTTGAAAACAGCTTTTCCTACAAGTTGGGTTTCAGAGATGTTTTTTTCTACTGCTAATTGTCCGTTATTATTGTCTCCAAGTGTGCTGTAGAAATATTCTCCATCTACTTGTTTTATTTCCATTACTCGGTGGATAATTGGATTTGCATGATTTGCATTAAAGATTATGATGTCTCCGACCTTTACATCTTCTGGATCCACTCCTATGATAAATAAAATATCTCCTTTGTTAAATCCTTTTTTTAATGTGAACTCTTTAAATTGTTCTTTTGTTATATCGAGAATTGAATATTTTTGTTCGTGTCTTCCATACCATTCATCGTAATTTCCAAACATGTCGCCTTGATGATACATACTGCAGGATTCTACAATTGCTAAAGGCAATTCCGTTCCAGTTGCAAGGTTTAGAACCGGAAAGAAAATTAATTTTATTACAACGAATAAAAAGATTATTGAAATAATCCATCCTTTGAACGAATCGTCTTTCCAAACAATTTGCCAGAATTTAGATAAGAATTTTTTTATGTCGGTTGTTTTCATTATTATTGGAGGGGGATTTCATTTTTAAAACTTCTTAAATTATTTATTTTTTTGCAATAAACTTTAAATAGTGTATATCTTTGTGTATACACATGACAGACATTTTTGATAGCACGATTTTATGTAAAAAGTGTGATGCGAAAATGGAGAAAGCAAATTTATCGAAGAAAGGATTTGTTTTTAGGGCAGTTATTTGTCCGAGATGTCATGAGAAAATACTACATCCTCTGGATGAACAAAATTATAATAAATTTATAAGTTTAAAAAACAAAGAATTTAGTGTTAAGATGAGACTAGTAGGAAATAGTTATGCTGTTTCGATTCCGCGTGAGATTGTTTCATTTATGGAAAATCAACATAGTGTGATGGATGAAATGGTTAAGCTTTGTTTCGAAGAAATTGGGCGGGTTAGTTTAAATTTTGGAAAAGAAAATGGAGAAGAATAAACAAATCGAATTGAAAGTTGTTGAAGCTTTGCAAGATGATGCTTACAAAGGTATCGCAAGAATTGATAAATCCATAATGGAAAAATTGGGAGTTAGTCGTGGAGATTCAATTTTGATTAAAGGAAGTAGAACAACTGTGGCAATTGTTGATCGGGCTTATCCTGCAGATGTGGGGGAAGGAATTATCCGTATTGATGGAATTTTAAGACGTAATGCTAAGACTGGAATTGGAGATTTTGTAGAAATTGATTCTGTGGAAATGAAGGAAGCTAAAAAAATTACAATTGCACCCGCACAAAAAGGAATAATGGTCCAAGGAGATTCAGATAATCTTAGGAAAGGTTTGCTTGGAAGAACTTTGGTTAAAGGAGATTTGGTTGTATTGGGGGGAGTGCAAAGAAGAAAAGATTTAATGGGTGATATGGGTGATATGGGAGATATTTTTGGAAACTTGCTTGACTCTTTTGGTGGAATGGGAAATCTTGGAGGGGGAATTACTCAATTAAAATTTGTTGTTGTAAATGCTGATCCAAATAAACCTGTTTTTATTTCTGAAAATACTGAAGTTGTTTTGAATTCAAAAGCAGTTGAAATGCTTGATGAAAAAATCCCTGAAATTAATTATGAAGATATTGGAGGATTGGATGAAGAAATAAAAAAGATTCGGGAAATGGTTGAAATTCCAATGAAGCACCCAGAGATTTTTCAAAAACTTGGAGTTGAACCTCCTAAAGGAGTTTTGTTACATGGTCCTCCTGGAACAGGAAAGACTCTTTTAGCAAAAGCGGTTGCAACTGAAACTGAAGCAAATTTTGTTTTACTTAATGGTCCAGAGATTATGAGTAAATTTTATGGGGAATCTGAAAAAAAGATTCGTTCTATTTTTGAGGATGCAGAAGTTAATGCTCCTTCAATTATTTTTATTGATGAAATTGATGCTATTGCCCCTAAGAGAGAAGATGTTCAAGGAGAAGTTGAAAGAAGAGTTGTTTCTCAAATTTTGACAATGATGGATGGTTTGAAATCTCGTGGAAGAGTTATTGTTATTGGAGCTACAAATAGAATTAATGCTCTTGATTCTGCCTTAAGGCGTCCTGGAAGATTTGATCGAGAAATTGAAGTTGGAGTTCCAAGTAAAAAAGGAAGATTACAAGTTTTGAAAATTCATACTCGTGGAATGCCTTTAGAGAATACAGTAGATTTAGAATATTTAGCTTCTGTTACACATGGTTTTGTTGGTGCAGATTTAGAGTCTTTATGTAAGGAAGCTGCGATGAATGTTTTGAGAAAATTATTGCCAGATATTAAATTGTCTGAAGAAGAAATTGCATCAGAAGTTTTAGAGAAATTAATTATTAAAAAAGAAGATTTTGATGCTGCATTAAAGATTGTTCGACCTTCTGCGATGAGAGAAGTTTTGGTTGAAACTCCAAATGTAGATTGGAGTGATGTCGGAGGTTTAGATTCGATTAAGCAAGAATTAAATGAAGCAGTTGAATGGCCAATGAAATATGCAGATAGTTTCAAGAGAATGGGAATTCGTCCTAGTCGAGGAATTTTACTTTATGGTCCTCCTGGAACTGGAAAGACTTTGCTTGCAAAGGCAGTTGCAAAAGAATCTGAAGCAAATTTTATTCAAGTGAAGGGACCTTCATTACTTTCTATGTGGGTTGGAAAATCTGAAGAAGGAATGAGAAAAATTTTCGAACGTGCGAGACAAGTTTCTCCTTGTGTGATCTTTTTTGATGAAATTGATTCTTTGGCTGGGAAGCGAGGAAATGATCAAGGGGGAAAAGTTACAGAAAGAGTTTTGAATCAAATGCTTGCAGAGATGGATGGGCTTGAAGAAATGAATGATATTTTGGTTGTGGCTGCTACGAACAGACCGGATATGTTAGACACAGCATTATTAAGGCCTGGTCGCTTTGATAAGATGCTTTTGGTAAATGCGCCAGAAGAAATTGGTCGAGAAAAGATCTTGAAGATTCATACAAAAAATATGCCTTTGGAAAAAGATGTAAATATCAATTTGATTGCAAAAGAAACAGTTGGTTTTACTGGTGCGGATTTGGAAGCATTATCTCGTGAAGCTGCAATGATTGCTTTAAGAGAAAATTTGAAATCTGAAGTTGTGACAAAGAAACATTTTACAAAAGCATTAACAAAAATTAAATCAAGTGTAACAAAAGAAACATTGGAAGCTTATAAAAAAATTGAAGAGAACTTTTTGAAGTCAGCTAAGGCTGCGATTCCGAGTTCAGGGAGTTATTTAGGATGAGCTTTTTTGGAGATGAAGGATTCGATGAAATGGTAAATGAATTATTTGGTGGAAGGCCTACGACCCGAAGAAAAAGAGTTATTACTGGTGAACAAGAAGAAAGAGTAATTGATTTTATTGAACAAGGAAAAGAAGTTTATTTTGTTTTTGAAATTCCTGGTTATTCTTTTGATGATGTTAAGGTTGAGATAACAAAGAATGAAATTTTTGTAAAAGCAGTTAAAGAAAAACTTGCTGAAGTTCAACCTTATCTTAAAGAAAAACTTATTCGTGGAGTTGAATTTAAAAAAGAATTACCTAGTTTTGTTAAACATAAAGAATTTCAAAAGACATTCAAAAATGGAGTATTGGAGGTAAAGTTTAAACGGAAATAATGGTAGAAAAAGATTTTAATTTGAGAGTTGCAGAATCTATGCAAGAAGATATTGATAAAGGAATCGCTAGAATTTTAACAAAAGATTTAGACGCAATGAAATTAGTCCCAGGAGATTTAATTGAGATTAAAGGAAAAAAATCAGTTATTGTAAAAGTTATGCGTGCGTTTGGGGAAGAACTTACAACCGGAGCAGTTCGTCTTGATGGAACAATTCGTTCAACAATTGGGGCTACAATTGGAGAAGATATAATAATAAAAAAAGTTGAAACAATTGTTGCAAAATCAATTACCTTGTCTCCAACTCAAGAAGGAATAAAGTTTAGTGATAATCCTACAGAATATTTTCACACGAAACTTTTAGATAAACCTTTAATTCCCGGACAAAAATTAGTTATTGATGTTTTTGGAACAAGATTAAATTATGTTGTTTCAAAAGTTATGCCTAAAGGAAAAGGGGTTATTGTTGGGCCTTCAACAAAGATTGTGGTTAGTGATGATGTTGATTCTGGAGAAGGTGCGACGCCTGGAATTTATTATGAAGATATTGGTGGATTGAAAGATGAAATTGAACTAGTGAGAGAAATGGTAGAATTGCCAATGAAACAACCAGAAGTTTTTGAACGTCTTGGTGTTGGGGCTCCAAAAGGAGTTTTACTTACTGGGCCACCTGGAACGGGAAAAACTCTTTTAGCAAAAGCGGTTGCAACTGAAACTGAAGCAAATTTTTATTCAATTGCTGGTCCAGAAATCATGAGCAAATATTATGGAGAAAGTGAAAAGCATATTCGTGAAGTTTTTGAAAAAGCTCAAAAGAATTCTCCTGCAATTATTTTTATCGATGAAATTGATTCTATTGCTCCGAAGAGGGGAGAAGGAACTGATCAAACCGAGAAAAGAATTGTTGCACAACTTTTAACAATTATGGACGGACTTAAATCTCGTGGACAAATTGTTGTGATGGCTGCAACGAATCGTCCAGATGATATTGATGAAGCACTTCGACGTCCAGGAAGGTTTGATAGGGAACTTAGAATTAATCCTCCTAGTGAAGAAGGACGTTATGAAATTTTACAAATTCATACTCGGGGAATGCCTTTAGAAAAAGATGTAGATTTTAATGAACTTGCAATAAAAACAATTGGATATACTGGAGCAGATTTAGAAGTTTTATGTAAGGAAGCAGGAATGAAGGCCTTGAAACCTCATTTGGCAAAGTTTAAGAATTTAGATGAAAAAATTCCTGCAGAAGAGTTAGAAAAAATTACTGTTTCAAAAGATAATTTTATTCAAGCATTAAAACAGGTGGAACCTTCTGCAATGCGAGAAGTTTTGATTAAGAAACCTCATGTTCATTGGTCTGATGTTGGAGGATTGCAAGAAGCAAAAGAAAAATTAAGAGAATTAGTTGAGTTGCCTTTAATGCGTCCAGATTTATATTTGCAAGCAGGAATTAAACCTTCGAAAGGAGTTTTACTTACTGGGCCACCTGGAACTGGAAAGACCCTTTTGGCAAAGGCAGTTGCTACAGAAGCAAATGCAAATTTTATTTCAATTAAAGGACCAGAATTAGTTTCAAAATGGGTTGGAGAAAGTGAAAAACATGTTCGAGAGATTTTTAAGAAAGCAAAACAAGTTGCACCTGCAATTATTTTCTTTGATGAGTTTGATTCAATTTCAAAAGCAAGAGGGAGTGGTGCTGGAAGTGATTCTTCTGAAAAGATTGTTAATCAATTATTAACTGAGTTAGATGGAGTTGAAGAATTAGGAGATGTAATGATTATTGCAGCGACTAATCGTCATGATTTAATTGATTCTGCTTTACTTCGTCCTGGAAGGATCGATGCAATTGTTGAATTGAGTATTCCAGATTTGAAAACACGTGAAGAAATTTTTAAAGTTCATACAAAGAATATGCCCTTAGAAAAAGGAATAGATGTTTTGATCTATGCTAAATCTTCTGAAGGATTTACTGGTGCGGATATTGAGGCTGTTGCAAGAAATGCTGGAATTAATGCCATTAAGAGAAATTTTAAATCTGAAAATAAAAAATTAACAATTAGTAAAAAAGATTTTGATTTAGCTTATGAAGAAGTTAAAAAACAAAAAGTAAAAGTAGATAATCGAAAAAACAATTTTGGAATGGAACAACCAGGCATGCCAGACATGGCTGAGTTGATGAAAAATATGCCTAAAGATTTGCCCAAAGAAGAACCAAAGATTGAGAAAAAAGTTGAGAAAAAGAAAGTTTCTAATAAGAAGTAATTTTCAAGTAGTTACAGGAAGTAAGTTTTATATATTAGTTATTTTTTAAATTTTTATGGTAGATTATGATATGCCTGGAGAAAGGTATAGGGATAGCACTTTGCAAACGAGTTTAACTGCAATTAGGCATCCAAGAATTCTCCCCGAGCTATTGAAATTTCGTGTGGGTAAGAGGTTTTCAAGATTTGATATTCCAGAATTTTTAAAAGATTTTAGAAAAAATCCCGATAAAAAGGGATTAGAGAGAATGTTTCCTGAAGAAGATTCTGAAATGAGGGAAAAATTGGGAGATTCAATACGAAACGCGGATTTATCGAGATATTCTGTCAAATATCATTTTGGAAAAGGAGAATCTTTTTTTGATAATTATCGGAATCGAGTTTATGGAGATGTGAATCTAAAGTTTATTTTGCAGCATAGTAATCAATATTCTGCTGCAATAGGTTTTGAATTTACTTCGAAGGGAATTTTAATTCCTCAGATTCAGGGAGTTCCAAATAAGAAAAAATCTTTGCAACCAATTAAATGGTCTCGTGCTCTTATTCGTTTGGTTTCAAATTGGGCAGAAGAAATGGGGATTCCAGAGGTTTCAGTTTTGCCTATTTCTAGGAATTATTGGGACCGGGTTAGTGGCAATATTGGTGGCCAAAAAATGCTTTATGATGTTTCTGCAAAAAGAGAAGGGTTCAAGCATGATTCAGAAAGAATGCTTTTTGTAAAATCTTTAAAATAGAATTTTCAAGTGGTGACATTGCAATAATCTTTAAATAGTTTAATTCAAATTTAATTTTATGAAAAATATTCATTTTTCTTTTGCAGTTCTGATTTTGATATTGGTATTGCCGTTAATTACAACTCTTGTTTATGAAGATTCAAAAGAACTTTCAATGGCGTTGGATAAACGAATTCCTTCTAAAAAAATAATTTATATTAATGATTCAATTTTAAATCAAACTGAAATAAATAATACAGAAATTGAAGAAATAAACAATACTGTTGGAGTTAATGATGCAGCGATAAATGATACGTCAATTATTAATGATACAATTGAAGATCCAGAAGAAATAAATTCTACCGAAATTCCTGAGATAAATAAAACTGAATTAATTAATGAAACTCCTGAAGAGGTTTTGGAATTTAATGAAACAGAAATGGATTTAATTTTAGAATTAGATACTCCAATGGTTTCTGGGGCACCAAAAATAACAACTTATGTTTATGCAGGGAATTAGTCCCTTGGGAAGATTGGCATTAAATGCTGGGGAGTGCAAAAATGTATGTGCTCTTCGAAATATTTATGTTGCAAGAGCGGAAATTTGTGATTGCCCAATGCCTCCAAAACCAGATCCATATCGAGATATTCATATGCAAGAAGCAATTGATTTAGATGGGCGTAGATAATTATTCTGTGGTGATTATTTTTTCACTTTCTAATAAAAGAATTGTATTTTCTGCTTGAGAAACTAAAGCTCCTTTTTCTTCAACTAGTTGTTTGAATTGATGAAGATTTCCATTTTGTTCTAATTGTCTTAATCCAAATAATGCTTTTGCTCCAACTTTTTTAATTATCCATCTTTCACAAAAAGGAATTGTTTGATATTCATCAATTATAAAATTTAAAACTTCTCTTGCAATCGGGCTTCGGATGTTTTTATCATCAACGATCATGTAAATTCCAGAAGGTTTTCCATCGTGAACTTTTCCTGAGCCAGTTGTTGCAAAAGGTTCAATTGCATAAAGTCCCCCAGGAATTTCTATATTTGAATTGTCATCGATGTTTGGCATGGTTATTCCTGCATGTAAATCATATTGGTCCATTGAGTGTCCTGAAAGGTTTCTTATCGGTTGAAATCCTTTTTCTTGAATTGTGTCTTCAATCACTTTCCCAATTTCATTTGTTGTTTTTTTTATTTCAATTGTTTCTAATGCTTTTTTTAATGCGTTTTTTGAGCTCTCGATTAATTTTTTATTAAGTTCAGAATTTTCTAGGTCTAAACTGAATGCATTATCTGATAGCCAGCCGTCTATGTGGACGCCAAAATCTACCTTGAGTAGTCCTTCGGCTAGTGTTTTATCTTCATGAAAGGGGGTGTAGTGTGCTGCAATATTATTTATTGAAAGGTTTGTTGGAAACGCTGGTTTCCCTCCCAGTTCAACTATTTTATTTTCAATTCTTTCTGCAATTTCTAAGAGAGGCATTCCTTTTTTTATAAAGTCTTTTGCATCTGCTTTTACTTTTTTTGTTATTTCTCCTGCTAAAAGTATTTTTTCTTTTTCCATTATTTTAAATCTCCAAAAGTAATATTGTAATTTAGTGCGAAATTTAATATGCTGATTATAATTGCAACGAGAAATTTAGCAATAATATAATTCATTTCTAGATTTTCTACAACAAATTTTAATGTGAATATTGTTAATATTAAACAAATTCCACTAAAAGTTGCGAAGATTAAAAGTCCTTGTTTGAATCCTCTTTTGGTTGCCTTGAATCCCCCTTTTTTGTCGATGGTAAATGAGGTTGTGGTTCCAACAATAAATCCAATTGCTGCGGCATATAAGTAATTTACATGAAATATTTCTACTAATGCTATTAATACAGTAAAATCAAGAATTGCTGCAGTTGTTCCTGCTGTTGAATATCTGAATAGTTCTGTAACTTGTCGTGAAGCGTGTCCGTTTAGAGATGTTGCTTTATTTAGAAATTCCCTTGGAGTCATAGTAGTCATTAGGAGAAAGCGTTTTTAAGTTTTCTTGATGTTAAAAGACAAGAATTATTATAAAGGATTTATTTTTCTTTTTTCTATGGAAAGAGAAGTTGGAGAAAGAGTATCTTCTAGAACCGGGAATTGGAATTCTCCAGAGAATCATTCTGGGCTGGTTGATTACTTATATGAAAAAGGCGTTCCAGCAGAGATTATTGGGGAAGAGACTACTCGCGATCAATTTGTTGCGGGACAATTTAGAGGATTAGATTTTAGGGTAAAGTTTCTTATTAATTCAGATGATTTTTGGGATACTAAATCTCTTTTGCAATTAGATGAAAAATATAACCCTTCATTTGGTGTTGAATATGACTCAAGAGATTCCATTGAATTATTTTCTTTAATTCTTCAATATCGTCCTGTTTATGTTGAGTAGTTTTATTTTTTAAATTTGAAACCACAAGTTTTTTGAGTTAATTGTTCTGATTTTATTCTTGGATATTTTCTACAATTTAATGGTCTGATTAAATAGATTGAACAATAAGATTTTCCGTTAGATTTTGTTTTTAGAAAAAAACATCTTTTTGGAAGTTTGCAGCAAGCCCCACAGTTAATGCAATCCCCTGTTCTTTGTTTGGAAATTGGAAGAACCGAGGTTAGCGTTCTTTTGAGTTTTGCAAGATAATTGTTTTTCATAAAATTATTTAATAATATTTTTATTTCTCAATCTTCTTGATTTTGGGATGAAGTTTGAAATTTTCTTTTCTGAAGCTTTTCCACAACCCAAGAAGTAATCTTTATGTTTGATTACAACATAACATTTTTTTCCAGTTTCAATTTGAACTTCTTCTCCATACATCCAAGTTTTTGAATCTTCTTCATTCAATTCAATTATATTTTTGGTGATTTGGTCTTTTAGGGCTTGAACTCCTTCAATGCTCAATCTAATGCTGTCATGTGCATGTTTTGCAAAATAGATTCCAATTCTTTCAACAGGAACATTATCTTCTATTTCTTTTATGTGATTGTAATCCAATTCTCCTCTGAATAAAAATAATCTTTCTGCTCCTCTTTGTAAAACTGTTCCGGAAATATGGTCAATTCCAAATTGAAGTTTTAATTTATTTTCAACTTCTTTTTTCTCTTTCGGGTTTAGTATTTTGAATTCTGGGGGTCTCATTTTAATTTTGTAAATTTACTTAGGAAAAATCCATCTGTATCATTATCTTGGGGATAAACTCTGCAAGCCAATTCTACTCCTTTATTATATTCATCATTTTTCCATTTTGTTAGTCCTTTTCTTGTTGTTACAGGAATTTTAATTTTTTCTATTTTTATTCTGTCTCCCAATTCATTGAGTATTGCACTTACAACTGATTCGTTTTCTTCAGGAGCATGGGTGCAAGTTGAATAAATTATTTCTCCTCCAACTTTTAGGATTTTAAATGATTCTAAAAATAAACTTTTTTGAATCCTTGGCAGAGACATTATTGTTTTTATGTTCCACATGCCATGTGTTTTGTATTTGCTTCGAAGTGTTCCTTCTCCAGAGCAGGGAGCATCGACTAGTATTTTATCAAATTTTAAGTTTTGTTTTTTGAACCTCTTAGAAAGTGCCGCACCTTCTTTTTTGGTAATAATGGTATTTGTTACTCCACATCTTTCGAGATTTGAAGCAAGAATTTTGATTCTCCCCATTGATAACTCATTTGCTATAATTAATCCGGTGTTTTTTGCTTCTGCTGCTGCTTGAGTGGTTTTACTTCCTGGTGCAGCACATAAATCCAAAATTACATCATTTTCTTTTGGTTTTAGCGCAATGATTGGAAGCATACTAGCTAATTCTTGAATATAATAATAACCGAGTAGATGTTCTAAACTTCTTCCGAGTTCTCCAGGTTCTAATTCACAATCAATTACCATCACTTCTGGATATTCTTCCCATGGTTGAACTAATTTCCACCCATAACTTTCGAGTTTTTTCTTTAATTTTTCGGGAGAGACTTTTAATGTATTGCAACGAATTGATTTTGAGGGTTTGTGCTTGAGAATTTCCAAGTATTCTTTGTAATCCTTTTCACTATTAAATATTTCTTGCATTCTTTCTAGAAATAAGGGGTTTGGTTCGGGAATTTTCTTTTCTTTTCTCATGTTTTTTGAAAAAGTATAATCTTTATAAAGCATATTGTTTTAATTATTTTATGAAAAGAGGGTTTGGAGATTTATTCAATGACTCAGTTGGAGAATTAAAAAATAATTTTAAATTAACTTCCAAGGTAGTTTTTTTACTTTATTTTATTCCATTGATTCTTGTTTCTATTTTTCAAATTATTCTGTATATAAATACAGGTTATTTTTCTTATGATCTTTTAGATTTTGAAATGGAATTTCCTTTTTCTTTTTTATTTGATTTGTTTTTAGGAATTTTTTATGTATTGATGGCTTCCTCGTTAGTTTATTTTTCTTTGCAAAAAAAGAAAATTAATTTTAATGAAACCCTTGAAGGAGGAAAGAAATATTTCTGGGCTTTTGTTGGTCTTTTTATCTTAATTGGCCTTTTTGTTTCTCTTTGGTCTCTTCTCTTTATTATTCCTGGAATTATCTTTGCTATTTATTGGATTCTTTCTGAATATCTTTTAATTGATAAGAAGAGTACAATTTGGGAATCAATGAGATCAAGTAAAAAATTAATTAAGGGAAACTGGTGGAGAACTTTCGGATTTGTTATTTTAATCGCAATTTTTACTTTAATAATTTCTTTTGTTTTTTCAATTCCTGAAGGAATTTTTGGATCCTTTTTAAAATTAAGAATGGCAATGGGAATTATTCCTTCAACAATACAATTAGTTTGGCTTGAGATTTTTGCTCTAATTTCTTCTCTTGCTTATTTTGTAGTTGTTCCTTTTACAATTTTCTTTTACAAGAATCTTTATTTGAATTTAAAAAAGAAATAAGAATAATTATTTTTTACAACATTTTCCTTTAACAAAAATTAATGGGAAAATTATATCGCTGATGCAACAAGGAATTAATACCGCGATAAAGATTATTATTGTGGATATTGCAAGGTAAGTTAAACTTAGTGTTGAAGAGAATGCAATTAAGTAAAATAGGCTTGCGAATACTGAAAGGAACACATGGAAGAAATGAGGGAAATGGGTTATTCCTGTTTTTATTCCAACTATTGAACCAATAATCGCCGTTATGATAATTACGAAAGGAATTTCTAGAATGGGGAGGTGAAAGTTTGTATTTAGAGATAAAAGATTTCCTCCAAGATAAGGTAAAATTATGTCGCTAAGACTTCCAATAAGAATTGACCCAATTATTCCGATTCCTAGAGCTTCAATGAAATTATTTTTATATTTATAATAAATTCCAGCGGTGACAATTGCTGAAACAAATAAATGGATTGGGTGAATTACTTCAAAAGTTGATTGAAGGTTTTGAATTTTCATGCCAAAAAAGATTATCGCTGTTAAAATTATTGCAGACAATGTTGCAAAAAAAGTAAAGGGGATGTGTTCCTTAATTTCTCTTATAATCTCTTTTTTCATATGAAAAAATATTCATTTTGGTTTATATTAGTTTTGGAGAAAAGTTAAAACCATTTATCCAAATTGCCTTGTTTTTTATCCTCTTCAATTTTTTTCAATTTTTCTAATTGCTTATCAATTCTTTCTTCAGAAAAGCCATGTCTTGTAACAAGAATTTCTTTTATCTTTGCAAAGTTTATTTCTGGAAATTTTATTTCTTCGTCATTCACTTCTGCTTTAGCAAATAAATCATAAATTTCATATGGATCGAATTGGTCAAAAGGTTCAAGTTCATCAATTTTTTCTTTAAGAGAATCAAAAATTTCTTCTTTTGTTACATATTCTTTTACGTATTTTAATGCTTTTTTTTGTCCTATTCTGGGAATTCCTTTTGGATTATAATCTGTTCCAACTAAAATTCCAATACAAATTAATTGTTCTAAATTTATTTCTAATTCTTCTAGAACTTTATCTAATTCAATTAATTCTGGTTTCACTTCAACATATCCAGAGAAGGTTTTTTTCTTTCTAGCAAGAGTTAAGTTTTTGATTAATAATGGTGCTCCGAAAAGTAAACTATCGTAATCTTGACTTGCGCTGGCATAAACTTCTTTTTTCTTTGCTAAATATGCTGCTTGAGATTCTCCTTCGCTTGGGGCTTGAATTACTTGAATCCCTAAGGCAGTTAGTAGTTCTTTGCTTTCTTCAATCATGTCATCTTCTAATCTTATTAATTGGCTTGAATATTTTCTCATTAAAGTTATATCTTCAGATGATTTTGCAAGTTCATATTTTTCTTTATATTCATCTCTAACTAAACCTCTTTTTTTATGGATTTTTGCTTTCAGTGCAGGAGGTTTCCCATCAAAAACATAAATTAATTTTATTCCTTCAGATAAGAGAGAAACATTTCGATAGAAAATTCCTGACAAATGGCTTGTGATATTTTTATTTTCATCCATTAAGGGCATTCCATCGTGTTGTCTTATTGTTGATAAAAATTGATAAAGCGTGTTGAATGCATCAACTGCGAGAGTTTTTCCTTTTAAATTTGGAATTTCAATTTCTTTTTTTGAAATAATGTCTTTAATACTTAGTCCCATAGGAAATTAAGAATTTGGAAATATAAAAAGATAACTAAAAAAGAGTTCTTTGTTCGCCGGCAAGCCCTTCAAGACTTTTTCTTGGAGGAGTTATGGTTGCAGTATTTCCGGAGAATTCAACTTCATAGGGTTTCATCATTGATTTTATTCCTGATCGACAATCTTCTCCCACTTCTCCCAAATCTTCTTTGTCATATTTTCCCCTTATTATGCTCCCTAATTCTCCAAATAGATATTTTCTTTCAACATGATATTCTTGTCCTGAAGCAAATCTTTCACTGTGAGAAAAAGTAATTGCTGCAGAACCATTTTTATCCACAGATCTTTTTACAATTTCTCCAAATTTTTCCCTATCAACTTCTTCTCCCGTCATAAATTAATTTAGAATCCAGATTATTTAAACTTAATGGGGGTGTTACTATTAAATTATGACATAATATTTTTATGTTGTGCATTAAAACTTAAATAATGGGCCATTCTTTATTTTATATGAAATGTGAGTTTATTCCAATTGATTATGATTATTTTGATTTCCAAGGAAAAAATTATATGAAAATTATTGGACGGGATTCGGTTGGAAAAAGAATTTGTGTGGTGGATTCATGTCCTGTTTATTTTTGGGCTATTTTGGAGAAGGGAGTTTCTAAAAAAAGAATTAATGAAATTATTTCTAAAGTTGAGAAAATTAAATTGGAAGTTAAGGGAAGAAATACTTGTGTTGAAAAAGTTGAATTGCATGATAAAAAATTCTTAGAAAAAGAAGTTCAAGCATTGAAGATTTTCGCAACAAATTATAAGGATCTTCATGATATTGCAACCCAATTGGATTTTCCGGAGGTTGCAAAAAGAAGAGGCTATGATTTGGGGTTAACTACTCATTACATTATTGAAAAGAAATTTGAGCCTTTGAAATGGTATGAAATTGAGGGAGAAGTTATTGATAATAGTGAAAAATTGGGGGGAATTGGAATGCACATGGAAGTTGATACAACTATTTTACTTTCAGAATTAAAGTTCACTAAAAATGATGAGTTTGAGCCAAGGGTTTTAGCATATGATATTGAAACAGATGAATTGCAAATTGGAGAGGGAGAAATTGTAATGCTTTCTTTGGCATCTAAAAATTATAAGAAAGTTATTACTTGGAAAAAAGGAAAAACAAAACAAGATTTTGTGGAGTATGTAGGAGACGAGGCAGAAATGCTTGAACGATTTGTTGAGTGTGTTAAAGAATTTTCTCCAGATTTTTTGGTGGGATACTATTCAGATGGATTTGATTTGCCTTACTTGAAAGCTAGAGCAGATAAACATCGTGTTAATTTAAGTTTGGGCTTGGATGGAACTCAACCGAGATTTTCTAGGGGGAACCAATTGGTTGGAAAAATTAAGGGAATTGTTCATTTGGATTTATTAAAATTTATTCGAACAGCATATGCTCAATATATGAAATCTGAAACAATGTCTTTGAATGAAGTTGCAAAGGAATTTTTAGGAGATGTAAAAATGGATTTTAAGTTGAAACATTCTCGAGATATTAAAGAACATGAATGGGAAGCTTATTATGGATATAATTTGCAGGATTCTGTTTTAACTTATCGTTTGTTTGAAAAATTTTGGTTGGACATGTTGGAGTTTGTTCGAGTTGTTAATGAACCGATTTTTAATGTTTCAAGGTTTGGATTATCTAAACATATTGAAAGTTATATGTTGCATAACTTGTATAAGTTTAATGAAATTCCCGAGAAACAACCTAATTATAATGAGATAAATGGGAGAAAAGATTTGGGAGGAGTTAAAGGCGCATTTGTTTATGAGCCAAAACCTGGAATGTATGAAGATATTGCAATGTTTGATTTTACTTCAATGCATACGAGTATAATTATTTCTATGAATTTATCGAAAGGAACTTTGCTTGAGAAGAAAGAAAAAAATTCCACTGAATCTCCAGAAGTTGAAGATGGAACTGGAGAGAAATATTATTTTACAAAGAAGCTTGGTTTTTTTCCAACTTTGCTTAATGAATTATTTTTGAAAAGAAAAGAAGCAAAAGCAGATTATAATCTGAGCCCAAATGTTTTAACTAAAGCAAGAAGTAATGCGTTTAAAGTTTTGTCTGCTTCGGCTCATGGGTATATTGGTTTTTATGGAGCGAGATATTATTCTCATGAAACTTCTGCTTCTATTTTGGCTTTTGTTAGAAAGTTTAATCAAGATATAATTAAAAAAGTTGAAGATGCAGGATTTACTGTTATTTTTGGGGACACTGATTCGGTTGCATTTGCTATGAATGGGAAAAGCAAGTCAGAAATTAAGAAATTTTTGAAAGAGTTAAATGAAGATTTGCCGGGAGTCATGTCTTTAGAACTTGAAGGATTTTTTAAGAGGGGTCTTTGGGTCACAACTCGAGGTGGAACAACAGGGGCTAAGAAAAAGTATGCTATGATTGATTATGAAGATAATTTGAAAATTCGTGGATTTGAAACAGTTCGCCGTGATTGGTGTAAGCTTTCTAGAGAAGTTCAAAGTAATATTATTAGAATGATTTTGGAAGAAGGAGATTCTAAGAAAGCTTTGATTTATCTTAAAGGAATTGTTAAAAAAATAAAAGAAAGAAAAATTGATTTATCTGAATTAGTTATTAAGACTCAATTGAAAAGGCCTTTGACTGAATATAAAGCAAATACCCCTCATATCTTGGCTGCAAGAAGAATGGTGGAACATGAAATCCCTCTTTCTGTTGGAACTTTAATTGAATATTATATTGCAGAAACAAATACCAAATCCAAGCTTGTTAGGGATAAAGTTAAGTTGTTAACTGAAAAAGGAGAATATGAAATTCAATATTATTTGGAGAAACAGATTCTACCGGCGGTTGAAAATATTTTTCAAGTTTTTGATGTTAATGTAAAAGAGATAGTTGATGGAAAGAAACAAGATAGTTTGAAAAAGTGGTTTTAGTGTTGTTTGAATTATCTTTTAAGCTGTGTTTGTAAGTGTACTATTCTTTTGTCTATATCTTCTATTTTTTTTCTTAAATCTTTTGCAATTTGATGAGCTTGTGAAAGGTGTTTGTGATTTTCTCTTGCTTTTTTGTATCTTTCTTTATAGTCTGCATCGCTTTCATCTTTTCTTTTTTTTACAAATGCTCCTCCTCCCATTTTGGAAGAGAGATTTTTAATCTTCGGAATAATTTCATTTTGTAATTTATTATATTCTTTTTCTCGTTCTTTTATTAAATTTTGAATTCCAATTTTTCTTGCTCGATCAAATGATTCTCCTTGTCGTTGTTTTTGTGTTTCTAATTCTGTTTCTTTTGTTTTTCTTTTTTCTTCTTCACTGATTCTTTTTCTTTCCGATTCTTCAAAATTCTTTTGTTTTTTTTCTAATTCTTTTTTTAACTTTTCTACTTCTTTTTGTGCTTTTGGATCTCCTGCTTGTGCTGCAGCTTCTTTTTTTTGTATTCTTTCTTGTATTTTTTTTATTGCTTTTGCGCTTCCCTTTTTTCCTAAACTTAATAACCATAAAAGAATTGACAATGCTACTGCAACTACTCCCATCTCGAAGAAGGGTTCTCCAGCATCATATTCTAAAAGTCTAGAGATTGCAATTAAAATTGCTCCTCCCCAGAATAAGATTACCTTGAAACTTTTTAACCAATCTGGGATTTTTATTTTTAGTTTTGATTTTACTACGCCGATTAAAAGGAGAGTTACTAGAACAATAATCAGTGGAAGTACATCGTTTCCTATTCCTAAATCATAGAAAAAGCTTTGGATATCAAAGTTTCTTGTGTAAATTCCGTAGGTGGCAAGAATGGAAACTAATGCTGCAAGAATTCCTCCAGTTGTCCCTTTGAATATCTTTGAGAGAGAGGTTTTCACTAAAAGAAGAATTCCTAGGAAGATTGTTGCATAAATAATCATTTCGATATTTCCTTCGAGGAAAAGCATGAATTGGTCTCCAATAGAATAGCCTCCGTATGCAGAAATTAATGGAAGAACTAGTAAGGATAATATTGTGAAATTAATCAAACCTTTTTTTTGCATATTGTTTGTTGGGAAATCTATTTTAAAAAGATTTAGTTGGGTGAAGAAATATTTATAAAGATGAATTTTGTTATTGGTTTATGAAAAAGAGAAAATCAAGTTTTTCTGCACGAGAAAAAAAACATTTCGTGGTGGGTGCTTTGGTTTTTTTAGCTTTTCTTTTTTTATTAGGATTTACTAGTCAAGTTAATTTTATTACAGGGAATGCAATCAAGAGTGTTACCTCTGAAAAAACAGAAGTTACTTTTTCAAATCCAGATAGTATTTTGAAAGCAGATCCATTTAACTTTTGGAGTCAAGATGGAGCTAATGTTGGGATTGTAAGGTATTTAATGTTTTTTTTAGTTTTTATGGTTGTATTTTGGACTGTTGCAGGATTCTTTAATGATGGAGAATCAGGTAAAAGTTCTGCGATGGCAACTTTGGGTTATATTATTTTTTCGGGAATTGTAGGGTATCTTTCTGTTAATTTTATTTTGACTTCAGAAATTTATAGTATAATGGCTGCATATTCTGCCTTGGGACTAACATTTACTTTGATTATCCCATTTATTATTGTTCTTGTTTTTACCTCTAAATTAATTGCAACAACATATCTTTCCGCTCAAAAGGTTCTTGTTCAAAGAATTATTTGGGCAGTATATACAATCTTTGTATTCTATTATCTAATGACAAGTGAAAGATCAAGTGAACTTTTGAATTGGATTATTGCTGCGATTTTGTTTCTTTCGATTTTAATAACAATTTTCAATAAACCTTTTATTAAGTTTGTTAGAAAAGTACATGATGATGTTAAGAAAGCGAATGCAAATGCGAGAATGCAAGAAGAAAGATTAAAGGCTATCGAGACAAATCAAACAGCTCTTTTACAAAGAATTGCTGCAGACAAAAAACAAGCAGCGAGAACTCAAGAAAAATTGATGAAAGACGTAGATAGGTTATATGGATCTGATGCATCGGGATATTATTAATTCCATAACCTTTAAATTCTATTTTTAATTATTTTTAACATGAGAAATAAAAATTTTCGAGCATATAGTCTTTTAGGAAACATTGCTTTGGTTAATTTTAATGAAGACATGAAGGCAAAAGAAAAGAAAGTTTTTGCAGAGAAAATTTTAAAGGATAATAAATCTGTTGTAACTGTTTTAGAAAAGGTTGGAAAGTTTAAAGGCCGTCTTCGTAAAATTGAAACAAAAGTTGTTGCAGGAGAGAATTCTAAAGAAGTTTTATATCGGGAAAATGGATGCTCATTTAGATTTAATGTTGATACTACTTATTTTTCTCCTCGTTTAAGTAATGAAAGAAAAGAAGTTGCTGAAATGATTAAAGAACAAGATTCTGTTTTTGTTTGTTTTGCTGGGGTTGCACCTTTTTCCATTGTTATTGCAAAAAATTCTAAAGCAAAAGTTGTTACAAATGAATTGAATCGTGAAGCAAATAAGTATGGAAAATTAAATGCTTTAAGAAATAAAGTTGAAGATAGAATGGAGTTTGCGGATGGAGATTTTAAGAAAGTTGCTGAAAAATTAAAAAAACAGAAAAAGAAGTTTGATGTGATTGTGATGCCTCGTCCTCAATTGAAAGATTCTTTTTTAGAAGATGCCTTTAAGTTGACGAAAAAGGGAACGCGAGTTTATTATTATGATTTCTGTTCTTTAGAAGATAGGGAAAAAATTGTCGAAATGGTTCAGGATGAAGCAAAAAAATCTAAAAAGAAAATTAAGATTTTGAAAGTAAAAAATGCTGGAGAAATTGCTCCATATAAAGTTAGGTTAAGAGTTGATTTTAAGGTTTTGTGATTTCAGGCAGATCTAAAATCAATTGTTTCCCAAATTAATTCTTTTTCTAATGGAGAAGGATATTCTTGATTTCTTTCTGTGATTTCTATAAATTCTTCTATTTTGTAAATTCCTTTGTATTTTCGAGGATCTACGCCATATCTATGAGATAATTGTGCAATAATAATTCTTGGTTTTTGATTATTTATTTTTATAAGATATTCTTCTATTTCTTTTGCTGTTTGCCTTTCTGTATTTTCCATATTCTTATTTATTGTTGTTACTATATAAGTGTTACGATTTAGAATTCTTCTTTTTTAACCGCGGTTGGAGCTTCACCGCCGTGCCAAGTAAATCTTGGTCTCATTCGCATAGGATAGATTCTTTCAGAGTTATCATCAAGAATTATTGCAGAACCTTTTAATCCAGGAAGATCATTCATATACTGTTTTATTGATTGAAGAAAATATGTTTGCATAATTTGATTTAATGCATCAAGATCTGGTTGAGATGTTACTCTGTGGGAGATTACAATATCTGATTGAGTCATTACGTCGCCGTGGATTTGTCCTGGTTGTTGGGTTGCCAAAACTAGGGAAATTCCTGGTTGCCTTCCTTCTCGAAGAAGTTGAACTAATGCATCTGTTGCAATTGTTTTCTCATTTTTAGGTAAGAATTCGTGTGCTTCATCAATGAAAATCCAAACAAGGGGCATTTCTTTTTTTTCAAAATTTTTGCTGAATGAAAGTCCTTTTTGAATATCTTTAATTTCTTCTTTTTTTCTTGCATTCATTCTTTGGTTGAAAATTTTTCTTGAAAGTAAACTAATTACTAATGCTCTAACATTAAAAGAACCAATTGAATTGTAAACACTTAAATCCATAACTGATGTTGTGCCTGCAGTAATTAAATCTTCAACTTTTGTGGATTCTCCAATTTCTTTTGCAAAAATTCCCCAAGTTTCTGCGGCTTCGAATAAACTTGCTGCTGCATCTCGGTGTGTTTTTTCTGATTTTTTGTCTTTATCAATTTCAGCGATTATATCTTTGATTACATATTTTTTATTTTCTAAATTTGCAATTGCTCTTTGAATAATTACTGAAACTGGGTGGATAATGTCTAATTTGAAAGTTAAAATCCAATCTTCGGAGCTTAATTCAGTTACATCTAGAGCAAATTTTTCATCAATCGGAATTCCTCTTTCAAGGTATTCTTGGTAGTGTCCGAAGGGAACAAAAACTTTTACTGGGAGATTTTTTGGTTTTAAATCCCAGTCTTCTAAGAGTAATTTATCTTTTTCATTTTTGAATTTCATTGTCCAATAAATTCCCATTGTATCAAAAATTAATGTTGCAATGTTTTGTGATGTTTCTTTGGGCAAGTTTGCAATTTCTTCTGCCATTACTCCAAGAGTATAAGATTTACCTGAACCTCTTTTACCTGCAATTAAAACTACATGGCTTCGTGCAACGTCTAAATAGATTCTATTACTCATTGAAGTGTATTGGCCCATTTTTACAAAAGATTTTCCGACAAGAATCAATCCTCTGTCGCCAAAGCTTTTTTTATCACTTTCATTTCTCCCTAAAATTATATCGTAAGGCATAATGAATAAAAGATAAATTGTTTTTTATAATTATGGATATGGAATGAGAGTATTTATTAATTGGTTTTTGTTAGCTGTTTTATGATTAAAAAAGTTGTGCATGGTTTAATTGGGGTGATGTTGATTTTATCTATTGGAAGTTTATTTTTCTTAAAAGAGAATTTAGTTTTTACTGGACATGCTATTGTTGATGCTATCAATGGAGAAAATTTAGAATTAATTCATGGGTAAAACTATACGATTCAGGGTAGTGGCTTTGGTAATAAATTTCCTGTTAAACCTTTAGAATGGTTGGGAGAAAGTCTTGAACAAGGTGCACCTGGTAATAATTTTTCTAAAGAATCTTGGGGTGGTGGAGGTTCATATGGTTTTGAACCTATTTTTTCTAATGATGAATCTTATTCTGGTTCTCAATCATTACTGTTTAATTTTACTAATCAATTTTCTAGTCATTTTGTTTTTGATGGAGATTATCAAGAAAAATGGTATGTTACTTCTTGGTTAAAATTAAAAAGAAATCCCACTTCTTGCGATACTATTCAATGGAAACCTTGGAGAATTTCAAATATGCCTTCTTATGTGACGACTTACAATGAGAATACTTCGTATGTATTTAATGATCCCTGGTTACATGCAGATGATACTTGGTATAATTCTAATGGAGCAAATATTGGTTATTTTGATGGCGAAACAACTAGCATTGATGCAAATGCTCCTAATGATCTTTTCTTGTTTGATGAATGGCAACGTTTCGAAACAATCTACACTTGGCCAGAAACTTATTCTGAACCAGGAAATTATTTTATGAAACGTTTTGGTAGAACTCAACCACTATATAATTTATCTGGATTAACTAGGTCAAATGATGAGGTTCCTTCTTGGAGGTATCTAAGGTATGGTATCATTTATAGTTCTGGTGGGAGGTGCCCTGCATCCGAACAACAGTTGGAAGTTTTTTATGATGATATGTACATAGACAATACTCTTGCTAGAATAGAGATTTGTAGTTCTAATAATTATACTTTGTCTACTCATTGTGAGATTCAAATTCCCCATACCAATTGGAATGATTCAGAGATTGAATTTACTGCGAACATAGCTTCCTTTAATTTGAGCGAAGATTTGTATTTGTTTGTAATTGATGAAAATGGAGATGTTAGTCCTGGAATTGAGGTTGGAGGGTTTTTTGATAATTCTTCGGAGATAATTTCTTCTTGCAACAATAATAATGTTTTGAATGTTGGAGAAGCTTGTGATGATGGTAATTTCAATTCTAATGATGGTTGTGATTCAACTTGCAATTATGTGGTTCCAGACAATGGCCAGGTTCATTGGATAGATCAAAATAATTTAAGTTGCGATGATTCATCTAATGGTCAAACTATTCCTTGGTGTGGTTTAGCTCCAGTTGATTCTCATGTTTTTATCCCTGGAGATAGTGTTGTTTTTAGAGCCGGAGATTATAACAGGTACGGTATTGATCGGTCTGATTTTGGTTTAATTTATGGTGGAGCTGATGTAAAAGTTACTGATTCAGGAACGTTGGAAAACCCAATTGTTATTATGGCTTATCCTGGTGAGCAAGTTATTTTAAGAAATGAAATATTGCCAACATATAATATTCCTGCTTGGGGTTATGCAGTGTTAGCAACTAATGCTGATTATATTATTATTCAAGGATTTACTGTACATGGAACCATGCTTTCGTCTTATTCTAATTATAATATTTGGCGAAATAATACATTACATGGAATTGATGGCTCAGAGCCTTCTTTTACTGGAGATGGTAATTACGCTGCTCTTATGCTTGTTCGAAATGAACATACTTTAGTTCGAAATAATGAATTTAATAATTTTGACCCAGAATATGAAACCAGTTATGGTAATGCTAATGGGGTTCAAATATGGGGGTACACTTTAATTCCTGATCCTATAAATAATATTGTTGAGAATAATGAATTTAATAATTGTTTTATTGGACTTTTTGATAAAGATAATTCAAGAAATAATATCCATAGAAAAAATCGTTTTTATGGTAGTACTTATGCTATGAAAATTGCTGGCCAGGCAAATGAGGGTTTTTTTAATTATAATTTACAAGTCTATCAAAACCTTGTGGAAAATTCTAGCTCAGGGGTTCTTTGGGGCATAGGATATAATATGAGTTTACATAACAATGTTTTTGTAAATACTATTAGTGTAAATCCGGGAGGCGGCAGTTCGGATACACCTATAGAATATGAATTTTATGATTCCATAGTTTCAAATACGGATATGCCTATTTTAAGGTTCAATGGAATGACTTTCCCTATTTACATGAATTACAATTTGTATCCTGATTTTACTTCCATACAAAATAATTATGATCATAATTATGCAACTACTCTTGCTGATTGGCAAGAGGATGGTTTCGATTTGAATTCTCAAGTTGCTGATCCTCTTTTTGTTGATTCAGAATACCATTTAGCAAGTAATTCTCCTGCTCGTGGTGCTGGAAGGGATGGTTCAGATTTAGGTTTATATCCTGATTCTGATGAGTCTGTTGTAATTGGTCTATCTTATGGAGGAAGTTCAATAAATGTTTCTCTCCCAGAAGAGTGTATTGATAATGATGAAGATTCCTTTAATTCAACTTCAAATTGTGGAATTGTTGATTGTGATGATAATAATTTCTTTATTTATCCTTTTGCAAATGAAACTTGTGATTCGTTAGATAATGATTGTGATTCTGGAACTCTTGACGGAATTGACGAATCTTGGTTTAATGATTCTTCTATTTGCGGAGTTGGAGCATGTTCATCTACTGGAAACTATATTTGTCAAAATGGGGGACAGTTTAATGATTGTAATTCATTACCTGGAACAACTGAAGTTTGCAATAATTCAATTGATGATGATTGTGATGGAGAAATTGATTCAGATTGCCAAGAAACTCCTCCTGAAGAAGATGATTCTCCTGGAAATGGTGGAGGAAATAACAATAATAACAATAATAACAATGATATAGAAGATAATGAAACTGATGAAGGAAACTATTCTATCCAAGAAGATGTAGAATTAAATGAATCAACTTTCCAAATCGATGATTCTCTTGTTTATTGGGTTGCTGCAAGTCATAATGGAAACTCAATTGAAATTAATGTTTCTGATTCTAATTTGGAAATAGAAAACGCATATAATTCTTTTGAAGTTCTTGGCTCTGAAGGTTTTGTTCATGGAAGAGTTTTTTTCAAGGTTGCACTTTCTTGGATTGTAGAAAACAATTTAACAATCGAAGATATATTTTTACATTCAATTAGTTCTGGAGAGGATTATGAAACAAGAGAAGATCAAAGAGATGAGAATTTTGTTTATTTGAGTTCTGCAGTTGATATTTTGGGAGAGTTTGCAATTATCTCAAAGAGTTTAGTTTTAGAAGAAGAGAAGAAAGATTTAAGTTATTTACTTTGGGTTCTTGTTGGAATTTTAGCAATTGCAATTGGTTTTGTTTCTTACAGATTAGTTTCAAATAAAAGTAAGTTTAGATTTTAGTTAAGATTTATTAATGAATTTTTGTTAGTTATTTTATGAAAGAAGGTCATGAGAATTTTGTATTTAGCATTCTTTTAGTAGGATTACTTTTATTATTCTTTAATTTTGTGGGGTTTGGAGAGTTAACAGGAAATGTTGTTGTTGATTCCGGACCAATTCTGGCAGATCATAATGCAGTAATCGATTTTGAAATAATTCCAGATTATTGGATTGAAAAAGTTAAGACTGAAGGTTTACTGATTCAATTCCCTGGACGAAGCCATGCTCAACAATTAGTTGGAGATTTTGATCAAGATGCGAATACCGCATATATTGGAGGATTAGAGATGTTGGAAGATCTTGATTCAAGATATCAAGTTAATATTCAATGTGACCCGAATAATTTACCTTCTTCTACTGGTGCCTTACGTTTTGTCAAGGGACAATATGATGGTTCTAATTGGGGTGCTGGTACTGGACAATATGAATGTAGAAATGATGACGATCATTATTGGTCAACTAATTCAGGAAGACAAAGAACCTTGAATAGTGGGACTGAGGCAATGAATATTGGAGATCAATTTGATGCAAGCATGTTTGGGTGGTCTTTTCATATTATTCGCGAAGGCCTTAAGGGAGTTCATGATGAAGCTGGTAACATGATTACTTTTAATGATGAAAGGCGTGATGCTTATTTTTCTGCTTTGGATGAATTTAGATTAAATGCTCTTGGAACAAATTACATTTATGGAACTGCTCCAACTGATCAAGATACATCCACTCCAATTGATGAATGTGGGGTCGACGGTATTCGCGTTACACAATATAACCAGGATATTCGAAATGAAGCAATTTTAAATAATGGAATTTTATTTGATCAAGCAGATATAGAATATCATAATTCAAATATGCAAGCTCCAACAACAGAACATCCTTGCGGTGAAGGGAGTTCAATTGAAATTCGTCACCCTGATTGGGGTCCTACTTCTAATGGTTGTGCACATTCTAATTCTGCACTTTGTATCGCTAAGGCAAAGGCAGTTTGGTGGATGGCTGCAAGAATGGTAGGGTGGGACGGAACTATTGAGTGTGTCGATGATGACCATTGTGGAACAAATATTTCTAGCGATTTAGAAATTATCTCTGTTTCAAATAATGGTGTCCTAACTCATGGACAAAATTTTTCAATTGTAGGGATTGGTTTTGGAGTAAAGGATCCTGTTGCTCCTGCAATTTGGGATGATGCTTCTGGAGTAGATATTAATTTGCTTTGGGGCGGAGCAGTCCCAAGGAATTGTGGATCAGAATATTCATCTTATGAAATAAATTATACTAATGAAATTAATGGGGTTGCTTTGCCTCATGACAAAGTTGGAAGCTATATTGCTGGGGCTCATCCAATGTCTTACAGCAATGGAGCTGATTTTAATTGTGGAAATAATGTGATGTTGTGGGATACAAAAGAAATGAATTTTCCAGAAGATTTTTATTTGTCGTTATATAGGAGAGCAGATCCTAATTGGCAATTTTGTGGAGATGGCGCAGATGGGTGCACAACCTTTGATGATAATTATAAGGCTTTTGATTATTCAACAGGGAATGGGCCATATAGTGGAACAAATTGTTACACATCATATCATGATTACACTAGTTATGATGATGGAGCTTCGTGGACTACTTCTGTTCATTGTGGTTGGCAAGCACACTGGGGAGATTCTGCAGTAAACCCTTATCAAAATTGGGTTAAAACTGAAATAGAAGCTACTTTTAGTAAAAATTCAGATGGATATTATCAACTCTGGGATAATGGGCTTTTGGCACTTAATTTTTCTCATCAAACAGATATGCAACCAGGCACAACTAGAACTTTTGGAATTGGAGGTTATGCTCGTGCAAGGAGTGCTAATAATTGGAGATATTTTACAGACATATATTTAGATTATTCTCATGCAAGGATTATTATTGGAAATCAGCCAACATTAGAAGCGTCAACAATAAGAGAAATTCAAATCCCTATTTCAGATTGGGATAATGGTAATGGGAATTTAATCACTTTTGAAGCTAATCAAGGTTCATTTGGTGATGAAGAAACACTTTATTTATTTGTAATTGATCCAGAAGGGATTGTTTCTTCTGGGATGCAAATTAGTTTTTCTGCAATTATGGTTCCTGATTGTGAACTAACTGGTGCATCTTGGAGTGAATTACAAGTTGAAGAAGGAACACAAGTTTCATTAACTGTAAATGGAAATCATTGCGATTCAAAAGAATTAAGTTTTGAGTTATTTGAAAATGATGGTATTTTTGGAAATGATGAAGTGGTGTTAGATTATTTGCCTGCAAATGTTTT
>JABIDC010000011.1 GCA_018651925.1 archaeon | reverse complement strand
TCTGATGTTTTTATACAAAGAGAAGGGAGAATACAACTCCCATACAAAAACTATATAAACTTCAACAGCCTCGATAAACTGTGATAGTTAAATAAACAAAAATCACACCCCCAGTTCAAGACAAAACATGCGACTTCCCGGTTGGGGCGTATTAATTTTACCTCTTATTTGTGAAACATAAAGCATAAAAAGGACCCTTTTCTGATATAATTATGGAAGCAACCAATAAGGCTCCTGTAAACGATTTGATTTTTAATGAGTTGATTAAACGAGGTTATGCTCTTGATGGAAATACTCGTATTTGGAATATCGCTGATTCTAAGCTATGGTATTTAACTCCTGAACAGTCTCAGGCTTTTTTAGATTTAGAAGGCTCAAAAGAATATCAAGAAGAAATTATTCAAAAAGAAATGGATTTAATTAATGGAAATATTAAGGAAATGCTTGCAACTTTGGGAGGAGATCCCTTAAACATAATTGATTTGGGTTGTGGAGATGGAAAGAAAGCAGTTTTATTTATTGATCATTTGAAAGATAGAATGAAATTAAGATATTGTCCAATTGATATTAGTAGTTATATGGTTGAGAGGGCAATCGAGAAAATTATGAAAATGGATGTTGGGGAAGTTGTTCAATTTCAGTGGAATATTTCTGATTTTGAAAATTTAAAAAATGTTTCTTTTTTACTTCGTTATGGAGAGTATAAGAAAAATTTGATGCTTCTTTTAGGAAACACTTTGGGGAACTTCGAGATAAATGAATTATTGTATCAAATTAGAAATAGTATGAGCGAAGGAGATATGATTTTGATTGGGAATGGTTTAGATAACCGAAATGAAGAAGATATTTTAAAATCCTATGATACTAATAAGATGAATGATTTCTTAATAAAAATTATTGAACAATTGGGATTGAGTTCTAAAGAAGTTACTTTTGGTGCAAGATTTATCAATTCTCGTGTCGAAATGTATTATACTTTAAATGGGGATGTTGTAATCAATTTTCAAAAGAAAAAGATTGAATTTAATAAAGGAGATCAAATTATTGTTGCAATTTCTTATAAATATAATCAGGAAGATTTTAGGACTTTTTTAAGCATGTATTTTGATGTTCCGATGCTCCAAGTTTCAGAAGATAAATCTTATGTTCTTGCTCTTTGTAAAAAATAATTTATTTAATTATTTTTTTCTGGGATAATTATCCAAGCGATTAAATATGCCAAAATTCCTGTGCCATAAGTTAGCGCAATTATCACTGTCAAAAGTCTAATTATTGTTGGGTCTATGTTGAAATATTCTGCAATTCCTCCACAAACTCCACCAATCATTCGATTTTTTGTGCTTCGGTAAAGTCTCTTTTGTTTGGTTGTTTTCTTTTTCATTTTATTTAATGAGCCTACTGAGATTTGGGCTAGAACTTTTTTAAAAACTTCTAACCTATTACTTGAGTAAACTCAAGCACTAAACTAAAGTTCAAATTTCAGCGAACTTACAATGAGCCTACTGAGATTTGAACTCAGGACCTCTGGCTCTCTTAGAAGATTCCAAGAGATAATAATCCTTGTGGATTAACTTCATATAAGACCAGCGCTCTGACCAGGCTGAGCTATAGGCTCTTATTTTTTCATATCTAATAACATATTTAAAGGTTTTTGGAGATGTTTTATCATGTTAATTGGATTAGTTGGAAAGCCTTCTGTAGGGAAAAGTACTTTTTTTAAAGCTGCGACTTTAGCAGAGGTAGATATAGCATCTTATCCTTTTACAACAATTAAAGCAAATCATGGTGTTGGTTATGTTAAGGTTGATTGTATTGATAAAGAATTTGGAGTTCAATGTAATCCAAATCACGGTTTTTGTATAAATCATAAACGTTTTGTTCCAATTGATATTATGGATGTTGCGGGGTTGGTTCCTGGTGCTTCTGAAGGAAAAGGTTTGGGAAATCAATTTTTAGATGACTTGCGTCAAGCAGACTGTTTTATCCAGGTTATTGATATTACTGGTTCTTGCAATGAGAAGGGAGAACTTTTGAGTGAAGGAGAAATGCAAGACCCATATTTAGATATTAAATTTTTAGAGGATGAATTGAATTTGTGGTATTATAATATTTTTATGAAGGTTTGGTCTAGTTTTTCAAAGAAAGTTGAACAAGAAAAATCAAAATTTTCTGAAGCTGTTGCAAATCAGTTTTCTGGTTTGAAAGTAAATGAAGATCAAGTTAAAAAAGTTTTATTGAATGTTAATTTGAATGAAAAATATAGTTCTTGGACAAATGAAGAAATTATGAAATTTGTTTCTGCTTTAAGGAAAATTAGTAAACCAATGATTATTGCTTGTAATAAAGTTGATTCTAAAAATGGTTTTGAGAATTATAAAAAATTGAAAGAAGAGCATCCTGATTTGAATTTAGTTCCTTGTTCTGCTGATTCAGAACTTGCTTTAAGGCAAGCAGCGAAAGCAGGAATGATTGAATATATTCCTGGAGAAACAGATTTTAAAGTTATCAAAGAGCTAAATGAAAAACAATTAGGAGCATTAAATAAAATAAAAGAAAATGTTTTAACAAAGTTTGAAACTGGAACTGGTGTCCAAGAGATTTTGAATCATGCAATTTTTGATTTGTTGGGTTACCTTGCTATTTTTCCTGGTTCTGCAAATAAGTTGGGAGATTCTAAAGGAAATATTTTGCCAGATTGTTTTTTACTTCCTCCTGGTTCAACAGCCTTGGATTTTGCATTCTTTTTACATACTGATTTTGGGAAGAATTTTATTAAAGCAATAAATGCGAAAACAAAAATGGCCTTAGGAAAGGATTACAAATTACAAAATCGAGATTCATTGGAGATTATTACTCGGTAGAAAAGGTTTAAAACTAATATCTATTTTATTTTATCATGGTGATTGGAGAAGTATTTACTCAAGAATTTTTTTGGCAATCTATAATGTTTATTGGATTATTGGTATTTTTTATTTTAATTTATTTGATTATTCGTGAAGCAACTTATTTTATTCAAAAAAGGAAGAAAAATGGTCTTGAAGAAATTGGGGAAATTAAAGAAAAAGAGAAAAAACTTCTTAAAAATCTAAAGAAAGAAAAAAAGTTAGTTAATAAGAAAATTCAAAAATTGAAAAAATGAAAATAAAAATTCATGCAAATTCTTCTCAAGAAAAATTGAAAAAGATTGATGAAAATTTCTATGAAATTTGGTTAAGGGAGAAGCCTCTTGATGGAAGGGCAAATGATTCTTTGTTGAAACTATTAAAAAAAGAGTTTGGTAAATCTTTTAAGATTAAATCTGGATTGACTTCAAGAATTAAGATTGTTGAAGAATTAGAATAAATGTCCGGGGCATAAGATTTCAAATTTAATTTTTTTTAATTTTTCTAAAGATTCTTGCATTTTCTTTGGATTGCTTTCGGGAAAATCTGTTCTCCCAATATAACCATTATGGAAAATTACGTCTCCTGAAAAAAGAATATTTCTATATAGAATGCAAATATCTTCTTTGCTATGTCCAGGAGCATTTATGAATTTGAATTCAGGGATATTTAATTGTCCTATTTTTCTTTTTGAATAAATTTTTGCTTGAGTGAAGAGATTGTTGTTTTCTATATGGTCGTAGTGGTCATGTGTTAAAATAATAATTTTAATTTCTTCTGGTTTTATTTTTAATTCTTTTAAATCAGATAAAAGTTCATTTCGACATTCTTTACTTGAGGTGTCGATGAGAATTAGTTCTTTTAATTTAATCAAATAAACACAAGATCCAAATTCCTTGAAATGTAATTGCCAAACGTTTTCTTTTATTTTGTTTATCATAAAGTTATTAAGCATATTGAATTTATTATCTTTATGGAAGAGGAGATTTGTATAAAAAAAGGAAAAGAGAACATTCTGTTGAATGTGCGAAAACAAAGTTTTTTTGATATGGGGAGGGGACTTTTATTTTATCCTCGAGAAAAGGCTCCAGCACTAATTTTTTATTCTAGTCATCCAAAGTTAGATGCAATTCATTCTTGTTTTCTTTTTTTTGATTTTCTTGCAATTTGGTTGGATAAAAATAATAATGTTCTTGAGATTCGAAAAATAAGGCCATGGCAAATTCATTCAAATCACGACGGAGATTGGAAAAAACTGATTGAAATTCCTATTTCAAAACGTTACGACGATAAAATTAAACTTCTCGTCGGTGGCGCGAAAGGTTTAAATAGATAAAATAATTAATCATATTATAATATTAGTTATCTAATGTTATGGTTGGTTAATAGAGGTCAAAGACCCCTAAATCTTCGAAAGAAGAACTTAACTGAAAGGAGGTAAGATATAATGGGAAAAATAATTAAGAAAGCTGTTGTTGATAGAAAACCTGGATTTCTTTACTATGTTGATGGACAAGGAAACGTTTGTGAAGCTAAAATGTCACGAGGTGGTAAAAAGAAAAAAGCTACTAAGAAAAAGGTTGTAAAAAAGAAAGTAGTTAAGAAGAAAGTAGTTAAGAAGAAAGTAGTTAAGAAGAAAGTGGTTAAAAAGAAACCAGCTGCTAAGAAAAAAGTTGTGAAAAAGAAAAAACGTTGAGTTTTTAATTTCATAATTTAGGTGATCTACATAGGGTAATCATAGGGTGATTAAATTTTTATTTTTATTTTTTTAATATTTTTTATTTCGGTTTTTGTTTGAGATAAGTTTTATATAAGATATTTCTGTATTTTTTATATGACAATTGTTATTGGAATTGAATCAACTGCACATACTTTCGGAGTTGGAGTTGTTAAAAATGGGAAAGTTTTAGCGAATGTTCGTGAAATGTATACTACAGAAGAAGGAGGAATTATTCCAATGGATTCTGCAAAACATCATGAAGAGGTTTCTGAGGAAATTTATTTGAAAGCAATTAAAGAATCTGGAATTGCGGAGAATAAGATTGATGCTATTGCTTTTTCTCAAAGTCCTGGGCTTGCGCCTTGTTTAATTGAGGGAATGAAGTTTGCAAAAGTTTTGTCGAAGAGATTGAACAAGCCTTTGGTGTCTGTTAATCATTGTGTTGCTCATTTAGAGATTGGTTCAAGTTTAGGTACTAATGATCCTGTGATGCTTTATGCAAGCGGAGCGAACACACAGGTGATTGCATATGAGGCTGGAAAGTATAGAGTGTTTGGAGAAACTTTAGATTTGGGTGTTGGAAATTTTATTGATACTTTCGCAAGGTTTGCGGGATTGGGATTTCCGGGGGGCCCAAAAATTGAACAGTTAGCATTGAAATCTAAAAGGTATATTGAGTTGCCTTACAAAGTTAAGGGAATGGATATTGCTTTGGCAGGAATTCAAACTAATTTAAAACAGAAATTGGAGAAGGGGATTCCTATCGAGGATTTGGCTTATTCTATGCAAGAAACTGTTTTTGCAATGCTAATTGAAACTGCTGAGAGAGCAATGGCACATACTGGAAAAACTGAACTTTTGCTTGGAGGGGGAGTTGCATGCAATTCCAGGTTACAAGAAATGGCAAAAATTATGTGTGAAGAAAGAGGGGCAAAACTTTTTGTTCCAGAAAGGCCTTTGCTTGTGGATAATGGCGCAATGATTGCTTATTTGGGAGAAATCATGTTTAATGCAGGGGTTAAAACCGAAGTTGAGGATTTAGATTCAGTAGATATTGATCCCAGACTTAGGACGGACCAAATAGATGTAGTTTGGAAATAGTATTTTATTTTTTAGAGATTTTTTCTTTAATTGAATTTGAGGAAATTTCATACGGAAACTTTATAAACTAAAATTTGTCATAATAAATATCCGATGAACGATTCCGTGAGGACTTGTTCTTAATTAAACCCGTGACATAAAAAATGGACATATATAGCGTAATTGAAAAGGCGAAGAAATCTGGAAAGATTGAAAAGGGAACTAATGAAGTTACCAAAGCAATCGAGAGAGAAACTGCGAAATTAGTTGTTTATGCAAAAGATGTTGAACCAAAAGAAATTGTTCAACATTTACCTGTTTTGTGTAAGGAAAAAAACATTCCTTGCGTTGAAGCAGATAGTAAGCAAAAGTTAGGAATTTCTGCAGGACTTCCTGTATCTACATCATCAGTAGTTATTGTTGATGCTGGAGATGCTGAGTCAGAGCTTGCTGCTTTCAAATAAATTTACTTTTATAATATTTAAATAGAAAAATGGCAAAAGAACAAAAAAAACAAGAATCAAAACAAAAAGCTTCTAAAGGAAGTGATAAACTTTTAGGAGAAGTAGTTCCAGCGACAGTTCAAGAATTATTGGGAAGAACCGGATTTCGTGGAGAAATTACTCAAGTTAAATGCATGGTTGAGAAGGGAAGAGATGAAGGCCGTTCTATGAGAAGAAATGTTCGAGGAGCAGTTAGAATTGGAGATGTTTTAATGCTTAGAGAAACTGAAATTGAAGCAAGACGTGTTAAATCTAAGGCAACAAAGGGAGCGTACACTTAAAATGCCTAAATGTTCATATTGTAAAAATGATTATTCTTTTCCAAGGGGATTAACTCTTATTCGTAAAGATGGAACAATTAATCATCTTTGTTCTTCAAAGTGTAGAAAGAATATGTTAATGAAAAGAAGGAAAGTTAGATGGATTCTTAAAAAAGTTAAGGAAAAAATTATTCCAGAAACTAAGTCTGTTAAAAAAGTTGAGAAAGTAGCTGAAGTTAAGGAAAAACCTGTCGAAAAGAAAGAAGAGATTAAAGAAAAACCTGTTGAAAAAAAAGTTGTTAAGGCAAAGAAATAATTTTTCTATAAAAAATTTATGTTTTAAGAGAAAAGAATATAAGTTTGTTCTTTTATGTTAGTTTATGTCTAAATTAATTTTTCGTGAAACAAAAAGTTCTGATTTGGGGTTTTTGGATGAAATTCGTGGTGAAGAATTGCATAAATTACACCTTGATCGTTTTGAAAATCAAAAGAAAGGTTTTGTTAAATATCTTATTGTGTTTAATGGTAAAAATCCAATTGGCCATGTTTTAATTACTTTTAAGAATTTTTATTCTTGGCATAAATTTCCTGCAATTGAAGATTTATATGTTAAAAAAGAAGAGAGAAAAAAGAAATTCGCAAAACAGATCATGGGTTATGCTGAATTTTTGGTTAAAACAAAAGGACATAATAAAATTTGTTTGGATGTGGAAACTCATGAATTTTGGATAAGAAGTTTTTATGAATCACTAGGATATGAAAAAATTAGTGGAGTTCATGATTTGAAATATTTTGTTGAAAGAAATGGGATAAATGAAGAGTGTGTAGAAAAGGTAAATTATTTTGAAAAATCTCTTTAATTTTCATTGATTTTAAAATATTTTTTCTTAGATTTCATAAAATATTTTATTTTATTTTTCCGTCGCTGTTTTCTTTTTCATAATAATGTTTAAATAGTTACACTACCGTATATATTTATCTTAAGGAGGTAAAAATGGTCTATAAAAGGTATATAAAAAAGAATGGGAGAATCTATGGGCCATATGTTTATCATAATAAGAAAAAAGATGGCAAAGTGATTTCTACTTATCTTGGAAAAAGCGTTAAAGTTCCGAGAAATGATTCTCTTAATAAAAATCTTTTGAAAAAAAGTTTTATGTTTTTGTTTATCTTGGCTTTTGCTTTATTTTTTGTAGGACATATTAATAATTTGACTGGAAACGTTTCAATTTCTATTGATGAATCTTATGAATTAGGAGATTCTATTTCTGGAAGTGTAAAATTAATTTTAAAGGAAGGAGAATTTTTGTCAAAGGAAACAATTTTTAAGATTAATAATGTTGGTGAAGAAAAAGAGTACGGGTTGGAAGAGTTGGTTGATTTGGATTTATTGGAAGGAGATTTTTATGTAGAAAATAAATTAATTAATGGTTCTGGAGAAGGATATGGGGTTGCAGGAGAAAAGGAGACTTATCCGGAAGTTGAATTTGTTTTTCGTCTTTATGATTTAATTGAAGAAAGTTCAGTTGGAAGTTCTGAAACAACTGAAGAGGCTTCTGTTGAAGATAGTTCTGATTCTGAATTGGAAGATGTTTCTGAAGATTTGGTTGAAGAAGAAGTTTCTGATGAAATAGAAATTATCGAAGAAATTGAAACAGAATCTGAAGAAGAAATTGAACCAGAAACAACTACTGAAATTGTTAGTTCAGTTGTTGAGCAAGAGTTTGAAGAATTTGGGGGAGTTGTAAAGTTTGGTGAATCGGTGGCTTGGGATTTTATTGGAGAAAAAGAAGTTGAGATTATTTCTTCAGATGAAGAAGTTAATTTTGAAATTAAAGATAACCAAGTAATTTTTACTACAGATTATGTTGAAATGGAATCTGGATTTGGAGAAGATTTTTTGGGAGATGAAGAACTTGAGATTGTTATTAACTTTTCCAAATTAAATTTAACTGCAAGAGAGGGAACATTGAATCTTGCTTTGGATTATTTTGGAGAGGAAATTGTTTCTAATTCTGTTTTAATTAGTGTTGAAGGTTACCAAGAAAAACTTGCTGAAGATGCTATTGGAATTGTCTTGAATAATCAAACTGTAATTAACGAATCAATTTTAAATGAGACTTTATTTAATGAAACTTTGAATGAATCTTTTTTGAATGTTACTTTGGAAACAATACAATATTCAGTAGTTGTTGGAAAGCCGGTTAAATGGAAAAAAATAATTGTTGCAAATTCTAGTGAGGTTTTAGAAGTTGAAATTCCAAAGGGTGCAGAGAATATTGAGGTTTTTGAAGTTATTGAAGGAGAGGATTTTAATGAGACAATTAGTGAGGGATTAGAAATAGATTCTTCTGGAGAAATTATATCTATTTCTGGAAAAGTTTCTTTAGATATTGAATTGGGAGAAGAATCTAGTATTGGAAATTTCTTTAAGAATTTGTTTAATTCATTTACTGGTCAAGTTATTTCTATTGAGGAAGGAGAAAATAAAACTGTTGTAATTGATGAAAATGCAACTACTTTTGAAATTGTTTATGAAACTCCTGGGCCAATTAGTTATGAGCGAGATTTAGAAAGTGGAAAAGAGATTATTGTTTCTGATCCAAATGAATTTGGTTATGAAAATATTTTAGCTTTTACTTATTTTGAAGAACAAGTTTATAGAAATTCAATTAATTTGTATCATCTTGAAGAAGGAGTGAAAAGAAGAACGGAGTTTGTTTCTTATGATTTAGATAATAATTCTTTAGTTGATTATATTGAATGGATTGTCCCTCATTTATCAAATCAAACTTATGAAATTGAATTAACTATTTTGAATGTTCAAAGTTATCCCATTGTTGGGAAAAATTGGACTGTTCAATTTAATACAAGTGGAACTGCTGATTTAAGAATTACTCCGATTAATGGAACAACTTGGGGAACGACTTCAACTGAAAATGATTTAATGTTTTTACAAGTTCGTTGCGGGGATGAAATTTTTTCAACTCATTGGGAAAATGAAACAATTGTTGCAAGTAATTATTCTTGTGATGGAACTGGATATGAAAGTAGCCGAGTTAGAACTGCTGGAGGGCATTATCTTGAATTTGACTTTGGAGGAATAAAGGCTTATGCAAGAAATTCTGCAGTTTGTGGAGACATAATTTATGGAGATACTACTTTAGATGGGGATTTGGTTGATTGTGCAGGTCACGGAATTCTTTTAGGATATAATAGTGGAGATTATACTCTTGATTGTGCGGGTTACACAATTGATGGAACAATGGCTGCAGGCAAGTGGGGAATTTTTTTCCAAAATGCACATAATGTTACAATTAAAAATTGTGTGGTTAAACAATTTGAGCGAGGAATGCATACTTATAATCCTGCAACAAATTTAAAGATTATTAATAACACTGTCCATTCTAGTTTGAATTATAATCTTTTTATTTCTGCATCCGGTTCTAACGGAAATCTAATTTACAATAATACTTTTTATAATACTAGTGCTGCTCGGGGAGTTTATCTGGCTTCGGGAAATAATCTTAATTTTTCAAATAATATTGTTTATGATTCTAGACAGTCTGGAGTTTATTTGAGTGTTTTTTCTGATAGTAGTGTGGTAAATAATAAAATTTATAATAATACTGATTACGGTTTAAGATTAGGAAGTTCTAATAATATAACTGTTGATTCAAATGATATTTATTTGAATGAGGATGAAAATATTCTTATGCAGGGGACATCTGATAGTTTAATTAAAAATAATATTCTTCGCCAAAGTACAACTGATTCTGGAATTTTTCTTTCTGGAAGCACAAATGAGCGAAACAATATTACAAATAATACGGTATATGGGAATTATGATTATGGTATTGCGGCTGGGGCATGGACAACTTTTACTGGAAATAATACTTTAATTGATTCAAATGATATTTATCATAATCTTCGGTATGGGATATTCTTTGTTGCTCAAAATTCAACAATTTTTAATAATAAAGTTCATGATAATAATGGTTCTATTGAGGTTTATTTTTACACTGGTTCAAATTATAATAATGTTAGTAATAATGAAATTTATGGTTCGCCTTCCTCTGGACTTTATGCAAGAAATAATCACAATAATTTTATTGATTCAAATAATATTCACGATAATTCGGGAGTTGGTTTTATTTTGTATGGTGTAAATTATACCACTTTTTCAAATAATAATGTTAGTGATAATTGGAAATCTTCTTCTTATGGGGGGAATGCAATGTTTGGGGCGAACTCTAATTATAATGTTTTTGATTCGAATAATTTTATTGGGGGAGGAGATTTTGGATTGAGAATAACTACTTATTTTAATCATAATGTATTTAGAAATAATATAATTGCAAATTCTACTGATAATTTGGCTTTATTAGGGGATACTACTTTTCCTTCAATAAATAATTCATTTTATGCTGATACTTTTTCTCAACTTGTTTCTTCGAATCAAGGAGTTTATATTTATGATTTCTATAATACAACCTTTGTTAGTTCATCTTTTGGTGGTTTGGGATGGGATATTGCTTCGACGAATACTTATGGAAATTATACTACTGCAATAAATTCTACTTGGGACCAGTTAGCTATTTCTTCTGCTCATGAATTTACTAAAAAAGAGTTTTTAGAGGTAAATGTAAATACTTCTAACGGAGATTTATCTGGTGCAAAAGTGGAGGCATATGATAATGTAGATAATTTAGAATTTAGTGGTTTTACAAATTCTATTGGAGATGTTAAAACAAATTTAACAGATTATGTCCTTTTTAATGGAGCATATACTTACTTTAATAATTATACTTTGAATACAACTTCTCCTTTTTCTACTTATGGAAATGACAGTAGGGAAATTAATGTAACTTCAACTGTTCAGGAGTATATTACTTTGAATGATGTTGGGGTGTTTGAATCAACTCTTTGCTCGGATGGAAAATGTTTTTTTAATTCAACTTATATTTTAGCAGAAGTTGGATATTCAGATGCAGTAAATATTGTTTATGATGCTGGATTTTTTCATAAATGGAATATTAGTGATTTTTGTAATTTGGATTTAAGTGCAGATAATGTTTATTTACAATTTAATGTTAGTAGAATTTTGGGCTCTCCAGATAATGATGCAACTGTAAATTATATTCGTAATCAATCTATGAGCGAATCTAGTACTGCTATTCAATTGCATGGCATGGCCCAGTATAATTCAACAACTTATTCAAATTGGTTTAGTAATACTGGAGGGGGGCTTTCTAATGTGAGTATTACAAAATTTGTAAATGAGGCCTGTGATCGAGATGAATATTTAACAATTAAAGCTTATGATGCAGATTATTCTGCTATTCCTGTTGGAATTAAATTTTCTGCATCATCTTTTTTTAATTTTGGACATGTCGAATCTAAAGCTTATGTTACAAGAGAACTTTCAACCACTATAAGTCCTACTGGGGCGGATCCAGAATTATATATTTTTTATACTGAACCTACCAAAATTCAAATACAGTCCCCAAGCAATTCAAGTTATAGTGTTTCAAATGGTTCAACAATTTGGTTTAATGCTACTTCTAGCGAAACTATTGATTCTTGGAAAGTAAATTATAATGGAACAAATGTTACAATTTCAATCAATAGTTCTTTAGAAGTTGAGAATGGAAATCATCATTTATTTTTATATGGTAATGATTCTTCAACTGGAGAATGGTATTTGAATGATGAAATTTATTTTACTGTGGACACTACTTTGCCTGCAATTGAAGTGCGTTCTCCTTGGAACTATAATTATTCTACTAATTCAATTCTTTTTGATGCGGACGCTACAGAAGAAATTTCTTCTTGGATAGCAAATTATAATGGAACTAATTTTACTTTTGTTCCTGGAAATTATTATTCAGTTTCAGATGGAAATTACAATTTGAAAGTTTATGCAAGTGATTCTGGAGGAAATACTGTCTTAAGTGATTTCATTAGTTTTGGAGTTGATTCAAGTGAGATAGATTTTACTCTTTTAAGTCCCTTAAATAATTCTAAGTTCACGACAAATGATGTTGATTTAAATTGGACTGCAGATAAAACTCTTTCTTTTTGTTCTTATGATTTAGATGATTCAATTAATTCTACAAATCTTTGTAAAAGAAAAAATACTTATTTAGATACTCTTGTAAGTGGATATTTTGTTGCAGCAAATGGGTTACAAATTTTGGGAGATTATGCCTATATTGTTTCATATACAAATAATTCGTTAACTATTGTGAATATTAGTGCTCCTTCAGAGATTTCTATTGTTGGAGCAATTTCTGGAGTAAGTCTTGATGGGCCAAATACTATTGAGGTAGAAGGAAATTATGCTTACATTACTACTGGAGATACTTCAAATTTAGTAATTGTGGATATAAGTGATGTGGAAAATCCTTTTGTTGCTTCTTCTTTTTCCCATAGTTCAATTTTTATTCCATTTGGATTAGCTTATGAAAATGATGTTGCATATGTTTCTTCAATAATAGGAAATAAAATTACTGCAGTGGATGTTTCTAATAGAAGTAATCCAGTTTATTTGGATGATCTTACTGATAGTTCTTTTAATATTATTCTTGGGATTTTTGCTTCTTCAGGTTATCTTTATGCTGGTTCATCTAATGGTGCCTCAATGACCATAATAGATGCCTTGCAAAAAGATAATCTTTCTATTGTTTCAACAATTTATAATTCCACAAATTTTGGAGCGATTAATAGCCCTTTTAAGAGGGGAAATTATCTTTATACTCTTGCAACTTCTAAGGTAAATATTATTAATGTTTCTAACAAATCTTCTCCTGAAATTGTTTCAACCTTAACTCTTCCTTGTTCATCTCAACAGGATTTAGTTGTTTTTGAAAATTCTTTATATGTTTCTTGTGGGACAGGAGATGCTATTGTAGAGGTGGATATTTCAAATGTTTCTAATCCAGTTATTGTAGAGGTTTTATCTAGTACAGACCTTGATGCTAATTACTTATCTTTTAGTGATGGTAAATTGGCTTTTGGTACATATTCGGAAAATACTTTTGGATTGCTGGATGTTGGAATGGAAAATTCTAATTATACTTTTTCTGGTTTATCTGAGGGAAATCACGAGTTGAGTTTAGGTGCAATCGATCAGGTTGGAAATAGTTATGATTCAGGCCAAAATACTTTTTTAGTTGACACCATTGTTCCTACAATTGATTTTGTTAGTCCAACTATTACAGATGGAGAAAAAATTAATTCTGCTATTACTTTGGTAAATGTAACAACTACTGATCCGAATGATTTAACTTCTTTAATCAATTTAGATGAGAGTTTAATTGCTTGGTATAGGTTGAATGAAAATTCTATGCAAGAGGTGGTTGATAGTTCGGGTTATTCAAATAATGGGTTTCTTGGAGAAACTTCTGCATCTACTTCTGAAGATCCTTCTTGGTCTTCTGGAAGGTTTGGTTCTGGATTAGAATTTGATGGGATTGATGATTTTGTTTATATTAATGATTCAGATGAATTAGATTTGGGGTATAATTATTCCATTGCTTTTTGGATAAAGTTTAATGGATTTGAGAATGGAAATCAAGAAGAACCTTTTTCGAAAGAGTATTATCTTGCTGAATCAATTAATGCAGGATATTATGTTTATAAAAATGGGATAAGTTCAGATTTTTCTTTTATTGTCCATAATGGAACAAATCAAAAATATGGATCTTTAAATTGGGATATTCCAGATAAACAATGGGCGCATGTTGCTTTTACATTTAATGGTACTACTGTTTTGATGTATAAAAATGGGGTTTATGAAAATTCTTTTTTGACAGAAGGATATATTCTTCCCTGGACTTCTAATTTGATTTTAGGTTCAAATGCAATTCACTCTGCAAATTATTTTAATGGAAGTTTGGATGAACTTCAATTTTGGAATAGAAGTTTAAGTTTAGAAGAAATTAAGGCAAGTTATGATTCTGGAGCCAATCGCTTAGAGACTAATTTTACCTCTCTTGTTGAAGGGAATCATTCAATTCGTGCGTATGTTCAAGATGAAGCTGGGCAAGTTAATTCAACAGAAGAAAGAACTTTTGAAATAGATTTTGTTACTCCAACAATTAATGTTTTTTCTCCAGAAAATATAAGTTATTCAAAGACAGGAATTTCCTTGGATGTTTACTCTGCTGAATCCATTGAAACTTGGTATTGGAATATAGATGGAGAAGCGAATAATACCTTTACTCCAAATGTTAGTCTTGGAGTTTTGGGCGATGGATTGCATCAATTATTTGTTTATGCAAAAGATTATGCAGATAATTGGGGAGTAAATGATTCAATTTATTTTTTCCAAGATTCTTTGGCTCCAAATGTTACTTGGGAAATTCCAACTCCGGAAAATGACGAAGTTATTGATTCAAATTTTGTTTATTTGAATACAACCATTGAGGATTCTTTAGATTCAAGTGCTTTCTTTGATTGGAATAATAGCGTGGCAGGTTACTGGAATTTTGAATATTCAAATTCAACTGGAATTTATGGCAATTCAAGCTATTCTAATTTTGCGAAATTCGGAGGGGGATTAAGTCAATCAAATATTTCTTCGGGAGTTTATGGAGATGCTTTAGATTTTGATGGAGTGGATGATTATTTGGAGATTGAGGATACTGAACAACTTCGACTTGGAGAAAATTATTCAATTACTTTTTGGGTTAAATTTAATAATTTGATGGGGGCTTCTCAAATTCTTTTTTCAAAATTAGATACATATGGATATTATTTAGATAAGGTGGCAAGTTCTAACGAAATATATTTTATTTCACTTGACATTGATCAAGATTTTGAACTCCAACCTTTCCTGTATACTGCTTCAGATGGAGAGTGGTCCCATGTGGCAATTGCAGTTGAAGATAATTTTATTTCAATATATAATGATGGAATTTTAAAAACTTCTTTTGAAGCGACTGGTCCTTTAGCAGGAGATCCAATTAATTTAATTATTGGAGCAAATTCAGCTCATAACAATAATTTTTTTAATGGGAGTTTTGATGAATTTACAATTCATAATCGTGCTTTGACTCCAGAAGAAGTTAATGCAAGTTATAATAATAGTCAATATTTTCTTTATTCTAATTTTACTAATCTTGATTTAGGAAATTATACTTATTCTGCTTATGCAATTGATGAAACTGGAAATTTTAATATTTCTTCTAGGGATGTTTCTTATTTTATTTCTCCGCCAGTGATAAATGAAGTTGCTTTCTTGGAATCTCCTTTGTATACTAAAGATTTAGTAAGTTGTAAGTATAATATTACTAGTCAAGAAAGTGCGGTTGCAAATATGAGTTTTTATATTGACGGGGTTTTAATCCAAGAGAATAATTCTGTTGCTGTTACGAGTGGAGAAATTGGATTGTATAATCTTAGTTCTAATTTTACTCATCATGGAGAAAATGTTACTTGTTCTGTAATCTCTGAAAGTGTCGGAGGAGTTTCAACCAGAGTTAATGCTTCAATTATTATTAGTAATTATTCTACAAGTTTAAGTTTAAGTGATAATGTGGAAAATGCTTCTATTGATGAAGATGTTTCTTTTTATGCAAATTTTTCTAGTTCTCTTTTTGGGGATGTAGGATCTTTTGTTTATGATACTGGTAACCTTGGAGATGATGTTGAGGCTGTTGAATTTTTTGACTGCCAAGGTTCTGGGAAAATGAATTGTTTAGTTTTAGGGAAAGTAACGAGTAATAATGAGATAAATATTTATAATATTACTGAAGGTTTAGTTTCTCAATTTGACCAGTCTGGAGTCCATGAGATGGTTGCTTTTGATGCAAATGGCGATGGCTATAAAAATGAATTTGTAACATCAAGTTATACTACAGCTGGATTGAAAGTTTATAATTTAACAGATAATTTATTTTCTGAAACTTCGGATTTTTCATGGGGGGTTCCTGTTGCGGTTGGGGATTTAGATTCAGATTTTATTGAAGAAATTATTGCAGGTGACACTTATGGGAGAATTGGATTATTTTATAGAAATCTTACTGAAAAGTGGGTTAATCAAATTGATGAGGGCCATGCTACCGAGGTGCATGTAATTGATGATTTGAATGGAGATTTAATAAAAGATATAATTGTTGTGGGTTATGCTCGAGAAGTTTTTGCGATCAATGGAAGTGATGGAGAAATTATTTGGAATACTACAAATATTGATGCAAGGGGAGCAGCAATTCTTGATTTAGATAATGATGGTGAAAGAGATGAAATGGTAATTGGTATGGGTTCTGGAGCTGGAAGAGAACTTAGGGCAATAGATTCAGCTGGAAATACTCTTTGGACAACAAATCTTTTTACTGAAGGATATGGACGAGAATTTATTGTAGGAGATTTTGATGGAGATGGATATACGGATGATTTTATTGCTACTGCTATGAATGAAAATTTAATAATGTATAATGCAAATGAAACTGGTCTTTATGAGAATTGGAGTGTTTCCTTTGATTCTGCAAATCGTATTGATACTATGATTTTAGAAGATGTAAATGATGATGGAGTTAAAGAAATTCTTGGTGGTGCAAATGATGGGGTTATTCACGTATATAATTTATCTGGAGGAGAATTATTTTCTTATACTGTGGGAGGTTCAATTTCAGATTATACAAGTGATGGAGTGGGGGCAGGAATTGCAAATGGAGATTTCAATTTAGATGGTGTTGACGATATTGCTGTTGCTTCTGATTCTAATTATGGGTATGTTGTTCAAGAAGTAACTTGTGTTGCTAGTTTTGATGATGGAACTTATTCAATGAATTGGGATGAGATTCTTGACAAATGGGAAGTAAATCGTTCTTTTTCTTCAGCAGGAATTTATGAATATAATATGACTTGTTCTAAGGGAGGATATGAAACTCAAATTGAAACCAATTCAATTGAAATAATTAATCCAATGTTTAACTCGGTTTGGAAAACAAATAATACTGGAATAACTAATGATAATCAAATAATTTTGCCATTAGATTCTCTTGGAAATTATGATTTTCAAGTGTTTTGGGGAGATGGAAGTAATGACACAATAACAGCATATGATCAAGCAGAAGTACTTCATACTTATTCTTCAGCAGGAACTTATTTTGTAAATATTTCTGGAACAATAGAAGGATGGAATTTTAGTAATAATGGTGATGAAGAAAAACTTTTACAAATTCAGCAATGGGGAGGATTGAATCTTGGAAATTCTGGAGGCTATTTCCATGGTTGTAACCAACTGGTTATTTCTGCAACAGATATTTTGAATTTAACTGGCACAACTAATTTTGAAAATATTTTTAGAAGTGTAAATTTAACTTTAATTCCAAATATTCATCAGTGGGATATTTCAGAAGTAATTATAATGGATTCAATGTTTTATGGTGCATCAAATTTTAATGGAAATATAAGTAATTGGAATACAAGTAAAGTAACAAGCATGGAGTATACTTTTGGATATGCGGGAGATTTCAATCAAGATATAAGTAATTGGGATGTAAGCAATGTGGGCAGTATGTATTTTATGTTTATTGATGCAGATGATTTCAATCAACCAATCGGAAATTGGGATACAAGCAAGGTGACGAATATGGGATATGTATTTTTTGGTACAAGGGATTTTAATCAGGACATTAATAGTTGGAATACTAGTAGCGTGACGAGTATGAGAAATATGTTTGAGAGTTCTTATTTTAATCGAAATATTTCTTCTTGGGATGTAAGTAAAGTAACTTCGATGTATGAAATGTTTCAAGGTTCACATGGGTTTGATCAAGATATTGGTTCTTGGAATGTTAGTAACGTGGGGAGTATGAATAGATTTATTCAAGGAGCGACTTTATCGACTACTAATTATGATTCTTTGCTTATGGGCTGGGGAGGATTACCATTATTGCAAACTAGCGTGGATTTTGATGGAGGAAATTCTTTATATTGTGAAGGAGAAACAGCAAGAAATGATACTTTAATTGGAACATATAGTTGGAACATACTTGATGGAGGAAGGGATCCAACTTGTATATCTGATGTAGATACAACTGAAATGGTTTTGAATTCAAGTTTGGGAACAAATACTTCTAATGAAGATATTTCTTGTTATGCAAAAGTTGAATCTCCTTCAATCGGAAGTCTTTATGCAAATTATACTTGGTATAATGGTTCAACTGTTTTCTCTTCAGGACAAACTAGTCTTACTAATGGAACTTTAAGTTTAGTTTCAACAATTGATGCTAGTAATTTAATAAAAGGAGAAACTTGGACTTGTTCAATTAAAGGATATGATGGAACTACTTATGAAGGTGATTGGAATAATAAATCAATTGACATTCTTAATTCAATTCCTGTAGTTACTTTGATTTCTCCAACAAATGGTGAGGCGATTACAAATAGGTCTCCTGTTCTTACTTGGAGTGGGCAAGATGGAGATTCGGACGCTTTAGAATATGAATTGAATATTACTTGTAATCTTTGTTCAGTTGATAATAGAAATTATGATATTACTAATGGGGATGAATTTTATAATGTCACAAATTATTTGAAATATTTATTTGATAATGGATATTCCTATAACTGGACTGTTCGGGCAACAGATGATTCGGGAACAACTTGGGGAGATTGGGCAGATGAATTTAATTTTATGATTCAAGCAGAAGTGATTGTGAGTTTACCTGTTTCTGGGCTTGATTTTGGTGTTCTCTCTGTAGAAGAAATAAGTAATACTTTGGGAAATGTTCCTCCTCCGTTAGTTTTACAAAATGATGGAAATGTTTTAATTAATATTAGTACTAATGCAAGTGCCTTATGGGAATCTGTTCTCGGAGCCTCAAAATATTATCAGTATAAAGTGGATTATGATGAATTGAATAGTTTTGATTATGCTTCGAGTGTTACTTCTTTTACAAATTTCTCAGAAAGTATTAGTTTTGCTCTTGCAGAATTAAATTGGACTGATTCGAATGATTCTGCTCAAATTGATATACAAATAGAAGTTCCAGCTACGGAGTTTTCTGGAGAAAAGTATTCACAAATTGTATTTGTTTCTACTTTGGCAGAATAGTGTCATAGGGCAGTGGTGACAAATGGAAAGGTTTATATAATAAATAATGTTGTTAATATTATCAAAATAAAAGATTTGTTTTGAACCAAAATAAATTTAAACTATAAAATCCAATGAATAATATGAAAAAGGTGTTTGCTTTCGTTGCAATGTTTCTTATTTTAGTTATGCCTATGGCGGTTGCAAAGGTTCAAATGTCTACAGATAATTCTTTTAAGAAATTAGATAAGAATAAATATAATAGGGCAGGAGAAGATTATATTTTGAATGATGTTGTTAGTTTAATGGATGATCCTTTTTTGAAAGATTTTTTACCTAAGGGTGCAACTTCTTATGCAGATTATTATACTTATGGCGGAAAATATGCTACTTCAAATTTAGCTAAAGTTACTGGAGAAGAGATTGGAGATACAGATGTTAATCAATATATGATTGGAAGTGTTAGTGTAATTGTTGTTTTGCCTGAAAGTATTGATGGTTCTGAAAACTGGACAGATGAAGAAATTGCAAATGTTCATAATATGATTATTGAGGGAGCTAATTGGTGGACAGATAGAGAACCTAATGCAAATTTAGAATTTAATTTTACTTTTTATGACAGGGTTGAAATACCAGAAGAGCCAATTGAGAATCCCGGGATATCTTGGTGGATCCCCCACTCTATTGATGCTTTAGGATATATATATATTCCTGGAGAAAATAATTATTATGATCCAATGCACGATTTAATTAATGATAAAAGAATTGAACAAGGAACTGATTGGGGATTTATAGTTTTTGTTGCAGATTCAACAAATGATGATGACGGGGGAAAATTTGCAGATAATTATTCTGCTTTTTCTACATATAATCTTGACGGAGATAATCCTTATTTAGTTATGACTTATGATAATAATTATTTTGGAATTGAGAATATGAATAATATTTTTGCCCATGAAATGGGGCATATTTTTGGTGCAAAAGATGAATATGCTCAATCTGGTTGTCAATGTAATTATGATGGGGGATATTTAAATTATGTAAATGAAAATTGCGCTAATGAATGTTTATTGGATGAACCTTCCATCATGAAATATCAAGGATTGGCTTATGAAGATGGTTTAGTTGATATTTATGCTCGAGGACAAATTGGATGGACCGATGATAATGAAAATGGGGTTTTAGATATTGTTGATTTTGAACCTGTTGTTAATAATTATTTTGCAGGGCTTGTTGGAGAAGAATTTGAAATTAATGGGAGTGCGAATTCTGGTATTGTTAGTGCGATAAATCCTTCTTATAGAGATAGCACTGTTAATTCAATTGAAGAAGTTGAATTTAGAGTAAATGATAATTCTTGGATTACTGCTTCTGCAATTGATGGGGCATTTGATGATTTCTTTGAAGAGTATGTTTCTGTCTATGAGGGAATTTCAGAATGGGGAGATTATGTATTTAATGTTCGTGCAACAGATAGGTTTGATCAGGTAACTAATGAATCAAATTATGCAGAAGTAACTTATCAATCAATGGGATGCGAAGATACTGATGTTGAAGATAATTCAAAAGTTCAAGGTAATGTAATTAATTATAATGGTGAATATGGAAATGAAAGTGATTCTTGTATTTTGATTGGGAGTGCAAAGTATGTTCAACAATTTAGTTGTGATGGAAATAATATTATTTCTACAAACACAAGATGTTTTTATGGGTGTAATGAAGGACGTTGTTTGAATAAGCCTTCACCGAGGACAAAATATCAGATGACACAAGCAATTGATATTAATGAACTAAGATAGTTTTTTATAAAAAGTTTTATAAAGATATATTATGTTTTACAACTAAGAGGAACAAATGAAGAATAAAACTACTTTTCGAGTGTTGATAATTTTAGCAGTTGTTTTACTAATCGGTGTTGTTGGTTTTTTTCTTTTTGATGGTTTTAATTCTGTTGTAAATTATGTTTTTTTAGGAAAATTGCAATTAACTGGACAAGCTTCTTGGACTGCTTGTGGAATTTATAGTGGAAATTGTAGAACAAGTTGTAGTGTAGGAGAATATGAGATAGATTATTCTTGTGATCTTAATGTTGATGATAAAGATGTTTATGAGCGTGTTGCCGGGGGTATTGAGGGGGATGAAATAGGAGGAATTCTTGGAGATGTAATCCTTGAAAATGGAATTACTGGAAATGCAATTATTTCTTCTGCAAATGTTTGTTGTATGTCTGATACTTGTGGAAATGACATTGTTGGAATTGGAGAAGAATGTGATGATGGAAACACTGAAGATGGAGATGGATGTAGTTCTGAATGTGTAGAAGAATATTGTGGAAATGATGTTTGCGATGTAGGAGAAAGTTGTTCTGGTTGTCCTGGAGATTGTGAAGGAAATGTTGGTTGGCCAGTTTGCGATGATACTCAAGTTTGTGGAGAAGGGGATTTTGGATTTGAATGTGTTCCTTATGAGTTTTCAAGTTGTGGAAATGGGCAAATTGATGCTGGCGAAGAATGTGATTTAGATAATTTGAATGATGAAACTTGTGTGAGTTTAGGGTTTGATACAGGAAGTTTAATTTGTAAAGATGATTGTTCTTTTGATAAAAGTGGTTGTGTGGGTACTTCCGGTGAAGATCCGAATGAAGATACAGATAGTCCTGGTTCTGGAGGTGGAACTACTGTTGTTAGAAAAACTTGTTCAGAGGTTAACGGAACTTGCGCATCTACTTGTCTTGAAGGAGATGTTAATTATGGTGAAGAATTTGCAGATGAGAGATGTACAGAAGATTATGGAGTTTCTTTAATTTGTTGTGTTTCTTCTGGGGAAGAATCAAATGATACCTATTATGCACCAGACTCAAGTTCAGGTTCAGATTCAACAGATGATGGAGATGAAGAAAATGATTCTTCAACTGATTCAGACATTTCTCCTGGAGGAGAAATTGGAACAATTGAGAATATTCTTTCTGCTTCAGATTATTTATTTGTAAAAATAGTAGTTTTAATCATATTAATCTTTGCGGTCTTCTTTGTTATGAGAAAATTCCATTTCTCTTTCTGGGAAAAATTAACTCGAAGAATTTTATTTCCTGCAAGCAAGAAAAAATCTAAGTGATTTTGGTTCAATAATTTTATAAGGAACAATTGATTTATTTTATTTATGAGAAGGAGGATATTAGGAAAAAAGTTTCTTGTTTTTGAAGGGCTCTTTGTTATATTTTCAATTCTTTATTTATTTTTTTTTAATATGCCTACGCCAATTTATCCTCTAAGTGGGATGACTATTGCTGACTCGGATTTTGTCTTTGAGATTGAAAATGCGAGAGAAGTGATTTTATCTATTGATTATAATTTTACTCATCCAATTATTTTAAATCCTGAAACAGAGGTTACTTTGGCTCCTGGAATTTATTTCTGGAAAGTTAAAAATCAATTTAAGGAAAGCGGGATAAATAATTTTACGCTTCAAAGCCAAGTTTCTTTGAATTTAATTGAAACCGAAGGAATTTACGAAATTGTTAATTCTGGAAATGTTGATTTAAATATTACTTCTGAAGAAGAAGGATTTATTTTAGGAGTCAATCAAATAAAAAAGATTGCTGAAAATCAAACTTATGAGGCAAAACAAAAATGAGATTAGAAAAATTATTTTTATTTCTTTTCGTTGGAATTATTTTAATGAATTTTGTTTCTCCTTTGGGAATTACTCCGGGAAGAACAACTCTTAATTTTGAACCAAATTTACAAAAAGAAGTTTCTTTTTCTGTTTTAAATTCTGAGAATAAAGATATGTCTGTTGTTTTAATGATTAGGGGAGAGTTAAACGAAACTGTGACCTTGAATCAAGCATATGCTGAATTCTCTTCTACAGAGGCTTCTAAATCCTTCACCTATACCGTAAATCTTCCTTCAAAGATCGAAGACCCTGGGAAATATGAGGTTGAAATTGTTGCACTTGAACTGCCCAAAGACTTGGAAAAAGCTGGTGCTACTGTTGGGGCAACCGTTGCAGTGATTACCCAATTACATATCCAAGTTCCTTATCCAAACAAATATCTGGACGGAGAAGTAAATGTTTTAGAATCTGATTCTGAGACGATTTTTTCCATACCTGTAACTAACAGGGGAAAATTAGATATTGTTAATGCAAGGGCTACAATTGATATTTATACTGCATTAAACGAGAAAGTTGCAACTATCGAAACAAATGAACAATCTCTTTTAAGTCTAGAAAGAAAAGAGTTGGTTGCAAGATTAGATAACATAGAAATTAATTCTGGAAAATATTTTGCAAAAGTAAATGTTTTTTATGATAATGAAGTTTTTGAAATTGAAAAAGAATTTTTGATTGGAGAGATGTCTTTACAAATTTTAGAAGTCTTGGTTAAAGATTTTCAATTAGGGGAAATTGCTAAGTTTAATGCACTAATTGAAAATAAATGGTCTGATCAAATTTCTGATTCTTATTTGAATATTATTGTGTACAATGAAGAAGGAGAAGTTATGGCAGATTTTAAATCTCCGAATTATGATCTTTCTGGATTAAGTAAATCAGAACTAGTTGCATATTGGGATACTGGAGGAGTTTCTGCAGGAACTTACGAAGGTAAATTAATTTTAAAGTATGGAGATAGAGAGATTGAAAAAAATATTCAACTAAAAATTAGCAGTGATGAATTAGAAGTTATTGGGATTACTGGTCAGGTAATTGTTCGAGGGGGAGATTCGGATATCAATTGGAATACCATTTTAATTATTGTTATCGTTGTTTTGCTTGTCCTAAATATTGTGTGGTTCGTAATAATTAGGAAATTTATGAGACGTAAAAAATAGTTTTTTCTCAACATAATATTTATAAAGTGATTTTTCCTTGGGAAGCTATGGAAGTAAGGAGAGAAAAAGTTGTGGTAACTTTATTATTGATAACGATTATGTTGTCTGTTAGTTCTGTGGTTGTTACAATGAATCTTGATACTGGTCAGCCTCAAAGTTCTTCCGTAATAGATTCAGGAAATTTAAATGGGAATGTTCAATTGGTTGTGGAAGAGCCACCAATGAATATTATTGAAAATCAAGAATGAAATCAACAAATGTTTTAATGGTTATTGCGGTTTTGGCAGTTGGTTTAGCAATGTTCAATTTAATAATTACGGTGAATAAAGTTCAAGATGTTGAGAAATTAACTGGTTTTGCAGTTACAGACACTGCAGATGTTAATTTATCTGTTGCTTCAAATTTATTAATTAATTTTACTACTGATAGTGTTGATTGGGGTACTGGATATGTAACTCCTGGTGCTGGAAATGCAGACCTCTATACTAATGGGACAATTGTTGGGGGAAGTTGGAGTGCTGTTAGTTCTCCTTTAGTTATTGAAAATGCTGGAAATGAAAATGCAAATATTTCTTTGAAAGCAAGTAATGATGCGGCAGGTTTTATTGGAAGTGCGTCTGCTCTTTACCAAGTTAATGTTACTGAAAAAGATGCTGGAGCTTGTTCTGGGGGAATGGTTCATAGTAACACTTGGAATAGTATTAATACAACTGAATTTTTATATTGTGGGAACCTTACAACTGCTTCTGGGGTAGATGAATTGTATGTTAATGTTCATATAAGAATTCCTGAAACAGGAGTTCCAATTGGGTCAAAAGGAAGTATCATTACTGCAACTGCAGAAGTTGTTTAATTTTTTTAGTAAATTATAAAAGGAGATTTTCCCAAGAATACTTATGATTAAAAGAGGTTTGATTTTTTGTTTGTTGTTTATTTCATTGATGAGCTTTGCTAGTGCTCTTGGAGCGAGTCCTGCTAAGAAAATGGTAAATTTTGAAGCTGGAAAAACTTTGGAAATAGAATACATTACTTTTGCAATTGATTCGGATACTGAATTATTTGTTTCTGTCGAAGGATATTTTGCCCCTTATGTTAAATTATCAAAAGAAAAATTAATCGGGGAAGATTCATTTATTTTAACTCTCGAGATGCCGGAAAAAGTTGATCTTCCTGGCCCACATCGTTTAGTTGTTCAAATTGCTGAAGCGGTTGATGAAGAACTTTTATCTTCAACTGTTGGAACTACTGTTACTTTAAGATTAGCATTAATTATTGATGTCCCTTATCCTGGAGAATATTTGGATGCCCATTTAATTGCTCCTGACGTCAATGTTGGGGAAGAAGTTACTTTTGAAATTAATTTGAAAAGTCAAGGAGATAAAACAATTGTTGCTTCTCCAAGAATTGAGATTGAGGATAATTTTGGAAAGTTGTTGGAAACTTTAATTTTGAAAGAAAGAACATTGGGAAGCCAAGAAGGAATTGAATTAAAGAAATCTCTTGACACTACAAATTATAATGCGGGGAATTATCTTGCAAATTTAATTGTTCCATATGGTTCAAAAATTGCAAACGAATCAAAAAATTTTAGAATCGGGGATTTGACTATTGATATATTAAATTATACCGAGATCATTGAAATTGGGGGATATGGGGTATTTGAAGTTGATATTGAGAGTGGTTGGAATGATCAAATTGATGGTGCGAGTGCAGAAATAATTTTGTTTGAAAATAATTCTGAGAAAATTAGTTTTAAGACTTCTACTACGGATTTATCTCCTTGGGAACGAAAAACAATTAGTGGATTTTTTGATACAAATTCTTTTGAAGAAGGAATCTATTATGGAAATGTAACTGTTTCTTATTTTGGAAAGAGTGTTGGGAAATCTGCAAGTAAACAAATTCAAGTAGAATTTATTAGCAAAACAAATACAACTTTAATTATTGGAGCAGTAATTCTTGCAATTTTAATTATTGGAGGGGTAATTTTTATTTTCTTGAAAAAGAAAAGAAAGAAGATTAATGAGAAAAAGAAATAAACTTTATTTTGGAATTGGTATTTTAATTATTAGTTTAGTTATTTTATTTTCTTCAATGTATATTATCTCTACAGATAATCTTGAAGAACTTAAGGTCCCAGTTATCCTCGAAATTTCAAATAAGACTTCTTTTAATTTAGAGAGCTCTGTACTTAATTTGGGAGAAATTAGTAAAGGATCAAGTTCCCAAAGAGACATAATTTTAAATAATTCTTATCCTTATCCAGTTTTTGCGAATATTTTTGTTAAAGGAAATATAACTGATTTCTTAATTTTTGAGGAAAGAGTTGAATTGCCAATTAATGAATCCAAAAGAATTTCAATTGGAACTATTGTTATAGAGAATCAACCTTTTGGGGTTTATACGGGAACTTTGTTTGTTAGAATTGGAAAACATTGAGTATAATAATTTTTATAAGGCATTTTTGTTAATTTTCTTTATGAAAACTCGATTTGAGATAATTATTCTTTTGATAATTTTTGTGCTGGGAATAATTTTCTTTTCTGGTTTTGAATTGACTGGTTTTGTAGCCAAGGAATTCTCTCCACACAACATTATTGAGGAAAAGAATATTTTAGTTTATGAAGATTCAGTTGTAATTAATTTGTCTAATTATGTTGTGAGTAGATATAATTCAACTAAAAGCATGGTTCCGGTAATCGATTCAAATGCAAATGGTATCGGAATTCGTCCGAATTCTTCAGAGGATATTTTCGTCGGAGATATTATTAGTTTTTATCATGGAGAGAAATTAATTGTTCATAGGGTTATTGAAAAAGGTGAAGATGAATTTGGAGATTATTTTATTACAAAAGGAGACAATGTTAATTTTGATGATGGAAAAATAAGATTCGAAGAAATTGATTCCATTCTTGCTATTTTAATATACTAAACTTTAGAAAAGATGAAAAGTTCCTGCTTGTTGAGCATTTTTTTCACAACATCCTAAATTAATATCTGTTATCAAATACCTTTCAGTTCCTTCTTGATAAAATCTTTCTTCGTATGATTTAAGTTGACTTAATACTTCGCTTATTCTTGCACATCCTGCTTTTTGAAAGTCTGTCAATGGAAAAGTCTCTGTTCTGTCTAATGATCTAATTTCTATTCCATTTCCAACCTCTAGATTATCAAATGCTAAAGCAATTAATCCTGAAGCTTCGGTTATTTGTAATTTGTCTTGAATCATCGTTCTCGCTTCTTCTGTAGAGATTCCTCTAAGAATGCCTTCTCTTGGTTTAAAGACTCCATTAAAGAGAGTGTAATTGCAAGAGGTTCCTCCGATACAAGATGATTGTCCAAATATTTTGTCATTCATTTTTATTTTTTTCTCTAAAAATTCAAAAAAATAATATTTTATAAGGTTTTGGGTGGCCTATTTTTATTAATAAGGTTTTTATATTAAAATAGATTTAGTTTTTCATGATAAAGAGGAAGAAAAAGGGTTTTTCGTTTGAATTTAAGTTGGCTTTTTATCTTATTATTTTTATTTTGTTCTCAATGGTAAATACTTACCTTTTACTTTCACAAGATTCTCCAGCAATTAAATTAACAGGTAATGCTGGACTTACGAGTGCAACAATTTCTTTGGTGGTTCAAGATGCTGCTTGGATTAATATCACTGAACCTCTAAATACAACTTATGATTTTTTCCCGGCAGAAGATTTAGAAATAAATTTATCTGTTCATCCTTTTAACTTTGAGCCTGCCGAGTGGTGGTTTAGTGTTTGGAATGAAAGATCTTCTTTGTGGATTATTGAAAATTCTTCATTTTCTCCAAATATAACTTTTATTGCAGAAAGGGGATTGAATACGGTTTATGTTTATTCAAATTCTACTTTAGACGTTCTTTATTCTGAAGAAGTTACTTTTTTTGTTAATGTAAGTAATTCTGCGCCAGTAGTTTATTTGAATGATTCAATTTATGTTTGTGAGGGGGAAAGTTTGTTTTATGAATTTAATGTGAGTGATGAGGATATAAATGAATTATCTTTAAGTATTGCCCCTTCTGAAATATTTTTTATGTATCCTCAAACTATTTTTTCTACAGATAATCCTTTGTATAATCCGAATTTAATTTATGGGTATATTTATGGAAACTCAAATGCTACGGCATATCTTGCTTCTAGCGCTGAATTAACGGAGGAACAGGCAGGAGGATTTGCAGGGAGTTTTAGAACTTATTTAAGAAATATTAGTGTGGACGATGGAAATAATGTAGACTCAATCCAAACAAATATTACTGTAATTGAAATAAATGATCTTTTAGAAAAAGAAATAATTGGCGTTCAAACTGTTTACACTCGGGGAGATAATGCCACCTTGCATAAAACCATTTCTGTAAATGACTCTGAAAGTGGAATGGAAGATTCCCCTCAAATTAGTTTTAATATTAGTTTTAATTCTGGTCCAGAATTGTTTGGGGTGACAAATGACGGAATAATTGATTTTACTGCAGATAATTCAACTCCGCTCGGAATTCATAATGTTTCTATTTGTGCAATGGATATGGAACTTCCTGACCCTTATGAGGATATAGAAGTTTATTGTAATCAAACTGGTTTATCAAATTCTGTGTGTGAGGATTTTACAATTACTGTTGTAGACGATAATCGGCCTCCAACAATTATTGATTCCTTTCCAAATCAAACTTTTATTGCAGTTGGAGAAAAAAGTATTTTATTAAATGTTACAACTTATGATCCAGACCACACAATTCCAGATGTTTATTGGTATGTTGATTCTGTCCAAAAAGATTATGCTTCGGGGAATTTAACAGATTCGTTTAATTATGCCTTTTCTTGTGGGTTGTCGGGATTGCATGAAATTGAAGTTGTGATTACTGACGGTTTGTTGAATGATTCTTTTGCATGGGAAGTTATTCTTTTTGCGTCTACTTGTCCTGAAGGAGCTACTTCTGGCGGAGGCGGTGGCGGAGGCGGATGTTCTCCTCAATGGATTTGTGAAGATTGGGATGTTTGTCAAAATGCAAAAGATTCTTTAGATTTTGGAGTTTTAGCAGGAGAAGATTATAGATTAATTCAATATGAATGTGAACAACAGGGATTTGATGAAAGATTTTGTGGTTTTCAATTAAAGACTTGTACGGATTTATTAGAGTGTAATTATTTGGCAAATAAGCCTGCTGAAATTCAATCTTGTTATTATACTGAAAATCCTTCTTGCGAAGATGGTTTGAAGAATTGTCATGATGGTGCTTGTGAGATTTTAATTGATTGTGGGGGTACTTGTGGTGCTTGTCCTACTTGTACTGATGGAATTAAGAATCAAAAGGAAGAAGGGGTTGATTGCGGAGGTCCTTGCCCTTGGAAATGTGAAGTTGAACAACCTTTTGCACAAAGAAAGGGGACTTTATACATTTTTATTGGACTTATTATTTTACTTCTGGCGTTGATTATTAGTAGAATTGTTAAAATTGTTCGGGTTAAAAAAAGTCTTGGAGATGAAGAGAAAAAAGTACTTCCTTGAGGAAGATAAATAACTTTATTAAGTAATTTTTATTATTTTACATATGGAAAAGGGGTCGAAAAAAAATAAATTTATTTTTAGTTTTTTGATATTTGGGATTTTGTTTTTGGGGTTTGTTTATGGAGTTCAATGGATTGGATCAGATGTAATTTATCATGCTCCTGAAGATATTTATTATATTCATAATCTTAGTAAAAATGTTAGTGGATTTAGTAGCGAGATTACTTTTACAATTGATACCCAACCAATTAATTGGACAAATGCTAGTGGAACGTATGCTGTTTCTGAAAGTGATGTTTCAAAATGGATTAGGCTTTTAAATTCTACTACGGGCAATTTTACAATTAATGCAACTTATGATAATCAATCTGGTTTTTTTGTTATTCCGATACAAGCAAATAATGCAAGTGGAGATGACACTATTACTGATTTTGAATTTCAAATTAATGCAACAAACGACTATCCAGAATTTAGTCAAATAGAAACTCATTATAATTGGTCCCATAATGAAAATGAATATTATTTCCTTAATGGGACTGATGAAGAAGAGCATTATCCTTTGAATTTCTCTGTTAATTTTAATTCAACTTGTACTCATGCTTCTTGGAGTGGCAGAGCTGCAAATGAGAATTGTTCTTTGTTTGATTTTGGGTTTAATGTGGCTGAAACAAATAACCTTTCTTCGATGATTAATTTTACTCCTAGCCTAAATGATGTGGGAACTTATTATGCAAATATTAGTATTACTGATTTTAATGGAACTTGCCCTCATTCATATTGTGATTCTTCTACTTATGAAGAAAATAAAACAACTTATTATTCTGAAATGGTTGTGTTCAATATTAAAGCTAATTTGGAAATAAATGCAAGTGATTGTGAAAATAAAATTTTAAATGAATCTCAAGAATTTACTTGTGAGGTAAATATTACCACTCCTGGAGAGAGTGATTCTTTGAGCGTTGTTTCTAATGCTGAATTAAGGAACTATGCAGACGATAATATTTTGAATACTAGTTGGTTCTATGCACTTGGGTCTACTTCTTCAAGTAATTTTATTAAAACTGTTTCAATTAATGTGACTCCTTCAAAAAATGAGGTGGGAAATTGGTCAATTAATTTGTCTGTTTTTGATTTAAGTGAAGTCCTTTATGTGGATGAAGAAATTTTTCTTCAAGTAAATAAAAATGATTCTTTAGAGGTAAATCCTGTTTTATCTACAATTTCAGATGTTGAAACTTCTTCGGATTTGGAAACCACAATTAATTTTGAGGTTTTTGATAACGATTTATTAATTCCAGATAAAAATGATTCTTTTGGAGGATATGAAGAAACAATTACTTTTTATTTAGATATTTTAACGTCTAATTCTACTGTTAATGAAACATTTAATGTTGTTGTGGATTCTATGCCGGTCGTAGAAGGAAATCATTTCACAAATAAAACAACGGCACATGTAACTTTTACTCCAGATTCAAATGAAACTGGGACATATTCAATTAATCTTACAATTGGAGATAAAGCGGGAACGAATGTTTCTCAAGTTTTTGAAATCGTTATCTTGGATAATCATGCTCCTCAATGGGATGGATTATTGAATACTTCTTTTTTAAGTTATGAAAATGGTTCTCTTTATTTAAATTTGAGTTTAAATGCGAGTGACTCTGATAACGATGCATTAACCTTTTCTTATTCATTAGATGATTATCTTTTTCCTTCAATGAATATGACAAATCTTGGGATAGTTAATATGACTTTTAATGATTCAGATGTAGGAGAGCATATTGTATCAATTAGTGTTAGTGATGGATATCTTTCTAATTTAACATCTTTTAATTTTACTGTTTTAAATTTAGTTGATGATCTTTCTATTATTGAATTAGATGTTGTTGATGCTCTTATTGCAGGAGATGATTCTGAAATAAATATCTCTGAAGATGATGAAGGAAAAATTTATTTGAGGGTGAATGATTATGATTTGCTGATTCCTTCAAATCAATCAGAAAAAGGATTTTACAATGAGAGTTTTGATTTCACTATTTCTTTTGTTAATTATTCTTCAATGTTAGAAGTTGATTTATTTAATTTTACTGAGAATAGAGAAGCCACAACCCCGACTCCTTTTGCTCCAGAAGATTATCAAACTCGTTTTGATGCAACATTTACTCCCGGTAAAGAGCATATTGGGAAATATAATGTTACGATAAATATTACTGATCAAGGAAATGCAAGCGATTTAATTAATTTTAATTTAACAATTAATGATATAAATCATGCACCGGTTTTAGATAATTTGACCAATCAAACAACAGGAATTAATAGAACTTGGACTTATGATATTAATTCTACAGATGTTGAAAATGGAAATGATAGTTCTGGAAATTTAGTTTATTCTTATAATTTTTTGGAAGGTAATGACTTTATTTCTAATAATGAAAGTTTATTTAATACAAGTTCTGGAATTTTTAATCTTAATTTTAATTCTACTCACGGAGGCAAGTATCGTATTAATGTGACTGTTAATGATTCAGAAAATTTATTTACTTATGATTCATTTTATTTGTTTGTATATGATATTCCTGAAATTATTTTTCCCTCTGTTTCTGAATCTTTTTCTTTAGTAGAAAATGTTTCAACAAATATAATTTATTCTGTAAATCATTCTGTGTTGGATGATTTAACTTATTTATTTTATATTGAAAATGGAAGTGAAAGTTTTTTGAAGCAAAATGTAACTGCATTTGGAAATTCTACAAACAATACTTGGTCTTTTGCTCCAAATTTCACTGATGAAACTTATGGAGAAATATTTAATTTGACAATGGTTGCCTACCCTTCAAATGAAAATTTGATAAATTCTACTGATTATAATGTGACTTATTCTTGGGATTTGGTTATTAATCATACTAATCATAATTTAACTCAAAGCACAAGTATTCTTGATGCCATCGGGGGTTCTCCTCAAGTAATTACTTTATCAAATTATTTTACGGATTATGATGCGAGTGATTCTTATTATAATCAATCTGTTCGTTTTGTAATAAATTCGATTTCTGGATCTGGAGTTTCTTCTTCAGTGATTAATTGGGTTGACGGGGTTACGCCTTCAGTGACTTTTACTGCAAGCTCGAATTCTGAAGCAAGATTTTCTGTTACTGCTTATGAATATAATTCTTCTGACGATTCCCAAATACTTAGTAATGTAACAAGTAATGAATTTGATGTTCAGTTAACAATTAGTTCTCCTGCTGCTAGTTCATCTAGTTCAACTAGGACTGTTACAAAACCTGTTTCCTTGAGATTAATTATGCCAGATCCAATTTCTGCATTTAAGAAAGAGAAAATTGTTTTGCCTATTTCTTTATTTAATGATGGGGAAATAAATTTGAAGGGAATTGATTTATCGGGATTAGTTTTAAAGGATAATGTTTCAAGAGAAGATTTTAATATGACTTTTTCTCAAATTCATTTTGATACTTTGCTTGCCGGAGAAGAGAAAAATTTTACATTAACAATAGATATTGATACGGAGAGTCTTGGCCTTTATGAGATTACAGTCTTAGCAGATATTGATGACCCAGAATATAAAGATTGGGGAAAGTTTTATTTAACTATTGAAGAAGATGAAAATGTTCAGGAAAGATTGCTTTTTACTGAAGAATTTGTTATGGAAAATCCCGAATGCATTGAGTTAACTGAGTTAGTTAATTCTGCAAAAGATCTTTTGGAATCTGGGGAAATAGAATTAGCAATGCAGAAAATTAATCAAGCAGTTGATGCATGTAAAGTAGCTATTTCTCAAACCAGTAAATTAAAAGAAAAAGCAGCTGCAGATATTTCCATTTATCTTTATGTTTTTGGTTCTATTGCTGGAATATTTATTTTAACAATTATCTCTTATTTTTATAGAAGAATGAAACTTAGTAAGGCATCTCTGGATTTTGAAGCTGAAAAATTAAAAAAAGGAGAAAAGGAAAGTATTTAAAAAAATCTTTTGTAATAGTATAATATGAAAAGAATTGGTGATGAAACAAAAAAATGGATTCTTGATGCTTTGAGTAGGGGATATCGTGATTCGGAAATTAAGGAATTGCTTTTAGATAATGGTTATAAAATTTTAGATATTAAAAAATCAATTGAAGAAGTTAAATCTTCTAAAGATTTTGGAAAAAATTTAAATTTTGATGAATCAGTAAAAAGTGATATGCCTTCTTTTGAAGAATTAAAAGAAACTATTGGGGAAAAGAAAATAAAACCTTTACCTGTCACAAAAATTTCTCCTGAAAGAGATAAAAGAGAAATAAATAAAATTGCTTCTAGAGTTTTACATCGGGAGAAAAAACCCGAAGTGGATTCTGAATTTTCCCAGGAAGTTAAAGAAGTTTCTCGATTACTTGAACTAGTTCGTCATGAAATTTCTAAATCTTTAATTGGTCAAAAAGAAACTGTTAATGCAGTTTTATGTGCCATTTTATGTAATGGGCATGTTTTGCTTGAAGGAGTTCCTGGAATTGCTAAGACTTTGCTTGTAAAATCTATGTCAGATGCCCTTGGTTCTGAATCTAAGCGTATTCAGTTTACAGTTGATTTGTTACCTAGTGATATTACTGGAATTACAACTTATACTCCTGAGAGAGGTTTTGAGACGATAAAAGGACCTATTTTTGCAAACTTTCTTTTAGCAGATGAAATTAATCGTAGTCCTCCTAAAACTCAATCGGCTTTAATTGAATCAATGCAGGAGAAGCAAGTTACAATTGCTAAGGAGACCTATAAATTACCTCAACCATTCTTTGTTATGGCTACTGAAAACCCTTTAGAGTCAAGTGGAGTTTATGATTTACCTGAAGCGCAGGTTGATCGTTTTTTGTTTAAATTAATTGTGGGGTATCCCGAAAGCCCAGAAGATGAAAAGAAGATTATGGATACTAATATGACTACAAAAAAGTTTGAAGATTTTGGAATTCAGCCTGTTTTGAATCCGAATAAAATTATTCGAATGCAAGGGGTTGTAAAAAAAGTTTACATGGATGATAAAATTAAAGATTATATTGTTAAAATTGTTCATAAAACAAGAAAGAAAGATTTTAATTATGGGGAATTTGTAGACTGGGGAGGAAGTCCTCGTGCAACTATTGCTTTGTTTATTGCTTCTAAGGCTTGGGCATTGATGCAAGGGAGAACTTATGTTATTCCTGAAGATGTTAGGAAAATTTCTCATTATGTTTTGAGACATCGGATTATTTTGAATTATAAGGCGCATGCCGAGGGAATTACTTCTGATAAGGTCATTGACGAAATACTTTCTATTATTAGTATTTGATTTTTTTAATAAAAACATTCATAAACAATTTTATCTTCTATGTTTTAGATAAAATGGGTGATAATGATAGAAAGTTAAATGTGGATATTGCAGGTGCTATAGCTAAGTTAGACGCAATGTTAAAAGAGTTTAATTTAAAGCAGGATATTTTTAAAATAATGTTTAGGGGGAAGGGTTTGGAATTTGACGGATATCGAGATTTTAGTCCAGATGATGATGCCCAGGATATTGATTGGAAAGCAAGTTCTCGAAGTGGAAGAACAATTGTTAAGAGATATAAAGAAGAGAGAGATTTGAAAATTATGTTTTTAGTTGATGTTGGAGATAATATGGTTTTTGGTTCAACTCCAAAGCTTAAGTGTGAATATGCAACAGAACTAACTGCAGCTTTTTCCCATATTTTAGTAAATACAAATGATAAAATTGGTTTTATTTTATTTGGAGATGAAATTAAAGAATATTCAAACTTTAAATCTGGATTTAAACATTTTAATCGTTTTACTGATTTGATGAAAGATGGCACAACATATGGGGGAACTAGTAATATAAATATGGCAATTGATTATGCAATGGATTATTTGGATAGTTCTGTGGTGGCAGTAATTGTTGTATCTGATTTTTTAAGTGCGAATGAAGAAACTTCTAAAAGAATGAATTTACTTTCGAATAGGTTTGAAACAATTGCAATTAGAGTTCGAGATCCTTTGGATTTGTCCTTACCAGATGTCGATGAAGAAGTATTAATTGAGGACATTAGAACGAATGAACAAGTTTTGATCAATCCTCGAGTTGCAAAAGCTACTTATGAAAAATATACTTTTCAGCAAGGGTTGCTGGTGGAAAATATTTTTAAGAAATGCGATTTGGACTATCTTGATTTAACAACGGATAAAGATTTTGTTGTTGAATTGGCAATTTTTTTAAAGGAGAGGTTACTTAAGAGATAATGGTGAATATATATTTTTTGTATCCTCAATATTTGTATTTCTTATTTGCAATCCCTTTACTTTTTGTAATTCATTTTTTTGCATTAAATTATAAGAGAAAAGTTGCTTTGCGATTTGCAAATTTTGATGCAATTGCAAAAATTAAGGGAATTGATTTCTTTTCAAAAAATATTGTAATGTTAATTATTTCTTCTCTCTTGATTTTATCAATTGTTTTTTCGCTTTCTGGAATGCAACTTGAAACAACTGCAAAAGCAACAGATTTTTCTTTTATTATTGCAATTGATTCTTCTCAGAGTATGAATTCTGATGATTTGAATCCTACAAGAATTGCGGTGGCAAAAGAGACTGCTAAAAATTTTATTGATTCAAGTGGTATTGGAACAAAGATAGGAGTTGTTTCTTTTTCTGGAAGCACATTTGTCATAAATGAATTAAGTCAAGATAAATTACTTTCAAAAAACTCAATTGATTCAATTGAAATTGAAACTACGGGGGGAACTGATTTGGAAGATGCAGTAATTAATTCAATTAATCTTTTACGAGGAGAGAATTCAAAAGCAGTAATATTAATTTCAGATGGCCAACTTAATTCAGGGGAAATTGAGGACACAATTTATTATGCAAATAAAAATGATGTGTTGGTTCATACAATTGCAATGGGGACTTCTGAAGGAGGATATTTTGATGGGGCTTTAAGTAAATTAGATTCAGATACGTTAAAGGCCCTCTCATTTAATACTGGGGGAGTTAGTTTTGATGTACAAGATAAAAATAATCTAACTAATGCCTTTAATGAGATTTTACAATTTAATGAGAAACAAGTAAAAGTTGATTATTCGAGATATTTGTTGTTTTTTTCAATTATCTGTTTCTTATTAATTTTCTTTTTATCGAATACAAAATTTTTGAATCTTCCATAGATTCTTAATTGTCCATCTATTTTATAAAGAAGTTTTTACTATTTAAGAAAATGAAAAGAGAAATTAAAAAGAAGAGAAAATACAAAAAGATTATTCTTTTTGGCTTTATCTTTTTACTGGGAATTTTATTAATTAATTTTCAAGAAGTTAAAGATAATTCATTTTTTGATAAACTGACTGGAAGAGTTTCCTCGATAAATTATTGTGCTTCTTCAGGAGGAAGCTGTCAGACTGTTTGTAATTCTGGACAATATGAAAGTTCTTTAAGTTGTCAATCTATTGATGACACGAAATATGAAAAGGAAGTTAGCGTATTGATTACAGGGGAAGTGGTTTCTGGATTCATTTGTTGTATGCCCGATACTTGCGGAAATGATCATCTTGGAGTGGGAGAAGAATGTGATGATGGAAATACGGAAGATGGAGATGGATGTAGTTCTGAATGTGTAGAAGAATATTGTGGAAATGATGTTTGCGATGTAGGAGAAAGTTGTTTTGGCTGTTTAGAAGATTGTGAGGGAGTTGTTGGAAATCCTGCTTGTGAAGAGGGGAAAGTTTGTGAAGAGAATTTTGGAGTTGGAACTTGTTCTATTTCTTTAGCTTCGAGTTGTGGTAATGGGCAGATTGATGAAGGAGAAGAATGTGATGGAAATAATCTTAATGGTAAAACTTGCGAAAGTTTAGAATTTAATTCCGGAAATTTAGCTTGTAATGATGTCTGTCTTTTTGATTTTGGTGATTGTAAATCCTTTTCTATTTCAAATTTAACTTCGGATAATCTTACTTCGATTAATGTAGCAGATGGAAGGGAAGGAGGGGATGAAAGTTTATCTCCTGTTAGAAAAACTTGTTTAGAGGTTAATGGAACTTGTGCTTCAATATGTATTGAGGGAGATGTTCATTATGGGGAAGAATTTTCAGATGATAAATGTACAGAAGATTATGGTGTTTCTTTAATTTGTTGTGTTGCTTCTGGAGAACAATCAAATAATACTTATTCTCCAACTGATTCAAGTTCGGGGTTAGATTCAACAGATGATGGAGTAAATGACTCTTCCATGGATTCAGGTCAAGAGGTTGGAAGAGAAGATTCAGATATTTCTCCTGGAGGAGAAATTGGAACAATTGAGAATATCCTTTCTGCTTCAGATTATTTATTTGTAAAAATAGTAGTTTTAATCGTATTAATCTTTGCAGTCTTCTTTGTTATGAGAAAATTCCATTTCTCTTTCTGGGAAAAATTAACTCGAAGGATTTTATTTCCTGCAAAAACGAATGGTAAGAATGAGATTAAATAAGTTTTATTTTTTAATTTCTTTTTTATCTTCTGTTGCTTTAGTCTTTTTTAATTTTTCTTTCTTAATCAATTCTTCTTTAGGAGTTTCAATTTTTGAGATGATATGGGTTTTCTTTGTTATTTCACGAAGAAGCCCTTTTAATTTCTCTTTTTCTTCTGAAGTTATCTCTTCTGTAGAATAGTCATTCTTTTCCATAATTTTACAGAATTTTATTCCGTTTTTATTTTTCATTTCTTTAAATTTTTCTTCCATCTCAGAATATTCTTTCATATTAAAATTATAGGCTTCGTAGAAAAAATTTCTTGCAATAGAATCTATTTTTTTCATGGTATCTTTTTCTGTTAGATTTAAGTTGTCTAATTCTTTTTGATAAAGTTCATCTCTTTTTGTTTTTGCAATTACCACTTCTTTTGAAAGATGACTTTCAATGAATTTTAAGATTAAAAGAATTAAGAGAATTACTCCTAAGATAATTATTGCTATAACTTCTATTCCTATCATAGTATTTCTTATTTTTTAAACTTTTTAAACTTTTTTTAAGATAAACTTTTATAAATACTATTTTGTTTAAAAATAATATGAGGTTAAAGAAAGATATGGCTCTTAAAGTAAGTTTAATTTTAGGAATGGTTTTGGTTGTTGGAATAATTGGATTTTTTTTATTTGAAGGAGTTGATGATTTCACAAGCTATCTTTTTTTTGGAGAGTTGCCTTTAACTGGACAAACGATTGGAAGTATCTGTGATTTGAATGGGGGTGTTTGTTTAATGGAGTGTATTGGAAATAATTATGTTTCTAGCGATTCTTGCGAATATGATGTTTTTGATCCAGGATCATTTACTCCTAAAGAGGTTGTTTCTGCGGGAGATACTTGTTGTATGCCAGATGTTTGTGGAAATGGTTATGATGGAGTTATGGAAGAGTGTGATAATGGGGGTTCTAACGGGGATGTCTGCGATAATTCTAGTTCTAATTGTAATTATTGTAGTGAAGATTGCGAAATTATTATTTTAACTTATACTCCTGCTTCTTATTGTGGAGATGGAACTTGCGATCTCGATGAAACTTGTTCTTCGTGTCTCGCAGATTGTGTTAATGTTACTGGCGCTCCTGCTTGTGAAGAGGGAAAAGTTTGTGAAGAGAATTTTGGAGTTGGAACTTGTTCTATTTCTTTAGCTTCAAGTTGTGGAAATGGTAATGTTGATTCAGGAGAAGAATGTGATTTGGGCACAAATAGTAATGGGGTTTCTTGCAATTCAAGTTATGGAGAAAATTGTACTTATTGCTCAGATGAATGTCTTAATATTACTTTAACTGGTTCTTTTTGTGGAGATTCAATTATTAATTCTGGAAATTCTGAGGTTTGTGATTTAGAAAATTTAAGTGATTCTACTTGTATTAGTTTGGGTTTTGTTTCGGGAAATTTAACTTGTTTAAATGATTGTTCTGGTTTTGATAATTCGAGTTGCATTTCGAATTCAACTGCTGTGCCAATCATGATTGATGATGGAATTCTTGCAGTAATTCCTTCTAAAAGCTCTTCAACTACTAAAAAAGAAATCGAAGAGGTTAATGATACAAATGAATCTGAAGATTTGAATTATTCTTTGGATGGAATATATCAATCTCCGGAAAAAGATGGTACAAGTAAAAGTGATGGGGCTAGTGAAGAAGAATCTCCTGAAGGAGATAAAGAGTTTTTTAGTGAGGATTTTGGTACTGATGATTTCTCTCCAGAAGCAATAACTTATCGGGTAAGAAATGCTTTGTCTTCGAAGTGGGGGATTCCAATAGCAATGGGGATTATTGTTTTGATTGTTTTGATCATTTTTGTGGTCTTGAATTATTTTAAGGTTAGTTTTAAAAGAAAAAAGAGTAAAAAAGCGAAGAAAAAAAAGATAAGAAAGGTTGTTAAAAGAAAGAAAAAGTAATAATTTCTCCTCGATAAAAAGAACTTTTAGTTTTAAAACATTATTGTTATAAAAAACTATAACAAGGTTTTTAAAGTAAAAAAATTTTATAATGATAGACTACTAAAAAAGAGTTGTCGTCGGTGATTGATTTAAAATGGTTACAAATAAAGATTATGGTGCGGGTTCAATTAAGGTCCTTGAAGGGCTTGAAGGTGTTAGGCGTAGGCCTGCAATGTATATTGGTTCTACTTCAAAAGAAGGATTACATCACTTGGTTTATGAGTTATTGGATAATTCTGTTGATGAGGCTTTAGCAGGATATTGTAGTAAAATTTATGTTTCGATAAATGCAGATGGGTCTGTAACTGTTAAGGATAATGGGAGGGGAATCCCGGTGGATATTCACGCCCAATTTAAAATTCCTGCTGTTCAGGTTGCATTAACTAAACTTCATGCAGGAGGAAAGTTCGATAAGGATTCTTATGCTATTTCTGGAGGATTGCATGGAGTAGGAATGAGTTGTGTAAATGCTTTGTCTTCTAAATTATTAGTTGAAATTAAACGAGCAGGGAAGGTTTACAAACAAGAATATTCTCGAGGAGCTGCTATGACTAAACTTGTTCAAAGTGGAACTTGTGGAGATGAAACTGGAACTACTATGACTTTCTGGCCAGATGAACAAATCTTTTCAACTTTAATTTTTGATTATAAAATTTTAGAATCGAGATTTAGAGAAGTTGCTTTTTTGAATGCTGGGCTTGAAATAAATTTAGAAGATAAAATTCAAGGAAAAAAAGAGAAATTTCTTGCTCCTGGAGGATTAATGGAATTTGTTAAATGGATTAATAAGTCTAAAGAAGTTTTACATAAACCAATCTACTTTAAAAAACAAGAAGGAACAACTGTGGTGGAGGTTGCAGTTCAGTATAATAATAGTTATAGAGAAAATATTTTTGGGTTTGTTAATACTATTAATACTATCGAAGGGGGAACCCATGTTTCTGGATTTAAAACTGCATTAACGAGAGTAATTAATGATTATATTAAAAAGAAGGGCGGAGCAAATAATAAAATTGTTTTAACTGGAGATGATGCTCGTGAAGGAATTTCTGCAATTGTTAGTGTTAAGATTGCCGAACCTCAATTTGAAGGTCAGACAAAAACTAAATTAGGAAATTCTGAAGTAAAAGGTTTTGTTGATTCAATTGCGACTGTGGCATTAGGAGAGTTTTTTGAAGAGAATCCTTCGGTAATTAAAAAGATTGTAGATAAAGCAATGGCTTCGGCAAAGGCAAGATTGGCAGCTAAGAAAGCGAGAGAGTTAGTTAGAAGAAAGAATGTTTTTTCTCTTGGGGGTTTACCTGGAAAATTGGCTGATTGTTCTGCAAAAAAGAAAGAGGAATCTGAAATTTATTTGGTTGAGGGAGATAGTGCGGGAGGTTCAGCTAGGCAAGCGAGAAATAAGGAAATGCAAGCAATTTTACCTTTGAAAGGTAAAATTTTAAATGTTGAAAAAGCAAATGCTGCAAGAGCTTTATCTAGCGAAGAAATTACAAATATGATTACTGCAATTGGAACTGGAGTTGGCGAACAATTTGATATTGATAAATTGAGATATAATAAAATTATTTTAATGGCGGATGCAGACGTGGATGGAGAACATATTACTGCTTTACTATTGACTTTTTTCTTTAGATTTATGCCACAATTAATTGAAAATGGAAATGTATTTGCTGCTATGCCTCCCTTATATCGTGTTCGAAAGAAAAAGGATCATTATGTTTATTCAGAAAAAGAATTAAAGAAAGTTTGTGAAAAATTAAATACTACAAATGTTACACGATTTAAAGGATTGGGGGAAATGAGTTCTACTCAATTGTGGGACACTACAATGAATCCCAAAACTCGTAAATTAAAAAAAATTTATATTGAAGACGCTGTTGAAGCAGATCAAGTGTTTTCAATGCTTATGGGCGATGATGTTCAAGGTCGAAAGACTTTTATCACAGAAAATGCTCTTAATGCAAACTTGGACATATAATATGGCAAAAAAGAAAGGAAAATTAGCGACACCAGAATGGATAAAAGAAGGATATGATTCCCCTGCAGAATATGAGGCCGCAATGGGAAAAAAGGATTCGGTAAAGAAAGCTGGAAAAGTTTTCAAAGTTCGTGAATGTCCAGAATGTGGGAGCGATCAAGTTGGAGTTGTTGTGGGAAGAGAAACAAAGAATATGTGGGAATGTAGAAAGTGTAAATGGGAAGGAACAAAGATTATAACAAAAGAATTTGGAGAGGAAGAATTTATGAAATATTTAGATGAAAAAGGAGAGGAGGTTGCGTAATGGAAGAAGAAAATATAAATAAAATGGAAGATGTTGAATCAGCACCGCTCGGTGTACCTGGCAATACGGAATTAGTGGGTGAAGAAATGGAATTTTCTTTAACTGAGTTGGAGATTGACGAACTAATAACAAAATTATGTTTATTGAAAACAAATAGAGAACCTTTTAATTTCGATGTTGATGAGGAAAATTCTTTTTTAATTTCTTATGAAGAAACAGAGGAGGGAGAATTAGAATGACCTCAAATACTAGTATAGATGAAAACCGAGTAATCGAAGAAGAAAAAGGAATAGTTCAAACAGAAATTTCTAAGGAAATGAAAAAATCTTATTTGGATTATGCAATGAGTGTAATTGTTAGTCGTGCGATTCCTTCAATTGAAGATGGAATGAAACCTGTGCAGCGAAGAATTCTTTATGCCATGCAACAAATGGGATTAAAACCAAATACTCCTACAAAGAAATCGGCAAGAGTTGTAGGGGATGTAATTGGTAAATATCATCCTCACGGAGATACTGCTGTTTATGAGGCTATGGCGCGTATGGCCCAAGATTTTTCTTTAAGATATCCTTTAGTTTTTGGGCAAGGAAATTTTGGTTCGATAGATGGAGATCGTCCTGCAGCTATGCGTTATACAGAAGTCAAAATGGAAAAGCTTTCTTTTGAACTATTAGATGATTTGGATAAAGAAACTGTTGAATTTAGAGATAATTATGATGGTTCATTGAAGGAACCGGTGTTGCTTCCAGGAAAGCTTCCAGCTTTAATGCTTAATGGGGCAACTGGAATTGCAGTTGGAATGGCTACAAATATTCCTCCACATAATTTAACTGAGGTTTGTAGTGCAATTATCGAATATGTTCAAAATCCAGAAATTACTGTCGAGGAATTATGTAAATTTATTACGGGCCCAGATTTTCCTACTGGGGGACAAGTTCAAGGAGATATGGTTGAACTTTACAAAACTGGTCGTTCAAGATTAATAATGAGAGGTAAGACTACAATTGAGCAGATTAAGACAAAAGAAGCAGTAGTGATTACAGAAATTCCTTATATGGTAAATAAATCTGTTTTGATTACTTCAATTGCAAAATTAGTTTCTGAAAAGAAAATTAGGGATGTTTCTGATTTGAGAGATGAATCTTCTAAAGGAAAAATTAGAATTGTTCTTGAATTAAAGAAAGGAGCCAATCCAAAGTTTATTACAAATTCAATTTTCAAATATACTCGTCTTCAAGAATCTTTTAGCGTGAATTTTTTGGCATTAGTGGAAGGAAAACCAAAGACTCTTGGATTGAGAGAAGTTTTATCCCATTATGTTCGTCATCGAAAATCAATTATTATTAATCGTTCTAAATTTGAATTAAAGAAAGCAAAGTCTCGACTTGAAATTGTTGAAGGATTACTCATTGCATTGAAAGATATTGATGGAGTTATCGCATTAATCAAAAAATCTAAAACAAAAGCTGAAGCCATGGATGCACTGATTCAAAAATATTCTTTGTCAAAGAAACAAGCAGAAGCAATTTTGGAGACTAAGCTTCAAGCTTTGACTTCTTTGGAAGTTCAAAAGTTAGAAAATGAACAAAAAGATTTGCATCGTATAATTGAGAGATTAGAACAAATTTTAGGAGACATTAATGAGGTTTTGAAGATAATTGTTAAAGAAGTTAAAGAATTAAAGGAAAAATATGGTGACAACCGAAGAACAACTGTTTTGAAAAGAATTGGAGAATTTTCTGAAAAAGATTTAGTTCAAGAAAAAGAAGTTGTAGTTAATATCACTGATAAGGGTTATTGTAAAAGAATGGATATTCAAACTTACAAGGAACAGAAACGTGGAGGAAGGGGAGTTATTGGTAGCAATTTGGCAACAGGAGACTTTGTAAAACAACTTTTAACTTGTTCTACTCATGATCATTTAATGTTTTTCACTTCGAGAGGAAGGGTTCTTTGGTTAAAAGCTTATGAGCTTCCTGAGGCGGAAAGATATGGGAAAGGAAAAGCTTTGATTAACCTTTTGGGACTTCGAGATGAAAGTGTTACAAATGTAATTTCTGTTAAGAATTTTGAAGATCATTTATTTATGGCTACTCGTGCTGGGCAAGTGAAGAAAATTTCTTTGAGTAATTTTTCTAAACCAAGAGCTTCAGGAGTTAAAGCAATAAATTTACCAGTAGATAATTCTGATGTTTTAATTGGTGTGGAAGTTGTTAAGAAGGGTCAGGAAGTAAGTTTGGCTACAAAGCATGGAAAATCTATCCGGTTTAATGAGGCTGATGTTCGAGCAATGGGAAGAGCAAGTTATGGGGTTACTGGAATTAAGATGGATAAAGGAGATGTAGTAGTGAGTTTAGAAATTCTTGGTAAAGAAGCAATTTTGACAATTACTGAAAATGGTTATGGGAAAAGAACTGCTGTTGAAGATTATCGTAAAACTGCTCGTGCAGGAAAAGGAGTTATAAATTTAAAGATTTCTCCGAAGACAGGAAATGTTGTGAATACGGTTTCTGTTAAAGATGCAGATAGCATAATAATTACAACTGCAAAAGGAATTGTAATTAGGACGGGATTGGAAAATATTCGAGTAATGGGTCGTGCTGCACAAGGAGTTAGAATTGTTAAGTTGCAAGATGGCGACAAAGTAACTGATGTGGTGAAAGTTCAAGATGCTGTTGATATTGAATAGTTGTTCTTTTTATTTTAATAAACAAAAACTTTATATAGTGTTATGAATATATATTCATAACTAAATTGGAGACAAAATAAAATGCCAAATAATGACGGAACTGGTCCAGAAGGTAAAGGCCCTTTGACTGGAAGAAAGAAAGGAAAATGCGAAGGCGCGACTCCGGAAGATGACTCTTGTCCAAGAGGATTCGGAAGAAGACGTGGCTGTGGTGCTAGGGCTTGGAAAGAACAAGATGCCTAGGCCTTTTAAGAGAAGAAGAATTCGTGGGAGACCTAATTCTTTTTATTTCAAACCTGCAGGAATTCGAATGGTTGATTTAGAAGAATCTGTTTTAGCAAAAGATGAATTTGAATCTATCAGATTGAAAGATTTTTTAGGTTTAGATCAAACTGAATGTGCTAAAAAAATGGAGGTTTCCCAGTCTACTTTTCATAGATTAATTTTGTCTGCAAGAAAGAAAATTGCTGATTCTATAATTAATGGAAAAGCAATAAGGATTGAAGATTAATCGTTAATGTATTTTTTTAGTGTTGGATAATTATCTAAACTTACTTGTTTTTCTTTTGGTTCTTTAGTTTTAATTGTGCCTCCAAATTCAGGGCACATTGATTTATATTCACACCAATTACAAAGAATACATTTTTTTGTTGGGTATTCCATTGCAGTTTCAATGGTTTTAATTAAATTAATTGTAGATTCTTTTAATTGAGAAAGTTCTTCATTTGTTCTGAAAGATTCTATTATTGTATCATGTGCTAGATAATGCCAAATTAATGCTACTTCTTTTTCCAGACCATAGAGTTCTTTTATTGCTATTGAATAAAGTGCTAGTTGCCTGTCTTCGTCCATTTTAGCTTGGGTTGGAAGAGTGTTTGCAGTTTTGTAATCATGAACTTCATAACGATTTTTTTCTTTATTGTAAGAGAGTCTATCAATGAATCCAATAAGTTTGTGTTCTTCTGTTAGTTTAATAAAAATTCTTTTTTCTAATTCTAATGTCCCGTCTTGAAAGGGAGTATGTTTTACATAATATCCAAGAAGAAATTTTACTCCTTTTTCAAAATAATCTTTTGCAGTAAATTCTTTTTTTACAATAATGAAACTTGGTTTAAATTCATTTTGCCATTTTTCCGAATAATAAGTTATTGCGTCGTCGATTGTCGGAATTTTTCCTTTTTTTACTTCAATATAAAGCCATTCCAATGTATCGTGAACACATGTTCCTAAATGGGCTTCTATTGACTTTTCAACTTCTGGTTTTATTTTGTCGATGTATCTAAGTTTATATCTATAGGGACATTGTTCAAATGTCGATAATCTTGAGTGTGAATACATTACCATTTTAAAATCCTCTTTTAAGTAAGTAGAAAAAAACAAATCTCTTTATAAGTTTTGTTGGAATTAAGATGAGTCTTCTGGAGGATGCCTTAACATATGATCATAAATTGCCATATATGTTTCCCTTGGAGGCAATCCATTTTCCCATTTTACTCCTGCAATTTCATATACTGTTTCTACATTGCTAAGGTCATTTTTAAAATCAATAATTGCTTGTCTTCTTTCTGGAGTATCTAAATTGAATTGTGCTATTGCGTCTTCTTCTATTCTTCTAAATGAATGGGAAGAAGTATTTATCATTCTTCGAATATTTCTTGCAATTAAACAATAATCTTCTCCTTTTAATCCGAGTATTTTCAAAAATCCTTGTTCGCTCATTCAATGGTTCCCCAACCAATGAGTCTCCAATGACCTTCAATGTTTCTGGCAATTCCTAAATTATCGTCCTTTAATGCAACTATTGGGATGTTAAGATTTAATTCGATTTCATCCCCTTTTATTGAAACAACTGTTCCAACAGTAATTGTTGTATTTACATTTAACATTAACATTTCTTTTGTTCTAATTGGTTCAACGGCTTCTTCCTTACTTGAGCCCATTACTTTTTTGAATAATTTTGTTTTTATTTTAACTTTATGACTAATTTCTGGTAAAGAACCTTTTGTGGATGCAACACAACCAATTAAAGAATCTGTTTTTGTTAAGAAAGGGTCAAGAGATGTTTCAATTGAGATGCTTGCTCCTGGCAGAACTTCATTGACTTTTCCAGTTCCTTTATGTAATGAAAGAATTTTTGTTGTTAATGTTTCATAACTTACTTGTCCAGCTTTTTTTATCATCAATCCTGGTTTAATTTCAATTTCGTCTCCGACCTTTAGAGTCCCTTGTTTAAGGATTCCTCCGAGAACGCCCCCGTTTAGATCTTTAATTTCTTTTCCAGGTTTATTTATATCAAAACTTCTAGCAACTAAAAACATTGGTGTTGCATTTGCATCTCTTTTTGGAACTTCAAGTTTATTTAATTCTTCAAGTAAAATATCCATGTTTATTCCTTGTTGTGCAGAGATGGGAATTATTGGAGAATTTTCTGCAATTGTTCCTTTTACGAATTCTTTGATTTTTTTGTAGTTTTCAAGGGCTTGTTCTTCTGAAACTAAATCTATTTTATTTTGAACAATGATTATATTTTTTACTTGTTTTGCTTGAAGGGCAGTAAAATGTTCTCGAGTTTGAGGTCTGATTCCCTCGTTTGCTGAAACAACTAAGATTGCTGAATCAATAATTGCTGCTCCTGAAAGCATTGTTGCCATAAGCATTTCATGTCCTGGTGCGTCGATGAAAGAGATGTATCTTTGTGGTTCTCCTTTTCCTTCAGTATTGAATCCGTCTTTATCTTTAGAAATAGTTATGTCTGCATAACCTAATTTGATTGTAATTCCTCGTTTTAATTCTTCAGAATGAGTGTCTGTGAATTTTCCAGTTAATCTTCCAAGTAAGGTTGTTTTTCCGTGATCAATGTGTCCTACAACTCCTACATTTAATTCGGGTATATTTGTCATATAAAATTATATTTTAAGAAGTTTTTAAAGTTTCTTTATTGAGAATTAATCATGATCTAACCATTCAAGTGGTTCTTCACTTTGATTTTCATTCCAATTTGCTTTTAGAAGTTTTTCTCTTCCTCCCAATCTTGGGCTCGCAATTGTTAAATTATATGTTTGATTTAAAAGAAGAGCGCGAGTATCGTAAATTTCTAAGTCTGGAGATTCATTTCCTCTTTCGCTTTTTTTCTTATCATCAAAAACTAAAAGATTTCCCCATTTTCCTCCAAATTGGTGTCCTCGATATACTAATGTTTCTTCTCTAATATCATTTCCTGAGAGATATACTCCGAGTCCAATTAATGCTGGAAGAATAATCGCTGTAGCAACCTTCCCTCGATGTTTGATTAATTTTTCTCTTAGTGTTTTAGTCATTTTTCTTGAGGTGTTTAATTTTTGGTTGTATCTGGAGTGGCTGATCGCATATAAGTACCACTAATAATTGGATTAACTAATACAAAATGATAATTTTCTCCTTCTTGGAGGTTCTTATAACTCATTGCAGATGTATCTACAACCCTTCTATTGTTTGTATCTGCGAAATAATTAGTTCCTGGAGATTCTACTATCATTGATTCAAATCTTCCTCCGTTCATTTTTGTTGACTCAATTTTTCCGTCTAAATGAATTGTGGGTCCAAAAGAGGATAATGCAGTTGCTGCAACTATTACGGTTGTTAATCCTCCAAGAACGATTGGTGTTATGTTTCTTGAGATATATTTTCTCAGATTAGATTCTTTTTTATTTTCCATTTTATTTTGAATTTGATCCTTCTCCAACTTTTCCGTTTTCATCTAAATCTGGTAAATATATTAATCCTTCTCGTCCATTTGGATTTAATTTATCTACTTCTATTTGGTAAGCCTCCCAATTAAATCTATTTCTTGGAACATTTTCTCCCATGTATGCATCCCAAAGTTCTCCAGATGGATTGTTATACTGAATTTTTTCGGCTTGATTGAAATCTGGAATCAATAAATATTTTGAATCAATAAATTTTGCTGTTCCAGCTAATGCTAAAAGTGTAATTCCTGCTCCAATTATTTTTCCCCTATTTTGAGATAATTTTTCTCTTAGAGTTTTTCTTGGAGGGTTTCTTCTTGTTGCAAAAACTGTTTCTGGAGTAACTTTCCTTGTCATATTAATTTTAGAAATTTTAGTTTTATAAATGTTTCTATTATGTTGTTACTGAGAAATAATAACTATTCTGCTTTTGGTTCAACAGGGGTTGTTTCAGGAGCTTTGTTTTGTTCTGGGAAAACTTCAGATAATTTCTTTCCGCCTTCTTTGATTAATTTTAAATTAATTTGTCTTGTGTGTTCAGAAATTATTTTTCCTCGAACAGTTTTTCTTTTTCTAAGTCCTTTTGGTCTTGAACCTTTCTTTTTTTCTCCCTTTGGTTTTTTATGCATCCCTTTACCATATGTTAAAAGAAGTTTCTTTATTCCAATTCCTTCAACATTTAAGAAAGAAGTAAATCCTGATTTGTCGCTTGCTCCAGTAATTTCAAATTCATATCCGCTTAAATCTGGAGTAATTTCTGAACCTTCAATCTTTCCTCCAAGTTCTTTTTCTAAAAGTAATTGTTCTTCAGATTCGAATTTGTATGTTTTGCCTGATTTTTCTGAGATGTTAATCTTTAATACCATAATGAATAACATTGAATTTAGTTTTTAAAGGTTTTGATAACTTTTCCAAATATTTATATACGAAATAAGTTTATTTTCTCTATGGTGAAAGGGGAGATAATTATTGAGTTAAAGAACGTGCGAAAACACTATCATATGGGAGAAAGTGTTGTAAAAGCTGTTGATGGAGTTAATATTTCAATTAAAGAAGGAGAGTTTGTTGCAGTAATGGGTCCTTCTGGTTCTGGTAAATCTACTTCTATGAATTTAATTGGAAGTTTGGATATCCCAACTCAGGGAAAAATTTATTTAGATAAAGAAGATATTTCTCAATTAAGTGAGTCAGACTTGGCACAAATTCGTGGGAAGAAAATTGGTTTTATTTTTCAATCATTTAATTTAATTCCCAATTTAACTGTCAAGGAAAATGTTATGTTGCCGATGATGTTCCAGGGAACTCCAGATTATGAAAGGGAAATTAAAGCTGAAGAATTATTAAAGAAAGTTGATCTGGGAGATAGAATGGATCATTATCCCACAGAAATTTCTGGGGGGCAAATGCAAAGAGTTGCTATTGCTAGAAGTTTGGCAAATGATCCAGAAGTAATTTTAGCAGATGAGCCAACTGGAAATTTGGATACAAAAACTGGGGAAAAAGTAATGGAATTCTTAGAACAATTGAATCGTGAAGGAAAAACTATTATTATGGTTACTCATGAGCCAGAGTTAGCCCAAAAACATGCGAGTGTAGTTTATTGGATGAGAGATGGTAAAGTTGAAAAAGTTACTCATAAAAAAAATGGGTTTGGAATTGTTGAGGAAGAAAAAAAATTAATGAGGAAAGGAAAATGAATTTTTTTCATGGATGCTCGCCGAACATAGTCGTTTCGCATAAAGAAAAAAAATTAATGAAAGGAAGGAAATAATGATTCAAGATTATTTCTTTTTGGCAGTAAAAAATTTAAAACATCGTGGAGCTAGAAGTTGGCTTACTCTTCTTGGAATTTTTATTGGGGTTACCGCGGTTGTCGCTTTGATTTCTTTGGGAAATGCATTACAGTTTGCAGTTTCAAGCCAATTTGGAATTAGTGATACAGAAATTATTACTGTTCAAGCAGGGGGTATTTCGGGGCAAGGACCTCCCGGTTCAAATGTGGTAAATCCCTTAACTACTGCAGATTTAGAAGCAATACAAAGACTAAGTAGTGTGAAACTTGCTGTAGCAAGAAATATTGAAAATGGAAAGTTAGAATATAATGACAAATTAATTTTTGGTTATGCTGTAAATATCCCTTCCGGAGAAGCAAGAGATTTTATTTATGAACAATTAGATCAAGAGCCAATTAGTGGAAGATTCTTGAAAGATTCAGATGTGGGAAAGGTCTTTTTAGGATATAATTTTTATGTGGACAAAGTTGGACTTGAAAAAGAAGTTATCCCGGGAAAAACTATTTTAATCCAAGATGAAGATTTTGAAGTTGTGGGAGTTTCGGATAAAAAAGGAAGTTTGATTTTTGATAATGCTGTTTATCTTAATGATAAAGATTTAGAAGAATTATTTGATTATGGGGATGAAGTTAATGCAATCCTTGTTCAGCCAGTAAACAAAAAAGATATGGATGGAACTGTTGAAGATATTGAAAAGCTTCTTCGTAAACGAAGGGATATTAAGCGTGGAGAAGATGATGATTTTGAAGCCTCAACTCCTGAAGCAAGTTTAGCTACTGTTAATGGAGTTATTGGGGGAGTTCAGGCATTTATTGTAATAGTTGCATTAATTTCTGTTTTTATTGGTGCCATTGGAATTGTTAATACTATGACTACTTCTGTACTTGAACGTAAAAAAGAGATTGGAATTATGAAAGCAATTGGTGCTAGGAATGAACATGTTTTTTCCCAATTTTTTGTTGAATCTGGGCTTTTAGGATTAGTTGGAGGTATTGTTGGAATTATTTTTGGAACCTTGATTGGTTTTGGGGGGACGATGGCAATCAATAATTGGATTGGTTCAGAGATCGGAATCAGTTTAAATTTTGGATTAATTTTTTTCGCTTTACTTGGTAGTTTTTTAATTGGGGCGGTTTCTGGGATTGTTCCTGCAATGAATGCATCAAAGGAGGACCCGGTAACGGCTTTACGAGGATAAGATGATTGGAACAGAAAGTATAAAATATTCGCTTCGAAATATGAAGCATAGAAAAGCAAGGAATCTTTTAACAGTATTTTCAATTTTAGTTGGAATTGCAACAATTTTTATTTTTGTGAGTTTTGGTTATGGGCTTTATGATTATATTGAAGATTACAAGACTGGAACTAGTGCAAACAAGATTTTAGTGATGGGAGGGGGGGGAGCAATTAATCTTGATAGCCCATTTATTTTAAATGAGGAAGACAAAGAAACAATAGAAAAAACTGCGGGGGTTTCTCAAGCAATGGGGGTCTATTTTGGAGTTGTAAATATTGAAAAGAATCAGGAAAGTAAATATGTCTACCTTGTTTCTTATGAGCCGGATAATAATTTATTATTTGAGTTACAAACAGTTGAAGTTATTGAAGGAAGAGATTTACAAAAGAATGAAAAGAAAAAGGTTTTAGCTGGATATAATTATAAAATTCCTGGAAAGATTTTTGAAGATGGTTTAAAGGTTAATGATAATATTGAAGTTAATGGAGAGAGTTTGAAAATTGTGGGATTTGTTAGTGAAGTTGGAAGCTCAACAGATGATTCTCAGCTTTATATTACCGAAGAATATTATGTTGATTTTTTTCCCGAAGCTGATTCTTATGTTGAGATTATTGGGGTTGTTGAGGATACAGATAAAATTGATTTGATTGTAGATCGAGTTGAAAGAAATTTGAGGAAAGAAAGGGGTCAAGAAGAAGGTAAAGAGGATTTTTTTGTTCAATCTTTTGTAGACTTAATTGAATCTTTTTCTCAAGTGTTGAATATTGTGATTGGATTTGTTTTTTTAATTGCGTTGATTTCTATTTTTGTTTCTGCAGTTAATACTGCAAATACAATGATTACTTCTGTCTTAGAAAGATACAAAGAAATTGGGGTTTTGAAGGCAATTGGAGCAAGAAATTCAGAGATCTTTGGAATTTTCTTATTTGAGTCGGCATTCTTAGGTTTCGTGGCTGGAATTTTCGGAGTAATTTTGGGTGCAGGAATTAGTTATGTTGGGGGAATAATTTTATCCGGATTAGGATTTGCTTTTTTACAACCTTATTTGGCCCTTGAGTTATTTGGATTGTTAATTTTATTTTCTGTTTTAACTGGTGCAATTAGTGGAGCAATTCCTGCTTGGAATGCATCTAAGACAAATACGGTTGATGCTTTGAGATATGAATAGAATTAATTTTAAGGGAATTTAATAAAAAAAGATTAAGAATTATTTATTTCTTTTTTTGTTGTAATAATTTTTTCTTCTTATTTCTTCTATAGAAAAACCAAACAATTAATGCAATTACAATTAACCAAATAAGAATTGTAACAACTGGCACATCTTTTGATTCTGGTTGAAAGTAATCTGATTCAAATAAAACTGTTTTTTCTATTTTTCTCCTTGTTCCAGTCGAATCTGTGTAAAGAAGGTTTAATTTTATTTCTCCTTCACTGGGATTTGCTTTAAAATCTGCAGTAGTATATTCATTTGAGTCTAAATCCCCTACGATGTTTGTTTTTGATCCAATAATTTCCAAATTATCTTGTTTTGGTATTTCAACGGTTAAAGATAAAATGTCTGATTTTGCAATGTTTAAAATTTCAAAAGTTATTTCTTTTGTTGAGTGATCGTATTCTTGAACATAGATTTCAAAATCTGCTTTTGTATCTTCTATGTTTAAATTAAATTCTTTTACTTCGTAGCCGTCATTTAAACTGTGTTTAAATCTAACTTCAATTGGAGTGTCTCCATCAATTGCATCTTCGTCAACTCTTACTTTGTATGGTGCAATTAAAAAAGAACTAAAATCTTTTTTGTAAGTTCCAGATTCTATTGTTACTCTTCCATTTGTGTTAGGATCAAATTGAATTGGGTAATTTTCTAATAATTCAAAATAAACTGTGCCACATTCTGCGTTTGCAATTCCTTCAATTTGGAAAACAACTTCTACATATTCCCCTGGAATTGCTGGGTATGGATCTTGGTTTAATAAAGAAACTTCTAGATTACAGGTTTCTGCACTAATTATTGAAATTAAAAATAGCGCAAAAATTATTGGTAACACTTCTTTTTTCATGATTATTACTAGATTAATTACCTTTTAAAGATTATGGAATTTTATTTAATTTATTTTAAAGTAGTTACATAATAAGAACATTTATATATTTTGGAGCTTTTGTTTTTTTATGAAAGAAACTTTTCCAGAAATAAGAATTGAAAATGGGAGGACTTTGGCAGATGTTATTTTGAGAGAGCCGGTTAGTGAGAAAGTTGCTGTAAGGGTTTCTGATTTTTGTAAAAGGAATTCTGTTGAAAGACCAATTTTAACTCAAGATGGCTCGGGAGTTAAAAGTTTTCCAGATGGGAAAGGGGGAACAGTTGATTGTCCCGAATCTTTTGAATGCGATCAAATTAGTGCTATCCTTGGATTAGGTGGACCCAAATATGGAAAAAATTATATTTTAAGTGTTGAAGGTGAAGATGAATTTTCAGAAAGTTATGTGGAGCGCATTTATTCTATGCTTCCAACAGTTGACATGAGAGTTATTTAAAAGTAGTTACAACCTAAAAATTTATAAATAATATTTTTTAAATTTTAATATGTCAATTAGAACAAAAGACCAAGTTAGAAATGCTCAAACAAGAGAATGTTATGCTGCTGAGGAGTGGATTAATTTGGCGACAATGATTGGATATGAAGCTAATGGTGTTGAGCGAATGTTTGGAAGAGTTGTAAGTCATGAAGAAGCTATGGCAAGGTTTGGCAGTTCTATGATGAGAATTGGAAATTCTTGGGTTACTGATCCCAAAACAAATGTTATTTATGATCAACCCCAAATTGGTTCAAGTGAACTTAGAAGTTTTAGGTATTCTGAAATTGAAAGAGATGCTGGAAGATTACCATTAATTGTTACTAAATCAGAAGTAAGAGAATCAATTCAGGCCAAAAGAGATGATTTAGGTAAGGCGCTTAAAAGGTTAGATAAATAATTTCAATTAATTACATTCCCCATTCAGGTTGTTCTCTTCGTTTGATTTCTGCAATACCTTGTAAAATTTTAATTTCATTTTGAGAAAGTAAATCCTTATTTTTCTTAAACTCTTTAAATTGGGATTCTCCCAACTCGGTTAATAAATATTCCTTATCTTTTAGTTGTCTTTCAAAATTAACTCCGGGGATAGAAATTGCTAATTCATCTCCTTCAATTGCCTCTCCAACGGATTTTCTATCTTTTTGAATATTTTTTATTCTTCCAACTTTTTCATTATCACTATCAATCATGTTTAAGTCTGAAGTTAGTTTTCCTCCTTCAACTCGGACTCCAAAAATTGCAGGACTTGTATTTCTAAAAACATATTCTGGAAGAATTTTTAATTTACAAATTGTTGTTAACCCCATCAATCTTTTCTTTTCTATGTCTTTTTTTCTTTTAATTCTAAAATCAGTTACATTTTCAATTAATTTGTAGACTACATCATCTGTTAAGATTTTAATTTTTTTATGAATCTCTAAATCTTCTTCTTTCTCTACATTAAATCCAACAATTATTGCATCTAGTTCATTTATATCTAAATTTGCTTTTGCAGAAATTACATCTTTTTTATTTATGTTTCCGATACCGGCTTTTACCACTGGAATATTTTGTTGTTTTAATAAAACCAATAATGCTTCTAAGCTTCCTAATGAATCCGCTTTTGCAATTATTCCTTGAGTGGAGGTTTTAATGCTTTCGGCCATTTCTTTTTTGAATCGTTCTTTTAATTCTTCAAAATTTCCCCTATATATTTCAAAAGGCATACCAGAAGAGATTTCTTCTTTGGAAATTAATTGCATTCGAAGGCCAGTTGATGCTTGAACTTTATCTTTTGGTTTAAATCTTGCACATAAGGGCTCTATTTCTTCTAAAATTCTTATTTTTGAAATGGTTGGATCACCTTCTAAGCTTGCAACTGCAATTTCATCTGTTTTCTTTAATTCTCCATCATGCAAAATTGCTTCAATATAATTAGTTGATTTTGTTTTTTTAATTTCTAACATTACTCCTTTTGCATCTTCATTTAATTCTAATTTTTTTCCTAAATATTTTTGAGAAAGTCCACAGAGCATCATAATTAATTCTGCGATTCCTTGTTTTGTTTTTGCTGAAGTTGGAACTAAGGCAATTTTCTTTGTAAAATCTGTTATATTATAAAACAAATCTGATTCAAAACCATGTGAATGAAGACTTCCTGCCAAGGTCATGTATCTTTCGTCAAAAACTTGTTTTACATTTTGAGGTTGAGATTCGATTGATTCTTGCAAAGGAATTTCTTTATTTGTTCTCCATCCGGAAATATTATCAATTTTATTTAATGCAATAATAAATGGGGTGTGGTTCATTTTTAGGATTTGAATTACTTCTGCTGTTTGAGGTTTAATCCCATCATTAATATCAATTACTAAAACAGCTAAATCTGCTAAACTTCCTCCTCGTTTTCTTAAATTTGTAAATGCTGCATGACCCGGAGTGTCAATAAGTAAGAAACCTGGAATATCTAATTTAATTCCTGATTTTTCTATTAGTGGACAAGCTGCTTTTAATTGATTCATTGGATAAGAAGTGAAAGAAATTTTTTGCGTAATTCCTCCTGATTCCCCCTCTTGGACGCAAGAGCTTCTAAGGCAATCTAAAATACTTGTTTTTCCATGGTCTACATGACCACAAACTGTTACAATTGGTTGTCTGATTTTCATATCTCTTAAAGAAGAAGTTTATTTTTAAAGGTTAAGATGAATTGTTTTATATGAAAACTAATATGAGAATTTTTATTTCCCAAGAAGATCGCAATAGGTACACGGTGATGGTTGGAGGAAATTGTGATGAGAGTTTTGAATTCAAATCTACTGGCTATGTTGAAGGGGTTAATGTTAATGGGTGGAAAAAGGTTTATTTTGAAGTAGAAGAAATTCTCTATCAAAATCCAGAAGATGAATTTGGGATTTCTTTTATTGGAAGGAAAATTGTGGGGGCAAGGAAGAAAACAAAAGATGGATTGAGGGAAGTGGTTTTGAATCATAATCGTGAAACTAGAAGAAGACATTCTAGTTAATTATAAAAAGTTAAATTATTTGATTTTAGTATGATTGAAGATAATAAAATTAGGGCATATGTTTTGAAGAATGCTGTGGAGAATGATGGTTCTGCCAGAGCAGCAAATGTTTTATCTGGGCTTTTTGCAGAAGGTTTAGAGAAATCTGAGATAAAAGAATTTATGCCAAAGTTAAATTCTGTTGTAGCGGAAGTTAATTCTAAATCTGTTGAAGAGCAAAAAAAAGAATTTTCTAAAATGGAGGATTTAATTGGTCACCGAGTTATTCGGGAAGGTTTGCCTGAGCTTCCTAATGCTGAAAAAGGAGTTGTTATGCGTATTGCTCCTTCTGCTTCTGGACCCTTACATATAATGCATGCAATTGTTGCTTCATTGAGTTATAATTATGTTAAAAAATATGGGGGGAAAATGATTGTTCGAGTTGAAGATACAAATCCAGAGAATATTTCGCCTGATTCTTATGAATTAATCAAAGAAGATACAAATTTCTTATTCAAAGGGGAAGCTGAATTTTTTATCCAATCAGATAGAATGGAACTTTACTATAAATATGCAAAAGAATTAATTGAAAAAGAAAAAGCTTATGTGTGTTCTTGTTCTGGAGACGAATTTAGGGAGTTTGCAAAAGTAAAAAAAGAATGTCCTTGTAGAAGTTCAAGCAAAAAAGAAAATCTTTTGAAATGGGAAAAGATGTTGGATAAAAAAGGATATTCTCCTGGCGAAGTTGTATTAAGATTCAAGTCTGATATGAAAAATAAAAATCCTGCATTAAGAGATTTTCCTTTAGCAAGAATCAATTTAGAAGAACATCCAAGGCAAAAAAAGAAATATCGGGTTTGGCCTTTGATGAATTTATCTGTTGGTGTTGATGACATGGAAATGGGGATGACACATATTATTCGAGGAAAAGATCATCGTGATAATGCAAAAAGGCAGGAAATGATTTTTGAAGTTTTTAATAAAAAATATCCTTGGGCTGGTTATTTGGGAAGATATCATTTTACAGACATGGTTTTATCCACTTCTAAATTTAGAGAAGAAATTGAAAAAGGAAATTATTCTGGTTGGGATGACGTTAGATTGCCAACTGTTATTTCTTTAAAAAAGAGAGGATATAAGCCTGAAACTTTTTGGAAAATGGCAGAACATATTGGGTTATCTGAAGTAGATAAGAAAAATACTAAGGAAGATTTCTTTAAAAAATTTGATTCTTTTAACAAAGAATAAATTTTATCGTCGTCATTTCATAAGATACTCACCTATTCGTTTTAAAAAATTGTTATATTGATTAATACGAATAGATTACCCTAATTTTTTAATTTTTTAATTGAGATTTATTTTTTTAATTTTATTTTTTGATAAATTGATAAATTGATTATTTAAAATTTTTATCAAAAAATAAAACCTTTCCCGGGTGGAGATTTTTTTTTGATAAATATTAGCAATAAAAAAATTTTATTAAAATTGGAAAACACTTTTTTTAATGGATGATTATGAACAATTGGTTTTATTGACTTTAACATTGAAAGTTCCCTCTTTTTGGGAAAATGATCTTTCAAAAGAGTTTCCGAAGGCTAGTTTTACAATTCATGATGGAAACATAAGTTCAAATAAAACTTTTCAAGGATTATTAAAAATTGATGGAGGAAATATTTCTAAGATTCAGAAATTTTTGGACAATTATTCAAATGTTTATTTAGATAATTTTCATCCAAATTCGGGAATTTATTTTTATGAGGAGAATAATTCTTTTTTAGCAAAAAGCATTTGTGGTAAAAAATGTAAATTTCGGTGGCCAGTTAGTTTTCACCCTGAATTTAAAAAAACTAAGATTATTATTAAACGTAAATTTGTAAATGATTTACTTGAAGAAATCGAAAAGAAAAAAATAGAAATTGTTAATTTGTCCATTATTAATGTTGATTTTGATTTTAGTGGTTTTTTGACTCCCAAGCAAAAAGATATTTTAGAACCTTGTTTGAAATATGGTTATTACCAATTTCCGAAGAAGATTAGTTTAAATGGTCTTTCTGAGAAAATTGGTATTTCTCCTTCTACTTTGTGTGTTCATTTACAAAAGATTGAAAGCAAGGTGTTTAATTCAGATCATTCAGAATTGTTCTTTAGAAATCCTTCCACGATTTAATTTCCAAACATATTCGCCTTAGAGTATATAGGGTTTATTTGAATCTTTTTATTAATGAAAAATGTAAAATTGTTTTCTTTATGTCTTGTTTTGTTTTTTATTGGAATAGTTAGTTCTGAAATAACTGGTTCTATTGATAGTGCAGAGACTTGTAATTATCGATGGTTTTGTACAGAATGGTCTCCGGAATTGTGCCCGGATAATGGAATTCAAACAAGAGTATGTACTAATGCGGGAGATTGTCTGGATAGTTATAAGCCCCCTATTGAATCAAGAGGTTGTGAAAGTGAAGTTTCCCAACTCTTTGATATTAAACTGGAGTTGGCAGAAGAGATAATTTATGATTCCAGTGATTTAACTGCCTGGGTAAGGTTTGAAAACTTTGGAATAGAAAAATCTTCGGTTAATATGACCTATAGTATTTTTAATTTAGATGGAGAACTTGTTTTTGAAAGACAAAAGTTGATTGAGGTCGAAACTGAATTATTTGTAATCGAGAAATTTGAGGATTTAAGCTTGGAAAAAGGAAGATATAAATTTGTTTTTAAGTCTATTTATGGAGAAGATGTTACAGATCTCTTTGTAAATGAATTTGAGATAAAAGATGAAAAATCAATTTCTCGGCAAATTCTAATCATTCTTTCTTCTTTGATTATTTTATATTTGATTCTTTTGATTTTTAGGAAATTTAAAGAAAGAGATGTTGAAAATCCAAAGAATAATTAAAAAATTAATTGTTCTAAAAGTGTTGCAAAGTCTATTTTAAAGAAGTTAGTTTTTTGTTGAAGGGGATGTTTTGTTACAATAATTTCAAAGGGATTAAATTCTTTTTTATAGAATTCTCTTAATTCATTTATTGCTTTTGTTCCTTCTTTTTCTTCAAAAAACATCATTCTAGTAACTTTGTTTTTCCCTTTAACTTTCAATATTGTTTGGGGTTCAAATTTTTTTCTTTCTTTTTCTTTTTGTCTTTGAGAAATATTTTGTTCAAATTCGAAGGTTACTATTTGTAATGAATTTATGCCTAATTTCTTTAGATTAATCATTGTTTTTGGAATTAAAAGATTATTTTCAATTAATTGTTTTTTTATTTTAGAAATTGTGGGTTTTGAAATGAAATTTTTTTTTGAAAGTTCTTCAATTGAGCATTCTGGGAATTTTGCAATTGAATAAAAGATTTTTTTATTAATTGAATTTTTTAAATAGTTTTTTTCAATCTTTTCAATTTTTTTCAATGGAGTATGTTCAAGATTTAATTTAAAGTGATGGTTGATTAAAGATGAATAACAGCCCACATATAATGAATCTAATTCTAATAGGAATGTCAGCCTCTTAACTTCCTCATTGTTTATTAGATCTTTGTGATAAAATTTATTCAAATTTCTTTGTATTGTTGCATAATTTTTAGAAACAAAAAAAGAAAGGGATTGAGATTCATTATCTTGATTAAAAACTAATTCATCTGATTCGCGTATTTCTTTTATTATTTTTGAAGATCTTTGCTTGTCTTTTGAAAGATTCCATTTATTAATTAATAGTGTAATTACTTCTCCCCCAACGGCAGAAAAATTTGGACAATAAACTAAATTAAACCAATTATCTTCCTTTAACCTATTTTTTATCGCAGTTACTGTTGAGCGATTTAGGTTTAATTTAGATGCAAGTTTTTGGTCGGATGCCAACGGATACTTGCAAATTCCATAAAGACATAATTTTTCTTTCGCATTTAATATTTTTCTTTCTTTAACTTTTTTATCAAAAAGAGAATTATTTGCTTTTTCTTGATATTTTTTTATTTCTTTTTTGACTTCGCTCAATTCTGTTGTATCTGTTGTTGTTCCAAAATATCCTTTGAATTCTTTTTCTTGTAGACTTGGAACCAAATTTGAAGAAAGAATTCTTTTATTAGTTGAATAATCAAAAGAAAATTCTTTTTTTAATTTAAACTTCTTTTTTACTTCTTCTTCCAAATCTCTTAATAAATTTAGGTCTTTTAATTTTGATTTTGGAACTCCAATCATTTTACAAAAAACTTTATTTGCAAATTTAAAATTTCCCTTTTCATCTAGTTGAGAAATTCCGATATTTTGGGAATCCATTAAAAGGTTTAATTGGTTTTTTGTTTTTTTTAGTTCTTGATTCTTCTTTTTTAATTCATCCATGCTAAGATCATATCTAATTATTTCTGCTATTTCTCCGTTTTTATTAAATATTGGAGTGGCATTGATTTCTACATAAGTATTTTTCTTCCCTTGGAAATTCATAAATTTGTGTAATTTTATTGGTTTTTTAGTATCAATAACTTTTTTTAATATACAAATAACCTTTTTATTACATTCTTGACAAGGCCTCTCCAATCCCATATTTGTTTCATAGCAAAAAATCGGATTATCATTCTCTTTAAATTGTGTTGCAGAGGTATGGTATTTTATTTCATAAGTTTTTACATCAATTATATAAAATGGATGATTGAGTGATTCAAGAATTTTATTTATAAATTTTGAAGGATCTTTAAATTTTGCGATGTAATGTTTTATTTTATTTAGCTTTATAGCAAATTCTGCCGGACCATAATTAGAAATGATATCACTCATGCTGATTAAATGAAGAGTTTCTACTTTATCTATTTTGTTATTATTCTGATTTATTGTTAATTAAATAAATCCTATAAGTAGACTAAATCCTACAAGGAAGAGAAGAATTCCCGCGATTAGATGGAGGATTTTAATATTTTTTTCTTTCCATCCAGAAACTTCGTCTACTTTTTTTATCCCGTAATAAACAATCAGGACAATAATAAACATTGGAATAACAAAAATAAAATTATAAAGAATTAACCAAGGAATTGATTGCAGAATTCCTAATGGAGAGAGAAGTGCAGAAGCAATGATATATGGTCCAATTGTGCAGGGAAGTAAAAAGACTGTTACTAAAAATCCAATTATGAATGCTCCTCTTGGAGAAGTGATATTATTTATTACTTTTTTTGCTTTTGGCCTCATCCAAAGGGGCATCTCTGTTCCAAAACTTCCTTTTTTGTAAAGGAAGAAATCTTTAATTTGTAATCCCCCCATTAGCATTGCAAAAATTGCTAGCCCATTATAGAGATAAATTGAATAATGAGAAATGAATTCTCCGATTGTTTTGAAGAGTTGAACAATTACAATCCCGTAGAATAAATATCCTATCATTATCGATGAAATAAATGCTAATCCGGAAAGTAAAACTTTTTTCTTTTTTGTGGGATCGCTTGTTAGAACGGTTAAAAGAACCATTGTCAAAATTGCAATTGCACAGGGGTTTACCGAGTCTGCTAAGGCCAATACAACTATTCTTCCGAGGTCTAATGTTTCTTGCATTTTAACATCCAGTTAATTCTTGAAGTTTTTCTATTGATTGTATTCCAATTATTACTTCATTATTTATTTCCCAAGAAGGAGTTGCCTTGATATTTTGACATTTTGTCCAATCATCACTACATGAAATAAGATTTAAATCATCTAAGTTTTCTCCAAAAAGATTTTCCTGATTTCTACAATGAGGGCATCCATCTTGAACATATAATTTTGATTCTTTTCCAATACACTGAATAATTCCTTCGGGAGTATTGACTTTTGGTTTATTTAATGCAAGAAATGCTATAGCTAAAATAACTAAAATTGTAAGAATTGTTATCACTTTATCTTTTTTCATAATGTGCTAAAGAAGTTTTATTTTAAAAATCTTTTTCTTAAAAATTAATAATCTGGTAATTCACCATTTGAGGGTTCACCTAAGGTTTTCTGTTCTTTTGGTGGTTCTGGAACTGCTTCTTCATCTTTCATGTCTTCGTCAGAAATAGAATTAATCATTTCTTTAAGCTTTGGAAAGTCTGCAGCTAGAATTCTCACTCCTGCCTTTGTAAATCCAGTATATCTATCTGAGGTTACAAATTCTCGGATTGTGAATCCTCGTCTTCCGCCAAAGTCATCAATTCTTAATAGAACGTCTGTTGTGTCGTTTTTCTTAATTTTTCCAATGTCTTTTTCCATGATTTTTAGAATTAAGTTTTATATATAAAGTTTATGGGGATTTTAGAACAATATTTACAATAAACTTGCAGAAATAATTTTCACTTCTTTCAGGGGCTTGTCCATTTGGTCAACATCTACTTTTGCCATCTTATCTACAACATCCATTCCTTCAATAACAAGGCCAAATGCTGGATGTCCTGAGTCAAGATAGTTGTTATCTGCTAAATTTATGAAGAATTGTGAAGATCCTGTGTTTGGACCTGCATTTGCCATTGCAATTGTTCCCCTGTTGTTTTTGTTTCCACCTTCATGTGTGAATTCGTCTTCAATATTTGGGATTTTTGGATCTCCAAAACCTGTTCCAGTTGGATCTCCTCCTTGAATCATAAAGCCATCAATAATTCTGTGGAAGATTACATTATTGTAAGTTCCTTTTTTTATTAGGTTTACAAAATTTGCAGTAGTAATTGGCATGTCTTCATATAAATTAATTACAATATCTCCTAACGTTGTTTTTAATTTTACTTTTGTCATATTAAGTTTAAATTTTTTTAATTTATAAGTTTTATTAAATTAATGTTATTCTAATTATTTTGATTTCTTCAACTGGCCAGTTTTCCATTTCGTTTTTAGTAATGGTTGTTGCAGATTCAATTTCTTTTACTACATCCATTCCTTCAGTTACTTTTCCGAAAACAGCATAGCCAGCATTTCCTAGTTTGTAATCTAAAAAATTATTGTCAGCAACATTTATGAAAAATTGAGATGTTGCGCTATCTGGAATTTGAGTTCTGGCCATCGCGATAGTTCCAACTTCATTTGATAAACCATTTTTTGATTCTAATTCTATTGGATTTCTTGTTTGTTTTTGAGTCCCATCTGAAATAAATCCTCCTCCTTGAACCATGAATCCTGGAATCACTCTGTGAAAGATTGTTCCATCATAAAATCCTTCTTCCACATATTGTTTAAAATTTTCTACGGTTATAGGCGCCTTATTTTCATTTAATTCAAATGTAATATTTCCTTTTGTGGTTTCAATTTTTACTGTGTTAGAAGTTTTGCTTGGAAAAATAAAAATTAATGCAATTATAAAAATTGCAATTAAAGCAAAAATTAGGAATTTTGGTGCTTTCATGTGGAAGCAAAGGTTTGTTTATTTTTAAGAGTTTTGGAGAGAATTATTTATAAAATCTTATTCTATGTTTTTATTATGAAATTAAAACAAATTCCCGAAGACTTTGTGGTGAAAGAGATTTATGATTTAGACAAATTAAGGAAAAAACAATCTATTGGAGAAGAGGTTTATTATTTTATTTTAAAAAAGAAAAATTATACTTTAAATCGGGCGATGGAAAATATTTCAAAAATTTTTCTTATTTCTCAGAAGAATGTTCATTTTGCTGGAATGAAGGATCGGCAAGGAGTTACAACGCAGTTGATTTCAATTATTAATGCTGCCAATATCGAGGAAAATGTGGAAAAGTTTAATCCTAATTATAATGGATTGAATTTAGAAAAAATTGGGAAATTTCCAGCGAGATTAAACCTGGGAGATAATATCGGAAATGAATTTAGGATTGTTATTCGGGATTTAGAAGAGAAAGAGATAGTTAATGCAAAGAAAAGAATAAAAGAAATTTCAGATGAAGGAATTCCGAATTATTTTGATTCTCAAAGATTTGGATTTGGAGATAAAAATCCGGTTATTGGAAAATATCTGATTAGGGGAGATTTTAAGAAAGCTTTTTTTCATATTCTTACTGCAATTCCTGAAGAAAATCAAAAGAAAGAACATCGGGAATTTGTAGATTATATTGAAGAAAATTGGGAAAAGATTGTTTATGAGAATCGGTGGAAAGAAGTTTTAGATAAAATTCCTTTTTGGTTAAAGGAAGAAATTAATATGATTAATTATGTGAGAAAATATGAAAATAATTTTCTTGGAGCGATTAATTTATTGCATAAAAAAATTAGAACAATGTATGTTAATTCATATCAATCTTACTTATTTAATGAGACAATAAAATATTTAATTTCTATTGGGAAGTTTAAGGAATACTCTGAATTGCCTTTGGTTTCTTTTAGAACTAAGCTTGCTGGGGATTGGGGTAAATATGTCCAACAATTAATGAGCCAGGATGGAATTAATTTAGAATCATTTAAGATGTTAAAAAGTCCCACTATTCGGCCAAAAGAAATTATCCGGCAAACTCGAATTCAAATTAATTCTTTCAAGATTTTGTCTGAAGACAAAGATGAGTTAAATCTTGGTAAGACAAAGATGATTCTTTCATTTGGTTTAGATAAAGGAAGTTATGCAACAAATGTTGTTAAGGAAATTTTTAATTAGTCTTTCATTTCAATCTTAATATTAACATTCTTTGGAATTCGCATTTTCATAATGCTGTGTAGAATTTTTTCGTTTGTTGGGAATTCAATTAATCTTTTATGAATTCTCATCTCAAATCTATCAAAAGTTGCTGTCCCATCTCCACAAGGAGATTTTCTAGTTGTAACTTTTAATTTTTTAGTTGGTAATGGAACAGGTCCGGAGATTGTAACTCCTGCTGATTTTGCAAATCCTTTAATTGCATCACAAACAGCGTTAAGCATTTCGATATCTGCACTATTTAGTTTGATTCTTATCTTTGGCATGTTTAAATGTCTGAAAAATAGTTTAAAAACCTTTTTATAGGAGATTTTTCTATTATAGTTAAAAGGGGACAAGATGGAAGAAAACAAATTTACTAAAAGTAAAATAAATTTATTTTCAACCAATTTAGTAAGGAGGGAATTTTACTAAAATGGAAGAAATATTCATTCAACTAGCATTAATTTTATTTACAGCATTTGTGGTTTCGTTTATCGCGAGATCCTTTAAACAGCCGATTATTATTGGTTATATTTTAGCAGGGGTAATTATTAGTCCCTTTATTTTAAGTACTGGAGCTTCTACAGAGGTGATTAATCTCTTTTCTGAGTTCGGGATTGCTTTGCTTTTGTTTATTGTAGGATTGCATATGAATCCAAAAGTAATTAGAGAAGTTGGTCTTTCTGCATTTCTTATTGGAGTCTCACAAATTGTTTTGACATTTGGTCTTGGTTTTTTGGTTTCTTGGCAAATTTTAAGGTTTGAACTTATTGCTTCAGCATATGTTGGAATTGCAATGGCCTTTAGCAGTACAATTATTATTATGAAATTACTTTCAGATAAGAGGCATTTAGATTCTCTTTATGGGAAAATTTCTGTGGGAATTTTAATTTTGCAAGACTTAGTTGCAATTTGTGCATTGATGTTTATCACTTCAATTTCCAAAGAAACAAACTTGCAAGAATTTATGTTTAACACTTTTATTAGTGGAGGTGGATTAATTGTTGGATTATTTTTATTTGCCTATTTAATTTTGCCCCGTATGATAAAGAACATTGCAAAATCTCAAGAATTATTATTTTTATTTTCGATTTGCTGGTGTTTTGTTATTGCTGCATTATTTAGTTATTTGGGATTTTCGATTGAGATTGGGGCTTTGCTTGCGGGAATTTCTTTAAGCATTTCTCCATATAGTACTGAGATCAGTTCAAAGATTAAACCTCTTCGGGATTTCTTTTTGATTTTGTTTTTTATTATCTTGGGTCTTGATATTAATCTTTCAAATCTGGGTAGCATTCTTGGAAATGCAATAATTTTATCATTAGTTGCATTAATTTTGAAACCATTGATAATTATGACTTTTATGGCACTCTTTGGTTATACTAAAAGAACAAACTTTTTGGTTGGAACAACTCTTGCACAGATTTCAGAATTCTCTTTAATAATTTTAGGATTGGGTGTTACGGTTGGACACATTACTTCTGAATTAATGTCTACTATTACCTTGACTGCTTTGATAACAATTACTCTTTCGACTTATATGATCACTTATTCTAAAGAATTTTATAATCAATTACCTTGGTTATTTTCTTTGTTTGAAAAAAAGAAAGTAAGATTTAGTCCCAATAAAACGAAGGAAGTTAATACTATTTTATTTGGATATAATCGAATGGGATTTAGTATTTTGAATTCTTTAAAACGAATGAAAAAGAAATATTTAATTGTTGATTTTAATCCAGATATAATTGATGATTTGCAAAAGCTTGGAATGCCTAGTCTTTATGGAGATGTTTATGATAAAGAATTTTTAGAGGATTTGCCTTTGAACAAAATTAAGATGGCTATTTCAACTGTTCCTGATTTTGAAACAAATGTTTTATTATTGGAAACAATTAGAAGAGTGAATCCTAGGGCGAGAGTTATTACTCGTGCAGATTCTATTGAAGAAGCATTTACTTTGTATAAAAAAGGTGCAACTTATGTTTTAACTCCTCATTTTTTGGGAGGACAATATGTTGCGAAGATAATTACCGGAACAAGAGAAGAAGATTATACCAAAGAAAAACAAAAACATTTGAAGATGCTTGAAGAAAGACATAAAAAAATTCAAAAGCATTTAGATTCTGAATCTTTAAACTAAACCAAGATATCTTGCAAGTTTGTTTGGTTTTGTTACATCAATTCTGGTTCCAATGGGAATAAAAGTTTGTAAGTAACCCTCTACACTTAATGCTTTAGCCCAAAATTCTGCTTCCCTTCCAAAAATAATTGCTTCTCCATTACATCCGGCATTTCTAGTTTGAATTCTTTTTGGGGTATTGCTTGCAACACTTTCTGTGTTCCAAAGTCCTCCTTCATTTGAACCAGTTTCTTGCTCTTCCCTTGCAGGGTTCGCAATTGTCCAAATTCTTCCAACATGTGGCCAAAATGCAGCTAATTTTGGAACTTTATTTGTTATTGGATCATTTGTTATCAATAAAGATTCGATGCCTCTTCGAACATCTTTTGGTCTAATTCCTGAGCCTTCAAAAGTATAAATTTCTGGACTTCGATCTGGGCCTTCTTCAAATTCTAAAAGATATAATTTTGTATTTGTTGATTCAATTAATTCACTTCCTGTAACTATTGAATTATATTCTCTGGTTGGTCCTTTTGTCATAAAAAGTTCAGATTATAGCTTATTATAAAATTAACTATTCTTCTTCGTTTTCTTGAAGTTCTGGGGGTTTTCCAAGTTCTAAGAAAGAAAAAATAAATTCAAAAAGTCTTAGAATAATTTCAAGAATAATGATGAATATTAAATAAATTAGGATTTGTGTTAGGAATTGCGGGAGGTCATTAAAGTGATTCAAGACTCTTCCTAAATCAAAAAAACTCGCTTTTGTTATTGCTAAACCTAATAATGTGAAAGGTAATAATTTTGCTAAATCTTTTGCTAAATCTTCTTTATAATATGCAGTCATTCGAATTGCCGCAATAATTGTTGCAGAAATAATTAATAGATTTGGTAGAGATATTTCTTCTGTTAGAAATATTAAGAAAAGTGTGAATATTGTAAACCAAAAGAAAATTAAGAATGGTAAAATTATAATATATTCTAGGAAATAAAATGTGGCTGCGATTAATTTTGCGGTTGTTGAATGTTCTGATCTATTGTATTTATTTAAATTTAATTTTATTATATTTTTTGTTGCGATAAATCGATAAAACTTCCAAATAAAGATTGCATAAATTGCTACCAGTAAAACAAGGCCGAAAAGTTCTAAGAAATTTTGTGTCCAATCTGGGAGTGTTGAGATAAAGGAATTGTAGGTTGCTGCTATTCCCAAACTTGTAGAATTTATCACGCTCATATTTTATGGAGAATAAAGAATTTTTTAAAGGTTTTGAATTTGGAATGATTTAAAAACTTGTTTTTTATTTTTTTATCATGGCGGAATACTATAAAAGTCGAGGTCCAAAGACTGCTCCTTTAACTGCGGAAGAGATAAAAGGAAGATATGCGGAAACTCAAGAAGAAATGAAAGAAGTTTTGGAGTGGAAAAAAGAAGAAGAAGAAAAATTAGCTAAGGATAAATTTAAGACCCATCAAGCGAAATCTTCGTGTAAAAGAAATTTAAAAAAAGTTGCAAAAAGGGTTGGTTCTGTTAAGGGAATGCTAATTTATTGGAAACTTCGGGTTGAAGGAAAATCACATTTTTTTGCAAGCATTGAATTGAATGAATATTGGGCTAGTTTGAAAGAGCAGGATGCTGAAGATGGATTATAATTTTTATCAGATTATTTTTGGACTTTTTTTAGCAATGTTTTTGCCTCAAACAATTAAGATTATTGTTGAAACAATAAAGAAGAAAAGATTTAGTTTTTCATATTTTTTCTTAGATGGGGGAATGCCTTCTTCACACTCTTCATTTGTTTCTGCATTGACCATGGGAATTTTTTTAACTCAGGGTTTGGCTCCAATCACTCTTGTAACTTTGGCAATTTCTGCAGTTTTTATCCGTGATGCTTATGGTCTTAGAATGGAAGTTGGAAAACAAAAGAAAGTTTTAGAAAGATTAAGCCCAATAGAAGCAGAGATTGAAAATTTGAAAAGGCAAGGACATACTGCTCTTCAAGTGATTGCTGGAATTCTATTTGGATTTCTTATTATGTGGTTGACTTTAAGTTTATAATTCACATTAAATTTAAATATGACATTTCTTTTTATTTTTCATGATTGATATTAAGTTAATTCGTGAAAGTCCTGAATTAGTTAAAGAAAATATAAAAAAGAAGTTTCAAGATGAAAAATTAGTTTTAGTTGATAATATTTTAAAGTTGGATGAGAAATGGAGAAAGTTGAAATTTGAAGGAGATAAACTTCGAAGTGATAGAAATAGAATTTCTAAAAAAATTAGCGAATTAAAAAAGAAAAAAGAAAATGCTGATAAAGAATTAGAGGAAGCTAAGAAAATTCCCGCTAAAATTGATAAAAATCAAGAAAAGTTATTAAAATTAGAAAAAGACATAAATGAGATTATGTTTAAGATTCCAAATATCATGCATGAATCTGTTCCTTTAGGTAAAGATGATTCTGAAAATGTTGAGATTGAAAAATTTGGAGAGCCAATTGTTCCTAAATATGAGATTTTTAATCATGCAGAATTGGCTTTGAAAATGAATGGTGTAGATTTTGAAATTGCACAAAAGAATTCTGGAAATGGTTTTTATTTTCTTAGGGGAGATATTGCTCGATTGCATTCAGCACTTTTTTCTTATGCAAGAGATTATATGATTGATAAAGGTTTTGAATTAATTGTTGTTCCAAATATGCTTCGTTCTGAAGTTGTTGATGGGGTTATGAGTTTTGAAGAAAAAGATGCAATGATGTATAAAATTGAGGGAGAAGATTTGTATTTGATTGGAACTTCTGAACATGCTTTGATTGGCATGTATAAGAATAAAAAATTAAATGGTAAGAGTTTACCTGAAACTATTACTGCTTATTCTGCTTGTTATAGAAAGGAAGTTGGAGCACATGGAATTGAAGAAAAGGGTTTTTTTAGAGTTCATCAATTTGAAAAACAAGAAATGGTTGTGGTTTGTGAGCCAAAAGAAAGTTATAATTGGTATAATAAGATGTTGCAATTTACAGTAGATTTTTTTAGAAGTTTAGATATTCCTGTTAGAACTTTGGAATGTTGTTCAGGAGATTTGGCAGATTTGAAAGCGAAATCTACAGATGTTGAGACTTGGAGTCCAAGACAAAAAAAATATTTTGAAATTGGGAGTTGTAGTAATATGACTGATGCACAAGCAAGAAGGTTAAATATTAGGTATGATTTAAATGGAGAAATTAATTTTGCACACACTTTGAATAATACTGTAATTTCTAGTCCAAGAGCATTGATTGCTTTGATGGAGAATAATCAACTTGAAGATGGATCAATTAAAATTCCAAAAGCTCTTCAGAAATATATGAATGATGAAAAGGTTGTGAAGGTCAAATGAATTTTGAAAAGCTTTTTTTAATTAGTTGGAAGAAGCTTTGGATTATTGTTGTATCTTGGTTTGTTGCAGTTATGTTGCATAATCTAGTTTATGCTTTATTTCAATCTTGGTTTGATGCAAGAAATGGAGACGAGGCTTTCTTTTTCATAATTGCAATTATTGTTATCTCGCTTTATTTCTTAATTGTTTTAATTTATAGCTGTATTAGATGTATTTCTAGAAAAAGAAAGTAGGTTTCTTTGTAATAGCAAGGTTTAAAAATTAATCTTGATAAAATAGTTTATATTCAGGTGGAGGTTTTTTGCCTTCGTCGTATAATGGCTAGTACGTTAGCCTGTCGCGCTGAAGACCCGGGTTCAATTCCCGGCGAGGGCGTAAATTCGCCTTCGCCTGAATTCTTATTAAAATGAAAAATTATTGGATTGTTTCTTTGATTGTTGGTTTAATAGCATTATTCTTTTTTCCAGAACCAGAAACAAATTTTCTTTGGTATTCAATCACTGGGATATTTTTTCTAGTTTTAACGATTGTTTTATTTAAGAAATTTAGAGCTTAGATTTTTTATATTTCTTATATTTTTTAGCCAAATATCCTAAGAAAGTAATTATTAATCCGGAAAAGAAAAAAACTCCAAAAAGGTATTTGTTGTTCATTTTTTTATTTTTTCTTTGCAGTTGTTCTAACTTTTTTTATGTCCCATTGATCCAAAACGAGGTCTGCCATTGCTAAAGCTATCTGAGGTGCCGACATAATTTTGCCCCAAACCTTACTCATAGTTTTTTCTTTTCCATTTTCTTTTAAGGATTCATAGATTAAAGCAGACTTTACTCCAGAATGGAATGTGCAACTAATACCTGCTATTGCGGCAGCAGCATAGAACATATATTTATCAAAAGCGAATATCCAAATAACCATTGATGCAATTAAAAGTACTTGTGAGATAATTAGTGAAATTTTATAACCAAATCTATCCGCGATAGTTCCAGTTGGAATTTCAAAGATTAAAGAAAAAACAACATCAATTACAAATAAAACAAGAATATCAGATAATAGTAATCCCCTATGTAAGAAGAATAATGCAAGAACCGGAGCGATAAAACTAACACTTCCAAATAATTGAGCCCAAAAATATATTTTTGGATTGTTTTTAACACTCATTATCCCCATATGTTTAAATTTTAATATTTTCCTTTATTAATATATCGAAATAAAGAAAGATTTATGAATCACAAAGATTGAATTTACTTATGACTAAAAGAGATCATTCAAAACAATTAGAAGAATTTACAGATAAACTCAAACAAATCCCAGAAATAATTGCAGTTTATTATACTGGATCAACAGCGAGCCAAACTTGGGATGAATATTCTGATGTTGATATAGATATTGTAGTTAAAGATAAAGATTTTGATAAAATATTCAAAAATCTTCCTTCAATATTGAGTAAATGGGGGGAAATAAAGTTTGTTGGTAGATACTTAGATGAACATGAAACATATGCACATATTGGAGAAGAATATCTTAAAGTTGAAATAGATCCAATCAAACTCTCTAATCTAAAACCTTCTGAAGAATTAAAGAATATAAGAATAGGATTTGATAAAAAAGAGATACTAAAAGACATAATAAAAAAATCTAAAAAGATAAAACCAAAAATCTCTCATAAAGATTTTGAAAATACGTTATACTATTTAAGAGATTGGCACCTTTACACTGCTAAACATTATTCACGGGGATTAAAGTTCTCTGCATTGGGGGAAGTTTTTGATATTAGGGTCTTACTTTTAGAATTATATGCTAAAACCAAGGGATTAAAAGACTTCGAAATAAAAAGGAATGGGGAACATTTTTTATCAAAAAAAGAAATGGGTTTTTTCAGAGGAGAAAAAATATCTATAGGTATTAAAAATATTAGAAAAGCAATGAAAGATAATTGGGATTTTATGAAATATATTGAAAAAGAATATGAAAAGAAAACTAAGAAAAAATTAAATTTAAAATGTAATGATAAAGAAATATTAAAAATTATCAATCAATTATATGATAAAAAATGAAAATAAGAAAAACAACAAAAAAGGACTCAAAAGAAAAATTTGAAAAGGCCTTAAATATTTTTGTAGATAAAACTAAAAAGAATAAAAATGTGATAGCAATTCTTATTACAGGGAGTTTTATTCATTCAGTTCCGGATAAAAATTCAGATTTAGATGTGTATATTTTAACTAAAGAAGGAAAATACAGGGAAAGGGGAAATACTTGGATAAATGGTGTAGAAGTGGAATATTTTATGAATCCGGTTAAACAAGTAGAACAATATTTTATTGATGAGACAAAGAAAGGCGGACCTCACACCGCCCATATGTTTGCTAATTCTAAAATATTATTTAGAAGGGGAAATGAAATTGACAGATTAATTAAGAAAGCTAAATCAATAATAAATAAGAAAAGAAACCCAATGGATAATACTTCAAAAGAGCTTGCAAAATATTTCTTAGATGATTTGGAGAAAGATTTAGAAGATACCTATATAAAAAATGATTCCTTCGCATTTAATTTAATAGCGAATGATATTCTTAAAAAAACTCTTGATGTGTTTTTACATATTTCAAGAACTTATGAAGAAAAGCATAAAAGACTATACAATTATCTTAGTTCTAAGGATAATAAATTTGCCTCATTATATAAAAAAACATTATTAGAAACCAATATGAAAAAGAGATATACTCTTTTAATTAAACTTGTTAGATTTATTGAAACTAAAATTGATGGAAAAAGAACTAAAGAATGGAAATTAAGGAGCAAGTGTACATTTTAAAAAAACAAAAAAATTATTAGAAAATAAAATATTAAAATGAAACCAAAAATAGTTATTTTACGTGGAAGGCCAACAAGTGGTAAATCTACAGCGTTTCACACACTAAAAAAAAGAAAAGAACTTAAGAATTGGATTTTTGTTGATTTCTGTAATATTAAGGAAACTCTTGGTGAAACTTTAAATGATTCTGATAGGAAAAAATATGGTAAGAAGTTTTTGTTTGCTATTTTGAAAGAAGCTCTTAAGACAGGAAAAAATATTCTTATGGAAGAAATGTCTGAGAAGAGTTTGAGGAAATCTATAAATTATTCTTTAAAGAAATATAATTATAAGGTTATTACCTTTCAATTTAGTGTTTCTACAAAAACTGCATATAAAAGGGATGTTCAAAGGGCTAAAGACAAATGGCATCCTTTAATGGGGAAGAAATGGGTTGATAAAGCACATAAACTTCATGATAAAAAAATAGATCCCAAAGGAATAATAGTAGATACAGATAAATTAAGTAAAAAGAAAGTTATAGAATTTATAATGGATAATTTAAATCTATATTCCAGAAGAAGCATTTAAATCTGGTATTGCTGCATTCCATTTTTCATGAATCTCACCAGTTGGATACATACCAATTACATGTTTAAGATGATTAATGGCCAACCCTCTTGCAACATCACTGATAGATGTTGCCCCAGATTCTACCATTTTGGCTGCAAGACCTTTTTCTGAGTCTTTATCAAGTTCTCTTTGTAATGTCTCTTTTGAGATCCCTATCATTGTTTCGAGATATTGTCTTATATCTTCAGGAGAATCTCTTAATGATTCTAGTGCATATGCCATTGTTTGAATAGAATATGATCCTGAAGTAGAATCTTCTCTAGAAGATAAATCTCTTCTTGCATCAAAATCTCTTAATACAGAAGAGACAACTGATTCAGAAGTAAATGTAATTGGTTCTGGAACGCGATATTGTGCTTCCATGGCTTTCATATATTTTAATCCTTCTGCGAGAAGGCTTGGTCCGCTTGAAAGTCCATTAATTGGGATTGGTGTTGGTACCCATGACATAAATTGAATTGAATTTCTTAATATAAATAATTATTGGTTGTATAAATAAATATCTATAAAGTTCTTTTTATTTTGTTTATTATGGAAAAAGAATGGTGTGTTTATATTCTTGAATGTATGGATGGTTCGTTTTATACTGGTGTTACAAATGATGTTGATAATCGAATGAAGGTTCATGCTTCTGGAAAAGGAAGTAAATATGTTTGTAAAAAAGGGTTTAAGCAATTGTTGAAAGTTAAATCTTGTTTAGATAAATCTGATGCTTGTAAGTGTGAGTATGCAATAAAGCAGTTGCCTAGGTCTGAAAAATTAAGTTGGTTTGATAACCAATAAAAATTCTGTTGGGAGTTTCTTCCTCCCAAAATAAATAAGTTAAAATAAAAAAAATAAATTTTGACGATTAATTAAATT
>JABIDC010000012.1 GCA_018651925.1 archaeon | reverse complement strand
TTCATATTATTTTTTAGTAATTAAACTATTTAAATGTTTCTATTTTGTTACTACTTAATAATTAATTGATAATTGTATAATAAAAATTTAATAACAAATTCTTTAGTTAAAACTAAAAATATGGATAAAACTTGAACATTTTCTTTCTTTTTCAAGAAGGAATCCCATTAATATCACAAAATACTATGACGCCCCGACCGGGATTCGAACCCGGGTCACTGCCGTGAAAGGGCAGCATACTTGGCCTCTGTACTATCGGGGCAATACATAAAATCCACCTAAATCTTACAATCATTTCAACTAATTTTTACTTTTAAATCTTACTATGAAGAGATTTAAAAGTTTACTTGATGCGAAGCGACTATGTTCGGCAAGCATCTTTCATAAATTTTCAAAGAAAATTTTTGTTAAAAATTATACAATCTTGCCTTAAATCTTACTATGAACAAAATTATTTCTTTCCAGTTCTTTCCCGAACAATTTTTTTAATCTTAGCTCTAACCAAAATTTTCTTCCAAACATTTCTAAATCGAAATCCAAGATAAATTATCAATAATCCTATAAAAATCCAAAAGAAAATAATTGGCAAATCTTTATTCTCTCCCTTTACTTGAAAACTTGCACCAACACTCTCACTTAACTCCTCATAATCTTTCACTTTGACTTGAATATAATATCTCCCAGAATATGCATTCTCTGGAATAACAATAAAATCCAAAAATGATGCTTGTGTTTCAATTGCTTTCAAAACTTTTGACTGAGCAATTACCTCCCCTTTTTCATTAAAAATATCATATTCGAGGATCAAATCTATTCTTGAAGGATTCTCTGGAAATTTAACCTCTATTTCAAAATAAACTCTCTCCCCTGCAACAACCTCAGTATACTTTTCTGGAACATTCACCACAACACTCAAGGCAGAAACAAGATTCATTAAACTAAAAAATAAACACATTGAAATTAATATTAAGAAAACAGATTTCATTTTCCAACAACCTCATCAAAAAAATTAAAAATTTTATTCAAAAATTCTTCTCCTTTTGTTTTGGGACTAAATGCAATTAATTCAATTTCATTATTTGAAGCATATTTAGTAATCTTTCTTACAAACGCAGCAACTTGATTTTCATTATTATAAATCATCAAGGTGGACAACGCATCAATTATCAAGAATTTATCTCCTTTTATTTCTTGTAAAAAAGAATTGATTGCATAACCCAATTCATCTAATTTACTAGGAGAAACCTGAATTACTTTTTTATCTTCTTTATTTGAACCAACACAATCAACAAAAAACAATTTTTTCGTATCAACTTTGTTTTTCTCAAGCAAATTTATAATTCCTTTTTGGGTCTTATTTAGTGAAACATAAACTCCAATACCCTCAAATGAAAGTAAAGTGCTCACTATTTCTGATTGTAATTTCTCAACTGAAACAATTACTAATTTGGATTTCATTTTATTCCTAAGATTTCAAGAGCTTTCCCACCCGTTTAATTAAATCTGCCTTAGTGAAAGGTTTAGTTATATAATCCGAAACTCCTGCTTTTTTTAATTCCCTCATTCTCTCTTTGGAAATAGGGATTGCACTTAGAAATGCAAACTTCCTTGAAGAAGTTTTTAACTTTTCAAAAATATCCCATCCAGACATATCTGGAAGCATTATATCTAAAAGAATTAAATCAAATTTTTTCTTAGCCATTTGAAGACCTGATTTTCCAGTATAAGCTAATTTAACCGCCCAATCTTTCTCTTCAAGAATAATCTTTACCGCACTTGCAGTATCTTTATTATCTTCGATATAAAGAATTTTTCTCCTAAGAATTACGGACTTTTTTTCTGACTTTTTTTTCAACATGATTACCACCTCCTTTTGATGATTTTGAACCATTTTTTTTATTAACTTTTGAAAATAAATCTTCAACTATCGAACTCTCTTTTTGAAAAGGAGTTAAAATTTCTCTTTCTTTTCTCTCCTTATCTTTTCTTTTAACCGCCAATACTCCCTCACAAAGAGGAGTTTTCCCAAGAGAAACATATTCCTCAGATTTTCTATATTTAATTGGAAGTTTTATTGTAAAAGTTGAACCTCTCCCATAAGTACTTTTAACTTTTATTTCTCCCCCTTGTAATTCCAATAATTGCTTTGTAATTGATAACCCTAGTCCAGAACCACCATATTTGTTGGAAAGAGGATTTCCCGCTTGATAAAATTTTTCAAATAAATGGGGAATTTTATCTTTTTTTATTCCAATTCCTGTATCAGAAATCTTAAACAAAACAAATTTTCCCTTTCTTTTACAAGTTATTGTAATTTCCCCCTTCTCAGTAAATTTAATTGAATTAGTAATAAGATTACTGAATATCTCTATAAGTCGTTGTTTATCTACACTAATCTTTGGAATTTTACAAAATCTTTTTACAATCTTTATTTTATCCAGATCAACAAGCGCCTCCAAATCATTAATTACTTCCATTGCAACTTCTGAAGCATCAACTTTTTCTATATCTAAAACAAAAGTTCTAGCCTGAATTCTCGTGATTTCTAAAAGATTATTAATTAATATTTTTAATTGATTATTATTTCTTTTTATTGAATCTAAACTTTCTTTAAACTTCTTTCCTTCTTCAGGTAAAGAACTAAAATCTTTATCTTCTAATATCTCCAAATGTGCTGACATTGCAGTTAAAGGAGTTTTTAGTTCATGCGAAATCAGATTCTGAAAATCTGTCTTTACGGCATCCAATTCTTTAAGTTCTTTATTTGCTTTTTGCAATTCTTCTGTTCTTTCTTCAACTTTATTCTCAAGTTCTTGATTTAAAGTTTTTAATTCGTCTTCCCACTTCTTTTTTTCATGTATATCTACAATATTCGCTCTTATCAATTTCCGATAATCTTGGGGTAACCGAACCAAATGAATTTCTGTTAAAATTTCTTCTCCTTTTGAGTTTAAGAAAATCCATTCTATTGTTTGAGATTCTCCCTTCAAAGTCATCTTCTCCAAATTCTCTCCAAATACCTTGGCTCCTTTTTTCTTGGGCTGTATCTTTGAACTAATCTCTTTCCAACCCATTTTTAAAAATTCATGTCTTGAATAGCCCAACATCTTTTGTATGCTAGGATTTGCTTCAACAAATTTTCTCAAACCAACATCAAAGAGAAAAATTCCTTGAGGAGCATTTTCCACAATAATTCGAAATTTCTCCTCAGAGTCCACGAGCAATTTTTCTGCATTTTTTCTCTCTGTCACATCTTCTATAGTTTCAATAGCCCCAATAATTTCTCCATCAACATTTTTTAAAGGAGTTGCAGTAAAATGAAGCCAAGTTCCATTCTTCCCCACAGAAGGAAAAAAATCAGTTCCCTCAAAAGCCCCCTTAATTAATTTTGATTTTTTACTTTTACCCTTATACAATATTGGAATCTTAGATAATTTTTTATCAACAATCAAATCTGCCATAACAACTCTTTTTTTAGAGTAAAAAGGTTTCCACTGATTATTTGTTCCAAGCATCTTTTCAGAACTAAATCCAGTCAATTTTTCCACAACTTCATTCCAGGCAATAATCTTATGATTCTTATCTATAACAAATTTAGCAATTGGGGAATGCCCAAAGATTTGTTTAATTTTTTCTTCACTTTCTTTCAACTTATTTTCTACCTTTTTCTTCTCAGTAATATCGTCTCCAGAACTAAGGAGCCCAATAACCTTTCCGTCCTTATCATTAATAAGAGTATTATACCAAAAAATAATTCTTTCTTCCCCCTTTCTTGTTAGAATTGGATTTTCATAATGTTCTGTTAATTTAATTTTTCCTCTAATTAATTTATTAAAAACTCCCTTAATCTCCTTCCGATTATATTTGGGGAGACACAAGTCAAACCAATTCTTCCCAATTAATTCGCAAGAAAGATTTTTGTATCCTAAAACTTCGCATCCTTTTTTATTCAACTTAATAATATTCCCATTTAAATCCAATGCCAGAATAATATTTCCTGCTAAATCAAAATAATTTTCTGCCCTTTCCTTTTCTTTTATAATTTCTTCTTCTGCCTTCTTTTTTTCAGTTATATCTTGAAAAGAAATAGTAACATATTTTATTTTCTTTTTTTCATCAAAAACAATTGAGGAATTAACATTTATCCAAACTAAATCTTTTCTATCAGGACGTTTAACCCCTACCAAATAATTTGAAAAAGGTTTCTTTGACCGAATTACTTTACTCGCAGGATATTCTTCTATTGGCATTTCCTCCCCATCTGGCCTTACAAATTTCCAACGAGGGCTCACAACCTTTTTTCCGACCATCTGTTCAAAACCAATTCCTAAGATTTCACTTGCTTTAGGATTACTTAACAATATGCGAGTGTCTGGAGCATGAAGAACAACCCCGACATCCAATCTATCAATTAAAGTAAAATATCTTTCCTCGCTCTTCTTCAAGTTCTTCTTTTCTTCTTCTAAATCTTCAAGAATATTCAATAATGCCGCTGGTTCTAACAAACTTCTTTGTTTGGATTTAAAATTATCTTTATTTTTTCTTCCCATTTTTCCCTCCTAAAGTTTGAATCTCTTTTTTTAATTCAATCATCTTCTTTTCCCTTCCAACTGTAACTTTTACAAATCTTTCTAATTGATCTGTTCTTTTTCTCTCAATCCGAGTAACCAAAATTGAAGAAAAAATTGCAAAAAATATTACAATAAAAAGTAAAACAAAACCAACAAAAGAAACCCTATCTCTTAAAATAAAAACATCTTGAAAAGCTTCAACAGCATCAATTTTAACCACCAATCCCCAATTAAGAAGATTAATATTTCGATATGCAGCCAAAACCTCTTCCCCCCGATAATCTAGTGTTCTCAAGATCCCCTCTTTCCCATCAGATGCAAAAATAGCGGGTTTTGCAAATTCAGAATCTAAAGGAATTCTAAAATTAAGTGAAGCATTTTCTTTATGTTTCAATTCATTCAAGAATAAAACCTCTTCTCCATCCCTTCTTACAACTAAAACCTCTCCTGTTTCTCCTCTTCCACGCCAAGTCTCCAAGGGATAAAATATTTCTTTTTCCACATCAACTTCCATTACAAAAATTCCAATTACATCATTAATCATTACATTTTTATCAAAATCAAAATCAAAAATTGGTTCTGAAATAAACATTACTGGACCAGCAGGAGAATTAAAAACCTCCCCGAGATAAGAATTATGAGATTTCAAAGGAGATTGGACATAACTCTCCTTTGAAAATTCACCAACATCTTTTTTTTCTGTAGAAAGAATAACTTCTCCAAATTTATCCGTAATAAATATTCTCTTGTGGCCATGACTTTCTTTAAAACCATCAACCCTATTTAATATCCCCTGATAAGAAAAATTACTTGAACTCTCTCCGTTAAGAAACAAAATTAATTCAAAATCTCTACTTTGAATTTTTAAATTATCTCTCTCTCCAGAGAACCACTTATTTAATGAATCTTTTTTTAAATCGGCAACAGAATTTATTTGAGATAAAATTTGTTTTTCTGTTGAATCTTTTCCAAAACCATATGTCAGATTACTATTAATAATCAGAGGAATTACTCCAATAAAAATAGAAAGAATTATTAGTTTATACTTTAAATCAAATTTCATTTTTAATATTTCTTTTTTATAAAAACTCCTAAATAATAAATGAACTTAAATTTTATAACCCCGGATACGAATAGATTTGCCTTTTTTCTTAACACTCAAAAACTATTCCTTGCCTTCACATTTACAAGAATTGCAATCACATCCACCACACTTTTTACAAATTTCTTTTCCACACTTTTTACAAGTTTTTTTCATTTAAACCTCCAATAAAATTTATTTTCTATTTTTTAGATAGTTTCTCAAAAATTTCTCAACTAATTGAGAAGAATTAACTGATTTCTTCTTAGCATATTTTTTCCAAGCAGAAAACAAATCCTCATCAACTGTAAAGCTAATAACTCTTTTTACCATTTTATATTATTTATAATATATCAAAATTATATATAAAATCCCGCGAACATATTAGCCATTAAATTACTCTCCATTCTTTTTAGAATTTTTCTTTGGAATAAATTCTTCTTTTGAAAAAGGATTCAATTTCTTTTCTTTTTTTAAAAATTCTTTCGGAATAGATTTGGAGGTATTTTGTTTCTCCTTAAAAGGGCCAGATTTTTCTTTAAAATTTTTCTTTGGAATAAATTCTTCTTTTGAAAATGGGTCTGGAACAAGTTCTTTTTTCAAAAATTCTTTTGGAACAGATTTCTTTTTCTTGGATTTAATTTTTTTAAAAAGAGTCGACAAAAGATTCTTTCGTTTTCTTTTTCTCTCCGGTTTTAAAACAAGTTCTTCTTTTTTTAAGAAGCTTGAAATAATTTTTTTCTCTTCCTCTTTAATTTTCTTCTTAGGAATTTTAATCTTAATCTTCTTTAAGAAATCAAATGAAATTTTACTAGGTTTTTCCATTTTTTCAATCTTGGATTTAATCTTTCCTAATTTTAACAATCTTTCTCTTTCTTTCTTTAATTTAATTTTATTAATTTGACTTAATTTCCTTTCTTCAATTTCTTTTATCTTCAATAATTTATTTTTTTCTTTATTTCTCTTAATCTCTTGAACCCTGAAAAACTTTTGCTCTTCAATCTTCTTTAACCTTAATCTCCGTTCTTTTTCTCTTCTCTCTCGCATCTTCTTCAATCTTAATGATTCTTGTTTCTTTCTTTTCTCCCGAGCTTCTTCTTGAATTTTCTTAAAAAAACCAACAAAATTATTTTTTATTTTTTCTAAAAACAATTTTCTTTCCTTTATTGCCAATAATCTTTTCCTTTCTTTCTCTTCTTGGATTCTCTTTTGTTTTGTTAATTTTATCTTTTGTCTCTTTAATTTCAAAATTCTCTTTCTTTCTTGTTCTTCTTTAATTCTTTTTATCTTCAATAATTCCTTTTCTCTTGCCTTTTTCCTTCTTATCTCCAATTCATGTTTTTGTTTTTGATAATCTTTTTTAATTCCATTAAAAAAACTTATTAAAGAAAGTTTAAATTTTTCTAAAAACCTTTTTTCTTTTCTTTTTATCAAAATACTTTTCTTTATTATCAATAGTCTTCTCTTTTCTTTTTCCTCCTCAAATTTCTTTTTCCGGAGTAATTCTTCTTTAACTATCTCCTTTCTTTTTAATTCCAACTCGTGCTCTTGTTTTTTAAAAACTTTTTTAAAATTTCCAAAAGAACTAATTAAAGTTATTTTTAATTTTTTAAAGAAATTAGATAAATTAAAAAATCTTTTTATTTTTTCCCGGAAAATAATTAACAAAATTAAAAGAATTATAATAATTAAATAAATAACATATTCTTTAATTAAAAAGAAAAGCTCTTTGAAGATTCTTTGAAATAAAATAAAAATACCTTCAAATAAATTTGTAAAAGAAAGATTCAATGGAAAGAAATTAATGATTTTAAACTTAATTAAGTTAAATAAAATTGTAATTAAAATTAATATCAAAAAACCGGTTGCAAAAGAAATCCGATATTTCTTTACTAATTTTTCCTCTTGAACCAAAGCTTTCTTAATTTTTTTTCTTTCCCAATAAATAATTAATAATAAAGCTAAAGTTCCGACACTAATTAAAATTGGCAAAATATTTGTTCTTATTCCCTCTCCCACCTGGGCAATTGTCTGTCCAGTAAAAAATCCTCCTCCAGGGAGTTCTTCTTCAATTCCATCCAAAGGTTCTTGTATCTCGATTACTCTTCCAGCACGAGCATAATAAGAATCATAATTAACTTCCGCATAAAAATTATAAATATCTGGAAGAATTGTAGCAGGCAAAAATAACTCTGTTGATTCTGTTCTTTCTTCAAAATCCCCCATATAGATAGTATCAAATCCTTCAGTTACAATTTGTCCATCTTTCTCTACCCAAAATCTTACAATAACATCTCCATGAATTTCTGCAACTCCTTTTAAAAAATAAGTAAAATTAAAAAATTCTCCAGGATAAATAGGAGATTCAATCTCAATTATTTTCATATCAAAAAGTTTTACACATCTATGAATCCAACAAGTTTTATCGTCCTCACAATCCTCATCTGCGTCACATTCATAAGCATAACATTTATTCTCAAAACAAAAACTACTTCCATTACACTCTGTATCATTTATACACTCTAAAACTGGAGAAACCACTCCAGATCCCCCTCCCCCAGTAGAAGGCGGCACAACTGGAATAATAGACTCGGCTTCTTCAAAAGTAGAATTTCCAAGAAAACCAATATTTGCCAAATAAATTTCTCCTTGCCCATTCGAGGTTCCAGCCTGTAAGCTAGTTAAAATAAATCTCCCCCCATAATCAACACCAATAATTTTAGAACCTTGTGAACCAATAGTAAAAAGATTTGTAAAATAAGAATTTCCTTCTGCAAGAGTATTTATTAAAAAATCAAAAATTTCCAAAATAATTGTTTCATTTGTTAAATTAGTTTCATTGAACCCAACAAAATCAGTAAGATTTTCTTCTCGGAATGTTAAATTAGTTTCATTATTTATGTTAGAAATATTTGTATTGGGCAAGGTAATATTTATCTCGGTTTTATTGGTTTCATTAAAATCTTTTTCAACAGATTCATTTAAAGTCAAATTTATATTTTGATTTGAACTTTCATTAATTACAAAATTCATTTCCGTTTCATTTGATTGATTTAATTCTGCAAATAAAAAAGGCAAAAATAAAATTAACCCCATCAAAAAAAGTAATTTACATTTCATGATTTAAAACAACCTCCTCCAGAACAATAAACCTCGCAACGATTTACAGAATTAATGCCCTGAATATACAACTCAGTAAAATTTGTAATATTTGCTGTTGTACTAAAACTCCCATAACCAGTTATGGAAATATTATTCCCCTCCAAATCAACATTTGAATCAATCATACAATCATCCGAACAATTAACCACCCAATTTCCCGATCCAGAATACATGCAAGTATCCACCACATTTTGTATAGTGATATTTTCTGAAAAACCAGAAGAACACTGTCCCACGACATCACAAGCTTCAACCCGAATAAAATATTCTCCATCGCTGACTAAGGAAGAATTCCAAACATAACTTAAATTTAGTGAATTATTTGTTTGAATTAATTGAAAAAAAGTTTCGTTTAAATCAACCAAAGAAATATTATAATAAGAAATGGCATAACCATTTGGAGACAGGGAAGCAGTATAATTTATAATTATATTTCCAGAATAAATACTTTCATTTGGAGCATAAACATTTGGGGAAGTAGGAGGAAGCCCAGTTAAATTCAATAAATCACTTCGCAAATTTGAACAATTTTGATTATCAGAAGTATCATTTGCACAAACATAATAATAAAACTTTTCAGAACCATCGTATTGATGTAGGTGGGCATCAACTGTTCCAGAAAAATCAGACCAACTATTCCCCCTAGTAGTTGATGTCTGAATAGCTGAAATTCTCGATACATTATCAACATAATAAATATCCCAAGCATGAATTCCAACCCTCCCTCTTAAAATAAAATAAGACGTATTTGTCACATAGACATTTCCAATTTTTCCAGAAGTTGTATTTATTGCAAAAGGTATTGTTTGATGCGATGCATATTCTGAATGGGAATGATTATAATCTGATTGAGCTGGTAAATTATAAAAATTTGTACAATCGGAATTTCCCAAAACATCTCCTGAAACATAAGAAGAATTACAATAATATACCCTAAGGCTTCTTGCTCCAAAAGAATAAGAATTATTAACCATAACCTCAAAGATTGAATAATTCTTTTGATTCGAGACATTCAATAATTCTATCTTGACCAATTTTCTAGCCGAATTAAGATCATATATTGAATGAGTTGTATTTTCCATGACAACCTCATTAAAATTATAAGTCGCAGGATAAACTGAATTATCCTTCAATTTAAAATACCAAATATCCGCTTGATTTGATTTATCAATCAAGGAAGTTAAAAAATTAGAAGAATCCAACAAAGTACCATTCACAGAAACATAACTATCTTGAGAAGAAGAATTTGTTTTATAAAATAATTTCACACTAGAAAGATTCAAAGCAGTTTCATCAGAAACATTATAAGAAATATTTAATTTTATTGGGAAAATATTAAACGTATTTATGTCTGCAGGATCCTGAAAATTAAAAACTACATTTGGATTTATATTGTCTTCTACTGCATAATCTCCCACAACATTAACATTATCAACATAACACATTTCACGAGGATTGCTAGCCAAACACCTAAATCTTATTTTAAAAGCAGAATTATTATTTGCATCATTTGTCAAATTATAAGAATAAAGAGCATATGAACCAATATCTTCTATTTGCATTAAATTAATCCACGTAGTTCCATTATACCAATCTGCTGCAATATATTCTCCAATATCCAATTTGTAAGTATATGTATAAAAAGAAAAACTAATATTTTCATAATTAGTAGTATCTACATCAATCTCAATTATGCTATCTCCTCCATTAGCTGGTTCACACTCTGCAGCATAACTTCCTTGATAAAAATTTCCATTTATTATCCAATTATTCCCTGCAGCAGAAAGAGTCCAATTATTTGTAGTAAAACTATTTGATTCAAAACCTTCAAAAAAATTTCCACTAAATGATTCAAGAGTTCCTGCCCCTCCTGCAAGATTAAAAAAAATTATTCCAAAAAAAAACAAAATAAATATTTTTTTCATTAACAAATATACATCGTAGATGTATCCCCCCGAATTATCACACAAGTAGAATTATCATAGATTCTGTGATTGGTAGGATCTTGCTCTAAATGAATTTCTTCGGCCGTAATATTGCCAGTTGAATTTACTTCTGTAAACCAAGCACTAGTTCCATTTTGTAAATATTTTGTATCCGCATAAGTTTCATTAAATGTTGCATAAGTATCATTCCAAAATCCAAAAGGATTTGATTTCAAATAATAATCGCCAATAACTAAATTTGTTGAATTATAATAACTAAAGCTCAGAATTTTATTTATTGCAGGGGTTGTTTGATTGTAAGCCCAATTATTGTAAGTAGCATTGTATGTTGAAGACCAAGTTGAATTATATTTTGTGAAATTATCAGACCAATAAGGATCAATTTCTGTTGATGAAGGAAGAGTTGTTGAATTGTAATAACTAAAACTTAGAATTTTATTTATTGCAGGGGTTGTTTGATTGTAAGCCCAATTATTGTAAGTAGCATTGTATGTTGAAGACCAAGTTGCATTATATTTTGTAAAATTAACAGACCATAAAGGATCAGTTTCTGTTGATGAAGGAAGAGTTGTTGAATTGTAAAAATCAAAAGGATTAGATTTCAAATAATAAGATTCATTTGTAACATTCCAATTTGAAATTAAAAGGTAATTACTAATATTAAAATCTGTAGAATTATAATAATTGAAATTTAATAATTCTGACAAAGTCAAATAATCTCCAGACCAATTAATTATCAATCCTGTTGAATTGTAGGCGTTGTAAGTTGAATTATATGTCGAAGACCAAGTTGCATTATATTTTGTAAAATTAACAGACCATAAAGGATCAGTTTCTGTTGATGAAGGAAGAGTTGTTGAATTGTAAAAATCAAAAGGATTAGATTTCAAATAATAAGATTCATTTGTA